>JANMAT010000109.1:0-180480 GCA_031359995.1 Actinomycetes bacterium
CCGGACGGTCTTCAGGTCTTCGAGGTCTTCATCGTCGATATGGAAGCCTGCCTTGTGCCGGCCGACCTCCTCTTCGAGGGCCTCGACCAACTCGATGAGGGCGAGCGAATCGGCATCGAGGTCGTCGCTGAACGAGGAACCCTCAGAGATCGCCGATGGCTCGATCTCGAGGATGTCGGCAAGGCGGTCCTTGACGAGGTTCAGGACGGCGGGACGATCAAGGGTGCTCACGGGCAGGCAACCTACTCGCCGACGTTGCGAATCGCGGCACGCAGCGCACCCACGAGATCCGCCTCCACCATGTCGCGGGCCACCTTTGCGGCATTGAGGATCGACACTGCGTTCGACGAACCGTGGCTGATGATGCAGACACCGTCGACACCCAGGAGCATGGCGCCACCGTAGGTCTCCGGATCGAGCACCGAGTACAGCTCGAGCAGGGCCGGCATGAGCACGTCGGTGGCGGCCTGGTACTCGGGGGTGGCGGTGAAGGCGCTGAGCAGCGCCTTCACGATGGCCTTCATGCCACCTTCGAGCGTCTTGAGGACGACGTTGCCGGTGAAGCCGTCGGCCACGACCACGTCCACCTCGGTGGTCATGATGTCGCGGCCTTCGACGTTGCCGATGAAGTTGATGTTCGCCACGCCGGTGAGCAGCTCGTAGGCCTCTTTGCGGAGGGTGTCGCCCTTGCCCGGCTCCTCGCCGATGGACAGCAGCCCGACGCGGGGTGTGGTCACGCCGAAGCGCCGCTCGGAGAACACCGAGCCCATCTGGGCGAACTGCACCAACCACTCGGCCGAGACCTCGGCGTTGGCGCCGGCATCGAGCAGGATGGTGGGCGTGGAGCCCGGCACGGGGATGGGCGTGGCGATGGCCGGACGGGACACGCCCTTGATGCGGCCCATGCGCAGGAGGGCCGAGGCCATGGTGGCGCCGGTGTTGCCGGCCGACACCATGGCCGACGCCTTGCCGTCACGCACGGCTTCGGCGCTGCGCACGAGGGACGAGTCCTTCTTGCGCCGCACCGCGGCGGCGGGGTCGTCGTGCATGTCGATGACCTCGGAGGCCTCGATGACGGGGAGGTCGCCGATGTCGCCGAGCTCGGCGGCGCGGCCGACGAGCACGACCGGAATGCCCTCGGACGCGGCGAGACGAGCACCGGCGACGATCTCACCGGGTGCCTTGTCGCCCCCCATGGCATCGACGGCGACGGGGAGCATGGTGGAGGCGGACATTGCCGTCGGCACGCCGGTGCGGCGTCAGCCGACGTCGATGACGACGCGGTCCTTGTACCAGCCGCAGGCCCCGCACACCGTGTGGGGCAGACGGGCCGCACCACACCGGGCGCAGAGGCTGCGCGACGGAGTGCTCAGCTTCCAGGCCGAGGCGCGGTGGCTGCGGCTCTTGGACTTGGACTTCTTCTTCTTCGGGACGGCCATGGGTTGAGCGGTTCCTTCGTGCGTGAAAGCCGAGAAAGCCTAGCGGCTAGGGGGTGGGAGGGTCGAAACGCTGGGGTTCGTCCAGCCCGAGCTGGGCCTTCAGATCGCCGAGGGCGCCCCATCGGGGGTCGACCGGGGTGGTGTCACAGGAACACGAGTTCTGGTTGCGGTCGGTGCCGCAGCCGGGGCAGAGCCCGGCGCAATCGTCGCGGCACACCGGTGCGAGGGGCAGCTCGACGAGCAGGTTCTCGCGCACCAGGGGGGCCAGGTCGATGGCGTCACCGTCGAAGGCGAAGGCCTCGTCGGTCTTGGGTGCCACCTGGTAGAGCTCGTCGACATCGGCCCGGGTGACCCCTGTGGCGGCGTTGAGGCAGCGCCGGCAGATGCCTTCCCACGGGGCGGTGACGGTGCCGCGCACCATGACCCCGTCGAACAGGGCCTCGAACTGGACGTCGACGTCGATGACGGCACCGTCGGGTACGCGGGCCTCGGGCAGCCTGAGCCCCTCGGCGTCGGTGACCAGATGGACGTGCTTGTGAGTACCCGGGTGGCGGACCAGCTCGGTGACCGGTACGACCATCGGGCCGCGCTCCTGTGTCGCCATGACGGGTCAGGCTACCGGGGGGCCGGTGCGGCCCGACGGGTCGACGTTGGCGATCGGTCGGGCTAGCCGCGGGCTAGCCGTCTTCGCGGTCGTAGTCGAAGAAGTCGCCGCCGCGCTTGTCCTGCGCGGCGTCGGTCTCCGTCGGGGGTGCGTCGCGGCGCGAGCCGAGGTTCAGGCGCTCGCGGCCGGTGGCCACCGTGCGGGCGACCTTCTCGAGGATGATCTCGAAGCTGGCCAGGCGCTGGTCGCAGAAGTCCTCGATCTCGTTGCGCATGCGGCGCGACTCGCTCTCGGCCGCGTCCACGATCTGGCGGGCCCGCATCTCGGCGGCCCGCACGACTTCGGTGCGCTGCACCATGCGCTCGGCCTGGGCGCGGGAGGCCTCGATGATGTCGTCGGCCTCGCGGCGGGTCTTGGCCACGAACTCGTCGCGCTCACGGAGCATCCACCGGGCCTGGCGGAGTTCGTCAGGCAGGCGGTTGAGCGCCTCCTCGAGGAGCTGGATGATCTCGTCCCGGTTGACCATGGGCGAGTTCGACAGCGGCATCGTGCGGGCCGTGGCGATGATGTCCATGGTGCGACGCAGCAGCGTCTCGGAGTCGTTGATCGAGTGGATGTCGTCGAAGCCGCTCATCGGGGGTAGCGCTCTTTCAGCAACGTGGCGACCGATGGGGGGACGAGGGCGCTCACGTCCCCACCGTAGCGAGCGATCTCCCGGATGAAGGTCGACGTCACGAAGCTGCGGGCGGGGTTGGCCGGCACGAACACCGTGCGGACCCCGGCGACGGCCCGGTTGGTGAGGGCCATCTGCGTCTCGTACTCGAAGTCGGTGGCAGTGCGCAGACCCTTCACGAGCAGGTCGGCGCCGAACTGCTTCACCGCGTCGACCGCGAGGCCGTGGAACAGCTCGATGCGCACACCGGGCACGTGGGCCACGGCGTCGACGAGCATCTGGCGACGGGTGTCGATGTCGAACAGCGGGTCGATCTTGGCCGGGTTCACCATGGCGCACAGGATGACCTCGCCGAAGAGCGCGGCGGCTTCTTCGACCACGTCGACGTGGCCGTTGTGGATCGGGTCGAAGCTGCCGGGGTAGAGGGCGATGGTCACGGGGCGTCCGGGTCTGGGTCGTCGTCTGATCCCTCGTCACGGGCGAGGAACGTCGTCACCGTAGTCCCGTAGCGGCGGGATCTGAGGGTTGCCCATCCGGGTGGCGGGTCGATGTCGCGGTTGGATTCGACCACCACGAGTGGTGCCGGGAGAGCGGCGAGCAGGGCGCCCCAGCTCTCGTAGCGGTAGGGCGGGTCGACCAGGGCGAGGTCGATGCCGCGGTCGGCACCCCTATCAGACCGGGCGGCGAGCCAGCCGGCCACCTCGGCGGTGACGACGGTCGCCCGGTCGGCCAGGCCGGTGCTGGCCAGGTTCTGCCTGATCACGGCGACGGCGTCTCGGTGCTGCTCGACGAAGGTGCAGTGGGCCGCGCCCCGCGAGAGGGCTTCGATGCCGAGGGCGCCGGAGCCGGCGAACAGGTCGACGACCACCGCCCCGTCGATGGCATCGAGGCTGCCGAGAGCGTTGAACGTGGCTTCCCGCACGCGGTCCGCGGTGGGGCGCGTCTCCCGTCCGTCGGGGGCGAGCAGACGTCGACCCCGCGCTGTTCCCGCCACCACGCGCATGGGCGCACGGTAGCGTCGGCCGGGTGCTGGAACCCGAGACCGTGATCGTGTGCGTCGACTGCGGCGGCCGGGCGCACCTGCTCACGCACCCGCCCGAAGACGGGGTGTGGGAACCGGGCGACATCGTCGCCTACCGCTGCGGGGACTGCCGCGACCGCTGGGATCTGGTGCTGCCGGGCGACCCCGGCGACGGCGCCGACGAGTTCGGTGACGAGCTGGTGTAGCTCGGCCGACCTCGGGGCGCGAAGGAGCCTGCCGCACCGGGGCCACTTCCCAGCAGCGCGGCAGGCTCGAGGGTGGATGACGCGCCGGGCCGGAGCCGCGAGTGCCATCACCGACCATGAGGATGGTGGCGAACCGCCGTTCGCGGTGTTGGAGGTCAGCATGCGCCGCCGAGGTGGCGGATTCCTCGCGGTTCGCCGACCGTTCGCCGAAGTTCCGGTGAACGGGGAGGGCGCCGCCGCCGCCGGCCTCGCTCACGGCGGTGGCTCCGGCGGATCGACCGGTGGTCTCGCCGTGCGGCCCGGTGGGCCGTCGCTGCGGGCGATGACGTTGCCGGCCCGGTCGTACACGGTGACGGCCCGCGTGACCGGGTCCATCTCGACCCGGATCTTGCCGGTGTGCTCGTCGCGATGGTGGCCCGGGCAGCCGGGCAGCAGGCTGTCGAGATCCGTTTCGCCCTGTCGGGCACCCCATTCGTCGAGATGGTGGATCTGGGTCTGCGCGAACGGCACCGAGCAGCCCGGCATCATGGCGCAGGTGGGATACATGGCCTGGAGGGCCCGACGCTGATCGGCCGTGGCCAACCGCCGGGACCGGCCGACGTCGAGAGCCACGCCGTCACCGCCGAGCACGATGGGGATGACGTCGGCCTCGCAGGCCAGCTGACGGATGCGCGACAGCGGCACCGTGCCGCCACCGGCCAGCTCCATGACGGTGTCGGCGTGCTTGCCCGACCTCAGCGTCTGCTCGTCGATGAGCACCTGCAGCTCGGCCCGGCGCGTGCCCGTGCCCGGTGCGGCGCCGTCGTTGGTGGTGACGAGCTTGGCCAGGGCCAGCGCGGCGAGGTGGGCGTTGTGGTCGGACCGATCGTCGGGCAACGTGGCCACCGGCGGGCCGTGGAACAGGGCTTCGACCTCGCGGTCGATGGCCGACCACAGCTTGGCGCCCGTCTCGGGGTCGAACTCGGCGTGCAGCACGTACATGCCGGTGGCCTTGTCGATCCACCGCCACAGCTTGGCGGCCCGGCGCTGCCGTTCGAAGGTGGCGTCATCGGCGTCTTCGGCGGTGATGACCACGGCGACGCGCTGCAGGTGGTCGGCGAAGGCGGCCGGCGACAGGCGGGGCGCCACCTCGACCAGGCGGTCGATCACGTCGAGCAGCTCGGGCGTGGCCTTCACGGCCTTACCCAGTGCGTCGACGTGGGCATCGGTGACGTCGCCGGCGACCAGCGCCGCTTCGAACACCGGGGCGGCATCGAGCACCTCGGTACGGGCCACGGCGTCCTTGGCCTGCCGGCGCGACATGCCGCCGGTGTGCTCCATGGATCGAGTGGCGTCGAGCTCGAGCTCCTGACCGCGCCGGAACAGGGCGGCCCGCCGGGCCGTGAGCCAGCCTTCGAGCTCGCGCACCTGGCGCCAGCCCTGCTCCAGCTGGGCGCGGTCGGCAAGAGCGACATCGAGCGCGGCGAGCGCCTTCGCCGACATGACTGCAGCCATGGTGTCCACCTCCCGTACGCGCGCATCGAGAACCGTTCGAAGGGCGCCGTAGCGCCGAACCGCGAGCCGGGAAGAAACTCGCTACCCATCAACGTACCGGGGGGCTGTGACAGAGAAACCGCAACCGCTCGGCACCTCCCTGTCGACCCCTCGGCGAACCGGCCGTGACCGGGAACCTCAGATCATGATGTTCAGGCCGGCAACCACGGCCCGGCCGAGGTCCACGTCGCCGCTGAGCGCGATGCGCCCGGCGTCCAGCAGGGCCAACCCGGGCTGGCGGCCGGTGGTGGCGGTCACGTAGGCGCCCGAGCCCATCCGCACGGTGGCCGTGGGCGCGCTGCCCGGCTCCTTGCTCAAGGCCGCCCGCTCCCCCACCACCACGGTGGCGTCGCGCAGCACGGGCCCGGTGAGCACGAACCGCACGCTCTGACCGGTGACGGCACCGGCCCGCTTGCCCACCACCATGGGCCCGCCCATGAGGAACCGGTCGATGGAGTGCTCGGCCGCCGGGCCGCTGAGGTGGCCGGGCCGGCCGAGGGCCCGCCGGATGTCCTGTTCGTGCACCCAGTTGTCCATGACGCGGATGTGCAGGAAGTCGGCCACGGTGCCGGGGCCGGTGGGCGTCTGGGCCGGCACGGCGAAGTCCTCGGCGGTGGAGCGGCGCAGCTGCAGGAGCCGCTCGGCGGTGACCTCGTCGAACTCGGCGCCCACCGACGCGCCGGTGCGTCCCCGGCGCTCGTCGACGTGGTTCTCGTTCATCGCCCCGATGGGGTTGTGGACGTTGTCGCTCGGGGGCGCATGGTGGCCGCGGTCAGGCTTGCCGCCGAGCATGCGCTCGGTCCCGATGAGGTGGCTGATCTGGTCCTGCACCGTCCACCCGGGGCATTCCGTGGCGGTCTTCCACTGCTCCTCGGTGAGGTCGCGGCACAGCGCCGAGATCGACGCCCACACGAGCCCCAGCTTGTCGACGGTCACCATGCTCATGACGCGCTCCCCCTCGGTTCGTCCCCGCCGCTCTGTCTAGCCGAGCGGCGGGGCCTGCCGCCCGATGATCAGGCGGCGAGCGAACCGAGGAACGGCACCCACGCCTCGGGCACCGGCTTGCCCGGCCCGCCCGTGAGGGCCCACCGGGTCTGCTCGGCCCACGTGGGCGGGCGCGGCGTGATGCGCAGGCGCATGCCCGCTTCCTCGGGGGTGCGGTCGGCCTTGCGACCGTTGCACGGTCGGCAGGCGGTGACGAGGTTGCCGAAGTCGTTGTTCGCCCCGCCTCGCGACCGCGGCACGATGTGGTCGACGGTCATGTCGTCGCGCTCGAGCGAGGTGTGGGCCCGCAGGCCGCAGTAGGCGCAGGTCCACTTGTCGCGCTCGTGGACCGTGCGCTTGCGGGCCAGCATGCCGCGGCGCCGCCCGACGACCAGCGCCCGTCCCGTCAGCCGGATGACCGACGGGACGACGAGGGCGACGGACGGCGACGTGACGATGCGATCGGTGTCGACGACGGCCTCGGCGGACCCGCCGAGCACGAGCGTGACGGCCCGCTGCCAGCCGATGGCGGCGATGGGGCGGAAGGTCACGTCGAGCACGAGCACCCGAAGGTCGCCCAGGCGGGCGACTTTGGGCGGTGCGGGGTCCTCCAGGGTCGGTACTGCTGAGGCGGTCATCGTCGGGTCCGTTCGTTGGTGGGACGTTGGGCTCGCCGTCTGACCGCCTGGGCTCTAGGCGGCGGTCACGGCCAAGTCTTCCAAAAGGAGGGAGGCGTCGTCGGCATACCAGCCGGCCCAGCGACCGCCGGGCCAGGGGAAGGCGCCGCGCGCGTCGATGACGCGGCTGCGGATGGCGGCGAGGCGGTCACCCTCGATGGGCTCGTCGTCGTCGAGGGCCGCCACCAGGAGGGGCAGGTCGGTGGCGTAGTTGGTGGGCCACGTGTCGCCGAAGGTGGCGAGGCGGGTGGCGATGGTGATGCGTTCAGTGATCTTGGTGGTGCTCATGAGAGCCCTCCTCTGGAGGGGTTGGATGGGAGTGAGACCGGCACCGGGCGCCGAGCCCGCACGTCACCGGGGCGAAAAAGCGGGGAGGCCGCTACCGGGTGAACGGTGGCGGCCTCCGGGTCATCGGAGCGGGAAGGGGGTGTCCCTAGCCGCCCGGCGACACCGGAGCCTTGGTGAGGTGAGGGCATTCGACATGTGCTGGCATCGCCGGTCACGGTACCGGGCCGGTGCGCCAATAGCGACCGGGTTTCTCAGCGCGACATCTGGATCGGCACCGATACGTCCGGGCCATCGTCTGCCCGGGGTCAGGACACCTCACCCGATCGGGCCGACGACGCGGCATTCGGCTGCGAGGGGTAAAGAACGGCGCCCCAGCGGCCGATGGATCGGGGAGCGAATCGGCGCGCCCGCGCCGGCCCGCTCCTCCCCTCACGACGAAGGAAGTTCCCACCATGAGGATGCGCAAGAAGCTGTTCGTTGGCGGTGCGGTGATCGCGGCCCTGGCCGTGAGCGGTACGGCGTACGCCTTCTGGTCGAGCACCGGCACCGGTACCGGCTCGGGCAACGTCGGCAACGTGACCAACGGCGACATCGTGCTCGACGGCACCCTGTCGGCCGATCTGATCCCGGGTGGTACGGCCACGCTGGCGGTGACGGTGGCGAACAACTCGGCGGCGCCCGTGCGCATCGGCCCGGTGAGCGCCACCGTGTCGGCCAAGGACGGCAGCAACCACGAGATCAACAACGTCTGCCAGATCTCGGCCACCACCTACAACCAGAACACGACGGTGGCGGCGAACCAGTCGGCGACCGCGCTCGGCAACCTGACGGTGTCGATGGTGAACGACGGCTCCGTCGATCAGGACGTGTGCAAGGGCGCCACCGTCACCTTCCAGCTCACCTCGGCCACCCCGATCTGATCGGTCGTCGCCGGCCACGGTCCACCCGGGCCGTGACCCGAACGATCCGGACCATCCGAAGGAGGTGACGTGCGGTCGACATCTTTTGGTCGGCGCGGTTGGCGCTGGCCCGCCAGCGTGTTCGTGGTTGCAGTCGGTGCGTCGCTGACGCTGGTGGCCGGCATCGCTCCGGCCTCGCCGGTGACCCCACCACCGCCGGCGTCCACCATCGTCGACGGCCCTGCCGCGGACGCGGTCACGAACGCGGCGTCCATCACCTTCACGTACACCAACACGCAGTCCGGGGTGGGGTTCCAGTGTGCGATCGATAGTGGCACGTACGCGTCGTGTCCCACGGAGGGCAAGACCTACACCGAGCTCGGCGACGGCTCGCACACCTTCAAGGTGGCGGCCACCGCAGGCGACAGCGACCGCGGCGCGGCTGACACGCGCACGTTCGTGCTCGACCGGACCGCGCCGACCATCACGGTCACCGGCCCGGCCGAGGGTGCCACCCTCAACGCCGACGCCTGGTCGGCGGTGTGCACGAACGCCCCCGGTCTCTGCGGCACGGCGACCGATGCACACGGCGTGGCCAAGGTCTCGGTGGCGATCCGCCAGACCAGCACAGGCAGGTACTGGACCGGCGCGGCGTTCACCACCGACGCGGTCACCTACCTGGATGCCACCGGCACGACCACGTGGGCGCTGTCGGTGCCGGCGCGCCCGTCCGACGGTGGCTACACCGCGTCGATCAGGGCCTTCGACACCCTGGGGAACGCCACCGCGCTGGCCGGACCGGTCGGGCGGACCTTCTCGGTCGACACGGCGGGGCCGTCGGTCGTCGAGTGGGGCGACGTGCCCGACACGCTGACCACCCGGACGACGGCACGCATCACCTGGTTCGCGACGGGCATCCTGTCCGAGACACCGACCTACACCTTCCAGTGCAAGCTCGACGTGTTCCTCTACCGCGCCTGTGCGTCACCCTTCAGTGCCACGAAGTTGAAGTCGGGCCAGCACTGCCTGCTGGTGAAGGCCATCGACAACGCCGGCAACGCCGGCGAGCCCGCCCAGACGTGCTGGTCGGTGGTGCTCGACAGCGGCTTCAAGGTCACCGGCGACCTGGGCGGCACGTTGACGCCCGGCGTGGCCGCCACGGTCGATCTGGTCATCGACAACCCGTTCGCGTTCGAGATCAAGATCGTGGGCGTCACCACGGTGGTCGCGGCGACCACGACCAAGGCCGCGCAGGACGTTCCGGGCTGCAACGGCGTCGAGAACTTCGAGGTGACCCGTCAGCTCGAGGCGACATCCGTCGCCATCGTCGTACCGGCCCGCTCGACCAAGACGCTCTCGGAGCTCGGCGTGGCCTCGACCCGTTGGCCCGAGGTGACCATGCGGGCGCTCGACACCGAGCAGTCCGCGTGCATGGGTACGACGATCCAACTGCAGTACGCCGGATCGGCGCTCCAGCCGTGACCCGCCGCTGGCATCCGCGCACGCGGAACCGGACGAGACGGCGCCGTTGGCTGGTGCTCAGCGTGCCCGCCAGCATCGGCGTGTCGGCCCTGGCCTTCGGCGCGGCCGCCTACTGGACCAACAGCGGCACCGGCACGAGCACGGGGCACGTGGCCGGCATGACGGGCGCGACGCTGAGCGTGTCGACCGAGGCCACCGCGCTGTATCCCGGCGGGGCCGCCGATCTGACGATCTCGGTGACGAACCCGAACGCGTTCTCGGTCGTGCTCAGTGCCGTGGCCGTGGACCCGGCGTCGGCCATCTCATCGTCCGCCGGCGGTTGCGACGGGCCGACGTACGTGAGCATCGTGCCCGGCACGTTGCCGACGACGGTGATCGCGGCCAACGCCACGCAGCCGTTCGTGCTCACCGATGCGGCGAGGTTGTCGGTGAGCGCCGTGCAGGCGTGCCAGGGCGCCACGTTCACCATCCCGCTCGCGGTGACGGTGAAGCGATGAGGTCGTTGCGGCGGAGCGTGGTGCTCGGGTCGATCGCCGCTCTCGCACTGGTGGCCCTGCCCGCGGGGCCGGCGGTGGCCAAGTGGTTCGCGGCGAGCACGTCGAGCACCACGGCGACGGCCGACACGCTGGGGGCCGGCCTGCAGCCCACCGCGGTGGCGGCCGGCCGCACGGTCACCGTCAGCTGGGCGGCCTCGACCCTGACCACCACGGGCGTGGCGGCCACGTCGTACGCGGTGACGCGGCTGGACGCCAACGACGCCGCCACGGCGGTCACCTGCTCGGCACCGACGGCACTGTTGAGCTGCGTGGAGCACGCCGTACCCGCGGGTGCGTGGCGCTACAAGGTGACGCCGGCGTTCCAGGCGTGGACAGGCGACGCCGGCCCGGCCTCGAGCACGGTCACCGTCGCCGCGGCCACGTTCACCATCACCGCGGCGCAGCAGTTGCACCCGGGCGAGGCGGTGGCCGGCGCGTCGCTGGCCAACTTCGACGTGGGCGAGTCGGTGCAGATCCTGATCGACGGCACCGGCACGCCGATCGCCACGGTGACGGTGGGCGCCACGGGCAACGTGTCGCCGTTGACGGTGTCGCTTCCGGTCAATGCGGTCGGCGGTACCCACACGCTCACGGCGTCGGGCACGGCCACCACCGCCGACTCGGTCTCGTTCACCGTGCTGGTGGAGCCACCGGTCATCACGGCCACGCCCACGGGCACGGCCGGTCTGCTGGGGTGGTACACGTCGGCCGTGTCGGTGCTGCTGAAGGCGACCGACGGCAGCGGTACCGGCATCGCCTCGTTCACCTACGACCTGGACAGCGCGGGCGCCACGACGGTGGCGGGCACGCAGACGACGTTCTCGGTGAGCACGACGGGCGAGCACACGCTCACGGCCGACGCGACCGACAACCTGAGCCAGACGTCGAACTACTCGGGCTCGGTGAAGGTCGACCTGTCGTCGCCCACGGTGACGTTCTCCCCTGGCGGGTACATCAACACCACGACGGCGCTCACGTCGACGGCGTCCGACGTCGGCTCGGGCGTGGCCAGCGTGCGCTACGACGCCTGCTTCGGCAGCTCGTGCACGCCGTCTGTCGGGCTGGCCACGTCGACCACGGGGCCGAGCTACAGCGCCACCTGGCCGACCGGCATGACCGAGGGCACGTACCAGGTGCAGGCGGTGGCCAAGGACGTGGCCGGCCGGTCGACCACGTCGACCAAGCGCACCATCGTGCTCGACGCCACCGCGCCCACCGCCTCGATCACGGCGCCGGCCAACGGAGCCACCATCGGCGGCAGTGCGGTGACGTTCACCGCCACGGTCGACGATTCCCCGGCGGTGTGGACCACCTCGGGATCGAACGCCATCTTCGAGTACAAGCTGTCAGGCACGTCCACGTGGGCGACGCTGCTGGACCCGACCGGCAGCACCACCACCGGCTCGAAGAACATGACCACGTTCGCCGACGGCACCTACGACCTGCGCCTGACCGCCACCGACAAGGCGGGCAACACGGTCACGTCGGCCACGACCACGTTCGTGGTGCAGAACTGGGCGGCCAACACGGTGGTGACCGGCAACCTGCTGCTCGGCACTGCCGGCCTGGTGCAGCTGGGCGACTCGCTGACGATCACCTACACGCAGGCGATGGCGGTGAGCAGCTTCTGCAGCACGTGGTCGGGCGACGGCTCGAACCAGAGCCAGAGCGTGACGGTGACCCTGACCGACGGGGGCGCCGGCAACGACACGCTGACGTTGAGCTCGGGCACCTGCCTGATCAACTTCGGCACCCTCGACCTGGGCAACACGGGCTACGTGGCCGCGGCCGGCGCCACGTTCAACGCCACCGCGAGCTGGACCGTGAGCTCGAAGACACTGTTGGTGTCGATCAGCCTCGCCGCCAGTGGATCGGCCACCACGGCACCGACCGGCGGCAAAGCGGGCTACACCCCGTCCGCTTCGCTCATCTCGACGGCCGGCGTGCCCATCAAGACCACGGTCAAGCAGACCGCCAGCAGCGGCCTTCAGTTCTGAGGGGCATGGCAGTAGGTCGGCCACTATGCGCAGGCTGGGCGGGCGACGACCTCCATGGTCACGCGCCACCGTCGACTCACGGCGTAGTGGACGAACTCGAAGCCTTCGCTCTGCAGCAGCGCCACGAGGCTGGAGCGCGAGAAGTTGTGGTAGTGCTCGATCTCCGACCAGTACGGGTTCGCGCCGGCCTCGTCGAGCATCCGCCAGATCGGCGACTCGATGTTGGGCATGGACAACAGGAGCACCCCGTCGTCGACCAGCAGGCTCTTCGCCTTCTGCAGCACCCGACGCGGGTACGGCACGTGCTCGAGCACGTCGCACAGGGAGATGACGTGCATCCGCTTGATCGGCTCGAACTGGAGCAAGTCGCAGCAGTAGCTCTCCACACCGAACGCCGACATCCGCTCGACGGTCTGAGGCCTCATGTCGAGGCCCACCGGCTCGTAGCCCCATTCGGCGGCGGTGAACAAGAGCGAACCGTTCCCCATACCGACGTCGAGCCACACGCCGAGCGGGTAGCTCACGTACGACGTGACCTTCTCGACGGTCGGTGCCCACACGAACCGCTGGGATTCCGCGTGGTCCCCGGGAGTCTGGGAGTCGTGCGCCGACGAGAACAGCAGCGACAACGCTTCCGCGTCGAAGAACCCCTCGGTGTACACGTGGCCACAGTCGTCGCACCGGTTCCAGCGCATGATCGACGGCAGACCGGCCACGTACGACGGGTGCCCGTCGCACGGCACCTCCCGCACCAGCACCCCAGCCCCGCGGCAGAGTGGGCAGACTGCGAACGGCGTACGACCTGCAGCGTGAACCACGATCGGACCATATGGCGACCGTGCCTGCTGCGTCAGCGCGCGGTCGGGCGAGGGGTTCGAACCGACCAACATCGACACCGCGGACCCTCGGGCGTCTGCGATGTGACGTCAAGCGGGCAGCCACCACCCATCCGACCGGATCGGGGGCGAGCTCAACGTCTCTCCATCACTCATATCGCCGCCGAACGTACCCGCCATGACCACCGTGGAGCAGAGGATCAGCTCGGGCATCAAGTTACATATGGGTGGCAGTGCTACCACTCACTGCCCGTGAGGCCCCGCCGCTCCCCGCCACCGCCTGTCGATCACGAGCCATGGGTTCGACCGGGCGCTGAGCGGCGACCGAGCGACGACTCCCTCCAGGAACATGCCCGCACGCTGGACATTCGCACCAGTCAATGGATGCCGCCCGAGTTGAGTGTTTCATGACGGTTACAGACCGTGATGGTCCGACCTCGTAGGGCGCACGTCTTCCTAGGGTGCTGGCACGGGCCGCCGACGACGGGCCGTAGGCGGGCGGTGAAATGGAGACCTTCTACCTGGTCGCTCTTTGCCCCTTGGAGCAGACGGCGAGACCGGCGCCTTTGAGTCATCCACGACTAGAGGAGTTTCTCACTCATGAAGTTGACCAAGAAGATGATCATCGCTGGTGCAGGCGTGGTGGGCGCGGTCGGCATCGGCTCGGCGGCCTTCGCATTCTTCAGCACCAACGGCTCCGGAACGGGAAGCGCGAACGTGACAAACACGCTCAAAGGCATCTCGTTCACTCGCTTCACTCTCGCGACCGAACTCATCCCGGGCGAAGCGACGAACGTCGGGACCATCGAGGCGGTCAACGACAACAGCGTCAAGATCAAGCTCGGTCCGCTCTCGATTGCCGGCGTCGTGGTGACGAAGGGCGGGGCCACTCTCGACCCCCTGGTCTGCAAGGTAACGCCGACCAACGAGCCGCCTGCCGCGACTCACTTGCTCGACCCAGGCTCGAACGACGCGGCCACTACGTTGTCCCTCAAGCTTGAGGACGTGGCGGGCGTGAACCAGAACACCTGCCTTGGCGCCACCGTGACCTTCACGGTCGCCGGAAGCACGACGACTCCCTGACGTTGATCTCGGTCGGGGGACTTCGGTCCCCCGACCAGTCGGCCGTTTCTGTTCCTTCGGCGAGGAGTCCTTTGATGGGGTGGATGCCTGCATCGCGCACGTGGCGGTGGCGCGTGGGTGCGATGGTGACGATGGGTGTGGCGGCGAGCGCCCTGGTAGCAAGCCGCGCTCCCGCGGCCCAGTCGGTGACACCGAACAACTCCCCTACCGTCACCAACGGTCCGGCTGACGGCTCGGTCACCACCTCGACGACCGCAACCTTCGCCTTCACGCACCCGGCGGCGAACGTCACGTTCCGGTGCGCGCTCGACGGGGACGAGTACCGCACTTGCACCAGCCCCAAGGCCTACACGGGCCTCGGCAGCAGCCGGCACACGTTCGTCGTCGCTGCTGTGCTGACCGGCGGCAACACCCGTGGCCCCAGCGTTCGCCGTACCTGGACGATCGACCGCAACCCGCCGACCGTCACCACGACCTTCCCGGCCAACAACTCCCGCTACAACGCCGCCCATTGGGCGGCAGGTTGCGCGCCCGTGGGCATCTGCGGCACCGCCATCGACGCCACCAGCGTCGCCTCCGTGAGTGTCTCGGTGCAGAGCCTGGGCACGTTCAAGTACTGGAACGGCAGCGCATTCGCCTCGAACCCAGCCGTCCTGCTGCCCGCCGCCGGCACGACGACCTGGAAGTTCGCCTTCGCCCGCCCAGCCGACGGCACCTACAACGCCAAGGCAGTGGCCACGGACGGGCTCGGCAACGCCTCCAGCGGCGGCTCCCGCACCTTCATGATCGACTCGACGCCGCCTCCGGCGCCGATCATCACCATCAAACCTGACGACACCATCAACGCCACGACGGCCAGCTTCTCGTTCACGAAGCCGATCGACCCGAAGGCGCCCGGTGACAACAACACCGACCACACCGGCGTGAGGATGCAGTGCGCGCTCGATGCGGCAACCCCCTCGGAATGCGAGGAGTCGACGCGCTACAACAACCTGTCGCTCGGCCAGCACTGCTTCAACGTCTACGCCATCGACCGGGTCGGCAACCGCAGCACTCCACGCACCTACTGCTGGTTCGTCGTCACCAACACCGGGTTCACCATCTCCGGCGACGCAGCCAGCGGCGTCGCCCCGGGAAGTCCGGGCCCGGTCGACGTGCGGTTCACCAACCCGTTCTCGTTCGCCCTCAAGATCGTGACGCTCAACGCCACGGTCTCCAGCACGAAGCCCGGCTGCGCCAACTCGAACTTCCGCGTCGTCACCGTGCCCGCCGCGGTGTTGAACGGCATGAGCCTCGCACCACCCGGTAGCTCGAGTTTGAGCACGCTCGGCATCACCGATCCGACGAAGTGGCTGCAGGTAGTCATGGACGAGACCAACCGGAACCAGACCGTCTGCCTCGGTGCCACACTCAAACTGACCTTCACAGGAACGGCGACCAAGCCATGAGGGCCCTGCGACTCGCCGTCGTCGCCGTTCTGGTGTTCTCGGTGGCCGCGCTGGGGAGCAGCGCCTACGCCTTCTTCACCGCCCCCGCCAGCGGCTCGGGCCAGGCCATCATCATCGCCACGATCGACGTGAATGTCACGACTCAGGGCCTCACCGGCACGGCCCAGAAGCTCTATCCGGGCGCTACGAAGACGCTCAGCGCCTCGATCACCAACCCGAACCCGTTCCCGGTGGTGCTCGACAGCGTCACCGTGGGCACCGTGGTCTCGGGGTCCGAGAACGCCTGCCCCGGAACCAACGTCACCGTCACGGCGCCCGCATCACTGACCACGACGCCAATCCTGGGCAGCGACCCGACGAGCGTGCCGATCACGGTGACCCTGAGCGGTTCGGCGCCGTCCGAGTGCCAGGGCGTGCTGTTCACCATTCCCCTCTCGGTGAAGGTGAAGGTGGTGGCATGAGCGCCGGAACTTCGCTCCGTACCCGCCGCACGCGGCTGATCGTGGGTGGCCTCCTCGGCGCCGCCGTGCTCGCGCCGGTGACGTGGGCCTTCGCCTCGTTCTTCGGTTCGGGCACGAGTGACGCTCAGACCGCAGCCGACGTGCTCGCTGCGCCGGCGGCCCCGCTCGCCAGCCGCGCCGCCAGAAACACGATCATCTCATGGACCTCGTCGGCCACGTCTGACGGTGTGACGGCGGCAACGTACTCCGTGACACGCGAACCCGACGGCGGCGGCGCCAGTTCACCCGTGACCTGCGCCAGCGCGTTCGGCTTCCAGTGCACCGACATCGGAGTACCCACCGGCACATGGAGGTACCGGGTGACAGCCCACCTCCTCACATGGGACAGCGCGCCGAGCTCACCGTCGGCCGCCGTGCCCATCGACACTCCCACCTTCACCATCAAGCCCGGCCAGGTCGTGAGGGGTGGCGCTCCGGTGCTCGGCGGCACGTTCAGCAACTTTCAGGCGGGTGAAGCGATCACCGTCGCGTCCTCTCCCGGGAACGCGGTCATCGGCCACGCAACCGCGCTGGCAGATGGCAGCGGCACGGTAGACCTCACTGTGGGCACCCTCGGCGGCACGTTCACCCCCATCGCCTCCGGCCCGTCGGGCACGGCCACGAGCCCCATCACCTACGAGGTCGACGTCGTCGCCCCGGCCACGAGCATCTCGCTCGCAGGCACGCTCGGTACGAGCGGCTGGTACACCTCAGACGTGGTCGTCACGCTGACAGCGGACGATCCGTCAGCCGAGATCTCCTACACGGTCGACACGCCGATCGGCCTTGGAGCGCCGCAGCCGTACGAGGGGCCGTTCACCCTCGACGCCGACGGCTCCTACACGCTCCACTACGGCGCCACCGACGATGCCGGCAACGCTGAGACGGTCCACGTCCCGCCGATCCGCATCGACAGCACAGCTCCGGTGCCGGGCACGCTGACCGTCCCGGCCAACATCAAGGGCGACTTCGTGCTCTCGATGAGCGCCACCGACCCCACACCAGCGTCCGGCGTGGGCGACGTGACCTACTTCTACTGCACCGGCACACCGTGCAACGACGTCCTCATCGGCACGTCGACGGCATCGGCGACGAACTTCCAGGTCTCGTTCACGCCAGCGCTACCCGCCGACGGGTCCTACCGCGTGCGGGCACGTGTCACCGACGTCGCCGGCAACACCACGTTCACGACCCGCCAGGCCGTGCTGCTCGACACCAAGGCACCGACGGGCAGGATCGTCACCCCCCTCGCCACCTCGACGATCGGCGGGTCCTCGGTGACCTTCGCAGCGACGGCAGGGGATGATCCGGCCAGCCTCATGTCTGACAGCAGCGGCGTCCGCAACGTGGTGTTCGAGTACCGCTTGAAGACCACGCCGGAGAGCACATGGACGACGCTCCGCACGCTCAACAACGAGCCACTCACGTTCACCCGCTCCATGCTCGGCTTCGACAACGGCAGCTACGAGCTCCACCTCGTCGTCACCGACCGGGCCGGCAACCAGTTCACGACAGCGCCGACCCCGTTCTCCGTGGAGAACTGGGGCGCCAGCACCGTGGCGCTCACGAACGTCGGCGGCTTGTCCGGGCGGGGTCTGCTCCAAGTCGGCGACGCCATGGTCGTGACGTTCGACCAGGCGATCCGGGCGGGCACGATGTGCCCGACCTGGGTCGGTGACGCCTCGGCTCAGTCGCTCGTCGTCAACGCGCGGCTGACCGACGGGCCCGGCGGCACCCCGGACACGCTCGTGATGACGACGCCTGGCGGCTGCGTGCCGAACGCCGGCTCGCTGGTGCTCGGCTCGGCCGCCTACGTGACCGGACCCACGGTGACCTTCACCGGCAGCACACTGACGTGGAACCCGGGCACCAAGCAGCTGACGCTCACACTCGGCACGCCGGACACTTCTGCGGCCATCACGAAGGTGGACGTGAACACCAACGCCACCTACCAGCCCTCTGCGTCGCTGGTCTCGGTGAACGGTGTACCGATCAACCCCAGGACCATCCGCACCGGGCCTGGCCGCCAGTTCTGACCGCCGGGGGCTACCCGAAGTCGAAAAGCACCAACGTCGAGTGCTGGAGTGAACGATCAGGTTGACGAGCGGGCTTGACCGCCGTGAGGACGGCGGTCATCTCACTCACCACGTTCCGGTCCCGGTTCACCTTGGCCATCACCGCCTCGAACGCCCGGTCGGGATGGTCGGCTGCGTGCAGCTTCAGGGTCACCGACTCGACGTCCCAATCGCCCCGATAGCCGTAGTCGGCCCGCCAGTAGTACGGCTGGCCGAACTCGCGCTATCGGCGGCGAACGGCAGCGGCACCGTGGCGCACGCGTCAAGGTCGGCGACCACGTCGACACCCGGCAGGTTCACGATGTCGACGTTCGTCCAACCCGCCATCGGCTGCCGGCCACACCCCAGGTTCAGTCTCACGACCACACTCCGCTCATCATCCCGCCACCGTATGACCCGGTCCGTGTGAAGGTTCAGAGGACATCGGACCTGCGCGAGCACAGAAGGTCAAGGCGCCTCCTACACTTCCGGGGAGCGGGAGGAAGCAATGACGATGGACACGAACGTGCAGGCCCGCGGCTACGCGCCGCCGCCGCCCCCGGTGAGCAGCGGGGCGCGTACCCGCAACATCATCCTGATCGGCGCCGGCTTGCTGCTGGCCGCCGGCGGCGGCTTCCTGAGCGGCCGGGCCACGGCGCCCGACAGCACCACCAGCGTCGCCGCACCTTCGGGAAGCACCACGATCGTCACCGCCGTCGTCGGCGGTTCCTCGACCACAGTCGCCGACGCGAACGCCGACCTGCTTTCGCAGGCGCTGGCGCTCCATCAGGCGGGCAACATCGCAGACGCCACCAAGCTCTACGACGAGATCCTCGCCAAGGATCCGAGGAACAAGTACGCGCTGTTCAACCTCGGTCAGATCGCCCACACGGCCAAGCAGTACGACGTGGCCATCGAGAAGTACAACGCCGCGCTTGCGGTGGATCCCCAGTTCCCCTCGGCGCTGTACAACGGTGGCCTGGCCTACGCTTCGAAGGGTGACCGCACCAACGCGGTCACCCTGCTGACCAAGCTCATCGGGTTGCAGCCCGAGAACGCCGCTGGCCTGTACAACCTCGGCACCGTGTTGATCGCCGACGGGAAGACCGACGAGGGCACGAAGTACCTCGAGAAGGCCTACACCATCGATCCGTCGCTGAAGCCGAAGAGCTGACCGCAGGCGCCACCATGGCCACACCGACCATCGTCCTCACGATGATCGTGAAGAACGAGGCCCACGTCATCGAGCGGTGTGTCGCGTCCGCGCTGCCCGGCATCGACGCGTGGTGCATCGTCGACACGGGCTCCACCGATGGCACGCAGGACATGGTCCGGCGCGCCCTCGGCCACCTGCCCGGCGCCCTTTATGAGGTGCCGTGGCAGGACTTCGCCTACAACCGGTCGAAGGCGCTCGAGCTCGCCGCCCACCACGGCGACTTCGCGCTCATGATCGACGCCGACACCGTGTGCGTGTTCACCGACGGCTTCGACCGCACGACGTTCTGCAACGGCCTGGCGGGCGACCACTTCTCGGTGATGATCGAGCATTTCGGCCTCGAGTTCACGCGCCCGGCCATCACCTCGACCCGTCTCCCGTATCGGTACCGCGGCGTGCTCCACGAGTTCGCGGCCGCGCCCGACGGTGCGCGCAACGGCGGTGTCGTCGCCGGCCTGCGCTTCCGGTCTCACCAAGACGGTGCCCGCTCCCGCAATCCCCGCAAGTTCCTCGACGACGCCGCCGTGCTCGAACGGGCCGTGCGCGAGGGCGACGGGGACCTGCGGCCCCGCTACCAGTTCTACCTGGCGCAGTCGCTCCGTGACGCGAGCGAGGACGCGCTGGCCCTGGAGGCCTACGAACGGCGGGCCGCCATGGGCGGCGGCTTCGTCGAGGAGCAGGCCGTGGCCTGGATGGCGGTGGGGCACCTGCGCACCAAATTGGGCCACCCGGTGTCGACGGTGATCGATGCCTACCTGCAGGCCTACGACCTCGTGCCGTGGCGCGCCGAGTGGCTCTGCCACGCCGCCGCCGCCGCACGCGTGGCCGGACGGCACGCCACTGCGTACGCACTGGCGTCGACCGGCCTGCGGATCCCCCGACCGGCCGAGGCGCTCTTCTTGGAGCCCGCCGTGTACGAGTGGCGGCTCGACTACGAGGTCTCGATCTCGGCGTACTACACGCCGCACAAGGACGACGGCGCGGCCGCGTGCCGGCGGGTGCTGCTGCACCCCGGGGTGCCCGCTCCCGAGCGCGAAGCGACGCTCAACAACCTCCGCTTCTACCCCGACAGCCCGGACGCCGCGACTCGCGGCACCAGCGGCCTCATCCCCCTGCGCTGAGCCCGGCCCCGGCCGAGCGAGGCTTCCGTCGCGCCCCGGCACCGCTGACCCGAGAACGCGAACGGGGGCGGGCCGAAGCCCGCCCCCGTTCACGGCCGAACCATCAGCCGCAAACCACGTACACCGTCATGCCGTTGAAGCCACCGGTCGGGTCGTACTTGACGGTCCAGGACGCCGCGGTGCCACCGAGCTGCGCCGCACCCGCGGCATCGGACGGGTAGGAACCGACGACTTCCTGGTTCTTGCTGTTGGCGAGGTAGCCGCCGCCGACCGCCTTGCCGGCGGGGCAAGACACCGTGATGCGGGAGAACGTCGCGTCGATGACCGTCGCTGTGGCACCCGAGCCGCCCGTGGCGGCGATGACGCCCGTAGCACCCGTGGGACCAGCCGGACCGACACCGCCGGTTGCACCCGTCGCGCCGGTTGCACCCTGCTCGCCGGCTCCGGTGGCACCAGTCGCACCCGTCGGGCCGGCTGCACCAGTCGGACCGGCAAGACCGGCCTCTCCCGTGGCACCCTTCTCACCGGTCGCGCCGTTCTCACCGGCGGCACCGGTAGCACCGGCATCACCCGTGGCACCGACGCCGGTGGCACCAGTCGCGCCGGTGGCGCCCTGCGGCCCGGTCGGACCCACCGGGCCTGTCGCCCCGACGGCACCGTCCTTGCCGTCGACACCATTCGTGCCGTTCGTACCCGACGCACCAGTCTGACCCGTCGCACCAGTGGCACCAATCGCGCCGTCGACACCATTCGTACCGTTCGTACCCGACGCACCGGTCTGACCCGTCGCACCAGTGGCACCGGTGGCACCAGCAGGGCCCTGCGGACCCGTCGGACCAGTCGCACCCTGAGCACCTGTCGCGCCATCGACACCATTCGTGCCATTCGTGCCGTTCGTACCCGACGCACCAGTCTGACCCGTCGCACCAGTGGCACCAGTGGCACCAATCGCGCCTTAGACTCCATTCGTTCCGTTCGTACCCGACGCACCGGTCTGACCCGTCGCACCAGCCGGGCCCTGCGGACCCGTCGGACCAGTGGCACCAATCGCGCCGTCGACACCATTCGTGCCGTTCGTACCCGACGCACCGGTCTGACCCGTCGCACCGTTCGTCCCGTTCGTACCCGACGCACCGGTCTGACCCGTTGCACCAGTCGCGCCGTCAGCACCGGCCGGTCCCTGTGGACCCGTCGGACCAGTCGCACCCGAGGCGCCGGTCTGACCCGTCGCGCCGTCGACACCGTTGGTGCCGTTGGTGCCGTTCGTACCCGACGCACCGGTCTGACCCGTCGCACCAGTGGCACCAGTGGCACCAGTGGCGCCGGTAGCACCATTGGACCCGGTCGGACCCTGCGGACCGATCGGACCAGTCGCACCAACAGCACCGGTCGCACCAGTGGCTCCCCTCGCGCCGGTACCACCCGTTGCTCCGGTCGCGCCCCTGGGACCCGCATCACCTTCAGCGCCGGTTGCGCCCCGCGCTCCGGTTGCGCCCGTCGGGCCCTGCGGCCCGGTCGGGCCCGCTACACCGGTCGCACCCTTGGCGCCAGTAGCTCCAGTCGCACCCACGACACCCTGAGCTCCAGTACCACCCGTCGCGCCTGTCGCACCCGTGCCGCCTGTCGCACCCGTGCCGCCTGTGGCACCCGTGCCGCCGGCAACACCCTGAGCACCGGTAGCACCGGTCACGCCCTGGGTCCCGTTCAGGCCTTGCGGACCAGTAGCGCCGGTGGCGCCATTCGCACCAGCGTTGCCAGTCGCGCCCGTGGCACCCGCAGCACCGTTGCTACCCGTGGCGCCGGTCGCACCTGTGGCTCCATCGTTGCCAGTCGCGCCCGTAGCGCCGGTAGCACCGGTCGGCCCTTGCGGCCCGAGGGGCCCCGTCGCGCCCACCGCACCTGTCCCGCCAGTGGCACCCACGGCCCCGGTATCGCCTGTCGCACCAGCCGCGCCAGTGGCGCCGGTGTTGCCCGTCGCACCGGTGTTACCCGTCGCACCTGCGGCCCCAGTATCGCCTGTCGCACCAGCCGCGCCAGTGGCACCGGCGTTGCCGGTCGGCCCCTGCAGCCCCGTCACGCCCTGGGCCCCCGCAGCGCCGGTCGCACCAGAAGCTCCAGTTGCACCCGTAGCGCCGCTGGTGCCAGTTGCACCCGTAGCGCCGGTGGTGCCAGTTGCACCCGTAGCGCCGGTGGTGCCGGTCGCACCCGTAGCGCCGGTACCACCCGTGGCACCAGCAGCACCCGTCACACCCGTCGGCCCCTGCGGCCCGAGCGGCCCTGTTGCTCCCTGCACCCCAGCGGGGCCGGTCGCACCAGCGGCGCCCGTTCCACCCGTGGCACCAGCAGCCCCCGTGCCACCCGTGGCGCCAGCAGCACCCGTGGCACCAGCAGCACCGGTCGTCCCGGTTGCACCCTGCGCCCCGGTCGCACCGGTGGCGCCTGCAGTACCGGTCGCACCAGTGGCACCCGTCGCACCGATGTTCCCAGTCGCACCCTGCGCACCAGTCGCACCCGTCGAACCGGTCGTACCCGTGCCACCCGCCGCTCCCGTGCCACCAGCAGCTCCCGCGCCACCCGTCGCGCCGGCAGGACCGGTACCACCGGTGGCGCCCGTACCACCCGTGGCCCCAGCGGCACCCGTGCCGCCTGTCGCACCAGTCGCACCCGAGGCGCCCGGCGCGCCGGCAGGACCGGTACCACCCGTGCCGCCAGTCGCACCCGCGGCACCCGTCCCACCCGTCGCGCCCGGGACACCGGCGGCGCCCGTCGCACCGGTCGGGCCGGCAGGACCGGTCGCGCCCTTGAGCGAGTTCCAGTTCAGCGGGATCACCGCGGCCGTGTACCTGGCCCGGCCACAGTCGATCGGTGTCGGCGTCACGCCCACGGGCGCGCTGATCATGCCCACGACCAGGATCGAGGTCCCTCGTTCCTCGGTGCCGGTGCTCGGAGTGCGGAAGCACAACGAGATCCAGCTGTCAGTGGTCGCCACCACCGCAGGGGTGGCCGTCGTGGCCGACGATGCCGGCACGAAACTGCCGGCCGTCGTCGCGACCAGCGACGCTCCGAGAGCAACCTGTGTCGTGCGCTTCGTACGCTTGGAAAGGGCCATGGCCCGCCCGCCTTCCGCTCACGTGAGACAACCCTGTCCCACGGATCCCGCCAAGAATCAACGCTTTCTTAACCCCGGCCCGATCACCGGTCAACGACTCATGACCTGCTCGTGGGGCGAGCGAGTGGCAGCACGCATCCCCCGAACACGCTGCGCGGTTAGATGACTCTTAGCAGAGAGAAGCCCGGTCGCCGGGTCACCGGGCTCAGGGCGGGACATACCATCGCCACAGGCCAGCCGGTGGCCACAGGAGGTCCATGGCGTGGGCGGGGACGCATTCACCGACGCGATGAATGTCGTCGAGCTGGTCGAGTGGTTCGAAGACGTCGCCGCCGGCCGAGCCGGGTCGCGCCTCGTGACCCTGGTCTCGAACGACCCGATCGCGCGTCTCGCGAGCCTGCGCTCCTTCTACCAGAGCCTCGCCGAGCACCGGTCGTTCGGGCCGGTGTGGCCCACGGTGCTGCCGAGCGGCGGACTCGCCCCCGAGTTCTCCGCCGAGTACTTCCTACCCGCACCGAAGTTCACATGGCTCGGCATCGCCGCCAGCGACGAGCCGGTGGCCGAGGCGGTGCAACTCGCCGATCAGCTCGAGGCGCTGGCAGGGCTGACCAACACCCCGACGTGGGTGAAGGAAGCCAGCGCCGGACCGTTCCGCGCCACGCTCGGACCCCAGCTGTTCGAAGGCGCCGGCGACAGCGCCGACCACACCTTCGCGCTGCTCGGTCAGCCGGTCGGCGGCATCACGACCAACCTGAGCGTCGCCGTGCGGATGCTCGACGACATCATCGAGCCGCACCCGCTTCTGCCCGACGGTGGTGCGCTCCAACTCGACGCCCCGCGGGCGCGCGCCCGAGCGACGATCGCCGCCGGCTGGCTGCAGCGACTCGCTTCCCACGGGCCGGTCATCCTCGTCGTCGACGAAGCCCACAAGGCCGGACCGTTCCTTGCCGAGCTCGTCGACCACGTTCTCGCCGTCGCCGCGCCGGTGCTCGTGGTGCTCTCCGGCGAGCCGGCATCGACCGCCCCGAGCGACGGCCCCACCTACCGCTCCAGACGCGGCCGCAGTGCCACGCCGGTGGCTGCACCGTCGAGCGGCCCGCGTCTGGCGGGACGGTTCAACACCTACCAGGGCCAGGCCGTCGCCGCGATCTGCCTGCCCGGCGGTACCTGTGGTCTCGTGACCGCAACGCTGGCGGCGGCGCTGCCGTCGGGCGTGTTCACCGTGAACCATGTGAACGCGGCCGCCACCGCGCTGGGCGCCGCCGAGCCGGCCACGATCCTCACCGAGCTGCTCGCATCGGGGTGGGTGCGCCGCCTCACCCGCGATGTGCTCTCCTTCGTCAGCGACGACCGGCGGGCCATTGCGTTGGAGCAGGCGCGGGGCGCGTTCACCGACGACCAGCTCGCCGCACTGCGACAGCAGGTCGGCGTCGCCGTAGCCGAACGGGCCGCCGACAACGAGCGGCTGCGCACCCTCGTCGAGGTCGGAGGCGCCGAGTCGGGCGCTGACCACGACACGACGTGGCGTCACGCCCGCCTCCTCGCCGCCTACGGCGAGCTGGACCGGGCCCAACGCCTCCCCCTGCCGGCAACGCACCCTCACACCCGCGGCGTCACGGCGGCTTGGCACGCGGCAACGACCGGGCCGGCACCCCGCATCGACGCCGGCGCGGAGACTGACCCGACGTCGCTCATCACGTTCGGCGCCCTCCTGGCCAGGCGAGACCCGGTGGCGGCCAACGGTCTGCTCGCCCGCGGCATCGCAGGCCTGAGCCCGAGCGACCGCGACGGCTTCACGAGCGACCTCCAGCTGCGATTGGCCGCAGCACGCATCTTCCTCACCACGGGCGACCTTGCCGGCGTCGACCGCGCCCTCGGCGCCAACCTGCGCCACTGGCTTTCGCAGCCGGCGGCCGACCAACTCGCGCGGCTCGCCGCGTGGCGCACCCTTCCGGGCATGGTGTCGCGCACCATCGACGCACTGGCCAACCTGGACCTCATCGAGACCCTCCGATCGACCATGCCCGGCAGTGTGGCCCTCACCTACGCGCTCGTCGCGCGCCTCGAGCTGCTGGAACGGCTCGGCCGGCTCGACACCGCCGATGACGCGCTGGCCCTCGCCTGGGAGGCGGGCCACCTGTTGTCGAACACCGTGCAACGCCGACCCGGCATCACGTGGCGCGCCGTGCTGTGGCTGGCGTGGGCCAACCAGCGCCGCGGTGACACCACCACCGCCCTTGCGCTCCTCGACCAACTCTTGGCAGAGCAGCAGGAGGTGCTCCCCGAGCACCACCCGAGCATCCTCGCCACCAAGCTGTGGCGGGCCCGGTGCCTGCTCGACGCCGAGCGGTTCGACGAAGCCCATGCAGAGCTCGACCACGTCCTCCACCACCGGCTTCGCACCCTCGAGAGCGACCACCCCGACCTGCTGGCCACCCATCACTGGCACGCCGAGGTTCTGGCCAAGCTGGGCAACCACGCCGGCGCGGCCGAGGAGCTCAACGACGTCGTCGCGCACCGCGAGCGGTTCCTCGCCCCTGACGATGAGGATCTACTGGCCAGCCGCCACCGACTCGGCTCCGCCCTGGCCAATTGCGGGCAGTTCCCCGACGCGCTGCGCCAGTTCAACGAAGTCATCGCCCGGCGGGCCCTGCTCGACATCGACGACGCACCGCGCATGCTTGCGGCGCGGCACTCGCGAGGCGTCTGCCTGTTGATGGCCGGGCGCCACGGCGAAGCCCTCACCGAGCTCGACCAGGTGCTCGACCACCGCGAGAACCACATGGCCGCCGACGCGCCGCTGCTCGTGAACGCCCGCGCCGACCGGGCCACGTGCCAGCTCGTACTGGGCCGGCACGCCGAAGCCCTCGCCGACCTCGACATCGTGATCGCGCTGCGAGCAGCGCGACTCGGGCGCGACGAGCCGTCACTGGTGAACGCGCACCAGCAGCGCGTGCACTGCTACCTCCAGCTCGGCCGCAACCGCGAGGCGCTCGCCGAGATCGACGCCATTCTCGACGCCACCGCGATCACGTGGCCGGCGGGCGATCACATGCTCAACGAGCTGCGAGCCATCCGCGCTCAGTTGCAGCCGGTCTGATCAGACCAGGCGCCACTCGGTGTATTCGCCGCAGCGGACGAGACCGCGGGCTTCGTAGTTCGGCAGGGCCTGCGGGCCGTCGAGCGAGCAGGTGTGCAACCACACGCGGCGCGTGCCCTCGCGTTGCCACGCCCGCGTGAGACCCGCGGCCAACAGCCAGCCGCCGATGCCGCGGCCCTGGAACCGTTCGAGCAGGCCGAAGTAGGCGACCTCGACGGCACCGTCGGCCTGGGCCTCGAGCTCCACGTAGCCGGCCGGTGCGCCGCCCATCCAGCACGTCCACAGCTCGTGCTCGGGTCGGTCGACCCACGCCCGCCAACGCTCCATCGACCAGTCCCGCCGGTCCACCCATTGCCACGCGGCACCGACGGCGCCGTAGAAGAACCGGCTCAGCTCCGGGGCCGGCTCCTCGGCTCGCACGAGCATCGGCAACGGGTCGGGCGACCGGCCCGGTGAGCGCACCTGCGCCGGGTCGGTCATCTCCAGCTCCCACACCGTCACCGGGCTCGCCCCCGGCGTGGCCGCGTCCACCAACGTCACCCGGCCACGGTACTGGCCCCTCGGGGCCAGGTCCGACGCCTCTACCGAACCGGCACGACGAGGCGCCCACTGGAGGCGAGGAGAGCCGCACGCGTCTCCGCCGCGATCTCCTCCCGCTCTGCCCGTGAAAGGAGCTCGCGATGAACGCACCCGTCAACCGGTCAAGCTACCCGGTGCGGCTCGACGGCCGTCTCGACCAGCCGCTCAGCCGGTGGCTGTGGCTCGTGAAGTTCGTGCTGATCGTGCCCCACGCCATCGTGCTGGCCTTCCTGTGGCTCGCCGTCACGGTGATGACCGTGATCGCCGGGTTCGCCATCCTGTTCACCGGCCGCTACCCGCGCCGCATCTTCGACTTCAACGTCGGCGTGATGCGCTGGACCTGGCGTGTCGGCTTCTACGCCACCAGTGCGTTCGGCACCGACCGCTACCCGCCGTTCACGCTTCAGCGCGACCCCACCTACCCGGCCGACCTCATCATCGCCTACCCCGAGCACCTGTCCCGGTGGCTCGTGCTGGTGAAGTGGTGGCTGCTGGCCCTCCCCCACCTGATCATCGTCGCCATCCTCTCCGGCGGCTTCGGGTCGGGCACCTCGGGCGCCTGGCGCATCGCCAGCGGCGGCGGGCTCATCACGGTCCTCGCCGTCGTCGGCGCCGCCGTGCTGACCGTGCGCGGTCGCTACCCGCAGCGCCTCTTCGACGTGACCATGGGCATGAACCGCTGGTGCTTCCGCGTGCTCGCCTACGTCGCCCTCATGACCGACGAGTACCCGCCCTTCCGGCTCGACACCGGCGGCACCGACCCCGGCAGCGAGCTGCCCCCGCCGCCGCCCGCGCCGCCGGCCACCCCCGACACCCCGCGCGACCTGGTCGACGCGCACCGTTGACAGGAGACCACCATGAAGATCCTCGTCGTCTACGAGTCCATGTACGGCAACACCCATCACGTCGCCGAGACCATCGGTGAACGCCTGCAGGCCGCCGGCGAGGTCCAGGTCGTGTCGGTCGAGGAAGCGGCCAAGATGCCCCTCGACGACATCGGCCTGCTCGTCGTGGGCGGCCCCACCCACGCCCACGGCATGACGCGGCCCAGCACCCGCGCCAACGCGGTCGATGCCGCCCACAAGCCCGACAGCGACCTCGTCGTCGACGAGCACGCCTACGGCGAAGGCCTGCGCGAATGGCTCGACGAACTGCCCCGCACCGAGGTCGCCGCCGCCGCCTTCGACACCCGCATGTCGGGCCCACCGGCCTTCACCGGGCGCGCCTCGAAGGGCATCGGCCGCAAGCTGCACCAGCTGGGCGCCACCCAACTGGTGGAGCCCGAGAGCTTCATCGTCGACCACCAGAACCACCTCGCCCCCGGCGAGGACGACCACGCCCGCCGCTGGGCCCAGCACCTGGCCGAGGAGCTGATCGTCCGCCAGGCGGCCACGTCGTAGCGCCGCCGCCGCACGGCGCTCAGGCCTTCCGGAACGCCTCGAGCAGCGCATCCATGACCGGGGTGGGCACGTCGTCGGCCTGCAGCCGGCCACCCAACCGGATCGTGGCGTGCAGCTGCTCCAGATAGGCCTCGCACCCCTCGCATTCGGCCAGGTGGCGTTCGAGGTCATCACGGATCACCGGGTCGAGGGTGCCCTCGAGGTAGTCGGTCACCATCTCCACCACGTCGCGACACGCGAGCTCGACGCCGCTCATGGTCGATCACCCGGGAAGAACCAACCCGTACGCACGGCCGCCAGTGTAGGTGCGCGTCGGTGTCACCGTCCCCAACGTCGGCTCGTCACCTGAAGAGCACTCCGTGCGTTCCTGGGGCGATCTCCGGCTGGTCTCCCGGATTCGTTGAGCGGATTCACACCCGGATCCCACGCGCGCACCATGTTCGGCAGATTATTGTCAGAAGGCCGCAGGGCCTGGCAGTCCCCCTGGCGTTTGGAGACACCGCCCGCGTCTCCAAGCCCAGTGGTCGGACCTGGGTCCTGCGGTTTTCAGTTGCCGGTCATTCCCGGAACGATCGTGCCGTCAATCATTTCCGGCTCAACTGGCACGGTCAGGGCTGGCGACCGGTGGCGGCCAGCAGCCGGGTCTGCTCGTCCGCATCGGCGCCGACCGGCACGGGCACCTCGTAGTGACCCGAGCGGCTCAACGTGTCGCCCATCGGTTCGACGGCCGCGAGCATGCGGTGCACCTCGGCCGCGTCGAGGTGCTCGGGCAGCCCGGTGGCCCGCGCCAGATCCCAGGTGTGCACCAGCACGTCGCTCAGCACGAACGTGCCGATGGCCTCGTCGAGACGGTGGTGACCGGTGTGCGGGTTGCTGAACGGCCGAGCCGACGACACCGGATCGTCGAGCACCGCCTGCAGCGCGTCGGCCAGGTTCGTCCACGCGCCGAGCGGATCGTCGTCGACCGACGGGCCCGGTGCGACCGGCATGTCGGCCCCGTTGGTCAGGAACGGCGGCACCCACTCCACGAGGTGACGCACCACATCACGCGCCACCCACCCTGCACACGGCGACGGGTCACCCCACCGGTCGGCCGGCACCGCCGCGACGGTCTCCGTGAAGCGTGCGGACACCCGCCGGAAGCGTTCGGCGATCTCGCTCATGACAGCATCATGCCCCTCGCGGGCACCGATGAGTTCGCGCCACCGTACGGTCACGGGCCGAGCAACGCGGCTGGGATCACGGCGATGCCGTCGGGTCGTCGGTAGGCGTCCCTGCCGGTCGTGATGATCGCGCTGTCGAGCAGGTCCGCCCCCAGCCGTTCGCGAAGCCAGAGGAGATGCCGGACATCATCGTCGGTGACGAGCGGCGAGAGCTTGACCTCCATCGCGACGCACCGTCCGTCGCGCCGTTCCACGATCAGATCCACCTCGTGGTCGCCTCGGTGCATCCGGAAGTGCGACACCCGCGCCTCTGACCGCTGCGCGTAGACACGGAGGCTGAGCGAGACGAGCGACTCGAAGAGCGCTCCGAGAAAGGGCCCGTCGCGGAACATGGTGGCGCCGCGGTCGTCGCCCTCCAGCAGCGCGTCCTCGTCGAGGCCCAGCAATGCCACGGCGAGTGCGGGATCGGCGAGGTGGTGCTTGGGTGACGCAGCCAACTCGTTCAAGTGGGCATTGCTCGGCAACCAGCCGGGCAGTGAATCGAGGATGAAGAGGCGCTCGAGCGCATCTCGGTAGGCGGACAGTGTGCTGCGAGAGGGCTGCTCGCGAGTGCCGGGACTGGCCGCGGTGGCGATCTTGGCGTAGGTGGTCGTGGTCGCCGTCGCGGCGGCGTACGCGGCCATCCATCGCTTCACGGCGGACGGGTTGCGCACCTTGGAGCCGAGTTCCGCGATGTCACGGTCGACGACGCGATCGACGTAGCTGTCGAGCTGAGCGCGGCGGATCCGCGCGGGAAGCTGGCGGATGCCTGGCAGACCGGAAGCCACGATCTCGGCCACGTAGGTGGGCAGATCCACGTGCGTCGCCCCGGCGATCGCTAGCCGCCGTCCGGTGAGCAGATCAGCGAGGGCCACCGAAGGTTCGTAGCCGCGCTCGGCCAGTGCCAGAGGACGCATGCGGAGCCGCAGGATCCGGCCGGCCCCGGAGTGGCGGCCGGGATCGGTCAGCGACGCCGATCCGGTCAGCAGGAACTGACCCGGCGCCGCCCCGGCATCGACGGCGCGGCGGACCACGTCCCACGTGAACGGTAGGTGCTGCCATTCGTCGAGCAGCACTCGGCGTCCGTCGACGAGCCGTGCGGGATCGGCTTCCACGAGCGAGCGGACCGCCGGTGACTCCAGTCGGTACTCGGCATCGACCCGTTCGGCGGCCGTCGAGCTCTTGCCCACGCCCTTGGCCCCCTCGAGCGACACCGCGGCCACGCCGGTGAGGAGCTCGTCGAGCTCGTCGTCGACCACCCGTCTCCGGTAGTCGGTCGCTCGGAGTGACTCGGTCACGCCGTCAGCGTAGCGCGTCGCGATACATCTTCGGGCGCCTTTTCCATACATTCTCGGGCATCTGAATCGAACATCTTCGGGCTGGTCTCCCGGTTCACGCCGGGCGCCGGTGGGCGGTCGGGCGGGCCGAGGCGGCCGCGGGTGCCGACAGCGAGCGGTACAGCTTGGCCAGCTCTCCGGGCAGCGCGGTCACGTCGTCGATGACCGCGTACTTGTGCTCGGGGCACATGCGGCGCAGGTAGTCGTTGCCGGCCGGGTCGATGGTGACGCAGAACGTCGACACCCCGGCGTGCTCGGCCTCCACCAGGGCGCGGGCCGTGTCCTGCAGCCCGTACTCCTTGTCGCCCGGCACCGGGCCGTAGTCGCTGTCCTGCGGGTAGCCGTCGGACACCACGATGAGCAGCTTCGTGCGGTACGGCTGCTGCACGATCTTGTGCGTCGCGTGCCGGATGGCCGGACCCATGCGCGTGTAGCGACGCGGCTCCATGGCCGCCAGGGCCGCCCACGTGCGCGGCGACGGCTCGTCGTCGAACTCCTTGGCCACGTGGAACTCGACGTCGTCGTGGCCGGCCCCCGAGAACCCGTACACCGCGTGCTGGTCGCCCAGCAGGTGCAGCGCGTCGCACATGAGGGCGAGCGACTCCTTGGCGATGTCGATGACGCGGCGGTCGGGGTCCTTGTTCCGGTCGTCGTCGGGGGTGAAGTACGGGTACTCGAGCGACTCGGGGTCGGCGTACACCGGTGGCGGCGCGTTCGGGTCGACCACGGGCGAGCCGGTCGACGCGCTCAGGTCCATCAGGAACGCGGTGGCCACCTCGCGCCGGGCCCGGTCGCGCCGCATGTACAACCGCTCGTCGGTGGAGTGCCCGGCCCGACGCGTCACCATGGCGTCGATGGCGGCGTCGAGCTCGATCTCGTCGCCGTCGGTCACCCGGTGGATGCGCTGCCACGCCTCGGGCCGCATGAACCGGAACCCCCGCCGCACCTGTGCGGCGAGCACCGAGTGCCGCCGGCGCACCTCCGTCAGGTAGCCGAAGTCGTCACCCCGCAGGCGGTGCTCGTGCAGTTCGCACCACGCCCGGATGTAGCGGACGTGCTCGTGGTCCCACTCGTCGTAGAAGTACGTGCGGTCGGCCAGCACGCGCGAGGAGCCGCCCACCTTCCTGCCGCCGGCCACCGGCTCGGCCTCCAGGACCTCGGACGGGTCGGCCCCCTCGGCGACCTCCTGGTCCATGTCCTGGAGCGCGTCGCCCGACGCACTGGCCTGCGCGCTCTGGTAGACGAGGTCGTCGTTCAGCTCGCCCCGGAAGTCGATCGAGCCGAAGTCGAACAGGTCGGCCGCGGGCTGCGCCTCGCCCTCGGACGGCATCGGCACGTAGGCACTCGGCGCAGTGCTCTCCTCGGCCGTCGGCTCGGGGACGAGCTCCACCAGCGCACCGTCGTCGTCTGCGTCGCCGTCCCCGTCGCCGTTGGCCGCGGCCGCTTGGCGCGCCGCCGCCAACACCGAGTCGAGCAGGGCGAAGATGGTGCGCGTCGCGTCCGCCGTGTCGTGCACGGTGGCGTCGGGGCGCGTCACCGCGGCGGCCGCGTCGAACACCGCGGTGGCGCACCAGCCCGTTGGGTCCGCCGCCACCAGCAGGTCGGCGTCGGCACCGAGCGACCAGCGCAACAGCGCCTCCAGCAGCCACCGCCACGGGGGTAGGTGCTCGAACGACGCGGGCCGCTGGGCCAGCGCGTGGGTGAGCACGCGGTCCACATCGCCCCGGGCGCCCGGGTAGTGGTGGCGGATCGCCGAGTCGATGCGCAGGTCTTCCAGCACCAGGAAGATCTGGCCCAGCAGCGGCGGCCGCACCGGGCCCAGGAACTCGGACACGTCGGCGGCGAACGTACCGAACTGCACGTAGCCCAACTGGTGCAGCACGATGGCCCGGTAGGCGCCCCGGTTGTGCCGGGCCACCGGGAACAACGCGAGCTCGGCGGGCAGGTGGATGAGCTCGCCGTCGAACATGACGCGGTCGGGCTGGCCCCGTTCGGGCGCCTCGGCGATGGGCTCCAGCGTGATCGCCCGCCCGGCCACCGCCTGGGCGAACAGCGTGAGCACCGGCGCGATGTCGGCCAGCAGCACCGCCCCAGGCGCGCCGTCGGTCACGGCAACAACACGTCCACGATGTCGGTCACTGCGTCCTGCACGTCGGCGTCGTCGGTGACGGCCCGCACGATGGCGGCGTCGCACGCCCGCCGCGGCGCCACGCCGCCGGCGATGAGCTGCCCGGCGTACACGAGCAGGCGCGTGCTCACACCTTCCTCGAAGCCGTGCTCGCGCAGGTTGCGGACCTTCTCCCCCACCAGCGCCAACTGCATCGCCAGGTCGGGCCCGACCCCGCTCTCGTGCTCGACGATGGTGGCCTCCACCGTCACCTCGGGGTAGGTGAACTCCAGGCTCACGAACCGCTGCCGCGTGGACGGCTTCAGGTCCTTCAGGATGCTCTGGTAGCCCGGGTTGTACGAGATGACGAGCAGGAAGTCGGGATGGGCATCGACCATCTCGGAGGTCTTCTCGATGGGCAGCACGCGGCGATGGTCGGTGAGAGAGTGGATCACCACCGTCGTGTCCTTGCGGGCCTCCACCACCTCGTCCAGGTAGCACAGCGCACCGGTGCGCACCGCCCGCGTGAGCGGCCCGTCCATCCACACCGTCTCGTCGCCCTGCAGCAGGTACCGACCGACCAGATCGGTGGCGGTCAGATCCTCGTGGCACGCCACGGTGATGAGCGGCATGGCGTGGTCGCGGCCGCGGAACAGGCGCCAGGCCATGTGCTCCACGAAGCGGGTCTTGCCGCACCCCGTGGGCCCCTTCAGGAGCACGGGCAGCTTGGCCCGGTACGCCGCCTCGAACACCTGCACCTCGTCGGCGGTGGGCAGGTACCAGGGCTCGTCGCGCCGGCGGGTGGAGGGGACGACCGGTGCGGCTTCAGCCATCCCTCGACAATGGCACACGGACCCCGCCGACCACGAGGTCGATCGCCCACCGGTCGGCGTCGTAGGGTCGGGACCATGGAGATCGGCGCGGTCCTGCCGCACAACGAGATCGGAACCGACCCGGGCGCCATCAAGGCGTACCTGCAGGGCGTGGAGGACATGGGGTTCACCCACCTCCTCGTGTACGACCACATCCTGGGCGCCGACCCCGACCGGCCCGGCGGCTTCAAGGGCGCCTATGACAAGCACGTCGCCTTCCACGAACCGCTCACGTTCTTCGCCTTTGGCGCGGCGTGCACGACCACGCTCGAGTTCGTGTCGACCGTGATGATCCTGCCCCAGCGCCAGACCGTCATGGTGGCCAAGCAGGCGGCCGAGGTCGCCGTGCTGTCGAACAACCGGGTGCGCCTCGGCGTGGGCACCGGCTGGAACCAGATCGAGTACGTGGGCCTCAACGAGCGCTTCGACAACCGGGGCCGGCGCCAAGCCGAGCAGGTCGAGCTCATGCGCCTGCTGTGGGCTGACGACTCCATCAACTTCGCCGGCGAGTTCCACACCATCGACCTGGCCGGCATCAACCCGCGGCCGACCAAGCCCATCCCGATCTGGTTCGGCGGCTCGGCCCCCGCCCTGCTGGAGCGGTGCGCCCGCCTCGGCGACGGGTTCATGCCCCTCGGCACTCCCAACGACAAGTCGGCCGCTCTGCTCGACACCATCCGCGGCCACCGCGAGGCGCTCGGGCTGAGCATGGACGGGTTCGGCGTGCAGGCCCAGGCCCAGTACGCCGGCGGCACGCCCGAGCGCTGGACCGGGCACGCCGACAAGTGGCGGGCGCTCGGTGCCACCCACATGGCGCTGGCCACCCACAACGCCGGCCCCACCGACGTCGACGGCCATCTCGCCCGCCTCCGCGAGTACGGCGAGGTCGTCACCGGCTGACCCTGTTGGGCGGCGGCGCGGGCACCGGCCCCTCGGGCTCTGGTTGCGCGAGACCGCCCGGGCGCGTGGCCCGCGCAAGTACGGCGAGGTCGTCACCGGCTGACCCTGTTGGGCCGGCGGCGCGGGCACCGGCCCCTCGGGCTCTGGTTGCGCGAGACCGCCCGGGCGCGTGGCTCGCGCAATCAAAGCGATCGACCGAGCCGCCGGGCGCCGCCCCCTCGGGCTCTGGTTGCGCAAGCCGGTGCCGGCGCGTGGCTCGCGCAATCAAAGCGATCGACCGGGTCGACCGGGCGGACGCTCGGCGGGCGCCTGCGGGTCAGGCGGCTGGACCCGGGGTCTCGGGCAGGCCGCTGAAGGCGCGCAGCGCCCCGGCGTCGGCGGTGCGCTCGCCCGCCGCGTCGCGCAGGGTGTACGTGCGGTCGAGCCACGGCGACGCCACCGCATCGGGCCGCAGGGCCCACACCGAGAACAGCGGCTGGCGGCCGGCCCGCGGGATCACCACGTGCCGGCCGACCACCGTGAACCCCTGCTCGGCCGCGGCCGCGTGCAGGCGGGGCTCGGCGTCGGCGTCGCCGCACACCACGAACCAACCATCGGGCGCCACCAACCGCGCCGCGGCCGCCACGTAGTCCTCGATGCCGCCGCGGTACTCGATGCGGGCGAAGGCCCGCTGGCGATCGGTGGCGGCCCCGGCCGAGCCGGGTGGGAAGTACGGCGGTGTGCCCGTCACCAGATCGAACGGGCCGCCGAGCGCGGCGACGACCTCGGGTTCGCGCAGGTCGCCGTGGTGGATGGCGATGCGGTCGCCGAGCCCGTTGTGGGCCACGTTGCGCTGCAGCAGCGCGAACGACTCGTCCTGGGCCTCCACACCGGCCAGCCTGGCCGCCGGAACCGACCAGGCGAGGTGCAGCAGCACCGACCCCAACCCGCAGCCGAGATCGCAGATGCGCGCCGGCGCAGGACACGCCTGCATGGCGACCCACGCCGTGATCACGTCGTCGGAGGAGAAGCGGTGGCCCTTGGCCCGCTGGTACACCTGCACTCCCGCGGTCAGGACGTCGAGCGTGATCTTCTCGGACACGACCGAGACATATACGTCCAGAACGTGTCCGCGAACCAATCTCGACCGGCGGCGGGCGCCAGGCGGGCCAGACTGCAGGCGATGACCGACGCCGTCTTGGGTACGACGCGATGGCGCCCCACCGCCCTCGTCGCCGGTGCTGCCGGCCTGCTCATCTCGCTCGACACGACGGTGAACATCGCCTTCCCCGCCATCACGGCGGCCTTCACGCTGCGGGTGAGCCAGATCCAGTGGGTCGTCATCAGCTACGTGCTCACCTACGCCAGCCTGCTGCTCACCACCGGTCGGTTGGGTGACGTCTTCGGACACCGGCGCGTCGTGACCGCCGGGCTCGTGCTCACGTCGATCGGGGTGGCCGCCTGCGGCGTGGCGCCCCACTTCGGGCTCTTCCTCGGCGCCCGCGTGGTCCAGGGCCTCGGCGCGGCGTTGGTGCTCGGCGCCGCGCCGGCCCTCGTCACCCTCGTCGCGTCGGAGGGTGACCGCAGTCGGGCGCTCGGCCGGTTCCAGCTCGGTGTCGCCCTCGGCGCCGCGATCGGTCCCGCGCTCGGTGGGGTGCTCGTGAGCTCCACCAGTTGGCGCTCGGTGTACCTGTTCCGCGCGCCCGTGGCGCTGGTGGTGCTCGCGGTGCTCATCGCGGTCGTACCGGGCGGCCGCGTCGTCCGGTCGGCCACGGCCAGCCTGGGGACCATCGACCTCGGCGGCGCCCTCACGGTCGGCGCCGCGCTCGCCGCCCTCCTGCTCGCACTCAGCCGCGTGCGTGATGCCGGGTGGGCGTCCCCGCTCGTCGTCGGCGGGCTGGTGGTCGCCCTCGCCCTGTTCGCCGTGTGGGTCGCGATCGAACGGCGCGCGACCGAGCCGGTGGTCGACCTTCGCCTGCTGGCCAACCCCTCGTTCTCGCTCGCCAACGCCCTGAACCTGGTGGCCAACGCCACCATGTTCGCCATCTGGCTGTTGGCGCCGTACTACCTCGTGAACGTCCGCGGTCTGTCGACCATCATCGGTGGCATCGTGCTCGGCATGGCCCCGCTGGCGACGGCGCTCAGCGCGCCGGTGGCCGGATGGCTCGACGGGCGCGTGAGCACGGGCCGGTTGTGCACCGTCGGGCTGGCACTCGAAGCGGTCGGTCTCGGCACCGTCGCCCTCGTCGACGGGCACACGCCGCTCGTGCTCGTGAGTGGGGCCTTCGCCCTGGTCGGCCTCGGGATCGGGCTGTTCACGGTGCCCAACCTCAGCTACGTGATGGGGTCCATCCCCCGTGCCCGCCAGGGTGTGGCGGGCGGGCTGAGCCAGATGATGCGCACGGTCGGTGTGGTGTCCGGCGTGACCTTCGCGAGCCTGTTCTTCGACACGCGCCAACGGGCGCACGGTGGCGGCACCGACGCGTTCGTGCCGGCGTTCCGTGACGTCTTCGTGCTCGCGGCGACGATGTGTGGCGCGGCCACGGCGGCGTCGCTGTTCCGCTCACCGGTGGGCGCTCGCGTCACACCGACGCTTCACGGATGACGTCGATGGCCTGCTCCAGGTGGGCGATCTGCTCGGCCGCGGTCGTTCCCGACGGCGACAAGCGCAGCGAGTTCACGCCCGCCGCCGCATACGCCTTCAACCGCGCGACGGCCATGGCGCGCGTGCCGATGGGGTTGCTGGCCAGCACGAACTCGGCCGGCACCGCCTTGATGGCGGACTCCTTGTCGCCGCCCACCCACAGCCGCTGCACCTCGGCGGCCACGTCGGCCCAACCGGCACGCGAGTAGGCCGAGTTGTAGAAGTTCGTCGTCGCCGATCCCATCGCGCCCAACGTGAACGCCAGCGACGGCCGGTAGCGGTCGATCACCGCATCCACGTCGTCGTTCACGTCGATGGTGGCCGACACCTGGATGTCGATGTCGGCCAAGGACCGGCCGGCCTTGGCCGCGCCCGCCGCGATGTGGCCGATCGTCTCCGACGCGCCCTCGGGCACGAACGACGTGCCGAGCCAGCCGTCGGCCACCTCACCGGTGAGCTCGAGTGACTTCGGGCCCAACGTGGCCAGGTAGATCGGCAGCTCGGGCGCGGCCGGCAGCGACAGGCGCAGCGCCTTGCCCTCGCCACCGGGGCGGGGCAGCACGTAGTGCTGGCCGTCGTACTTCAAACGCTCACCGTTCAGCCCCTGGCGCACGATGGCCACGTACTCGCGCAGGCGGCCCAGGGCGTGGGCGAACGGCACGCCGTGCAGACCTTCCACGACCTGCGGCCCGCTCACGCCGAGCCCGAGCACGAAGCGGCCGTTGGTGAGCCGGTGCATGGTGAGCGCGGTCATCGCCGTCATCGACGGCGCACGCGCGCTGATCTGCATGATGCCCGTGGCGAGCTTGATGCGCTCGGTCAGCGGGGCCAGGTAGGCCAGGGGGGCGATCGTCTCCATGCCCCACGCCTCGGCGCTCCACGCGAAGTCGACGCCGGCACGGTCGGCGAAGCGGACGAGCTCGACCACGCCCTCCCAATCGCTGCCGTCGTAGTAGGCACTACCGATCCCCAGTCCGATGCGCATGGGCGGACGCTACGAGTCACCCCACCGCCCGGGCAACCCTGCGGACGCGGGTAGGTTCCCGTGGGTGAGCACGCTCGCCGACAACGAGAAGGGCTACGTCTGCCTCTCCTTCGACTTCGACGGTCCGTCGCTGTGGATGCAGCGGCGCATGACGACGCCCACCCCGGTGTCGCGCGGCGAGTTCGGCGCGGTGGCCGTGCCCCGCATCCTGAAGCTGCTCGGCCGGCGGGGCATCGCCGCCACGTTCTTCGTGCCCGGTCACACGATCGAGACGTACCCCGACGTGTGCCGCATGGTCGTCGACGCCGGGTGCGAGGTCGGCCTGCACGGCTACGCCCACGAGTTCAACCCGACGCTCGGACCCGACGAGGAGCGGGCCGTGTTCGCCCGCTCCATCGAGCTGGTCGAGCGGCTCACCGGCCGCCATCCGGCTGGCTACCGGGCACCGAGCGGTGATCTGACGGAGCAGACCGTCGGCAACCTGGTGGACCACGGCATCGCCTACGACAGCTCGCTCATGGGCCATGACTACCAGCCCTACCGGCTGCGCCGCGGCGACCACCTGCCCGACGACGGGCCGGCCCAGTGGGGCGACGAGACCGACGTGATCGAGCTGCCGTGGAGCTGGACGCTCGACGACTACGTGTACCTCGAGTTCGTCACGTTCCGCCGCATGCTCATGCCCGGCCTGCGCCGCCCCGAGGACATGTTCGCCAACTTCACCGGCGACGTGCGCTGGATGGTGCGCGAGGTGCGCCACGGCGTGTGCACGGTGGTGTTCCACCCGCAGGTGATCGGCCGGGGCCATCGCCTGCTCGCCCTCGAGCAGTGGCTCGACGAGATCACCGACCTCGGCATCACCTACGCCCGCATGGACCACGTGGCCGAAGCCGTCGCCGCCGGCCGCGCCTTCGGCATCGAGGACTGATCACCGCCGGCCGCCCTTCGGTCGATCCTGACCACCGCCTGTTCGTCGTTGAGAGCAGAACACGACAGAAAGACCACCTCATGCGCTACCTCGCCTTCATCTGGACCAAGTGGGACTCCGACGATGACGTCGACCCAGCCGAGTTCGGCCGGTACGCCGAGTTCAACGCCGCCGCCGGGGCCGCCGGCGTGCGGGTGCAAGGTCTCGCTCTCCACCCGGTGTCCTCCGCGACCACGGTCCGCCTCCGAGACCGACAGACCCTGCTCACCGACGGACCGTTCGTCGAGAGCAAGGAGCAGCTCAGCGGCTTCTACCTGTTCGAGTGCGAGAACCTCGACGAGGCCGTGCGCTGGGCGTCACAGATCCCGGGAGCACGCCACGGTGCCATCGAGGTCCGACCGGTGCTCAACGAGAGCTGACTCCACCCATGAGCTCCATCGAGGCGATCTTCCGGGAAGAGACGCGCCGGGTGGTGGCGTCGCTGGTACGTCGAGGAGGCACGATCGAGCAGGCTGAGGATGCCCTCCAAGAAGCGTTCCTGGTCGCCATCGAGACGTGGCCGCGCGACGGTGTTCCGACCAAACCCGGAGCGTGGATCGCGACGACCTCCCAACGGCGCCTCATCGATCGTCTCCGTCGTGAATCCCGGCGCGCGGACAAGGAGTTGCTCAGCGACCTGACCCGAGTCCTCGACGAGCGGGATGAAGGCGACGACGACCGCCTGCGGCTCATCTTCACCTGCTGTCACCCGGCACTGAACCTCGACGTCCGCGTGGCGCTGACGCTACGGGCGTGCTGCGGGCTCTCCACGGCGGACGTCGCCCGTCTCTTCCTCGTCTCGGAGTCGACCATGGCACAGCGACTCGTGCGGGCCCAACGCAAGATCGCCGTGGCCCGGATCCCCTTCGCCGTGCCGACCGGCGACGACCTCGCACCGCGGGTCGACGCGGTCCTCGGAGTCGTCTACAGCATGTTCACCGCGGGCTACGACGCCGCCGGCCGCGACGACGCGGCCACCGCCGACTTCTGCGCCGAGGCGATCCGGCTCGGGCGGCTCCTCCACCTCCTGCTACCGACCGAGGCCGAGGTGATCGGTCTCCTGGCCCTCATGCTCCTCCACGATGCCCGCCGATCGAGCCGTCGCGGTGGCGACGCAACCGTCCTGTTCGAGGATCAGGATCGCGCCCATTGGAACCAAACGCAGCTCCGCGAAGGCGGAGCGCTCATCGGGCGGGCAGCACACGTCGGGCCAGTGGGCCAGTACTGGCTCCAGGCCGCGATCGCCGCGGAGCACGCCCTGCCAGCAACCGCGAAGGAGCGTGACTGGCACCGAATCGCCAGCCTGTACCACCTGCTCATCGACCAGACCGGCGGTGCCTCTCTCGCGCGTCTGAACCACGCCATCGCCGTGTCGTTCGCCGTCGGTCCAGAGCCTGCGCTCGAGCTCCTCGACGGGATCGACGACCTGGTGACCTACAGTCCCTACCACGGAGCGAGGGCAGGCATGCTCGCCCGGCTCGCCGAGGTCGATGAAGCGCGGGCGGCGTATCAGTGGGCCATCGACACTTCCGACGATCCGCGGCGTCGCCGGTCGCTCTTCGACGCGATCGAGAAACTCTGCTGAGCGGTCGATTCGAGGCCACCATCGTTCGTCGGAGTGACAACCAAGCCAGAGGAGTCACCACCATGGGCAACCCCGTCGTCCACTTCGAGATCCGCAGCGACGATCCCGACGCCGCTCGCACGTTCTACGGTCAGCTGTTCGGCTGGACCTTCCCGGCTGGCGGCCTTCCGGGATACACCTACGTCGACAGCGGTGTCGCCCACGGCACGATCCCGGGAGGGGTCGGGCCGACCCAGGGCGGTCCCCCGATGGTGACCGTGTTCGTCGGTGTCGACGACGTCGCGGCGGCCCTGGCTGGAGCCGAGCGGCTCGGGGGCCGCACCGTGCAACCGGCGACGAAGGTCCCCGGCGTCACCTTCGGTCTGTTCGCCGACCCGCAGGGCAACGTCGTGGGCGTCTCGTCCCCGGACTGACACCCGGCTCGCTACAGCCGGCGCCACACGCGGCGCACGGCTTGGTGACGCCGGCCCCGCTCCAGGCGGCGTGCCGACCGCTCGGCCGCACGACCTGAGCGCTACGGCCCGGCGTTCACGGTCAGCTGTTCGGGGCTCTGCGGCCGGGCGATCAGGAAGCCCTGGATGGCGTCGCAGTGCAACGCCTTGAGCGTGTCGTGCTGTGTCGTCGTCTCCACGCCCTCGGCGACGAGGCCGAGGCCGAGGGTGTGGGCCACCTCGATCATCAGCTCGACGATCACGTGGTCGTGGGCCGTCTCCAGGTGCCGCACGAAGCTGCCGTCGATCTTGAGCACGTCGATGGGCAGCCGCCACAGCTGGCCGATCGAGGTGTAGCCCGTGCCGAAGTCGTCGAGGGCCACCCGCACCCCGAGCGCCCGCACCGCTTCCAGGTGGGCGACCGCGGTGAGCAGGTCGGTCACGATCACCGTCTCGGTGATCTCGATGACGAGCTGCCGGGCCGGCAGGCCCGACGCGGCGAGCGCCGCTTCCACGTCGGCCACGAGTGAACTGCTCAGCAGGTGGCGACCCGACACGTTCACCGCCACGTAGGCGCCATCGAAACGACCGTCACGGTTCCACGCCGCCAGCTGTGCGGTGGCCTCGACGAGGGCCCAGCGACCGATGTCGTTCACCAGATCGGACTGCTCGGCCACCGGGATGAACGCCGCCGGCGACACGGGTACGCCGTCACGCTCCCAACGACACAGCGCCTCGAAGCCGTGCACCCCACCGGTCATGGTGTCGGTGACGGGCTGGTAGTGCAGGTGCAGATCGCGGCGCTCCATCGCGACGCGCAGGTCCCGTTCCAGCTCGGCCTGCGCGGCCAGTTCGTCGCGCGCCCCCTCGTCGAACAGTTCGACGCGGCCCCTGCCCAGCTTCTTGGCCCGGTGCACGGCGTTGTCCGCGTCTCGCAACAGGTCGAGCGGCGTGGCCCGACCGTCGAGGCTCATGCCCACACCGACGCTGGCGCCGACACGGGTGACGACGCCGTCGACGTCGAGCGGCTCGCTCAACACCTCGATGATCCGTTGCCCGAGCTCGACCGCATGCCGCGGTGAGCTCAACCGCTCCGTGATCACGACGAACTCGTCGCCCCCGAGGCGAGCCAGCGCATCACCGGCGCGCACCGTGCTGCCGAGCCGCTCTGCGCAGATCCGCAGGATGCGGTCGCCGACGTGATGCCCGTAGGTGTCGTTGGGCCGCTTGAACCCGTCGAGGTCGATGAACAGCACGGCCACGGCCTCACCGTGGCGGTGGGCCCGGCCGAGCGCCAGCTCCAGGGCCTCCATCGCCGCCTTGCGGTTCGGCAGCGCGGTCAGCAGGTCGTGGTTGGCCTGGTGGGCCAGCCGCTGCTGGAGCTCCTCGCGCTCGCGCCAGGCCAACGACAGCCCGTGCACGGTGGCGTGGATCGACTCACCCAGCACACCGGCCACCGGCACGGCCAGCACGGCCTCGTTCAGGTCGCCACGGGCCAGCGCGCTCGCCTGCTGCTCGATCTGGCGCAGGTTGGCGACCGTGTCGTTCAGTGCCCGGGCGACGACGGTGACCTCGCGCGGGCCACGCTCGTCGGCGGGCTCGCCCCCGAGTTGACCCTGGCTCACCTGCCCGGCACGCGCCGCCAGGCGGCGCAGCCGGCGGGTGATCGACCACGCGATCAGCAGCGCGGCGAGCGCGCTGGCGACGACCACCGCGACGATGATCGCGATCTCGGCGCGGAGCCGGTCGACCGCCTCGACCCTTCGGAGGTGGGCGATGGCCGTCGCCTCGCTGGCCGCGGTGTCCACGAGCGTGCGGAAGTACGCGGTGCGCGCGATGCCGGCCCGGAACGTCGCCGCCAACTCGTCGAGGCGGAACGTGGTGGCACCCTCGGACGCCAGCACCCGCTCGACGGCGCCACGGAAGGTCTGAACGTCGGGTCTCGCCGTCAGCGCGTCGAGCTCGGCGTCGGTCGCCGCCGACCCGCTGCGCCGCAACTCCCGTTCGGCGTTGTCGTACACGGCGCGATGGGTGATCAGATCGGTGCGGGCCGGGCCGAGACCCGACGCCACCGACGCGCCGGGCACGATCAGACGGAACAGAGCATCCAGCTGGTTCTGGCCGGCCGTCACCAGATCGAACGCGATCACGAGGCGGTTGGTCGCCGTCTCCAGACCCCGCGCCTGACCGGACGGCGATGTCGCGCTCGAGGCGAGGGCGTCGAGCACCCGGGTCGTGCCGTCACCGACGCGCCCGATCGCCTTGACGTACGCAAGATGGGCGTGGGCCACGCTCGGTTCGTCGGAGTCCGCCTCGGCGCGCACGCGGGCGATGAGGGCGGCCACGTCGGCCGCCACATCAGGCGACCGCACGGCGGCCCGGTCCATCATCCGGTCGACCTCGACCCGGGTCTCCACCGTGCGGCCCTCGAGGTCGAAGCCGATCAGACGGGAGGCCGCCTCGCTCGTGAGGCCGTAGGCCCGCGAGCGCATCTGCGTCTCCTCTGATTCCGCCTCACTGGTCAGGGAGAAGCGCAGATCGAGCAACGCGTTCAACGCGGCGACGCGCTCCTCGGTCGTCTCGGTGCCCTCGACCACCTCGAGTCGATCGCGAACCGACGGGGCCGCCACCAGCACGATCCCGACCAGGGGGACGAGCACGAGGCCGACGAGGCGCGTCCACACCGGCCAACCAGTGCGCCGGGCGCGCCTCATGGTCGAAGGTGCGGTCACCCGTTCGGAATCGGCCCGCGACCGCCAGAGTGGAGTCAAGGTGGTCAGAAGTTCGCCCCGAGACTCCCCGGGCGAAGGGCTGGCTACAGTCCCGTTCCATGGATCTCCCGACCGTCCACGACGCCCACATGGCCATCAACCTGGTGCACCGCTTCGTGTACTTCGTGCCCGACGCAGCCGAGGAGTACGCAGCCCTGGGCCTCACGGGACGCGGCACCTACTTCGGCTCGCGCGCCGCACCGCTCGGCCCCGTGCCGGCCGAGGTGGTGCTGGCCACCTTCTACAACTTCAGCCCGGCCGCCGTGCACGCGGCCATGCCCGGTGTGTGGGACACCGTCAGCCCGGCCGCCCTCCAGGACGCCCGCTTCCGTGCGGTGGCCCGCGCCCTCGACCGCGTCGACGGCCGCCTGTCGGACGACGCCATCGCCGAGGCCCGCTCGATCATCGACCCCGTGGTCGCCGGGCTCGACCTCGCCGGCAAGGCGCTCGGGGCCGCCAACGCCGCCGTCGCCCCGCCCGATGACCCGATGGTGGCCCTGTGGCAGCAGGTCACCGTGATCCGCGAGTGGCGCGGCGACGTGCACATCGCCGTGCTCCTGGCCCACGAGATCGGCCCGTGCGACTGCATGGTGCTGCAGGTCGGCACCGGCCGCTTCCCGCTCGGCGTCGCCCAGGCCACGCGCCAGTGGAGCGAGACCGAATGGGCCGCGTCCATCGAGCGCCTGGCCGCACGCGGGTGGGTCGACGCCACCGGCGCCATGACCGCGACCGGCGTGACCGGGCGCGAGGCGATCGAGGCCGACACCGACCGCCTGTGCGCGCCGATGTGGGCCGGCGTGGGCGCCGCCCCCGCCGCCCGTCTGGCCGCGCTGATCCTGCCCGTCCACCAGGCGATGGATGCGGCCGGTACGTACGCCGCGCTGGCGTGACGACCGTCAGCCGGTGATCTCGACGACGCCGTCGACCAGCAGCGCGCCGATGGTGTCGGCGTCCACGCCGAACAGGCCTTCGAGCAGCTCCCAGCTGTGCTGGCCCAGGCACGGTGCCGGGCTGCGGATGGTGCCCGGGGTGGCCGACAGGTTCGCGGCCACGCCCGAGTAGGGCACCAGGCCGTACACCGGGTGCTCCTGCGGCGACCAGTAGCCGCGGTGGGCGATCTGGGGGTCGGTGTGCAGCTCGGGCACGCCGAGCACCGGAGCGCAGGCCACGTGGGGCTGGAGGGCGGCCACGATCTCGCCCGAGCGCCGCGTCGCGGTCCACGCGCCGATCAGCGCCTCGATGCGGTCCTCGTCGACCCGGCGCCCCGTCGCCGTGCGCCAGCGCTCGTCGTCGGGGAGGCCGGCGGCGCGCACCAGCGCGGCCCACTGGGCGTCGTCGGCACAGCTGATGGCGACCCACGCCTCGGCGCCCTGCCCGCCCTCGGGGTAGCGGGCGGCCCGATTCGGTTCCACCACGCACGGGAACACGCCGTTGGGCACCAGATCGCGGTCGCGGTTCCCGCACCGCCCCGCGATGCGACCGTCGGTCTCGTAGGCGAGCAGCTCGGGTCCCAGGAACTGGAGCGACGCCTCCAGCTGGGCCAGGTCGATGTGCTGACCCTCGCCGGTGCGGCGACGATGGTCGAGGGCGGCCACCAGCGCGGTGCCGGCGAAGCGCTGCGACACGAAGTCGGTGTAGGCGCCGTAGATCATGGCGGGGTCGCGGTCGGCCCACCCGGTCAGCTGGTAGAAGCCGGCCAACCCGGCCATGAGGTTGCCGAAGCCGCGGTACAACCGCCGCGGGCCGGTCTGGCCCTGCATGCAGGTGGAGAGCATCACCACCGACGGGTTGCGCTCGCGGATGGCGGCGTAGTCCATGCCCCAGGCGGCCAACGCCTTGGGCGTGAACGACTCGAGGATCACGTCAGCCCACTCGATCGCCTGCCACGCCAGCTCGCGCCCGCGGGGTTCCGTGAGGTCGAGCCCGAGGCCGAGCTTGTCGGGGTTGAAGTCACCATGGAAGTGGCTGTTGTTGATACCGGGCTTGCCGTCGCGGAACGGCGGGTTGCGGCGCAGCACGTCGGGTCGCTTCGACGACTCGACCTTCACCACCGTGGCCCCGTAGGCGGCGAGGTAGCCCGCGGTCATCGGGCCCACACCGACCCACGACAGGTCGAGCACCTTGAGCCCCGCGAACGGCGCGGCCCGGTCGTCACCGGCGGGCGCGCCAGCCCGCGCGGCGCGCGGCCGTCGGGGCGGGCGGGACAGCACCACTCCGGTGTGCTCGCCCACCGTCGGGGCGCGCCGCTCGGTGTCCATGGGCGTGGCCGTGAGCTTGGCCCACGGCCCGGCCCAGGCGAGCGTGCGGCCGCCGGCCTGCTCGGTGTCGACGAAGTACTGGCGGAAGGCGAGCTGGTCGTCGACGCGCAGATCGGCGACGGTGTAGACCGGAGCCACCAGCAGCAGCTGCTCGAGAGCCGCCTGGTACAACTCGGCCTTGGTGTGCCGGGCGAAGAGACGTTCCAGCGTGTTTGACACCCTGCGAAAGAACGACTCGTCCTCGTTCGCGAAGTTGATGACCGCGAAGTCACGGTCCTTCACCAGCGGGTCGGCCACGCCTTCGCGGTCGGCCCACTCCATCAGGAAGCGCATCATCGGGCCGCCGATGGGCCCGGCGGCCAGCAGCACGGCGGCGTGCCCGTCGACGCACGGGTTGATGACGCGGAACCCACCGGGGCCGACGTTGTTGTTCGGCCCCATGCGGAACAGCTCGCGCCCTTCGAGCAGGTGGTACGCCTGGGCGTTCATGAGGCACTTCACGCCGGCCAACTGGGCCGACACGTCCACGTGCTGGCCCCGGCCGGTGAGCTGCGCGTGCCACAGCGCCACCAGCGTGTGCACCGCCGCTTCCACGCCGGCGTGCAGGAACAGCTGCGGCGTCGACAGGCGCACCGGTGCGCGGTCGGTGTCGCCGGTGAGCCACATCTCGCCCGTGGTCGCGGCGACGGTGAGATCGGTGGCGGCCCAGTGGGCGTAGGGACCGGTGCGACCGAACGGCGTGATCGAGGTGACCACCAGCTGGGGGTTGCGGGCCAGCAGCACGTCGGGGCCGAGGCCGCGCGCCTCGAGCCAACCCGGCTCGTACGACTCGACCAGCACGTCAGCGCCGGCCACGAGTGCGAGCAGGCGCTCGCGGTCGGCCGGGTGGTCGAGGTCGAGCTCGATGCCCACCTTGCCCCGGTTCTCGAACCACCACGACAGGCTCTCCTCGGGCGACGGGTGGGCGGGGTCGGCGAAGAGGCCCTTGCGCCGGCCGGGGTCACCGCCGGGGGGCTCGACCTTGACGACGTCGGCACCCAGATCGGCGAGCACCCGGCCGCACATCCACCCCCGCTCGACCGTGAGGTCGAGCACCGTGTAGTCCCCCAGAGCACGCACTGCGGTACCCCCCTGTCCCCGCCGGGCACGGTACACGGCGGCGCCGCACGGGTCAGCCGCGGTCGCGCGGTGCCACGGCGGTCAGTGCTCGACGACCGAACCACCGTCGACGTTCCACGCCTGACCGGTGACCCACGCGCCCTGATCGGAGCACAGGTAGATCACGGTCGACGCGATGTCGCCGCCGCTGCCGGCCCGACCGAGCGGGATGAAGTCGCGCACCCACCGGTCCCACTCCTCGCCGCGGCCGAGGTCGTCCATGCGCGACGTGTCGATCACGCCGGGGCAGATGGCATTCACGCGCACGTTGGCGGCGGCGACCTCGCGCGACATGCATGCGGTGAGGGCGTGCAGACCGGCCTTCGACGCCGAGTAGGCCGCCGTGTTGGCCCCCATCTTCTTACCGGCGATGGACGAGATGTTGATGATGGACCCGCCGCGGCCGGTCTCGGCCAGGATGCGACCGAACACGTGGCACATGTGGTAGCTCCCGGTGAGGTTCACGTCGATGACGCGGCACCAGTCCTCGGGCGCGAGATCGATCACCGGACGGCGATCGTCGGCACGCGCCGCACCGGCGTTGTTCACCACGATGTCGACGCGGCCGAACTCGGCGTGGACGTCGGCGGCCAGCTTCACCACTGCGCCCATGTCGGACACATCCGACACCACGGCCAGGGCCCGACGGCCCAGCGCCCGCACCTCGGCCGCCACCGATTCGATGTCGTGCCAGCCGGCCACCTTCTCGTCGTCGGGGTACCTGTCTGGCGAGCGCCCGGTGCCGGTGAGCACCACGTCGCAGCCGGCCCGCGCCAGTTCCACCGCGATCGGCCGGCCGATCGAACGCATGCGCCCGGCGCCGGTCACGACCGCGACCTTCCCCTCGAAACCCGTGAACGTGTACGACATCGAGCCCCCGATCAGATTCCCCGCCGGGAACCTACCGGGTCCCGCCATCCGACACCGGTGCGGCGCCGAGCGACCCGCCGCCCCTGGTGCGGCCTGTCAATGCTGGGCCACGGCGGCGCACCCCGATGCGCCCGAACGACCCAACGCGCGGCGGCCGATCGGTGCTGGGTCGCTACGGCGCATCCCGATGCGCCCGAACGACCCAACGCCCCGCCGGTGCCAGCCGCAGGTCGTCGTGCAGAGCCCAGGCCCGGTGCCGTTGGACGACGAACCGCCAGCCGTTCGGCGCCGGCGGCCCGCCGGTGGGTACCGATGACTCCGCGGTGAGCTCGAAGTCGCGCTTGGCCCGGTAGGGGGCCAAGCGTTCGGCCGGTGACTCCCCATCGCTCGACGTGGCTGTGTTCGCTTGTCTCCGTCGGTGCATTACCACCTCACGGTAGACGTACCCCCGACGAGCCGCTTTCAGTGGAGCAGCAGGTGCCGCGGTCCGGTTCCGTGCTCGCGGCACAGCATCAACGCGCCGCGCAACCGGGCCAGGGCGCGACAGTCGACCTCATCGGCCTGCGCCCACATCACGGCGGCGTCGAGCACCTCGGCATTGTGGGCGGCGAGCCGGGCGATCGTCTCGACCGACTCGCCGTGCATCGCCGCTCGAACCAGTTGCTCCGTCTGGAGGTTTCGTCTCACTCGGGTCATGACCTCAGGATGCGCGGACGATGCCGTCAGTGACAGTGCCACAGGACCCCCGTCCTACGACCTTCGGCCCTCGGTCAGCTCTTGAAGAGGAAGGCCTCCTCCTCGGCCGAGAAGAACAGGCCGAGCTCCTCGACGAGGTCGTGGTGGTCCTTCAACAGGGGGTCGCCGTCGACGATGGCGAAGGCCGCCGCGCGGGCATGGGCCACCAGCTCGCGGTCCCGGCGCAGCGATGCCAGCTTCAGGTCGCTGCGGCCCTTCTGGGCGGTGTCCATGATGGTGCCCTCGCCCCGCAGGTCGAGGTCGACCTCGGCCAGCTCGAAGCCGTCGGTGGTGGCCACCAGCGCGTCGACGCGCGGGTTGGGGTCCATCGACTGCGTGAGCAGCCAGCAGGTGGACGCGATGCTGCCGCGGCCCACGCGGCCGCGCAGCTGATGCAGCTGGGCGATGCCGAACCGGTCGGCGTCCACGATGACCATGACCGTCGCGTTGGGCACGTCGACACCGACCTCTATGACCGTGGTGGCCACGAGCACGTCGAGGCGCCGGGCGCGGAACGCGTCCATCGTCGCCTCCTTCTCGGCCGGAGCCAGCCGGCCGTGCAGCAGTCCGACCCGCAACCCCTTCAGGTCGTCGTTGCTCAGCCGGTCGAACATCTCCTGGGCCGACGCCACCTCGAGCTTCTCGCTCTCGTCGATGAGCGGGCACACCACGTAGGCCTGCTGGCCGGCGGCCACCGCGGCGCGCACGTCGGCCCACGCCTGCAGCTCATCCGTCTCGCCGGCGGCCCAGCGCGTGCCGATGGGCGTGCGCCCGGGCGGCAGCTCGTCCAGGATGCTCACGTCGAGGTCGCCGTACACGGTCATGGCGGCGGTGCGCGGAATGGGGGTGGCCGTCATGACGAGCACGTCGGGCACCGTGCCGGCGCCCTCCTCGCCCTTGGTGCGCAAGGCGGCCCGCTGCTCGACGCCGAATCGGTGCTGCTCGTCGATCACCACGACGCCGAGGCTCTTGTAGGCCACGGACTCCTGGATGAGGGCGTGCGTGCCGATCACGACGTCGACCGAGCCGTCGGCCAACCCGGCCAGGATCTCGCGCCGCTCTGCGCTACCGGCCCGGCTGGTGAGCAGCGCCACGTTCAGGGGCCGGTCACCGAACAGGTTGCCGGGGTCGGGCACGGTGACGCCCTCGAGCATGCGGCGCACACCGGCGGCGTGCTGCTCGGCCAGCACCTCGGTGGGCGCCATGAGCGCTCCCTGGTGCCCACCCTGCACGCCGGCCAGGAGCGCGGTGACCGCCACCACCGTCTTACCGGCCCCGACGTCGCCCTGCAGCAGGCGGTGCATCGGCTTGGGCGCAGCCAGGTCGACGGCGATCTCGGCGATCACGCGGTGCTGCGCGCCGGTCAACGGAAACGGCAACGACCCGTGGAAGCGCGACACCAGCTCGCCCTCGGTCACGTGGCGGATGCCGACGGCATCACGCTCGATGGCGCGCTTGCGCAGCACGAGCACGAGCTGGACCCGCAGAAGCTCGTCGAAGGCCAGGCGCCGGCGCGCGGTGGCCATGTCGCCCATGGTCTCGGGCAGGTGGATGGCGGTGAGGGCCCGGAAGCGATCGATGAGGCCGTTGCGTTGCAACACGCCCTCGGGCACGGGGTCGCCGATGCCGCGGGCCCGGCACCGTTCGAGCGCCTGCTCGACCCAGCCGGCGATCTCCCACGTGGACAGCCCGCTCTTCTCGCTCTGCGGGTAGATGGGGACGATGCGCCCGGTCCGGTCGCCGATCATGTCCACGATGGGGTTCGCCATCTGCCACGTGCCGCGGAACCGCTCGGGCTTGCCGAACACGGCGATCTTCATCTCGGCCCGCAGCTGGCGCTCGCGCCACGGCTGGTTGAAGAACACCACGTCCATGCGGCCCGACCCGTCGCCGACCTGCGCCGTCACCATGGTCTTGCGGTTCTTCGTCATCCGCTTGGTGACCGAGCGGACCTCGACGAGCACGAGTGCCTCACGGCCCTCGGCCAGATCGGCGATGCGGGCCTCGTTCGAACGGTCGATCCAGCGCCGCGGGTAGTACGAGACCAGGTCGAGCACCGTCGTGACATCGAGGGACGCCAGCGCGGCGAGGCGCTTGTCCCCGATCCCCTTGATGCGGTCGAGCGGGATCTGGGCCAGCTCGGACAGGGTGATCGGCACGGCCATGGCGGACTCGACGCTAGCGGCCGCTCGCGGGCGACCGCCGGATCACTCGACGCCGAACAGGTACGGGTAGAGCGGCTGGCCGCCCCGGTGCACCTCGACCTCGACCCCGGGTCGGCGGTCCTCGATCCAGGCGAGGATCTCGTCGGTCCGCTCGCGGGTGGCCTGCTCGCCCAGGATCACCGTGACGATCTCGTGGTCGTCGGTGATCAGGTGGTCGAGCAGCGACTCGGCCACCGAGGTGACCGTGCCGCCCACGGCCACGATGCCGTCGCCGCGCACCAGGCCGATCCAGTCGCCCACCCGCACCGGCCCGGCCTCGCTGTCGGTGTCTCGGATGGCCTGGGTGACCTCGCCGGTCACCGTGCCCTCCAGCGCAGCTTCCATGGTGCCCCGGTTGGCGGCCACCGACGCCTCGGGGTCGTAGACCACGAGCGCGGCGAGCGCCTCCGGCATCGACCGGGTGCGCACCACCATCACGTGCTTGTCGGTGAGCGCGTCGAGCTGCTCGGCCACCGGGATGATGTTCTTGTTGTTGGGCAGCACCAGCACCTGCTGGGCGTTCACCGCGTCGACCGCGGCGAGCAGCTCGGCGGTGGACGGGTTCATGGTCTGGCCACCGGTGACCACGCCCTGCACGCCGAGCTGACCGAACAGCTCGGCCAGACCCTGCCCGGACGCCACCGCCACCACCGCGGTGGTGACCGCGGGCAGCCCGGCGGTGGACGGCCCGTGATGGCCGTGGAGCTGTTGCTCGCGCAGGTGGTGCTCCTCGTCGACCTCTTCGAACAGGTCGGTCACGCGGATCTTCGACGGTCGACCGTCGTTGAGCAACGCCGACTCGATCGCCGCACCGATGTCGTTGGTGTGCACGTGGCAGTTGAACAGCCCGTCGCCACCGACGACCACGATGGAGTCACCGATGGCACCCCACGCCTGTTTGAAGTCGTCGATGTGGGGGTCGGCCACGTGAAGAAAGAACATCACCTCGTACCGCAGCTCGGACACGTCGCCCTCGCCCCGGTGCGTGATCTGGTCGAGCAGGTCGGCGGCGATGCCCTCGCCCACCTCGCCGGGCTCGGGCATGGGGGCGCCGTCGACCACGTGGAGAGCGGCATCGAGCAGGAGGAGGAAGCCGGCGCCGCCGGCGTCGACCACACCGGCCTGCTTGAGCACCGGCAGCAGGTCGGGCGTGCGGTCGAGGGCCGCCTGCCCGGCGTCACGGGCGGCCCGCAGCACCTCGGCCAACGGCGCACCGGTGGCCGCCATCTTCTCGGCCGCCTCGCCCGTCTCGCGCGCCACGGTGAGGATCGTGCCCTCGATCGGCTTCAGCACGGCGCCGTAGGCGGCCCGGGCCGCCGAGGCCAGCGCGCCGGCCACCGCCGGGCCGGTGGCATCGCCGGCGTGCTCGAGCCCGCCGACCAGGCCGCGCAGCAGCTGCGACAGGATCACGCCCGAGTTGCCCCGGGCGCCCATGAGCGACCCATGGGCGATGGCCTTGCACGTGGCCACCAGGTCGTCGGCCGGCGCGCGGTCGACCTCGGCCACCACCGCATCGAGCGTGCGGAACATGTTCGTGCCCGTGTCGCCGTCGGGGACGGGGTACACGTTCAAGCGGTTGATGCGGGCGGCGTGATCGCGCACGGCATCGCGGAAGGTGGCGATGGTGTCCCGCAACGCCCCAACACCCAGCCGCTCGAGGGTCGACATGGGTGACGATGATAGTGGGGCCGGGCCGGGCCACCCTGGTTGGGCCCTTCGGGGCCGAGCCGGCGCGGCCCTCGTCAGGCCGACATCGCCGTCATGGCCGTCGACAGTCGGCGCACGGCTTCGTCGACCTGGTCGGCGCGCAACGTGGCGAACGAGAGCCGGGCGCGGTCGGTGCCGCCACCGTCGATGTGGAAGGCACCACCGGGCACGAAGGCCACCCCCGCGGCCGCCGCCTTCGGCAGCAGCGCGGTGGTGTCGACGCCGGCCAGTTGCGCCCACAGGAACATGCCGCCGTCGGGGCGGTCGAAGGCGATGCGGTCGCCGAACCGGGCGGTGAGGGCGGCGGCCAGGTTGGCCTCACGTTCGGCGTACAGCGCGGCGAGGGTGCGCCGGTGCCCGGCGAGGAACCCGGCGTCGCTGAGCACGTCGTGGGCAAGCCACTGCGACAGCGATGAGGTGTGCAGGTCGCGCGACTGCTTCAGGCGCACCATGGCGGGCACCAGCGGAGCGGGTGCCACCATCCAGCCGACGCGCAGGCCGGGCGCCAGAACCTTCGACGTGGAACCGAGCGTGACCACGTTCGTGCCGAAGGAGCCGATGGTGGGCAGGTGCTCGCCGCGGAAGCGGAGCTCGCGGTAGGGGTCGTCCTCGATGACCACGAAGTCGTAGCGGTCGGCCAACCCAGCCAGGGCCCGGCGCCGTTCGACCGCCAGGGTCGCCCCGGTCGGGTTCTGGAAGTTGGGCGCCACGTAGCAGGCGCGGGGGCGCAGACCGGCCGCCAGCCGGTCGGCGAGCAGGTCCACGCACAGACCGTGGGCGTCGGCCGGCACGGCCACGACGGCCGCGGCAGCGGCGTCGAAGGCCTGGAGCGCACCGACGTAGGCGGGTTCCTCGACCACGATGGGGTCGCCCGGGTCGCACAGGGCGTGGGCGAGCAGGTCGAGCGCCTGCTGGGAGCCGGTGGTGATCACGACCTGCTCGGCGAGGGTGTCGCCGCCCATCTGCTCGGCGACCCAGGCCCGCAGCGGCATGACGCCCTCGGTGGGGCCGTACTGGAGGGGGGAGGCCAGGCCGTCGCTGGCGCCGAGGACGCGGTCGACCGCTTCGCGCATGCGGGCCACGGGGAAGGACTCGGCGGCGGGCAGGCCGCCGGCCATCGACAACATGCCGGGCTGCTCGACGACCTTGAGCAGATCGCGGATGACCGACGAGCGGGCGGCCCGGGCCCGGTGGGACAGAAGGTGCTCCATCCGCCCATGGAACGCCTGTCTCACATCCTGAACAAGGGTCCGTCCATCGTGTGACCGTCACCACCACCGTCAGGTTCGGCGCGGCCCTCGCGATGGAGTGAGATACACCCCATGCCTCGTCGGGCCGATCTGGCCGAGTTCCTGCGGGTCCGCCGCCAGGCGCTCGACCCTGCCGCGCTCGGGCTCCCGCCCGGCCGCCGCCGAACCGCCGGCATCCGCCGCGAGGAGCTGGCCATGCTCGCCGGCGTCTCGGTCAGCTGGTACACGTGGCTCGAGCAGGGCCGCCCCATCAACGCCTCCACCGACGTCCTCGACGCCCTCGCCCGCACCCTGCGCCTCGACCCGGTGGAGCGCGACCACCTCCTCGCCCTCGCCGGCCACCCGCTGCGCGAGCACGTGCGCCCCGGCCACGACGCCGCCTCCGACCCGCTGCTCGCCCTGCTCGACGCGCTCGAGCCGTCGCCCGCCTACGTCCTCGGCCCCCGCTGGGACCTGCTGGCCTGGAACCCGGCCTACCGCCGGCTCTTCCCGCCCGTCGAGGACCTGGCCCCCCTCGACCGCAACCTGGTCTGGGTCGTGTTCGGCCACCCCGACGCCCGCCCGCTCATCGGCGACTGGGAGCAGGAAGCCCGCCGCATCCTGTCCCAGTTCCGCGCCGAGACGACCCCCTACCGAGACGACCCCGCCGTGCTCGCCCTGGTCGAGCGGCTCCGAACCGCGTCCCCGACCTTTGCCGTGTGGTGGACCCGCCACGACGTCGCCGGCTTCGAGAGCCGCGACCGCACGTTCCACCATCCGCAGGCCGGCTTGCTCCGCTTCCGCTACCAGCAGCTCGTGCCGGCGGGCGAGCCCGATCTGCGCCTCGTGGTGCTCCTCCCGGCGGGCGACGACTCGACCGAGCGACTCGCCGGCTGCCCGGCAGCCATCGCTGCCAGCGATGGCTGACATCACCACAGGTTGTTTGGGAGAGCGACCTCCCTGCTGGTAGCGTCACCTCACTCGTCCGACACCCGGACGCGGACCGACAGCAGCAGTGCACAGCAGTGCGAAGGGGAGCAACTCGTCATGGCAGCAGTTTGTGAAGTCTGTGGCAAGAAGCCCTCGTGGGGTATGTCGGTGTCTCACTCTCACGTCCGCACGAAGCGTCGCTGGAACCCGAACATCCAGCGTGTGCGGGCCCTCGTGAACGGCGCACCCCGCCGCCTGCACGTCTGCACCGGCTGCATCAAGGCCGGCAAGGTGACCAAGGTCACCCACTGAGATCCGACGGGTCGACGCCATGCAAGGTGTGATCAAGAGCTACGACCCGGCCAGCGGAGACGGCATCGTCATCCGTGATACCGATCTGTCGGAGTACGACCTGTCGCCGGCGGCGCTGGTCGGTTCGCTCTTCCGCATGCTGCGCCAAGGCCAGCGCGTGATCTTCGACCTCGACGATGGGGGACGAGCGACGCGCCTGCGACTCGGGTCCGAGGTCGACATGGGTACCCCTGGTTCCAACAGCCCTGGGTGAGGCCATCGGTGGTCCACCCCTCAATGGATGGGGAGATCCATGCCTGGAACTACGTCGAACACTCGTCTGACGGCCTGGGTCGCAGAGTGGGCCGCGGTCCTCCAGCCCGCCGACATCTACTGGTGTGATGGCACCGACGCCGAGTACGACCGCCTGAGCGCGGCGCTCGTCGAGTCGCGCACCTTCACCAAGCTCGACCGCGAGACGCGGCCCAACAGCTACTGGGCCCACTCCGATCCGGGCGACGTCGCCCGCGTCGAGGACCGCACCTTCATCTGCTCCGCACTGCAGATCGACGCCGGCCCCACCAACAACTGGCGTGATCCGGCCGAGATGCGGGCCGAGATGACCACGCTCTACACCGGCGCCATGCGTGGCCGCACCCTCTACGTCGTGCCGTTCTCCATGGGCCCGCTCGGCTCCCCCATCGCCCACATCGGCGTGCAGCTCACCGACTCGGCCTACGTGGCGGCGAGCATGAAGATCATGACGCGCATGGGCCAGAGCGCACTGGACGTGCTCGGCGACGACCAGTGGGTGCCGTGCCTGCACTCGGTCGGTGCGCCGCTGGAAGCCGGCCAGGCCGACGTGCCGTGGCCGTGCAACCCCGACAACAAGTACATCGTGCACTTCCCCGAGACGCGCGAGATCTGGAGCTACGGCTCGGGCTACGGCGGCAACGCCCTGCTCGGCAAGAAGTGCTTCGCGCTGCGCATCGCCTCGGTCATGGCCCGCGACGACGGCTGGCTGGCCGAGCACATGCTCATCCTCAAGCTCACGTCGCCGGCCAAGGACGTCCGCTACGTGGCCGCCGCGTTCCCGTCGGCGTGCGGCAAGACGAACCTGGCCATGCTCGTGCCCACCGTGCCGGGCTGGACGGTCGAGACCATCGGTGACGACATCTGCTGGATGAAGTTCGGCCCCGACGGTCAGCTCCACGCCATCAACCCCGAGGCCGGCTTCTTCGGCGTGGCACCGGGCACCGGCGTCGACACCAACCCGAACGCCATGGAAACCCTCTGGGGCAACGCGATCTACACCAACACCGCGCTCACCCCCGACGGTGACGTGTGGTGGGAGGGCATGACCGACGAACCGCCGGCCCGGGCCACGGACTGGAAGGGCAACCCGTGGACGCCCGAGACGACCACGCCGGCCGCCCACCCCAACGCCCGCTTCACCGTGCCGGCCAGCCAGAACCCGTCGTGCGCACCCGAGTGGGAAGACCCCGCCGGCGTGCCGATCTCGGCCATCCTGTTCGGCGGCCGTCGCGCCGGCGTGGTGCCGCTGGTCAACCAGGCCTTCGACTGGGAGCACGGCGTGTTCCTCGGCTCGATCATGGCGTCCGAGACCACGGCCGCCGCCGCCGGCGCGGTCGGCAACCTGCGCTTCGACCCCATGGCCATGCTGCCGTTCTGCGGCTACAACATGGCCGACTACTTCAACCACTGGCTCAAGATCGGCAAGGGCGCCGACGCCGAGAAGCTGCCGAAGATCTTCTTCGTCAACTGGTTCCGCAAGTCGGCCGAGGGCAAGTGGCTGTGGCCCGGCTACGGCGAGAACAGCCGCGTGCTCAAGTGGGTGTTCGAGCGGGTGGCAGGCGGCGGCGAAGCCCAGCAGACCGCCATCGGTCAGCTCCCGACGCTGAGCGCCATCGACACGACGGGCCTGAAGGTGGACGCCGCCGACATGGCCGAACTCCTCCGGGTCGACATCGACGGGTGGCGCTCGAACCTGCCGCTCATCGAGCACCACTACGCCCAGTTCGGTGACCGGCTCCCCGGGGAGCTGGGCAACCAGCTGCAGGCGCTCGAGAAGCGCCTGGCCGAGGGTTGAAACCGGGGGGTGTCCCGCCCGACACCCACCCGCTGCGCCCGTTTCGCTAGGGTCGGATCGACATCCGGGGGCCGCATGAGCGTGAGCGCGTACATCCTGATCGAGACCGAGATGGGCAAGGCCGGCGAGGTCGCCCGCCAGATCCGCGTGCTGCCCGGCGTGACCGCGGCCGACGACGTCACCGGGCCCTACGACATCATCGCCCGGGCCGAAGCACCCGATCTGGACCATCTGGGCCGGGCCGTGCTGTCGCAGGTCCAGACCATCCCCGGCATCACCCGCACCGTCACCTGCCCCGTCGTCAACCTCTGACGCAGGGCGAGCCCCGTCGCCGTGGCGCGCTAGCCCTTCAGCATCGCCCGGATGCCGAGGCCCATGATGAACAGGCCGCCCAGGCCGTACAGCAGGTACAGCTTGTGCTTCATCTGGTTGCGGTACGAGTAGATGATCGCCACTGTGATGATGGCCACGAACCCGTAGAACATGTGGAACTGCGGAGCCTGGCGCTTCTGCCCCGCCACCATCCCCACGCCCATGGCCACCTGAGCGAACACGGCGAGCTGGGTGAAGGTCGTGAACCACCACAGCGCCCGCGTGCGCAACGACGGCAGCTTCAGCGAGCCCAACGCCCACAGACCGGCCAGGCCGTTGCCGATGATGACGACCCACGCCCACGCCTTGTGGACGTCGAGCAGCGACGCGAGCAGCAGGGTCCCCTTCACCGACGCACCGCGGGCCTGCACCTCATCGGCGCCGAGCGTACCCAACGACCGGGTCGGCGGCCGAAGCGCCAGCATCACCACACGGTCGCCACGGCGCAACCGTCGCTACAGTCCGAGCATGCGAACACGCCGCCGATGGCGCTCACGGCGCGGCGCACTGGCGCTGCTCGCGGCCGTCGGACTCACCACCGCCACACTCGCGACGACGACCTCGGCGGCGGCCGACGGCGGCCCCGACCCGACGCTCGCCGGCAGCGGCACCCTGCAGATCGACTGGAGTGGCCTCATCGGCGAGCCGGCCAACTCGTACCTCGGTGACGTCGTGCGCGATGACGTCGGTCGGTGGCTCGTGACGGGCACGGCGCAGGCGCGCGACAACGACCCCATGCTGTCGGTGCTCCAGCGGTTGCTGCCCGATGGCAGCCCCGACCCGACGTTCGGCGTCGGCGGTGTCGTCACGTCCCGCGTGCCGGGGCCGGGACCGGCGGGCAGTCGCCTGGCCGTCCTGCCGACGGGCGACATCGTGCTGGGCGACTTCGTGCTCACACCTGACGGTGCCTACCGACATCGCCTCACCGTCCCGGCCGCCGGCATCCTCGGCATCGGTGGGGTCGTCGGCCTGCACCCACTGCCCGACGGCATGCTCCTGGTGGCCGGCATCGCCGGCGACCGCGGCCTCGTCGTCGCCACGACGAACCCGAACGCGCTGGCCCTCGCCGGCGGGCAGCGCCTCCCTCTGCGCGAACCCGCCACCTTCCCGACGAGCGTCGCCCTCGCCACCGATGCGTCCGGCCGCATGTTCGTGACCGACTGCTCGACCGCCGCGTCGTGCCACGTCAGTGCCTTCACGCCCGACGGCCAGACCGATGCTGCCTACGGCGACGGTGGCGTCGTGACCCTGCGGACCCAGCGATGCAGCACCGCCGTTGCGCCCGACGGGTTCCTCGTGTCGGCGTGCGCAGCGGCCGATCAGGTGCACACCTCGCTCGACCAGTTCGACCCCAGAGGTCAGCTCGACGACTCGTTCGCAACCGTCGTGGTGGCGTCGGCCGACCTGCACGTCCAGTACGACGGCGCCGGCCGCGTCGGGGCCGCCGGCGTCGAGTTCACGCTGAACGGCCAGCAGACGATCGTCCGCCGCTTCCTCGCTGATGGCGCGCTCGACACCTCGTTCGGCACCGGCGGCGAGACCGCCACGCCCTTCCTGTCCGCGAGCGAGCTCCGTGCCGCGCCCTCGGGCGGCCTCTACGTCTTCGGGTACGCCCCCGCATCACCGAGCGGACCGACCCAGGCGTGGCTGACCTCGCTCGACTCGCCGCAGGGCACGGCGCTGCAGCCGCCGCTCGCGGTGACGTCCCGCTTCGTCGCCACCGCGCCCACGCGCCTGCTCGACACCCGCGACGCCGGCACCCCCGCGCCCGCCGCCGGCGCGGTCGTGCGCCTCGAGGTCGCCGGGCACGGCCCGGTGCCGGCGACCGGCGTCACCGCCGCGGTCCTCAACGTGACCGCCACGGACGCGGCCGGGCCCGGCTACGTGACCGTGTGGCCCGCCGGCGCCGCCCGGCCCATCGTGTCGAACCTCAACCTCGTCCATGCCGGCGACACCGCCGCCAACCTCGTCATCGTGCCCCTCGGCGCCGGAGGCGCCGTCGACATCTTCACCCAGAGCGGCACCCACCTCGTCGCCGACCTCGCCGGCTGGTTCGAGGCGGCCGACCACGCAACGGCCGGCCGCTTCCGCAGCACACGGGCACCGTTCCGCGTGCTCGACACTCGCGACGGCACGGGTGCCCCGGCGGCCAAGCCCGGCCCCGGTGGGTCCCTCGTCGTCCACGTGACCGGCGCCGGAGGCGTGCCGAGCTCAGGCGTGGCCGCCGTGGTGATGAACCTGACCGGCACCGAGGCCACCGCCGCCGGCTACGTGACCGCCTGGCCCGCCGATCTGCCCCAGCCGCTGGCCAGCAACCTGAACCTGACGCGCGGCGACACCCGGGCGAACCTCGCCATCGTCCCCGTGAGCCCGGCTGGCGACATCGCCATCGTCACCCAGAGCGGCACCCACCTCGTCGCCGACATCGCCGGGTGGTTCACCGATGGCAGCGGCGCCGACGGCGCCGCCGGCCTCTTCGTGGCCGTCCCGCCGCGCCGCATGCTCGACACGCGCATCACCGGCCCTCTGGCGTCGCTCACGGTCACCCGCCGGATCGGCGGCACCGATGTCGTGCCACCGGCGCTCGCCGGCGCGGTCGTCGCCAACGTGACGGCCACCGACGCCACCGCGGAGAGCTTCGTGACGGCGTGGCCCGCCGGCACCGACCTGCCGCTCGTGTCGACCCTCAACCTGACCGGCGCCGGCTGGACCGTGCCGAACCTGGCGGTGGTGCGCCTGAACGACGAAGCGGTCTCGCTCTACACCCAGCGCCCGGCGTCGGTGCTCATCGACGTGGCCGGGTGGTTCGTCGCCGACGGCGCGCCGGCTGCTCCCGGCTGAGCCCGCCTCACCGGATGAGGGTGTCGGCCTCGTGGCCCTGCTCCACCAGGCGCAGGCCGCCAGCGCCGTCGAGCTCCACCACCGTGCACGAGCAGTTGTCGAGGCTGGCGATCACCAGACGGTCATCGCCCAGGCAGGCGCCGATCACCGCGTTGATGGCCACGAAGTGGCTGACGATCACGGTGTCGACCGGGCACGCCGCCACCCGGGCCACGATGGCGTCGCGGTAACCCGTGTAGCGCTCCCCCAGCCCGGCCCACGTGCCCTGCATGGCGGCCCGCAGCCAATCGACCCGGTCGGCCATGGCCACCCCGGCCGGCGACGGGATCTCGGCCACCAACGGTTCGATCTCGGGCGGTTGCCCCCATGCCGCCGCCAGCGGCGCCGCCGTCTCCTGACAGCGCCCCAGCGGGCTGCTGACCAAGGCCTGCGGGCCGCCGCGGGCCAGGCGCGCCGCGACGGCGTCGGCCTGGCTGCGGCCGAGGTCGTCGAGACCCGGATCGGGGTCCACGTCCCAGCCGGCGCGGGCCCGCCCGTGGCGCACCAGCGTGACCCGCACCGGCGCACCGCTCACGGGAACAGCCAGCCCTCGGCGATGCCGGCCGGCGCGCCCTTCCGGATGAACCACTCGGTGCCGAACGCCTGCGCGAACTGCTCGTCGGGCATGCTCGAGAAGAAGCCGGTGTCGGTGATCTGGCTGGCGTGGGCCCGGATCGACGCCCGCTTCACCGCCACGTAGTCGGTCACGTCGACCTTCGTGGTGATGTCGGCCTCGGGCGTGCCCATCGGGTTGCCGTCGTCCATGGGGCCATCGGGATCGAACACGTCACCCTCGGGCGCGCCGTTCTCGCGGGCCATGTCCATGAACCGCTTGATCTCGTCACGGTTCATGGTCGCCTCGTAGACCCGGGCCGTACCGGCCAGCTCGGCGGCGCGGTGACCCACCTTGTGCACCTGGATGTGATCGGGGTGCCCGTAGCCGCCGTGCCAGTCGTAGGTGGTGAGCACGTCGGCCGCCTCCTCGCGCAGGATGGCGGCCAACCGGCCGGCGGCCTCGTCGAGCGGTGCGTTGACGAAGGCGCCGTCGTGGGCGTTCTGCTGCCAGCCGGTCATGCCCGAGTCTTCGTAGCCCAGCCACGCCAGGCGCTGGACGCCGAGCAGCGCGGCCGACCGCTCGGCCTCGACCCGGCGGCGCTCGGCCAGGGTCGCGCCCGCCGGCAGGTCGTCGGGCACCTCCCCGTACTCGCCGCCGGTGGCGATCACGAGCACGACGCGGTGGCCCTCGGCCGCGGCGCGGGCCGCGGTGCCACCGGTCTGGATGGACTCGTCGTCAGGATGTGCGTGGAAGAGGACCAGGGTTCCCATTCCGCCTATTTGACCGCACCCGACGCGAACAACGCGTCGATCCGGTCACCATTCACACCCCAATCGCCCAGGATCTCGCGTGAGTGCTGCCCCGGATGGGCGGGCAGCACGGCGATCTCGGGCTTCGTACGGCTGAAGCGGGGCGCGGGGGCGGGTTGGGTGATGCCGCCGATCTCGACGAAGGTCTGGCGGGCCACGTTGTGCGGGTGCACGGCAGCCTCGTCCATGCGCAGCACCGGGGCGAAGCACACGTCGGTGTGCTCCATGATGGCGCACCACTCGTCGCGGGTCTTGGCCTTGAACACGCCCTTCAGGCGCCCCTTCAGGTGCACCCAGTTGGCCGTGTCGTGCTGCTTCAGGAACTCCGCGTCATCGCTCAACCCGGTCAGGCGCAGCAGCTCGGCGTAGAACTGGGGCTCGATGGAGCCGAGCGAGATGTAGCCGCCGTCGGCGCACTCGTACACGTCGTAGAACGGGGCGCCGGTGTCGAGCAAGTTGACGCCGCGCTCCTTCTCGTTCCACGTGGAGTTCCGGAACGCCCAGAACATCGTCATCAGGATGGCGGTGCCGTCGACCATGGCCGCGTCGACCACCTGCCCGGCGCCCGACTTCTGCGCCTCCAGCAGCGCGCACACCACGCCGAAGGCGAGGAACATGCCGCCGCCTCCGAAGTCGCCCACCAGGTTCAGCGGCGGCACCGGCGCCTCGCCGGCCCGGCCGATGTGGGCCAGTGCGCCGCCGAGGGAGATGTAGTTGATGTCGTGGCCCGCCGCCAGCGCGTACGGGCCTTCCTGGCCCCAGCCGGTCATGCGCCCGAACACCAGCTTCGGGTTGCGGGCCAGGCACACGTCGGGGCCGATGCCCAGGCGCTCCATGACGCCGGGGCGGAAGCCCTCGATGATGGCGTCGGCGTGCTCGACGAGGCCGAGCAGCGTCTCGACACCGTCGGGGTTCTTCAGGTCGATGGCGATGTTGCGACGGCCGCGGTTGAGCACGTCGTTGCTGGGCCCGGCGGGGTTGGTGGAGCGTACGGCCTGGGCCCGTTCGACACGGATGACCTCGGCGCCCATGTCCGACAGCAGCATGGCCGCGAACGGGCCGGGCCCGATGCCGGCGATCTCGATGATGCGGTAGCCGCTGAGCGGTCCAGCCATGGCGGTGGTTCTCCTGGGGTCGGTGGGCGAGATCCGGGCTAGGCCCGGAGTGAATCGGCGTAGCCGGTGTGGCCGAGCACGGCGTGCACGAGCACGGGCCACAACGGGGCGGGCAGGTCGTGGCCCATCTCGGCCAGCAGCAGCAGATCGGCGCCGGGCACGAGTTCGGCGGTGCGCTCACCGCCCGACGGCGTGATGAGGGTGTCGGCCCGACCGTGGATGACGAGGGTGGGCACCTTCAGGGCGCGCAGGCCGTCGGCGCGCGGCGGCGACGCCATGATCGCCGCCAGCTGTCGGGTGGCACCCTCGGGGTAGAACGCCCGGTCGTACTGGGCGGCGGCTTTCTCGGCGGCGGCGGCTTCGTCGTAGAAGCGCGGCGACGACCACAGGCGGCCCTGGCGCACCGAGTGCTCGACGTAGGCCTCGCGCTCGCGTGGCGGCGCCGTCATGAGCGCGGCATTCGCTTCCTTCGTGGAGCGGCCGTACTCGTTCTCACCGGTGTGCGACATGACCGAGATGAGGCTGCGCACCTGGCGCGGGTGCTCGATGGCCATGGTCTGCACGATCATGCCGCCCATCGACATGCCCATGATGTGGGCGCTCTCGATGTCGAGCGCGTCGAGCAGACCCATGCCGTCGGCCGCGAAGTCGGACAGCGTGTAGGGCACCTCGGGCATGGGGATCTCGCCCTTGCGGGCCTTGAAGATGTCGTTGAGGCTCACCCGGGCGCCGTCCAGGTGCGTCGACAGGCCGACGTCGCGGTTGTCGTAGCGGATCACGTACCGCCCACCGTCGGCCAGCGCCCGGCAGAACCGTTGGTCCCACCCGAGCAGCTGCGACGTGTAGCCGTTCACGAGCAGCAGCGGTGGATCGCCGCGACGCCCGAACGTCTCGTACTCGATGGTGATGCCGTTCGCCTGCACTGCCCCCATGGCGGCAGTCTCTCGGGCCGACCACCCCGCGTGCAACGCCGCCGGCTGCGGCGCTGGTCGCGACTCTGGTTCGGCGGCCGATGCGCCGGCCCCATCGCCTATCGTCGTCGGACTGTGACCCAGACCGTGACCGCCCGGGCCCCCGGCCGCGTGAACCTCATCGGCGACCACACCGACTACACGGGCGGCCTCGTGCTGCCCATGGCCATCGACCGGTGGACCGTGGTGCGGGGCGTGCGCGACGGCGACCGCATCGTGCTGCGCTCGGCCCAGGAGGCCGACCCGGCCGACCTGCCCCGCCGCGTCACCGACCCGGCCGCAGTGGCGCCGCCGTGGGCCCGCTACGTGGCCGGCGTGGTCGCCGAGATGGGGCCGGCCACCGGCTTCACGGGCACGGTCGACACGGACGTGCCGGTGGGCGCCGGCTTGTCGTCGTCGGCCGCGCTCGAGGTGGCGGTGGCCCTCGCCCTCGGCTTCGCGGGTCCGCCCCTGGCCCTGGCCGAGCTGTGCCAGCGGGCCGAGCAGCGGGCCTCGGGCGTGCCGTGCGGGATCATGGACCAGCTGTCGTCGGCCGCGGGCGTGGCCGACCACCTGACCCTCATCGACTGCCACGCGCTCACGGTCACGCCGGTCGCGCTCCCCCACGGGCTCGACGTGGTGGTCGTGTACGGCCACCACCGCACCCTCGCCGGTTCCGAGTATGCGACCCGCGTGGCCGAGTGCGCGGCGGCCGAAGCGCAGATCGGTCCGCTGCGCCTGGCCCGCCCCACCGACGTCGAACGCATCGACGACCCGGTGATCCGGGCGCGGGCCCGCCACGTGGTGAGCGAGAACGAGCGTGTGCGCGCCTTCGCTGCCGCGCTCGCCGCCGGCGATGTCGCCACCGCCGGCGCGGTGATGCTCGACAGCCACCGGTCGCTGCGCGACGACTACGCCACTTCCACCGACCGCATGGATGCCCTCGCGGCCCGCCTGGCCGGCGTACCCGGCGTGCACGGTGCCCGCATGACCGGCGGGGGCTTCGGTGGCTGCGTCGTGGCGCTCACCGAGCGCGGCGCGCTCGACGAAGGATGGGTCGTTCGGCCCGTCGCCGGGGCGTCGGTGGACCTGGCGTGACCACGGCGCGCGCCTACTAGGGTCCGGCCCATGGGAAAGCGTGCATCCACCGTCGCGACCGGGCTCTACTTCGGGGAAGGCCCGCGCTGGCACGACGGCAAGCTGTGGTTCTCCGACTTCTACGCCCACGCGGTCAAGACGCTCGACAGCGCCGGCCACGTCGACACCGTGTTCGCCCTTCCCGACGACCGTCCGTCGGGGCTCGGCTGGCTGCCCGACGGGCGCCTGCTGGCCGTGTCGATGGTGCAGCGCAAGGTGCTGCGCCGTGAGCACGACGGCACCGTGGTCACCCACGCCGACCTGTCGGGCCTGGCCACCTTCCACTGCAACGACATGGTGGTCGACGCCCAGGGCCGCGCCTACGTGGGCAACTTCGGCTTCGACCTCGACGAGGCCATGAGCCACACACCGGTCACCGAGCTGCTGCACCGCAACGGCACCGTGCTCATGCGGGTCGACCCCGACGGGTCGGTGCACAAGGCCGCCGAGGACCTGCACTTCCCGAACGGCTCCGTCATCACCCCCGACGGCAAGACGCTGATCGTCGCCGAGACGCTCGGCGTGCGCCTCACCGCGTTCACCATCGCCGATGACGGCACCCTGCACGACCGCCGCGTGTGGGCCGACCTCGGCGGCCGGGTGCCCGACGGCATCTGCCTCGACGCCGACGGCAACGTGTGGGTCGCCAACCCGCTGGCCCCCGAGTGCTTCCTGGTGGCCCAGGATGGTGGGGTGATCGACGTGGTCGACACCGGCGACCCCTGCTACGCCTGCATGCTCGGCGGTGACGACGGGCGCACGCTCTACTGCCTCACCGCGCCCAGCTCGCACGCGTGGCACGCCGCCCAGGCCCCACTCGGCGCCATCCACGCCGTGCAGGTCGACACGCCCCACGCCGGCTTGCCGTGATCCTGCACCTGGTCAGCGCGGCCGTCTGGGACGCCGTGCCGGTCGGCGGCAGCTACGCGCCCCCGTCGCTGGCGACGGAGGGCTTCGTGCACTGCACCGGCGACGACGCCGTGCTGCTGCAGGTGGCCAACGCGTTCTACCGCGAGCTCGGCGGCGACGTCGTGGCCCTCAGCCTCGACGAAGCGAAGCTGACCAGCGAGACGCGCTGGGAGCCGCCGGCCCACATCAACGCCGACGGGCCCCAGCCGGCGGCCGGGCTGTTCCCCCACGTGTTCGGACCGCTCGAGCGCGACGCGGTGGTGCTCGAACGGCGCTTCACGCGCGCCGCCGACGGCCGGTACATGGGGTTCGAGCCGGGCTGACCGGCGGCGGTCAGTCGCGCCGCTCGAAGCGCCCGTCGAGGCTCGGTGTCTCCTCGGTCCAGATCGACCGCCGCGCGGCGACCCGCTCGCGCATGGCCGAGTAGCGCAACTTGAACGGCACGTCGGGCCGGTGGTTGGCCAGCTCTTCGGCGTTCCAGCCGACACCGATGCCGAGCAGCATGCGCCCGCCCGACAGCACGTCGAGGGCGGCGACGGTGCAGGCCAGGTCGAGCAGGTCGTGCTCGAGCACGAGGCAGATGCCGGTGGCCAACGTGAGGGTGGTGGTGGCCGACGCCGCCGCCTGAAGCGACACGAACGGATCCATCATGTGCCGGTGGCCGTCGGGCAGCTCGCCCCCGACCGGGTACACGGTGCCGCCTCCCCTGGCGTTCCCGCGCTCGTCACCGTAACCGTAACCGCAGGTCGTCGCGCCGGCCGAGTCTGCTCAGCCGAGCCCGGTGCTCACACAACGGGTCATCGGCACGGCGACGGGGCCGCCTCAATCAGGTTGGGGTCAGGGACCGCCGTAGAGCGGTCAAGACCGGCTCAATTGACACGAGATTCGATCAGGAACCGCTTACATGACCACGGACCGCGCCGATCCCATCGACATGACCCACTTTGCGAGCGCGCCGCCCCGATCGCGCCGCAGCTTCGCACCCACCATCTTCGTCGCCGTGGCCATCATGGTCGCGTCGATGGTCACCTGGCGGACGTCGTCCGCGCTGTTCACCGCCACCACGAGCAACGGACCGCAGAGCTTCTCCACCGGCTCGGTGACCCTCACCGACAACGACGTGGGCGTCGCCCTGTTCGCCGTGAGCAGCATGAAGCCGGGCGCCACCGGTCAGCAGTGCATCAAGGTCACCTACGGCGGCACCCTCGCCGCGACCATCAAGGTCTACGGCACCGGCCTGACCGCCACCAACGCACTCGACACCTACCTCAACATCCAGATCGAGGAAGGCAGCACGAGCGCCACGACGTTCCCGTCGTGCACCGGCTTCACCGCGGCCGGCACCGTCTTCAACGCCGCCCTGAGCACGCTGGGCACCACCTATGCCGGCGGTGTCGGCACGTGGGCGCCTTCAGGCGGCGCGGCCAAGGACTACCGCATCACCTACACCCTCTCGAGCAGTGCGCCGAACACGACCCAGAGCAGCACGGCCGCGGTCACCTTCACTTGGGAAGCGCAGAACAGCTGACCGTCAAGCCAGCACCTGCGCCAGGCGCGCCAGCGCCGGCGCCGTGCGCGTGCCCCACCAGAACAGGTCGCGACCATCGACCAGGCGCACGTCGGCGGCCACGGCGCGCAGCTCATCGACGTGACGTTCGGCGAACGGGTACGGCTCGCTCGGTAGCAGCACCAGATCGGGCCGAGCGGCGGCGGCGTCCTCGAGCGTGACCGTCGGGTAGCGCTCGGCGGCGGCGTCGAACACGCCGGCCACGCCCAGGACCCGCAGCACCGACATGCCGTAGGTATCGGCGTTGCTCGTCATCCACGGACGCCGCCAGATGGGCACGAACGCCCGCCGGCCGATGGGCCGCGCCGAGCGCGGCACCACCACCTCGGGCACCGGTCGCTCGACCGCCGCGGCCAGCTCGGCCAGCATGGGGGCCACATCGGCCACGGTGTGCACGCGCGTCACGTGCACCGTGAGCCCGGCGGCCACCAATGCGTCGAAGTCGGGCCGCCGGTTCTCCTCGTCGTTGACCACGACGAGGTCGGGCACCAGCGCCACGATGGCATCGAGGTCGGGGTCCTTCGTGCCCCCGACCGTGGGAAAGCCCGGCTGCTCGCAGAAGCGCGTCACCGCCACGGGCCGCACCCCCCACGCCAGCAGGGTCTCGGTGATCGACGGGACCAGGCTGACGACGCGCACCGCCCGACCGTACCGACCCGGGCCCGCCCGCTACGAGCCGAGCAGCTTGGCCTTCTGGGCGTCGAACTCGGCCCGGGTCAGCGAACCCCGCTCCATCAGGGCTTCGAGCTTCTCGAGCTGGCTGGCCACGTCGGCGCCGCCGGCCGCGGGCGCGGCGTTGTAGTGACGGGCCTCGTTGGTGTCCATCTGCGAGTGGATGAGGGCCTGCACCTTCTCGGGCGTGCGCACGTGCGAGAAGTGCTGTTGGCCGTCTTCGCCGCCGGATTCGATGGTGAGGTCGCCGTTGCCGAACATGCGCTCGAGCACGCTCTGGCGGAAGCTCACGTTGTTCACGCGCTCGATGGGGATCTCCATGCCCTGCTTGGCGATCACCCCGTAGCGGTACACGATGCGGTCGCTCGTGATGGTGAGGTTGGTGGTCATCCACTTCAGGTACCGACCGAGCACCCACCCCGCCGACAGCACCAACGCGGCCAGCGCCAGCCACTTCGTGAACGTGCCCAGGCCACCGCCGGCAGCGGCCACCAGCACCACCGCTCCGAGCACCACCGACCCCAGGAAGGCGAGGGCCGGCCCGAAGAAGAACAGCCAGTGCGGGTGCAGATCGGCGGCGATGGTCTCGCCCTGGTTGAGGAGCCGCTTGGGGAAGGGCATGCCCGCAGCGTAGGCGGCGGCGACCGGCCCGGTGGGGAACGCCACGGCGTACCCTGAGCGGATGGACGCGGCGGCACTGCTGGAAGGGCTCGATCCCGATCAGCACATCGCCGTCACCACCCCGGCGGCGCCCCTGGCCATCATCGCCGGCCCCGGCGCCGGCAAGACCCGGGTGCTCACCCGCCGCATCGCCCACCGGGTCGCCATCGAGAGCGCCGATGCCCGCCACGTGCTGGCCATCACCTTCACCCGGCGGGCCGCCGCCGAGCTCGCCACCCGCCTGCGCCAGCTCGGTCTGCGCGACCACCCGACCGTGGGCACGTTCCACGCCACCGCCCTGAAGGTGTTGCGCCAGCGCGCCGCCGACCTGGGCCGATCGTTCCCCGAGCTGGCCGGCGACCGGCCCCGCCTGGTCGCCGCCGTGCTGGCCGGCAGCCGGCGCTCGAACGCCCCCGGTGTGGCCGAGGTGACGACCGAGATCGACTGGGCGCGGGCCCGCCTGGTGCGCCCCGAGGACTACGTGGCCGAGGCCCGCAAGGCCTACCGGCGCCCGTCGGCCGGTCTGGCCGCCATCGGCCACGCCTACGAGCGCTACGAGGAGCACAAGCGCCAGCGCCGCGTGCTCGACCTGGACGACGTCCTCGAGCGGCTCGCCAACGAGATCGAGCGCGACCCGGTGTTCGCCGAGGTCCAGCACTGGCGCTTCCGACACCTGTTCGTCGACGAGTTCCAGGACGTGAACCCGCTGCAGCTGCGCCTGCTGGCCGCCTGGCGGGGCACGGGCACCGACCTGTGCGTGGTGGGCGACCCGAACCAGTCGATCTACGGCTGGAACGGCGCCGACCCCACCGCCCTGACCGATGTCTCCCGTCACCTCCCCGGCGTCACCGTCGTGCGCCTCAGCGCCAACCACCGCGCCACCCCGTCGCTGGTGGCCGCCACCACCGCCGTGCTCACCGACCCACCGGTGCTGCACGCCACCCGCCCCGACGGCCCCGCGCCCACCGTGCACGAGGTGGCAGACGAACGGGCCGAGGCCGACGCCATCGCCGGCCTGCTCGACGGCGCCCGCCTGCCCGGCACGTCGTGGTCGGCCTGCGCGGTGCTGGTGCGCACCAACGCCCAGGTGCCGGCGCTCATCGAGGGCCTGGCTCGCGCCGGGATCCCCGCTCGGGCCCGCCGCACCGGTGTGCTCGACGACGGCGAGGTGCGCGCCGCACTGTCGGCCGCTCCCCCACCCGACGCCGCCTACGGCCTGCGCGACTGGCTGGCCGAGATGGACGACCACAGCGGCGACGAACCCCCGCGCCGCGGCCACGCACTGGCCCGCGTGCTCGAGGCCGCCCGCGGCGTCGTGCTCGACGAACCAGCGGCCGCCATCAGCACCCTGCGCGCCGCACTCGAGGGCAACGAGCACGGCCCCGGCGCCGTCGACGTGACCACGTTCCACGCCGCCAAGGGCCTCGAGTGGCCGGTGGTCGTGGTGGCGGGATGCGAGGACGGCTACGTGCCCCACGGCTCGTCCTCGGGGCGTGACGCCCGCGACGAGGAGCGCCGCCTGCTCTACGTGGCCCTGACCCGCGCCGAGCGCCGCCTGTTCGTCACGTGGGCCCGCCAGCGCACGGTGGGCGGCCAGGTGCAGCCCCGCCAGCGCTCGCCGTTCCTCGACCGCATCCCCTTCGGACGCGACGACGAGGAGCCGGCTCCGCCGCCGCCCTCGGCCCGCCGACCGCGCCCGGCCACCACCACGCCCCCCGTGCTGGCGGCGCTGCAGACGTGGCGGGCAGCGGCGGCCCGCGCCGCCGGCGTGCCGCCCACCGTGGTGTGCACCGACGCCGTGCTGCGCGCCGTGGCCGACCGCCGGCCCCGCACGGTCGACGACCTGGTCGGCGTGCCCGGTCTGTCGTCGGTGGCGGTGCGCCGCTTCGGCGACCGCCTGGTCGAGGTCGTGGCCGCCGCCGGATAGGCGGCATGCCGGCGATCAGAGGTCGGCGTCGATGATGACCGGCGCGTGATCGGACGGCTGCTGCCCCTTGCGGGCGTTGCGGTCGATGACGCACCAGCGGACCTTGTCGGCCAGCGGCGGGCTGCACAGGGTGAGGTCGATGCGCATGCCCCGCCCCTGATGGAAGTCACCGGCGCGGTAGTCCCACCACGAGTACAGGCCATCCTCCGGGTGGTGCTCGCGAAAGACGTCGCGCAGGCCCCACGCCTGCAGGTTCGCCAGCGCGGCGCGCTCGGGATCGGACACGTGGGTGTTGCCGGCGGTGGCCGCCGGATCCCACACGTCACGGTCGTCGGGGGCGATGTTGTAGTCGCCGGCGACCATGACGGGCTGGTCGGGCGTGCACGTGGCCGCCACGTGGGCCCGCAAGCGGTCCATCCACGCCAGCTTGTAGCGGTAGTGGTCGTGGTCGAGGGCCCGGCCGTTGGGCACGTACACCGACGTGACCCGCACCCCGCCGCAGGTCGCCGACAGCACGCGCGCCTCAGCGTCGGGCTCGGCGCCGTCGGCGAAGTTGGCGACCACGTCGACGATGCCGACCCGGCTGAGGATGGCCACGCCGTTCCACTGCCCCTGGCCGTGGTGCGTCGACTCGTAGCCCAGCGACGCGAAGGCCAGCGCAGGGAACGCCCCGTCGGCCAGCTTCGTCTCCTGCATGCACAGCACGTCGGGCTGCACGTCGGCCAACCATGCCTCCACCCGGGGCATGCGGACCTTCAGCGAGTTCACGTTCCAGGTGGCGAGGCGCACGGCGGCGACGTTACCGACCGCAGCACCGCGCCGGCACGCCCGTGGGGGTGCCGGCGCGTGACCGATCGCTCAGCGGCGGCGACCCGTGCGCCCTGGGGCCTTCGCCGGCGCGGCCTTGGCGGTCACGACCCTGGCCGGAGCGACCCTGGCCGGAGCGACCCTGGCCGGAGCGACCCTGGCCGGAGCGACCTTGGCCGGAGCGGCCTTGGCCACCTTCTTGGCCGGCGCGGCCTTCACCGGAGCGGCCTTGGCCACCTTCTTAGCCGGCGCGGCCTTCACCGGAGCATTGGCCGAGGCGGCCCTGACCGGAGCCGGGACCACCTTGGCGGGGGCCTTCTTGGCCGGCGCCTTGGCCGCCTTGGCGGGCACCTTGGCCGCCTTGATCGCCTTGGCGGGAACCTTGGCCGCCTTGGCCGCCTTGGCCGGCGCCTTGACCGCCTTGGCGGGGGCGGCGACCGGCGTCGGGACCACCTGGGCGGATGCCTTGCGGGTCGGCGGCTGGGCCGCCCGGGCCGGGGCCTTGGCCGGGGTGGCCGCCTTCCTGGCGCCGCGCCCCTTCGCCGGATCGACCGATGGCGCGGCCGCGGCCGGCACCGGTTCGCGCCGCGGAGTCGGCGGGTCGACCGCAGCCCCTCGACGGCCCGACCGCCGGGCCCGGGCCCGGTCGGAGGCGGGTGGCACCGGCTCGAGTGCCGGTGCGGCCTTCTTGCCGCGTCGGCCCTGGGCGGGCGCCGACATGACTCGCTCGGCCACGGGGGTCGCCTCGACCGCCACGACCGGGGCCGCCGCCTTCTTGGTGCGACGGCCCTTGGCCGGCTCGGCGACGACCGACTCGACCACGGGAGTCGGCGGGGTGGCGGCCGCGGCCTTCTTGGTGCGACGACCCTTGACCGGCTCGGCGACCGCCGGGGCCTCGGGCACACCGGCGGGCACGAAACCGGGCAGGGCGATGTCGACGCTGCGGCGGCCGGCGTTGAAGCTCACCACCACGAACGAGTACGACTGCCCGAGCTTGAGCACGTCCCGGGCGGCCCGGGGAGCCGGGTCGTCCATGAAGCGCAGCGGGATGTAGCAACGGGCGCCGTCGGCCAGCACGTACGCACCGTGCGACGAGTACGACTCGACGGTCGCCTCCACCTGCGTGCCGGCGGGATGGGCGTCGACGAAGGCCAGGAAGGGCAGCGGTTCGTTCACGAACGCCGTCCTGGCCTGGGCCGGCGCCTGGGCCGATCGCACCGGTCGGGGGGTGCCCGAGGCGGCCTCGACACCGTTGGCCGACACCTTCTCGCGGTCACGCCCACCGCGACGGTTGCGTCCGCCGCGCTCGGCTCGGCCACTGTCGGACGCCGCCGAGGCGACCTCGGTGACTGCCGCGGCGATGGCGTCGTCGACCGGCATGGCCACTTCCTTGGCCACGCGTCCGCGGGGCGGCGGCGACTTCGGCACCGGCATGGGCAACGACGCCGCCGACGTGGGACGGGGACCACCCCGCTCCCGCCCGGGCGCACTCTTGCCCTTGACGGCGCGCCGGCTGATCGGGCCGCGCACCGGGGTGCGCAGCACGAAGACCCAGCCCACGTGGGGTACGGGCTTGCCCCCGATCAGGCGTCCCTCGTCGAACAACCAGTCGTGGTCGCCGTGGAACTCCTGGTAGGAGTCGTTGGACAGGATGGCTGCCCCCACCTTGTGGGCGATGGCGAGGACGAAGGCATCGCCTCGTCCGACCGCGCCTGCGGGTGGGCACACCAGTTCGTTGTTCTCGATGGCGGCGTTGAACTCGGCCACTTCCGAAGGATCGATTCGATGACCGAAGGTGGCATCAACCACCACGGTGATCTTGTCGTCGGGGAACTCCCCGATGAACGCCATGACCGCCTCGCTGAGCTGCGTGAGGCTGGGCATGGTTCGACCTTCGGTGGCGACGTTCGAACCGTCTACCACGACGTGTCTCGGCATAACGACGACAGTCAACCACCAGATCCGCCGAACATGCGGGATCATCCGTGACCAGGGGCGATGTCGGGCGACTCGCTCACCGGCCACCCCCTGACCGCACCGGTAGTTCGATGCACGAGTATGTGATCTTAGGTAGAGAGCCGCCGATCTGAGGACCGACGGGGTGGCGCGGCTACCATCCGCCATTCGTGATGGCCTCATGACCCCGCCCACCGCGTCCACCCCGTTCCGTGCCGTGCTGTGGGACTTCGGCGGCGTGGTGCTGACCAGCCCGTTCGAGGCGTTCGCCCGCTACGAGGCCGAGCTCGGCCTGCCCACGGGCTTCATCCGCACCGTGAACGCCACCAACCCCGACGCCAACGCGTGGGCCCGCCTCGAGCGCAGCGAGCTCGACCTGGCCGGCTTCGCCCGCGCTTTCGAGGTGGAGGCCCGGGCCCTCGACGCCACCGGGGTGGCCGAGGCGCTCGTAGGCGAGCGGGTCATCGAACTGCTGGCCGGCGAGATCCGGCCCCAGATGGTCGCCGCCCTCGACGCCCTGAAGGCCCATGGCCTCAAGATCGCCTGCCTCACCAACAACATCCCGGGCAGCGGCAGCGGCGACCCGGAGCGCGGCGCCCGCGTCGGCCAGGTGATGGCCCGCTTCGACGCGGTGGTCGAGTCGAGCAAGGTGGGTGTGCGCAAGCCCGAGCCCCGCTTCTACGAGATGGCGTGCGAGATGCTGTCGGTGCCGCCCCACCAGTGCGTGTTCCTCGACGACCTCGGCATCAACCTGAAGCCGGCCAAGGCCATGGGCATGACCACCATCAAGGTCGGCGACCCCGACGTGGCCATCGCCGAGCTGGAAGGCCACCTCGGCCTATCGCTGCGCTGAAGCGTCCGTGGGTGCTCAGCTGCCGGGCGGGATCACGATCGAGTCGATCATGGTGGCGAGGGCCGCGTCGTCGGAGCCCGAGATCGAGACGATGATCGTGGCGTTGGTGATGGGCACGACGATCTGATGGCTCCGGGCGGTGCCCTGCGCCAACGTGAGCTCGATGTCGGCCCGCAGCGCCGCCCGTCCGCTCACGGTGATGTCCGTCAGCCCGACCAGCTTGGACCCGGCCGATTCGATCTGCTTCGGGTAGAGCGCCTTCATGATGCTCACCGGCACCGCCGCCGGCGTGACGATCACGCTGACCGTGGGCGCCCGCCCACCGACGACCGGGCCCACCCCGAGCACCTTGATGTAGTCGCCGGCGGCGGCGACCGCGGCGGCCATCTGGGCCCGGGTCGCCTCGGGGAACGCCCGCGAACCCTGGTTGGCGATGTCCTGGAGCATCTTGTCGTCGAGGGCCAGGAACGTCCACGACGACGGCGCGGCGATGCTCACCAGCCCGTCGGGGTCGGCGGCCCGCTGGAAGCCCGCAGGTGTGGGCGCGTCGATGGGGACGGTGACCTTCGGCGCCGGCGAGGTGGTCGTGTTGCCCGGCACCGCCGTCTCCTGGGTGGCACCGGCCAGCGTGACGTCGGAGGTGGAGGCGATCGTCGTGGTCGTGGCGGGGGCCCGGGCCGCGGTGGACGGCACGGCGGCCGACGTCACCGAGGTGGTGGCGGCCGACGATCCCGCGGCCGAGATGCCGACGCCGGCCGGGCGCGTGTCCTCGACGACGGCGCCCGGGTCGGCCGCCGAGCCACAGGCGACCAGGGTCGCCAGGGCGACGACGCCCGCGACCGCCGCCGCGGCCCGGCTGATGAGACCCCTGTGCATCACAGCCCCGTGAACGTCTCGTCCATGAGGTCGGCCAGCTCCTGCTCGTGGATCTTCGACGACCCGGTGGCCGGGCTGCCCGACTCCACCCGGGCCACGCAGCGCACCGCGTAGCCATCGGCCGCCACCACGTGGGCCTTGTGGAACACGAAGTACCACGGGCCCATGTTCTCGGGCTCCTCCTGCAACCACACCAGCTCCCGCGCGTTCGGGTAGCGGGCGAGGATGTCGCGCAGGGCCTGGCTCGGGAAGGGGAACAGCTGCTCGACGCGGATCACCGCGGCCGGCACGGCCCGCTTGTCGCGCTCGGCCAGCGCGTCGTAGGCGACCTTGCCGCTGCAGAACACGAGGCGGCGCACCGCGTTCGGATCGCTGACGCCCGGATCGTCGAGCACCTCTTCGAAGCTGCCCTGCGTGAGGTCGGTGATCTTCGACCGGTACTCGGGCTTGCGCAGGCCGCTCTTGGGCGTGAACACCACCAGCGGCTTGCGGACCTCACGGCGCATCTGGCGGCGCAGCACGTGGAAGTACTGGGCCGCCGTGGTGGCGTTCACGACCTGGATGTTGTCCTCGGCGCACTGGGTGAGGAACCGCTCGATGCGCGCCGACGAGTGCTCGGGGCCCTGCCCCTCGTAGCCGTGGGGCAGCAGCATGACCAGACCGCTGGTCTGGCCCCACTTGTCCTCGGCGGCCACCAGGTACTGGTCGATCACGATCTGGGCCCCGTTGACGAAGTCACCGAACTGGGCCTCCCACAGCACGAGCGCCTCGGGGCTCTCGACCGAGTAGCCGTACTCGAAGCCGACGGCGGCGTACTCGGACAGCAGCGAGTCGTAGATCAGGAAGCGACCGGCGTGGTCGGCGCCCGCCGTCTCGCCGACGGTGTGCAGCGGCGTCCACACCGCGCCGTCCTGGTAGTCGATGAGCGAGGCGTGACGCTGCGAGAACGTGCCCCGGCGGCAGTCCTCACCGGCGAAGCGCACGTCGACGCCCTCGAGCAGCAACGACCCCATGGCCAGCGACTCGGCGGTGGCCCACTCGACCTCGCCGCCCTCGTGGTACAGCCGGGCGCGGGTCTCGAACTGCTTCACGAGCTTCGGATGGGCGGTGAAGCCCTCCGGGTAGTTCGTGAGGTGGTTCATGATGGTGTCCAGGCGGCCGCGCTCGACGCCGGTGGGCACGTGGGGCAGCACGCCCCGGGCCTTGGGGGGGCGAGCCGCCTTGGGCACGCTGGCCGGCGCGTGGCTGCGGGTCTCGTCGAGCGCGACCTGCAGGCGGCTCTGGAAGTCGGCCAGCGACGCCTCGGCCTCCTCCATGGTGAGCAGCCCGCGGCGCACGAGCGACTCGACGAACAGCTTGCGCACCGTGCGGCGCTGGTCGATGGCGCGGTACATGAGGGGCTGGGTGTAGCTGGGGTCGTCGCCCTCGTTGTGACCGTGGCGGCGGTAGCACACCATGTCGATGACGACGTCCTTGTGGTACCTCTGGCGGTAGTCGTAGGCCATGCGGGCGACACGTACGCAGGCCTCGGGGTCGTCGCCGTTCACGTGGAAGATCGGCGCCTGGATCATCTTGGCCACGTCGGAGCAGTACAGCGACGAGCGGCCGAACTCGGGCGAGGTGGTGAAGCCGATCTGGTTGTTCAGGATCAGGTGGATGGTGCCACCCACCCGGTAGCCGGTGAGATCGCTCATGGCGAGGCACTCGGCGACCACACCTTGACCGGCGAACGCGGCGTCGCCGTGCAGCAGCACGGGCAGCACGCTGTAGGAGCCCTTGCGGTCGATGAGGTCCTGACGGGCGCGCACCATGCCCAGAACGATCGGGTCGACCGTCTCGAGGTGCGACGGGTTGGCGGCCAGCTCGACGGCGATGCCGGCACCGGTCGTGCTCTCGTACTTGCCGGTAGCGCCGAGGTGGTACTTCACGTCGCCCGAGCCCTGCACCGAATCGGGGCTCACGAAGCCCTCGAACTCCTTGAAGATCTGGTCGTAGCTCTTCCCGACGATGTTGGCCAGCACGTTGAGGCGTCCGCGATGGGCCATGCCCAGCACGGCACCGTCGAGGTCGTCGTCGGCCGCGGCCGACAGGATGGTGTCGAGGATGGCGATGCCCGACTCGGCGCCCTCGAGCCCGAAGCGCTTCGTACCCACGTACTTGGTGGCGAGGAACTTCTCGAACGCCTCGGCCGCGTTCAGGCGCTGCAGCACGTGCTTGAGCTCGTCGGTGGTGAGCTGGAACTGCTGACCCTCGAGATGGCTCTGGATCCACCGCTGCTCATCGGTGTCCTGGATGTGCATGTACTCGATGCCGATGGTGCGGCAGTAGGCGTCGCGGAGCACACCGAGCAGATCGCCGAGCTTCATCTTGTCGATGCCGGCCACGCCGCCGGTGAGGAACTCGCGCTCGAGGTCCCAGATGGTCAGGCCGTAGCTCGCGGGGTCGAGCTCGTCGTGCATCTTCGGCTCGCGCCAGCGCAAGGGGTCGAGGTCGGAGATGAGGTGGCCGCGGGCGCGGTGCACGCGGATGAGCGTGGCCACCTGCATCTGCTTGTGCAGCATCGACTCTTCGCGGTTGACGGGCGACGAGTCCTGGCGCCAGCGGACCTCCTCGTAGGGCACGTCGAGGCTGCGGAACACGTCGTGGTAGAAGGCGTGCTCGCCGAGCAGCAGCTCGTGGAGGCGCTTCAGGAACAGCCCGGACTCGGCCCCCTGGATGATGCGGTGGTCGTAGGTGGAGGTGATGGTGACGACCTTCGACGCGCCCAGGTCGGCGAGGGCCCGCTCGTCGGCGCCCATGAACTCGGGCGGCCAGTCGATGGAGCCGACGCCGACGATCACGCCCTGGCCGGGCATGAGCCGCGGAACGGACTGCACCGTGCCGATGGTGCCGGGGTTCGTGAGCGTGAGCGTGGCGCCTTGGAAGTCGGCGACCGTGAGCTTGTTCTGGCGCACCTTGCGGACGATGTCCTCGTAGGCGGCCACGAAGCCGGCGAAGTCGAGGGTGTCGGCGTCGCGCAGCACCGGCGTGACGAGCGTACGGCTGCCATCAGCCTTGCCCACGTCGACGGCGAGCGCCATGGACACGTGCGGGTTGCGGATGAGGCGGGGCTTGCCGTCGGGACCCTGGAGGTAGGCGTTGTTCATCGCCGGTACGGCATCGGCGATGGCCCGCACCGCGGCGTAGCCGATCAGGTGGGTGAAGCTCACCTTCCCCTTGCCGGCGCGGGCCAGGTAGTTGTTGATGATCTTGCGGTTGACCTCGAGCAGCTTGGCCGGCACGTTGCGGAAGCTGGTGGCCGTGGGCACGGTGAGGCTGCGCTCCATGTTGGCCACGATGGCCGCACCGGCACCACGGATCGGCTCGCCCAGCGGTGCCGCCGGTGGGGCGGCCACCGCGGCGGGCGGGGGCGACGACACGGCAACGGCGGGCGGTGCCGGGGCCGGCGCGGGGGCGACGTCACCCGGTGCGGGCAGGGGCGCGGGGACGGCGAGCGCGGGGGCGGCGACGGCGGCGACGGCGACGACGGCGACGACGGCGACGGCGGGGGCGGCGACCTCGGCCGGCGTGTCGGGGGCGGTCGGGTCGTTGCGCCGGTAGTCGGCGAAGAACTCGCGCCAGGCCGGACTCACCGCCTGCGGATCCGAGCGGTACTGCTCGAACATCTCCTCGACCAACCAGGTGTTCGGACCGAACGCGGGGGTATCAGCAGCCACGTCTGGCGATCCTAGGCGTGGGACGCGCTGCTTCCTCATCGCTGGCCGATGACCGTCGAACCTGGTGCCCGCCCGACGCTGCGCTTTTCACAAGCGTTGGCTATGCTAATCCGCATGACCCGCGACCGAACCCCGACCAGCGCCCGGCGCCTCCTGGCCGCCACCCTCGTGGCGCTGCCCCTCCTGGCCGCCTGCGGCAAGTCCGCCGGCACATCCACGAACACCAAGAACCCGCTGCCGGCCAACCCCAGCTTCACGGTGACCGGCACCGACAACAAGTTCGACACCAAGGAGTACGCGGCCAAGGCCGGCGACGTCGCCATCGCCTACTACAACAAGGGCAACGTCAACCACACGCTCGTGGTGAAGGCCAGCGACGGCACGCGCATGGGCGAGCGGCTGCTGCTCACGCCGGGCAGGTCGGGTGGCGTCACGCTCCCTCTCCCCGCAGGCACCTACGAGCTCTACTGCGACGTGGCCGGGCACAAGGAGTCGGGCATGGACGCCAAGCTCACGGTCGGCTGCCGGCACCAGGAAGCCGGACCGCGAACGGGCCGCCGGCACCAGCCGGCGGCCCGTTCCCGCGTCGGCGAGACGCGTTCAGGAGTTCTGGAGCACGAGCTCCCACAGGAGCAGGAAGATCACCCACAGGCCGAAGGCGGCGATGATCGGGTTGCGCACCTTGGGGCCGTCGTAGATCACGTTGAGGCCCTTGTTGGCCGCGCCCTTCCACGGCATCAACTGCAGGGCGTTCAGCTCGAGGACGGCGATCACGACGATGGTGATGATCCAGTAGACCGCCTGGTTCGCCAGCTTGCCGTCGCCGCCGAGGTACTGGTCGGCGAAGTGGGCGGAGAAGCTCATGAACCACACCATCGCCACCGAGAAGATGGTGTTCTGACGCGAGGCCATCATCGCCTTGCGACCGGCGGCGGCGGCAGCCGGATCGGCCGGGTTGCCGGCGAGCACGTTGGCCGCGTTGGCCAGCACGATCTTCTGGTTGCGCCAGATGACGCCCCACACGTTCAGCAGCATGATCGTGCCGAGCAGCATGCCGGTGAGGATCGAGGCGTTGTGGCCGTCGCCGCTGGCCGAGAAGTAGCTCTTGGTGAGCCCGACGATGATGATGCCGGTCACGAACGTGGCCACCGCCGCCCAGCGGAACCACCACAGCGCCTTGCGGGCGAGGATGTTCAACGCGATGTTGCGGGCCTTCGGGCCGTCACCATCGTTGCCGTAGGCTGCGAAGGCCGGCACCTGCACCACGTTGAAGTAGTACAGCAAACCGATCCAGGCGATGCCGGCGACGATGTGGAGCCAACGGAAGCCGAAGGCAAAACCGCCACGGCTGAAGAAGCTTGCGGCGAGTGTCACGGATGTGTCCCCCAGGGTGTGTCGATGCAGGTACTCGATGTTGGTGCTGCTGAGCGGACCGTAGCACCACCAGATTCGACGACGCGGACTTCGCCTGAGGGCCCGCACCGACGCCAGGGGTCACGGACGCCCGGGGCCCCGCACGCGGTAGGTCGCGATCTGGAACGGACGCAGCGCCACCGCGATGGCGCCGTCGTCGGCCACCACCGGCACCTCGTCGCCCGGGGCCTCCAGCAGATCGCACACCCACGCCCGCCGGGCACCCGCCACCAGCAGCGCACCGGCGGCCCGGCCGCCGTGGGTTTCCCACACGCGCACCACCACATCGCCCGATCCGTCCTCGGCCGGCTTGACCGCGCTCACCAGCGCGCCGGGCGCATCGAGGCGCACCAGTGGCGCGCCCGGCGCGCCGTTCTCACCCACCGCCCGCACCGGATGGGCCCGGCGGTGGGCCAGGTCCTCCAGGCCGGCATCGAATGCGTCGCCCTCGTGGGCCCACAGCGCGTAGGCCAACCGGTGACGGCCCCGGTCGGCGGTGGGGTCGGGGAACGACGGCGCCCGCAGCAGCGTCATGCGCAGCGCGTCGCCACCCACGTCGTAGCCGTGGGGACCGTCGCCCAGCAGGGCCACCCCGAAGCCGTGCTCGCCCACGTGCACGTACCGGTGGGCGCACACCTCGAAACGGGCCACGTCCCACGAGGTGTTGGCGTGGCGGGGCCGGCGCACGTGCCCGAACTGGATGCCGCACGTGGCCTCGTGGGCGTGCACGTCGAGCGGCCACACCACCTGCAGGCGGCGGGCGTCCTCGTGCCAGTCGACGTCGAGCTCGACCTCCACACAGGCGGTGCCGGCCCGCACGATCACCCGCTGCACGAGCCGTGACGACCCGAAGGCGTGCTCCACCTCGAGCACCACCCGCAACGGCGACGACTCGACGATGGCGACCCGCTCGGGGCGGGTCAGGTCATCGGCCAGGTCGCGGTCGGCCAGGTCGACGTCCCACGCGTCCCACATGGCCGGCTGGTCGCGCAACAGGCGCAGCAGGTTGGCCCGCCGGCCCGCCGGCACCAGCTCGCGGCCCGACGACAGCAGCACGAGCGAGGTGATCAGCCCGTCGTCGTCGAAGGTGAGGCGGACCAGGCCGTTGCCGATCACGTTGTCGTCCACGCTCACGGGCACCACGTCGGCCGGCAGCCTGTCGGCCGCGGTGCCCCGCCCGAACGCGGGCGCCTCGACCCAGCGGGGCCGACCACCCACCACCGCGACCTCGGCCACCGCGACCGGCGCCGGGTTGGCCACGGTGATCGGGGCGTCGTCGTCGGCCGGGCCGGGCGCGCCCACCAACGCCGTGACGCTGGCCTCGATCTCGGCGGCCACGGCGGCGAAGGTCTCCTCGGCGTCGCGGTGCACCCACGCGATCGACGAACCCGGGAGGATGTCGTGGAACTGCTGGGTGAGCACCGTCTTCCACCACCGGTCGAGCGACGCGGTGAGATCGGTGCCGGTGGCCGCCGCCCAGAGCTCGGCCTCGTGGAGCAGCCGCTCGCACGTGCGGTTGCCCTGCTTCGTGCCCACCTGGCTCGACGCGGTGCCCCGGTGCAGCTCGAAGTACAGCTCGCCCACCCAGACCGGCCAGGCGTCGGGCGGCCGGGCCAGCTCGCCGGCGAAGAACTCGTCGGCCCCGCCGAAGCGCACCTGCGGCACCGGCTGCCAGTCGGCCACCAGCCGGGCCCGGCGCACCATCTCGTCGGTCGCGCCGCCCCCACCGTCGCCGTGGCCGAAGCAGGCCAGCGAGGTGTCCGACAGGGCATGGTCGGCGAAGGTGCGCTGGGCGTGGAGCAGCTCGCCCGGCACCAGCGTGCTGTTGTACGTCTCGACCGGGCTCATGTGGGCCAGCACGCGGGACCCGTCGATCCCCTGCCACCAGAACGTGTGGTGGGGTGGTTTGTTCGTGTCGTTCCAGCTGAGCTTCTGGGTGAAGAACCACTCGCAGCCGGCCAGGCGGGCCAGCTGTGGGAACGAGCCCGGGTAGCCGAAGTCGTCGGGCAGGAACGCGCCCGGGCATGGCCGCCCGAACCACTCGGTGAAGGCCCGCTGCCCGTGCACGAACTGGCGGGCCAGGCTCTCGCCCGACGGCAGGTTCAGGTCGGTCTCCACCCACATGCCGCCGGCCACCTCCCACCGCCCGGCCTCCACCAGCTCGCGCACCCGGGCGAACACGTCGGGCGCGTCGGTGGCGATCCATGCGTACTGCTGGGCCTGGCTGACGGTGACGCGGTGGTCGGGGTGGCGGTCGAGCAGCGCCACCGCGTTGGCGAAGGTGCGCAGCGTCTTGCGGCGCGCCTCGCTCACCGGCCACAGCCACGCCGTGTCGAGGTGGGCGTGCCCCGTGGCGACGATGCGGTGGCCGCCTGGCGCGGCCCGCCGGGCCAGCACCGGGGCCAGCGCGGCCCGGGCCGCCGCCGCGGTGGCGGCCACGGCGCGCGGGTCGACGGCGGCGACCACCTCGTCGAGGGCGCGCAGGGCCTGGGCCCGCAGCGGGTCGCGGTCGTCGATGGCGGCCACCAGATCGAGCACGAGCGACACCTCCAGAGCCAGGTCGTCGACCTCGGGCTCGTGCACCGCCAACTCGGCGACGGCCAGGTGGTGCAGCGGCTCGGCCGAGGCCGTGCGGGGGTCGCCCTGGGGCGTGGGCCGGAACGCGTGCTGGAAGATGTGGGGGTAGGCCACCGCCTCCATCCACAGCGCCACCGACTCACCGGGCGCGACATCGGGCAGGTGCACCAGTCGACGGTCGGGCTGCACCGCGTGCACCACCCGGCCGTCGCGCCAGACCAGGCCCTCGGCCTGGAAGCCGGGCTGTGCCGCGGAGAACCCGAGGTCGATGTGGGCAACCGTGCCATCGACCGGCCACGCCGTTGGCACCACCGCGGTCAGCCGGAACCAGCGGCTGTGCCACGCCGGACCCCACGGGGCGCCGATGGCGAACGGCTCGACCGGGGCCGCGGCGGCCGCGGCCAGGGTCATGGGGGACAGGTGCTCGGCGGTGGCGGCGACCGCGAACGGGCGCCGCGCCCCTAGGACCGCGGGGCCGACCACCTCGTCGAGCAGTCGCTGGGCCCGGGCGGTGGTGTTCGGCGGCCGATGCATGTCGCGCACTGTAGGAGCGACCACCACGGGCCATGTTCCCGACGCCCCAGGTGCCGACACGTGCCACACCGATCGGGCCGGCCGCGGGTGGATCGCGTAGGATCCGCAGCTCCCATGGCTGCTCAATTCATCTACACCTGTTACAAGCTCGGCCGTTTCCACCCGCCCGACCGGACGGTGCTGGAGAACATCAGCCTGAGCTTCTACCCGGGCGCCAAGATCGGCGTGATCGGCTCCAACGGCTCGGGCAAGTCGAGCCTGCTCAAGATCATGGCCGGACTCGACGACGGCTACCAGGGCGAGGCCCGCCTCACCCAGGGCTTCACCGTCGGCCTGCTGTCCCAGGAACCCCAGCTCGACGAGAGCAAGGACGTGAAGGGCAACGTCATGGACGGCGTCGCCGCCGTCCAGGGCATCATCGACCGCTACAACGAGGTCATGGCCATGTGGGCCGACCCCGACGCCGACTACGACAAGATCGGCACGCTCCAGGCCGAGCTGGAAGACAAGATCGCCGCCACCGATGCCTGGAGCCTGGAGCGCAACGTCGAGATCGCCATGGACGCGCTGCGGTGCCCGGCCGACGACGCCGACGTCACCACGCTCTCCGGCGGTGAGCGCCGCCGCGTCGCGCTGTGCCGACTGCTGCTGGCCGCCCCCGACCTGCTGCTGCTCGACGAACCCACCAACCACCTCGACGCCGAGTCGGTCGACTGGTTGGAGCGCTTCCTGAAGGACTACCACGGCACCGTCGTGGCCATCACCCACGACCGCTACTTCCTCGACAACGTGGCCAAGTGGATCCTGGAGCTCGACCGCGGCAAGGGCTTCCCCTACGAGGGCAACTACACCGGCTGGCTCGAGCAGAAGCAGGCGCGCCTGGCCCAGGAGGAGAAGACCCAGTCGGCCCGCCAGCGCACCCTCGAACGCGAGCTCGAGTGGGTGCGCATGTCGGCCAGGGCCCGCCAGTCGAAGGGCAAGGCCCGACTCACCTCCTACGAGAAGCTGCAGGCCGAGGCCGAGGCGAACCGCGGTGACGACAACCGGCTCGAGATCCTGATCCCGCCGGGCCCGCGCCTGGGCGACCTCGTCATCGAGGTCGACCACCTGTCGAAGGGCTACGGCGACCGTCTCCTCATCGACGACCTCTCGTTCTCGCTCCCCCGCGCCGGCATCGTCGGCATCATCGGCCCCAACGGCGCCGGCAAGACCACGCTGTTCCGCATGCTCACCGACAACGAGGAGCCCGACAGCGGCTCGGTGAAGATCGGCGACACGGTGCAGATGTCCTACGTCGACCAGTCGCGCGACGTCCTCGACTCCGACAAGACCGTGTACGAGGAGATCACCGACGGCCTCGAAGAGGTCAAGGTAGGCAACCGCGTGCTCCACGGCCGGGCCTACTGCGCCTCGTTCGGGTTCAAGGGCGGCGACCAGCAGAAGAAGGTCGGCGTGCTCTCCGGCGGCGAGCGCAACCGGGTGCACCTGGCCAAGGTGCTGCGCCGGGGCGGCAACGTGCTGCTGCTCGACGAGCCCACCAACGACCTCGACGTCGACACCCTGCGGGCCCTGGAAGACGGCCTGGAATCGTTCCCCGGTTGCGCCGTGGTCATCAGCCACGACCGCTGGTTCCTGGACCGCATCTGCACCCACGTGCTGGCGTTCGAGGGCGACAGCCAGGTGCGCTGGTTCGAGGGCAACTTCTCCGAGTACGAGGCCGTGCGCCACAAGGAGCTCGGCTCCGAGGCCGACACGCCCCACCGCATCAAGTACAAGCCGCTGGCGCGCTGAGCACCCGTGTCCGCTCCGCGCCGGCCCGCTACGGTTCGCCCGTGACCGCTCCCCGGCTGCGCGCCCTCGTGCTCGTGCTGTGCGCGGTCGGCATCGCCGGGATGATCATCTCGAGCATCAACGGCAACAACAACGGCTGGGTGATCAGCTTCGGCTTCCTCACCGCGGCACCCGCGGTGATGCTGCTGGTGACGAGCATCGTGCTCAATGCAGAACGGGGCCACGGCGTGGACGAGTCCTTGGCCGAACGGATCGAGCAGCGCGTCGGTGACCTGCACGGCGCCGGCGCCGACGAGGAGTCGCTGCGCCAGCTCGTGCGCGACGCGGTGCGCCTGGGGCGACGCCCGTGAGCGCCGAGGACGACGTGCGGGCCGAGCTGACCGCGGCATCGGCCGCGGGTGACGCGGCGCTGTCGGCCGCGCTGGCCGTGGTGGCCGGGCGCATGCTGGTGGCCATCCGCAACGTGATGTTCGCCGACGGGGTCGCCCCGTGGGAGGTCATGGACGAGGGCGACGCCCAGGCCCACGTGCTGCTCGTGGCCGCCCTGGCCGAGCACCGACCGGCCGATTCGGTGCTGTCGGAGGAGGGCCGCGACGACCGCCGGCGCCTGCAGGCCGAGCGGGTGTGGATCGTCGACCCGCTCGACGGCACCAACGAGTACGGCGAGAACCGGCCCGACTGGGCCGTGCACGTGGCCCTGTGGGAGCGCGGCGCCCTCACCGCCGGTGCGGTGTCGCTGCCGTCGGTGGGCGCGGTGTTCTGCAGCGACCCGGCCCCGGTGCTGCCGCCGTCGGTGCGGACACGGGCCCGGCTGGTCACCAGCCGGTTCCGGGCGCCGTACGAGGCGGCCCGCATCGCCCAGGCCCTCGACGCCGACGGCATCCGCATGGGCTCGGCCGGCGCCAAGGCCATGAGCGTGGTCACGGGCGAGGCTGATGTGTACGCCCACGCCGGCGGGATGTACGAGTGGGACTCGGCCGCGCCGGTGGTGGTGGCCGCCGCCGCCGGCCTGCACGTGAGCCGCATCGACGGCAGCCCGCTGGTGTACAACCGCAGCGACCCGTGGTTGCCCGACGTGCTCATCTGCCGCAAGGAACTGGCCGAGGTGGCGCTGAACGCCGTCCGCCGCGGCTGACCACCTCCGGGCCCACTCCATCTCGCTTTGTTTGCGCGGAACAGCGCCGGGCGCCGTCCGGTGAGATCAGAGCGTCCTCGTGGCCGGGCTGGGGGCTGGGCGGGCGTCCGGCCGCCGTTCGTGGGATCTGGTTGCGCCAGGTTGCGCCAGGAGCGGTCCCGCGCAAACAAAGTGCGAGAACCCGAGACGGTTGCCGGGCGCCACAGCTGCGCACGATTGGGGGTCGACGGGTCAGGCGCGCTCTGATCGGGGGCGACCGAGTCGGGGGAGGCGCGATGGAGCTCAAGACGGTGCGGTACGAGGTGGCGCCGACGGGGGTGGCCACGATCTGGCTCGATCGGCCCGACCGCCACAACGCCTGGACCGGGAGGATGCACACCGAGTACCGGTGGGTGCTGGCCGAGTTGGAGGGCGACGCCTCCGTGCGGGTCGCCGTCGTCACCGGGTCGGGGAAGGCGTTCAGCGTCGGCGGCGACGGCCGGGCCCTGGCCGGGCACGCCGACCGGGGCGGCTACGACCCGGGCACGCCCGACGAGCTGGCCGAACCCGGCTACGGCATCCACCCCGAGCTCGACCACGACCTCGCGTTCCAGCTCGGCCTGCGCTTCCCCCTCATCGCCGCGGTCAACGGAGCCTGCGCCGGGGTGGCCCTCGCGCTCGCCTGCTTCTGCGACCTGCGCTTCGCCGCCGCCGGCGCCCGCCTCACCACCGCCGCCACCAGGCTCGGCCTACCCGCCGAGTACGGCCTGTCGTGGATGCTCCCCCGCCTGGTGGGCGTGGGCGCCGCCGCCGACCTGCTGTACTCCAGCCGCATCTTCACCGCGGCCGACGCGCCGGTCGGCCTGTTCAACGCCGTGCTCCCCACCCCCGAGGCGCTCATGGCCCATGTGACGGACTACGCCACCCGCCTGGCCACCGAAGCGGGGCCGAACGCGGTCAGCACCACCAAGCGGCTGCTGGTCGCCGACCTGCTGCGCCACGCCCCCGGTACCTCGGTGGAGGACTCCAAGCGGCTGCTGAACGAGCACATGGGCACGTCCGAGTACCGCGAAGGCGTCGCCGCCTTCAGCGAGCGCCGCCCGCCGAAGTTCTGATGCCGTCGGTGCCCACTGCGGGTGAGAAAGTCAAAATCCTTCCATGCCCCTCGGACGTAACGAAGACATGCCCCGGGGCGGAGGTCCTGACGCGACCATGACGATGCAGCCAGGCACCTTCGGCGCCGGGGGCTCCCCCGCGCCGGTGCGCGGCGCGGTCTTCTCGCCCGATGCCCTGGCCCTGACCCGCGCCGTCGTCGCACTGGAAGAGGACCCGCAGATCCAGCTGGTGTGCATCACCGGGCAGCGGGCCGAGCTCGACCGGGCCATCGCCGAGGACGGTCTCGACGTGGTGCTCGTGCATGGCGACGACCCGTGCGCGCTGCTCACCACGTGGCTGCGGCCGCCCGGCCACGTCCGGGCCCGGCCGGCGCTGCTGATGGTGGCGCCCGCGGCCGACCGGGGGCCGGTCATCGAGTTGCTCACCCACGGCGCGGACGGCGTGGTGCTGCCCGACACCGAACCGGCCGCGCTGCGGGCCGCCATGCGGGCCTCGGCCGAGGGGTCGGCGCCGGTCGACGCCCGGGCCGCCCGCTACGTGCTCGAGTGGATGACCGGCGGCGCCATCGACATCAGCTTCACGCCCCGCGAGCGCGAGGTGCTGGGTCTGGTGGCGGCCGGGCTGCTGAACAAGCAGATCGCCCGCCAGCTGTCGATCTCGACGGCGACGGTGAAGGCCCACCTGACCCGCATCTACGAGCGGCTCGGCGTGCACGACCGCACCGCGGCGGCCGCGTGGGCCCAGAACCACGGCATCACCGGCACTCGCACCGACCCGACCGCCTGAGCCGGCCCGCCCGCGCTGGCCGCGGGGCCGGCACCCCGTTGGTGACGAACCGGCTGCCGCCGTAGGGCCCGCTACGGCAAGGCGAGCACGGTGACCGTGCCGGCCGAACCGTCGACCTCCACCAGGGCGCCGTCGGGGATGGTGCGGGTGGCGTTGGTGACCGACACCACGCAGGGCAGGCCGAGCTCGCGGCTCACGATGACGGCGTGGGTGATCTGGGCGCCCACGTCGACCACCACCGCGGCGGCGGGCACGAACAGCGGCGTCCAGCTCGGGTCGGTGTAGGGCGCGATGAGGACCTCGCCCGGCTCCAGGCCCCGCGGGTCGGCCGGGTCGGTGATCACCCGGGCCCGGCCCTGCACCTTGCCGGGGCAGCCGGCGATGCCGTGCAGCACGGTGCCCACCGCCGACGCGGTCATACCGGCGGCCGACCGCGCCGCCCACTCGGAGGTGGGCGGCGGGGCACCGACCGACACGAACGGCGGCTCCAGCGCCCACAGCGTCAGGTAGTGGGCCTCACGCTCGCGGATGACGGCGGCGTACTCCTCGGGCTTCTCCACGAACAGGTCGAGCTCGTCGTCGACGAGCATGAAGAACTGTTCGACGGCGTCGAGCACGCCGCGCTCGACCATGCGGCGGGCGAGCTCGCGGTAGGCCAGGCGCATCTCGTGGACGACCTTGATGTTGTTGGTCTTGGTGCGCTCGCGGCCCACGTTGGTGAGGTGGGCCAGGCGGAGCCCGACATCGAACATGGCGGCGGTCTCGGCGGTGCCGGCGAGGGTGGCCCGCAGCTCGGCGGTGGCGGCGGTGCGCTCACTGGCCCGCACGCCGGTGCGGGCCGTGGGCGAGTCGGCGTCGTCGGCCAGGCGCATGCGGTCGATGGCGGTCAGCGGCAGCTCGGGCCGCGTGCCCCACACCTGGCTGCGGAACTCCCACTCGTTCGGGCCGCGGCAGCCGAAGTCACGCAGGAAGTGCCCGAAGCGCCACTCGAGCTCGGCGGCGTCGTTGTCGCCCGCCTCGGCGGCGCTGGCGATGCGCGCCTGCAGGCCGGTGGTGCCGCCGTCGAACAGGGCGGTGAGGGCGGCCGAGCCGCGCACGAGGCGCCCGAGCTCCCACAGGGCGAAGCTCGGCGCGGCCGAGTCGACGTCGCCCAGGCCCGACATGACGGTCATCAGCAGGTCGGCGCGACCGACCGCACCGAGCACCTGGGCCACCGTGCCGATGCCGACGCCCGACGCGCCCGACATCATGATGTGACGGCAGAACAGCCGGCGGTAGAGCGGCGCGAACGAACGGGCGTGGTCGACCAGCTCCTGGTCGGTCATGGCCGCCAGGTCGGGGCGGCGGGCCACCCACCGATCGACCTCGTCACGGTCGGCGCGGGCCTCGGCGAAGTCGTCACGGGCGAGGAGCTCGCCCAGGTACCGGGTCATGAGCGCGGCGTGCTTGGGGCTGTCGTCGGTGGGCCGGGCCTCGTCGGCGTACGACAGCACGCCGGGCAGGTCGCCCAGGTACTGCACGTCGGCCATCTCGGGGGTCATCCCGGGCATGCGCACGCCGTAGACGCGGATGAGCGACAGGTTCAGGTACAGGTAACCGCCGAACACCGCACACGTGTTGGGGCGGTCGAGCTCGAACTCCTCGGCGTCGAGCGCGCCGGCGCGCACGTAGGCATCACGCCACCCCAACTCGCCCGGCCCGGTGATGCCGACCGAGGCCGACAGCGGCGACACCGGATCGGGCATCACCTCACCCGCGTTGCCCCGGGTGTACACGGGGTACTTCGCGCTCGGCAGGGAATCGGCGATCCAACGGTCCGTCATGGCGACCACCGTATCGGCCGGCCGGCGATCGGCGCCGGACGCACCCGTGGCTACGCTCGGCCATCGTGATCGTGCGACAGGTGGACCCGCGGAGCGACCCGGACACCGTGGCGGCCATGGACGCGGTCATGCGGACGGCCTTCGCCACCACCTCGTTCGCCGACGCCATGGAGCGCTTCGCCACGGCCCAGCCCGACGGGTTCGTGGTCGCGGAAGACGAAGGTCGCGTGGTGGGCACGGGGTGCTGCGTGGGCTACCCCGGTGGCGGGTTCGGCTGGGTCGGGCTCGTCGCCACCGCGCCCGGTCACGAGCGTCGAGGCATCGCGACCAAGGTCACCGAAGCGCTGGTCGCGATCCTGGCCGACCACGGGTGCGCCGCCGTGCTCGACGCCTCGGTGAAGGGCGGGCCCGTGTACGAGCGCATCGGCTTCCACGACCGTGGCCCCACCGCGGTGCTCACGCGCCGGTGTGGCCCGCTGACCCCGCCGGCCGGCGCCGACGTGGTGTGCGAGCGCCTGGCGGCCGACGACTTCGACGAGATCGTCGCGTACGACACCGTCTGCTTCGGCGCCGACCGCGGCACCCTGCTGGCCGCGGCGCGGGCCCAGCGCCCCGGCCGCGCGCTGGTGGCCCACCGCGCCGGCCGCGTCGTGGGCTACACCATCGCCCACGACCCCACGCTGGCCCCGCTGGTGGCCGACGACGCCGACGCCCTGCACGCCCTGGTGGCCGCGGCCGTCACGCTGCCGTTCAGCGATGGGACGCGGGCGACCGTGCCGCCCGAGAGCGCCCACCGGGCCGCGCTGGAAGCGCTCGGCTTCGAGCACCAGCGCAGCCTGCGCAACATGCGCCGTGGCATCGACGTACTACCCGGCCGGCGCGAGCGGATCGCTAGCCAGCTGAGCCTGGGCGAGGGCTGAGGCTGCGGGGCACGCCCGCGGCCCGCCGAGCGGCCGCGCCGTCAGTGGATGAAGACGGTGCCGGCATCGCCGTCGACGGTGACGAGGGCCCCGTCGGGGATGCGGCGGGTGGCGTGCTGCACGCTGACGACGCACGGGATGCCGAGCTCGCGGCTCACGATCACCGCATGGCTCACCGGCGCACCGACGTCGACGATCACCGCGGCCGCGGGCACGAACAGCGGCGTCCAGCTCGGGTCGGTGAACGGGGCCACCAGCACGTCGCCTGGTTCGAGCGCGGTCGGGTCGGCCGGGTCCAGGATCACCCGGGCGATGCCCGTGGCGATGCCAGGGCAGCCGGGCACGCCGTGGAGCGTGTCGCCGAGCGACGCCACCGCGACCGGCCGGCGGTCGCGCCGTGGCCACTGCGACAGGGGCGGCGGCGGGCCGTTCACGATGAACGGCGGCTCCAGGTCGAACAGCTCCAGGTACTGCTGCTCGCGGCCGGCCAGGCGGGCCCGGAAGCCGTCGGGGTCGTGCACGAACGCGTCGAGCTCGTCGGCCACCAGCATGGTGACGGCGTCGAGTCCGTAGCCGTGGCGGGCGCCCAGCTCGCGCACGGCCATGCGCACCTCGTGGAGGACGCGGATGATCGTCGTCTTGGTGCGCTCGCGCCCCGCGAGGTGGATGTGGGCCGAGCGCAGCGCAGCCAGGAACTGCTCCAGGATCTCGGGTTCGTCGGCCAGAGCGCTGACGATGGAGTCGGTGACCGCTTCGCGGTCGGCGGCCCGCAGGGCGCTGCGCACCGAGGGCGCGTGGTCGTCGTCCTGGTGGCGCATGCGGTCGAGCAGGGCCAGGGCCAGACCGGGGCGCGTCTCCCACACCTCGGCCCGCAGGTCCCACTCGTTCGGACCGCGTGAGCCGTGGTCGACGAGGAAGCGGTCGACGCCGGCCACCAGCACCGCGGCCGCCGGTTCGGCCGAGGCCCGCACCCGGTCGAGCAGGCCGTCGAAGCCGCGCCCGGCGGCGATGGTGGCGTCGAACAGGTTGGTGAGGGCCACGCTGCGGCGCACCTCGCGCGACAGCTCCCACAGGGCCTGGCTGGGCGCGGCCGAGTCGACGTCGCCCACGCTCGACATCAGCCGCAGGGCCAGGCCGGCGTCGCCCATGCCGGCGGCCACGGCCTGCAGCACACCGGGGCCGATCGACGAGCACGCCGTCATCTCCAGGTGGCGACAGAACAGGTGGCGCAGCAGGGGCTGGAGCGAGCGGGCCCGCTCCACCAGGGCCTCGTCGCCGAGCACGCCCAGATCGGGACGGGTGGCGCGGGTGGTGGCGGCCGTCTCCCGGTCGTCGCGCAGGTGGGGCAGGTCGGTCGCGGTCAACGTGGCCGCCATCCACGCGCCCAGGCGCTCGGTGGCCGCCTCGCTCTCGTGGCTCGGCTCGGGCTCGTAGGGCGGCACGTCGGGGTGCTCGCCGAAGTACATGATGTCGACCATCTCGGGCGTGAGCCCCGGAGCCCGCACACCGAACAACCGGGCGGTGGTGGCGTTGATGTAGAGGTAGCCACCGAAGGAGCCGATGACCTCCTCGGGGTCGATCTCGTCGGCGGTGAACAACCCGGTGACGAGTTGGCTGTCCCACCAGCCCTCGATGAGTGCGTCGTGCCACACGAGCGTCCACGCCAGCGGGCTGGCCGGGTTCGGCATCACCTCGCCGGCGTTGGCGCGCGTGTACAGGGGGTAGCGGTTGCTCGCCGACCAGTCGGTGAGCCATCGATCGGCGACCATGGTTTCCTTCGTCTACAGGACGGTGACGACGCCGGTGTTGCCGTCGACACGCACCCGCGCCCCGTCGGCGATGCGCTTGGTGGCGCCGGTGGCCGAGATCACGCACGGGATCCCGAGCTCGCGGCTCACGATCACCGCATGGCTCATGGGCGCACCCACGTCGACCACGACGGCGGCCGCGGGCACGAACAGCGGCGTCCAGCTCGGGTCGGTGGCGGGGGCGATCAGCACGTCACCGGGGCCGAGCGCGCTCGGATCGTTCGAGTCGAGCACGACGCGGGCGATGCCCTCGGCCACGCCCGTGCAGCCGGGGATGCCCTGGATGGTCTCGCCGGAGACGAGCTGCTGGTAGACGACCGCGTCCCGGCGCACCCAACCCTCGGGGAAGTTCGGGTGCTCGTTGAAGATGAACTCGGGCTCGCACGCGGCCAGCGCCTGCCACTGGGCCTTGCGCTCGGCGATGGCCGGCTTCAGCGCCGCCGGGTCGGCGAACAGCGTGGGGAACTCGTCGATGAACACGAAGGCGAAGTCCTCGACCTCGTCGAACACGCCTTTGGCCACCATGCGCCGGCCGAGCTCGCGCATCAGCAGGCGGGGCTCCTGGATGAGGCGCACGCAGTTCGTCTTGGTGCGCTCGCGGCCGGACATCCACACCGCCGCCGCCGAGTAGGCCATCTCGAACTGGGCCTTGGTGGCGTCGTCGACGCCCGCCGCCTCGAGGATGGCGCGGGCCTCGGCCACCGCCTTCTCCCGCTCGCCGGCCAGCGCCCGCTGGTGACCGGTGGGGTCGGCCGAGTCACCGACCAGGCGCATGCGGTCGATGGCCGACAGGGCCAGGGCCGGACGGGTCTCCCACGTGGGCCGGGCCGTGTCCCACTCGTTGGGGCCGCGCGAGCCGAACTCGCAGAGGAAGTCGGCGAAGGCGCCCCGGAACGCGGCGACGTCAGCGTCGTCGGAGGCCTGGAGCTTCGCGTCGAGATCGGGCACCCCGCCGTCGAACAGCGCGGTCAGCGCGGCCGACGCACGGACCGAGCGCGACAGCGTCCACATGGCCAGTGACGGCGCCGCCGAGTCGACGTCGCCCACACCCGAGATGAGCGGTGTCAACAGGTCGGGGCGGCCGATGGCGGCGGTGACGGCGGCGAGGATGCCGATGGGCACCGATGCTGCGTAGGTCGTGTGCAGGTGCTGGCCGAACAGGTGCCGGAACGAGTCGTCGAACATCTTCATCGCGGCGGCCAGCAGGCCCTCGTCGGACAGCGTGGTCGGGTCGACGCGGTCGGCCCGCAGCTGCTTGGTCATGGCCTGGTCCACGAGCAGCTCGGGCAGGGTCTGGGCGGTGAGCACGAAGCCCAGCCACGCCGCGACCTTCTCCGACAGATCGGGGCGCACGTCGCCGGCCGCCTCCACGTACGGCGGGATGCCGGGCTGCGCGCCGAAGAACTGCTCGTCCATCGCCTGCCACGACAGGCCGGGCGCCCGCTCGCCGAACAGCCGGATGATCGAGGCGTTCAGGTAGCAGTAGCCGCCGAACACGCCGATGACGTCCATGGTGTCGTCACGGAACTCGCTGTACTCGAAGGCACCCATGCGCACCCAGGCGTCCCGCCAGCCCATCTCGGCCCCGCTGTGCAGGATCGCCGAGCGGGTGAACGGGAACACCGGGTCGGGGAACACCTCGCCCACGTTGGCCCGCGTGTAGAGCGGGAAGCGCGTGCTCGGGTCCACATCGGACACCCACCGGTCGAAGGTGATCCCGTTCGCAGCCATGACTCCCCCGTCGTTTCGCGCCGCCGCCGTGCGGCCCTCGCGTGCCAGTGCCGCCCCCACGTGCGGCTGTGGCGCCGGACACTAGTGCAGCGACCGGGGTGTCCCGCCTCGCTGCCGCGCAGAGCGGGGTGGGAGAATCAGCCGGTGACGGACGCTCCCCCCCAGCGCACCGAGCCCGCCCCGCCCGACGCCCCGTTCGGCGACGACCGTGACTGGGCCGCGTTCAGCGACACCCCGCCGTGGGTCCTCGACCGCGACCGCATCGTGTGGCTGGCTGGCATCGACGCCCTCCGCGAAGTGGCCCGGGCCGAAGTGCCCCGGCTGACCAGGCCCTCGAAGCTGCCGCCCGGCCCCCGGGTCGTGAAGGTCATCAGCCGCCTCACCAAAGCCCTCGTGCCGTGGCTGGTGCGCAAGAAGCGGGGTCGCTACGCGGACGACGCCGCCCGCCGGGCCGACCTGTCGCTGCGGCTGCGTCTGGCCGCGGAGGATCTGGGCGCCACCTACATCAAGCTCGGGCAGATCATCTCCTCCGGCGAGGGCCTCTTCCCGGCCGAGCTCGTCCACGAGTTCAAACGCTGCCGTGACCAGGTGCCGCCCGAACCGTTCGCCCTGGTCCGCGACGTGGTCGAGCGCGAGCTGGGCGCCCGCCTGGAGGACGTGTTCGCCGTCTTCGAGCGCGAGCCGCTGGCCGCGGCGTCGATCGCCCAGGTGCACGCGGCGACCCTGCGCACCGGCGAGGAGGTCGTGGTGAAGGTGCAGCGGCCGAGCGTCGGCCGCTTCGTGCGCGAAGACCTCGCCGCCATGGCCTGGCTGGCCCCGTACCTGGTGGGCCGCATCCCCGTGGCCGCGCTGGCCAACCCACCGGCGCTCGTCGAGCTGTTCGCCGAGACCATCACCGAGGAGCTCGACTTCCGGCTGGAAGCGGCCAACATGCTCGACGTGGCCGGGGTGCTGGCCGAGCTGGGCCAACGCGGCTACGTGGTGCCCCGCCCCCACCCCCGCCTCGTCACCCAGCGGGTGCTGGTCATGGAGCGCCTGCGCGGCTACGCCTTCGACGATGTCGAGGCGCTGCACGCCGCCGGCATCGACACCCACGCCGTGATCCGCACGGGCATGATCGCCTTCATGGAAGGCGCCATGATCCACGGCATCTTCCACGGCGACCTGCACGGCGGGAACCTGTTCGTGATGCCCGACGGGCGCACCGCCCTGCTCGACTTCGGCATCACCGCGCGCCTCAGCCAGCCCCGCCGGCTGGCGTTCCTGCGGCTCATGATGAGCGGCATCGCCAACGACCCGCGCGGCCAGCTCGCCGCGTTGCGCGACCTGGGCGCGCTCCCGGCCGACACCGACCTCGACGCGGTCGCTCGCGACCTGAAGCTCGACGAGCCCGTCGTCGACCCCACCACGCTCACCGGCGAGCAACTGGTGTCCGAGGTGCAACGGGTGGTGAAGGCGCTGCTGGGCTACGGCGCCCGCATGCCCAAGGAGCTCATGCTCTACGTGAAGAACCTGGTGTTCCTCGACGGCGCCATCGCCAAGCTGGCGCCCGACCTCGACCTGCTCGGCGAGATCGGCGCCATCTCCATGACCTTCGCCCAGCGCCACGGCGAGCGCCTGGCCAACGAGCTCGGCGTGGAGCACGCGCCGCTCGAGATCGACCTGACCGGCGTGAAGGCCAGCTTCGGGGTCGACGCGTCAGTCGAGCAGCTCACCTACCGCGATCTGCAGAAGCGGCGCGAGCTGATCAACAAGCGCATGCGTGACCACGTGCGCCCGCGCTGAACGCCGGGCCCGAAGACCCGGGCGGGATCAGGCGCCGGTCTCGGCGTCGGGATTGCTGATGGCGACGGCGTCGCCGATCTCGAGCACGGGCGCGTGGGCGTCGGCGGCAGCGGCAGCGGCGACCGGCGCGATCCGGTCGGGCATGTGGGCCTCGTAGACGATCGCGGGCGGCGTCGTGGCCGCGGTCCCGGCCGGGCCGGCGGCGCCGGGCACCAGTCCGAGCGAGCCGACCACCAGGCCGGCGGGCAGGCTCATGCGGCGACGGGTCAGCAGGCGGTCGCGCATGCCGGCGGCCACGTCGGCGGGCATGCCGACGATGGTGACCAGGCGGTGCTCGAGCTCGTCGTCGTCCAGGTCGAGGGTGCTGGCCAGGGCGTCGACGTCCTCGTGGCGGATGTCGAAGGCGGCGCCGTCGGGCAGGCCGCGCTGCTGACGGACCAGCTCCACGTAGGTCGTGAGGACGGCCTCGTTGTGCACGTCGGACACCGACACGATCGCCCCGCCGACGCGCAGCGAACGGGCGGTGCGGTCGAACTCCACGGTGTCACGGGGCGGGAACAGGGTGCCGATGCCGATCTCGCAGGCCCGGGCGATGGCCAGCACCTCGTCGTCGTTGGGGATCTGGCTGCCCTTCTCCCACCGCTTCACGATGCGGCGCTTGCAGACCACCTTGTCGGCGAGGTCCTCGGCCGTGAAGCCGGCGCGGGTGCGCGCCTCGGCGATCAACCAACCGATGCGCACCGCCGGGATCCCGTGGGTGAGCGAGTACCGTGACGTCTCAGTCCCTGCCATGGCGTTCTGATCGGCGCGATCTGAAGATGCATGAACTCCAGGCCGTCAACGACAGGTCAAGAACCACGAACGTGAAGGCTTTTCGATGCGCTTGGTGATCGCCCGCTGTGAAGTCGACTACGTAGGGCGGTTGTCGGCCCATCTGCCGTCGGCCACGCGCCTCGTGATGGTGAAGGCCGACGGCTGCGTCGCCATCCATGCCGACGGTGGTGCCTACAAACCGCTGAATTGGATGAACGCTCCCAACACCTTGGTGGAGGAAAGCGGCAGCTGGACCGTCGAAAACGGAAAAGGTGAGAAGCTCGTCATCACCCTCCACGAGGTGCTCGCCGATTCCCAGCACGAGCTGGGCGTCGACCCCGGCCTGCGCAAGGACGGGGTGGAGGCCCATCTGCAGGAGCTGTTGGCCGCCGCGCCCCACGTGCTCGCCGACGGCATGGTGCTGGTGCGTCGGGAGTACCCGACCGACATCGGCCCGGTCGACCTGCTGTGCCGGGACGAGGCCGGAGCCGTCGTGGCCGTCGAGGTGAAGCGCCGGGGCGATATCGACGGCGTCGAGCAGCTGACCCGCTACATCGAACGGCTCGAGCTCGACTCCACCCTCAAGCCGGTCAAGGGCATGTTCGTCGCCCAGGAGGTGAAGCCGCAGGCTCGCCGCCTGGCCGAGATCCGCGGCTTCCAGGTGGTCGTCGTCGACTACGACGAGCTCAAGGGCACCAAGGTCGCCGACCTCACCCTCTTCAACTTCTGACGCCCGACCGGTCCGGCGGCGGCCGGAGGGTGCGTCAGTCGAGGGCGTAGCGCTTCGAGTCCTTCGGGTCGTCGCCGACGCGCGGCTGACCCTCGCGCGCACGGTTGGCATTGGCCTGGCCCATGTTCGAGCGCACGAGCGCCGCCTCCTCGTCGGTGACCTTGCCCCGATGGATCAGCCCGAAGTTCTGCGGATCGGTGTAGTCGATGCGGTCAGCTCGTGATGGTGCCAATCTGCTGGCACTGCCTCGCGGACGCCCGGATCGCGTGGCCGGCGCGGTCGACTCGACCCTGCGGGCGTTGCTGATGACGTCGTCCATCTCGATGCCCTTGAAGAGACTGGCGAGCGTCTTGGCCTCCAGCACGACCGACCGTGGCGGCTGGTCGGGCTCGTAGACCTTCAGGTGCACCAGCTCCAGCTTGGTCGTCTGGAACTGCCCCGCCTCCTCGGTCGTGACGTCCAGCTCGACCGGCCACGCGATGTTCGGGTGCTCCTCGATCACGACGCGAGCGTGCTTGTCGTCCGGCACCTCGGTGCCGGACAGATCACTCAAGGTAACCAGCTTCTGTGCCATGGCGGGAGACGCTACGCCTTGGACCGATCCTGCGTTCGACCAGCCCGAGCCGGCCTCGGGTCAGGGGCCGGTGGCTTCGAGGTGGAGCTCGGTGGTGCCGCTCACGAGGCGCAGGGTGTCGCCGTCGATGGTGAAGGTCAGCGGACGGCGCAACAGGTCGAGGAACCGCTCCTCGTACTCCAACGGCTCCAACTCCAGGGCCGCCATCACCGAGACGTGACGCAGGGTGATCGACATGGTGTCACCGTCGGTGCGCAGCGGGCCGCCGAAGTGGTTCACCGGGCCCCGACCACCGATCCAGTCGGCCCCGAACCACATGATCGGCGGTCGCACGCCGGCCGGCACCGCGGCACCGCCGATCGCCACGAGCTCCCACCGGGTGTCGGCGAGCTGTTCGGCAGCGGCGCTCACGCCGCCACCGCAATGCCAGGTTTCTCCGCGGGTTCCGAGACGTAGGTGTCTCGGAACCCGCGGAGAACGACGCAGGCGGCCCCGGTCACACCCGGGCCAGCGGTGCGGGCAGGCCCACGGCACCGACCTCGGACGCGTCGAAACCGAAGATGGTGCCGGCGCGGGCCGGGTCGTCGGTGTTGTCCTCGGTGACGACCACGAGCTCGTCGAGCCCGGCCCCGACGAAGCACAGGCTGGTGACGTTCTTCGCCGGGACCTCGAGGTGACGGTCGAGGGTGCCGTCGGCGTGGAAGCGCGACACGCACCCACCGCCGTACGACGCCACCCACACACCGCCGTCGGTGTCGACCGTGAGGCCGTCGGGCATGCCGCGCCGCAGCACGGCGAACACACCTTCGCCCACCACGTTGCCGGCCTCGTCCAGGTCGTGCACGACCACCGATCGGATGGCGGTGTCGGCGTGGTACATCCGCCGAGCGTCGGGCGAGAACCCGATGCCGTTGGTGAGGCCGATGCCCTCGTACAGGGTGGTGACCGAACCGTCCAGGTCGATGCGGTAGCAGTCGCCCGTGCGCCGCTCGGGCCCGGTGACCGTGAACGGGTCGTCGCGCAGCGAACCGCAGTACACGCGCCCGCCGGCGTCGGTGTACAGGTCGTTGAACCCACCCACGTCGTCGCGGGCGTAGAGCACTCGGGTCTCGCCGTCGCGCACGTGGCAGATGTTCTTGCCCGAGATCACCACGCCGCCGTCGGCGTGCAGGGCGATGCCGCCCACGCCGCGCCGCTTGGGCACGACCACCTCGACCGAACCGTCGGGCAGCAGGCGGCGCACACCGCCGTGGTGCACGTCGCTGAAGTAGAGGCTGCCGTCGGGCGCGGCGCGCGGTCCCTCGATCAAGCCGTACCCGAAGGCCAGTGTCTCCATCGTCGCTCCCCTTGCGCCCGATCGTCCGACGTCGCACGGTATACCTTCGCCCCGTGCACCTCGCCAAGCAGCACCTCGACGTCGGCTTCTCCACCAACGACTGGGATGCGGTGCAGCGCTTCTGGGGCGAGGAGATCGGCCTTGTCTACGAGGAGTACCTGAAGATCGGTAGCGGCGTGCGCCAGCACCGTTTCGGCGTGCACGGCTCGGTCGTGAAGGTGAACCACGCCCGCGAGCCGCTGCCGACGAACCCGACGGTGCACCGCGGGCTGCGCATCGCCAGCGACCGGCTCGGCGCGCCCGAACTGCACCACACGCCGGCCGGCGTGCCCGTCACGCTCGTGCCCACCGGCCACCAGGACGTCGTGGGCATCGAGGTCGTGAACGCCACCGCGGACGTGGCCGCCGCCCGCCGCTTCTGGGTCGACGGCCTCGGCGGCACCGAGCTCGACCCCGGCCGCTACCGCGTGGGCGACACCGTCGTGCGCTGCATCCTCGAGCCCGGGCTGGCCCCCATGACCTCCCGCACCGGCGTCGGCTTCCGCTACCTCACCGTGCAGGTGTTCGATGTCGACACCGAGCACGCCCGCATGCTCGACCTCGGCTTCGCCGAGGACCTGCCGCCCACCACCCTGGGCACCACCGCCCGCATCTCCTTCGTGCGCGACCCCGACGGCGCCTTCCTGGAGATCTCCCAGCGGGCCTCGCTCACCGGGCCCCTGCCGTACCGCTGAGCGGAACCGGCCGCCCGCCGACGGGCACAGTGACCTTCGACCCTTCCGAGCGCGCCGCACCCTGAGGCTTGATGTCGCTGGATGGACCGGTGCGAAGCCGGTCGGAGACAGGAGCGAATGCCATGCGCGTGCTGTTGGTGGAATCGTGCCCGGGCACGAGCGGGGAAGTCCGCACCCAGCTGGTCGACGCCGGCCACGAGATCATCGAGTGCTTCGACGACGGCTCACCGCTGTGCGTCGGCGTCGACGACGGCCGCCGCTGCCCGCTGAACCACCAGATCGACGTGGCCGTGGCCGTGCGGGTGCCCGGCGACGGCGCCGCCAAGCTCCACGAGATGGGCGCGGTGTGCGCCATCCGCCATCGGGTGCCCCTGGTCGAGTACCCGGGTCTGGAGACGAGCCCCTTCCATGGGCGGGCCACCGCCACCAACGGCGACGTGCTCGGCGCCATCGACGAGGCCGTGTCGAACGGGTCGCCGCACGCCATCGCCGCCACCGACGCCCTGCGCCAGCTCCCCCACCTGGCCGACGCCGACCCGTCGGAGATCTACGCCACCGCCGAGCGCGACGGCTCGCGCCTGCGCCTGGTGGTGCACCTGCCCGACGATCTGGCCCCCAACGTCGCCGGTCACGCCGTGACCGCCATGATCCGGGCGGTGCGGGCCTACGACCCGTACGTGCCCGTCATCGACGTGTCGATGGCCAGCGGCTGAGAGCCGGCGACGCGAGCCCGGGGGCGGCCGAGTCCGCCACCGACCCGCTCACTTCTGGTTCTGGGGCCAGCCCCCGGGCTCGCCGTCCATGCCCGAGTTGGCCCGGGCCTGGGCCAACAACTCGCGCACCACGGGACCGAGCTCGGTAGGCTCCTCGACCGGAGAGTGCCGCGGACCGCGGCTCCAGCCCTCGGCGATGGCCAGCACCGAGCCCGACGCCTCGAACACCTTGCCCGTCACGCCCTCGGACTCGGCCGATGCCAGCCACGTCACGATGGGAGCGATCCAGCGCGGGTTGCGCATCTCCTTCTCCTCGTCGGTCTCGGGGGCGCTGCCGAGGCCCTCGGTCATGCGGGTCAGGGCCACGGGAGCCACGGCGTTCACGGTGACGCCGTAGCGCTGCATCTCGAGGGCGGCGATGACCGTGAACGCGGCGATGCCGGCCTTGGCCGCGCCGTAGTTCGCCTGCCCCGGGTTGCCGTAGATGCCCGACACGCTGGTGGTGTTGATGATGCGGCCCGACACCGTCTTGCCCGCCTTGACCTGCTCCCGCCAGTAGGCGGCCGCCCAGCGGGCGGGGCCGAAGGTGCCCTTCAGGTGGACCTTGATGACCGCGTCCCACTCCTCCTCGGTCATGTTGGTGAGCATGCGGTCGCGCAGGATGCCGGCGTTGTTCACCACGACGTGCAGGTCGCCGAAGCTCTCGACCGCGGTGTTGATGAGGCGCTGGGCTCCCTCCCACGACGAGATGTCGTCACCGTTGGCGACGGCCTGGCCGCCCATGCCCCTGATCTCCTCCACCACCTGATGGGCGGGGCTCAGGTCGCCACCGGAACCGTCCACGTTGCCGCCCAGATCGTTCACGACGACCTTGGCGCCGTGCCGGGCCAGGCTCAGGGCGTGCTCCCGTCCGATGCCTCGTCCTGCGCCCGTCACGATGGCCACCCGGCCCTCACACAACGCGCTCATCGCTTCCCCTTGTCCGTCGATCTGGTACGAGCGACACCGTAACCAGCCGCTCCCACGGGAGGGAAGCTGCGACCGGGCCCGCCCTGGCCAGATGTCAGCAGAAGCTCAAGAACCACCGCGTTCCTGCCGATGGTGGAGCCATGGGTGCTCCCCACGCCTCCTCCCCCACCGCGCCGACGTTGATCGTGGTGCGCACCACCGCCACGGTGGCGCCGCGCACGCTCGACGCCGTCGACACCGCACGCCGCCGAGGTGACCGCGTCGCCATCGCCCGGCCCCGCGGCTCGGCCGTGGACGCGCCCCGGCTCTCGACCGGTCGCCGCATCGATGCCGAGGAGGTGGACGAGGCCGACCTGCTGCGCATCGCCGCCGACCACGCCCGCATCCACGGTGGCCCCACCGTCATCGTCGACAGCAGTTCGTTCGGCTTCGGCAACCGGTGGATCGGCGACCTGACCCGCGCCCTCGACGCCGGCCACGGCGTGGTCGTGCCGGTCACCAACGCCGCGCCGTGGCCCAACACGCCCGACGACCTGCCCGATGCCCGCTCGACCCGCACCGCCTGGCGTGAGTACGCCCGCACGCTCGAGCGACTCGACACCTTGTCGCTCACGGTGAACACCCTGGGCGATCTGGCCGGGCCGTGCGTCGCCCTCGCCCCCGCCGCGGCCGAAGTGCTGGCCCGCTCGCGGCCCGACGGCGCCGACAGCACGGCCAAGGCCCTGACCCGCGCCGCCGGCCAGTTCGGTGTGCGCGTCGGCCAGGCCCGCAGCGTGTACGTGCACGACGAGAGCGAGCGCGTGCTGCTGTCGGCCTGCCTCATCATGAAGGACGAAGAGGACTCGATCGAGCGCTGCCTGCGCAGCATCGTGCACCTCGTGGACGAGGTCGTGATCTACGACACCGGCTCGACCGACGGGTCCATCGAGCTGGCCCGCAGCTGCGGTGCGTCGGTGATCCCCGGCTACTGGGACGACGACTTCTCCCGGGCCCGCAACGAGGCCCGCCGCGCCTGCCGCGGCGAGTGGCTGCTGCACCTCGACATGGACGAGGAACTGACCGACGTGCGCGAGCAGGTCGGCATCGTGCGCACGATGCTCGAGCGCGACCTGCCCATCGACCTGATCGCCGTGCCTCTCTTCAACATGGCGGGCACCGAACTGGCACCCGTGCGCGAGCCCACGCCGCACTCGGTTCCCCGGCTCGTGCACCGCACCCGCTGCCACTGGACGGGTGCGCTCCACGAGCACCCCATGCCCGTTCGCGGTGGTGGCACCCCCCGCACCATCCGCGACGAACACATCACGATCATCCACTACGGCTACCTGACCGAGGTCCTGGAGCGGCGCGACAAGCGCAACCGCAACGCCCGCATCGCCGGCACCAAGCTCGACGAGCAGGGTGACCTGGGCCGCGCCCACTTCGACCGGGCCCGCACGTACGTGATGAACGGCCGCAACGACGACGCCATCGCCGAGTACACGCTGGCCGCCGAGGTGGCCAGCAACCCCATGCACCGCCGCTGCGCCATGGAGCACGCCGCGCTCGTGCTCATCAACACGGGCCGTCCCGCCGAGGCCGAGCCGTGGATCGCCAAGCGCGAAGCCATCAAGGACCTGCCCGGCGTGGGCCGCTGGCTGCGAGCCCGCCAGGCCCTGGCCCAGGGCCGCCACCACGACGCACTGGCCGCGCTCGACGGCATCACCGACTACACCGACGGCTTCTCCAACAACGGCCCCGACGCCGTGCACCTGATGCGGGCCGAGGCCCACCTGGGCCTCGGCGAGGCGGCCGAGGCCGGCGAGGAGCTGCTGCTCGCCCTGCAGGCCAACAGCGCCCACGATCAGGTGTGGACGTACATCATCCGCTTGGCCGACCGGCTGCCCGACGTGCTCGCGCGAGCCGCGCTGGTGGTGCCCCTCGACCAGCTGAAGCTGCTCGCCGGGAAGCTGCTCGGCATCCCACCCGAGATGGCCGGCCGCGTCGCCGAGGCCCTCTGGCAATCGCACCCGAACAACGCCACCGTGCTGGCACTGTCGGTGGAACTGGCTCCGCGCCTCGACCTGGAGGCGGCCGCCGCCTGGGCCATGCGGCTTCGCGCCAACGACCTGCTCGAGCACTGCCCGCTGCGCGCCATCGCCGACGACCGCAACGCCGACCCGGTACGTCGCCTGCAGGCCGCCTACCTGGGTGCCGAGCTGTTCGACGACGACTACCTGCGCATGATCGTGCAGGACCTGTCGTCGACCATGCCGTCCCAGTAGCGACGCCCGTACGGGCCGCACTACCCGAGCAGGCCGTCGCCCATGGCGATGGCGACGTCCTCCTCGCTCATGCCGGCGAACTCGCCGAGGATCTCGAACGCGTGCTCGCCCAGGTAGTTGGGCGCCGGCCGGTAGGGCTCCAACGACTGCTCGCTGAAGCGGGCCGGGAAGCGGTCGAACGGACGGTCGCCGAACACGTCGGAGGCCAGCGTGCCGAACAGCTCGCGCGCTCGCAGCTGCTCGTCGTCGGTGAACAGGTGGTGGCCGTTCTGCACCCGACCCGCCGGCACGCCGACGCCCTGCAGCGCCTCCATCGCCCGGCGACCGGTACGCGCCGCGCACCACGCCGGCAGCTGGTCGAGCGGGCCGCCGATGAGCGCGCTGGCGGCGTCGGCGTCACGCTCGTCGCGAACGGTCACCGCCACCTCGCCATCGCTCGTGACGAACACCTCGTTCACGAGGAACGTGCCGTAGGCATCGGCGTTGCCGATGGCGTGCGCCTCGCGCCCGTTGCTCAAGTGATCCATGATCGACGCGCCCACGAGGTAGGCGCCCACCTCGAGCTGGGCGATGTCGACGTGCTGGCCCAGTCCGGTGACGGCGCGTGATTCGAGCGCGGCAAGGATCGACGACGCGGCCAGGAAGCCGGCAGCGTGGTCGTTCAGCGAGAAGCCGGCGCCCACGTCGCCGCGATCTGGCGGGTTCGACAGGTAGGTGAGCCCGCACAGCGCGTGCACCGTGGGCGCGTACGAGATGACGTTCTTCCACGGTCCGGCGTGGCCGCACCCGGCCATGGTCACGTACACGATGCCGGGGTTCCACGAACGCACCGTCTCGTAGTCGAGGCCCCACCGGTCGAGCACGCCGGCCGAGTAGTTCTCGACGAGCACGTCGGCCTGTTCGACGAGCTTGCGCACCGCATCGAGCGCGCCCGATGCCTTCATGTCGATGGCCAGCGACCGCTTCGACCGGTTCCAGCACGGGAAGTACGGGAAATCGGGTGAGTTCACCAGCGTGGCCCGGCCGGCGGTCTGCAGCTTGATGATGTCGGCACCCAGGTCGCCGAGCATGCGGTTGCAGAACGGGCCGGCCAGCACCCACGTGAAGTCGACCACCCGCACGCCTTCGAGCGGCTTGGCCGGGTTCGCCGCGGCCGGTGGGGGCGCCGGTCGTTCGCCCCATGCCGCCAGCGCGCCGTCGACGGCGACGGTGACGGGCGCCGCCGGCGCGTCGACCGGTGTGGCCGAGTACACCACGGGATGACCCGGGCGGCGCACCGGCGTGCCCTCGACGTCCTTGATGAAGCCACGGAACGCGAACTGCGGGTTCGTCGCCACCTGGGCCACCGACTGCACCTCGCCGAAGGCCACGTGGCGGGCCTGGGCCTCGGTGAACAGCTCGCCGGCGTCCTTGGTGAGGCAGAAGCGACGGGTGGCGTCCATGACCTCCTCGAGGTGGCCCAGGATGTCGCCGGGGTCCACGCCGAGCAGCTCGGCCGCGCCGGGCACGTCGTGCTCGGCCAGCCACTCGATGAGCGGACCGGGCGCCGGGGTGGGCGTGATCATGCACCAGCCCTTCAGGCACTCGGTCACCACGTAGGCCCGCAGCCAGTGCAGGCTGCCCTGCCGCGGCGCGATCTTGGTGAGGGGCAGCACGTCGTCGTAGAAGTACTCGAACCACAGCTGCTCGATGGAGCTGGCCACCACCTCGTGGAGCGACACGTCGACCAGCTGACCCCGCCCGCTCAGGCGGGCCGACCGCACAGCGGCCAACCCCGAGATCACGGCAACGAACGAGCCGAAGTGCTGGTTCTGGCGGCCCCACGGGTTCTGGGCCTGCTCGGCCGTGCCCGACACCGACAGCACGCCACCGAGGGCGCCGGCCACCAGGTCGCTCGACTGCCAGTGGGCCCACGGGCCGGTGCGGCCGAACGGCGTGAGGCTCACCTGCACGAGCCGCGGGTTCCCCGCCACCAGGTCGGCGTGGTCCAGGCCGAGCGCGGCCAGCCGGCTCGGCACCTCGTTCTCGACGATCAGGTCGGCACCAGCGGCGAGCTGCCGGTAGACGTCGGCACCGGCGGTGGTGTCGAGGTCGAGCGGCAGCAGCGACTTGCCACCGTCGTACCACCAGTCGAGCAGGCCGGCCCCCGCCGCCGCCGGCGCCGCCATGGCCGGACCGGAGGTGACGCCACGGCCGGTGTGGACGCGCACGACGCTCGCGCCCGACTCGGCCAGCAGCTTGGTGGCGAACCGACCGAGATCATCGGTCAGATCGACGACGCGCAGGTGTTGCAGTGGACCCCCCATGCGCGCACCTTAGGCCGCGCTCGCGGCACCCCCGGACCGCCCCATCTGTGCTGGGTCGCCAGGGAGCACCCGGCTGCGCCGGAACGACCCAACGGCCGGGCAGTCGACCCGCGCTAGGTCGCCGCGGGACACCCCGGTGCGCTCGAACGACCCAACGCCGGGGATCCGGCGTACGGGCGGCTACGAGGGGTCGGCCGGCTCGGTGGACGCGGGCTCGCCGGCGTCGGCCTCGTCGGCGACCGGCTCGGCGTCTGCGGCGACCTCGGGTTCGGGCACGGCCGGGGCCCACGACGGGCGCTCGCCCTGCTCCTCGGCCAGCAGGTCGGCCAGGGCCGCCTTGTAGGCGGCCTCGGCCTCGGCCACCACCGCGTTCGCCGCCCCGCGGGCCCGTACGTCCTTCAGCCGGCGGGCCGCCTGCTCCTTGGCCGAGCGGGCGTCGGTCAGGCGGCGCTCGCCGGCCTGCTCGGCCTCGACCCGGGCCCGCTCGGCGTCGGCCCGGCGCCGGCCCTCGGCGACCTCCGCCTTCTTCTTCGCCTCCTGGGCCCGCAGCAGCTCGGCGAAGCGTCTCACGTCGTCGGACGCGGCCGACGAGCCACCCGGGGCGACGGGAGCGCCTCGGCCACCGTCGGCGGGACGGGGGGCGTCGGTACGGTTGCTGCGGCGGTCGGAGCGGGGCCGGGGAGGCATGAGGGCGATCGTACTGAGCCGCGTGGCACACCGCGCGGGTCCGTGGCCGCGACCGGCCGCCCGTTATCGTCGCCGGCCGTGACCCCTGCCTCGCCGGCCAGCGCGCCCGAACGCACCGATGTGGTGATCGTGGGCGCCGGCCCGGCGGGCACGGCGGCGGCCATCACCCTGGCCCGCACGGGCCGCTCGGTGGTGGTGCTCGACAAGGCCACCTTCCCGCGCGACAAGTGCTGCGGCGACGGGCTCACCACGGGCGCCCTGCGCCTGCTCGAGCAGCTCGGCTTCGACCCCGCCACGGTGCCGTCGTTGCTGCCCGTGGCGGCGGCGTGGGTGCGCTCGCCGTCGGGGCGCACGGTCGAGTTCCCGTTCCCGGCCGGGCGGGGCCTGTACGGCGCCGTCGCCCCGCGGCGCGAGCTCGACGCCGCCCTGGTCGAACTGGCCCGCGCCGCCGGCGCCGACGTGCGCGAGGGCACCGCGCTGGCCGCCGCCGCCGAGGGCGGCGACCACGTGGTCGTCACCACCGCCGACGGTGGCTCGCTGCACGCCGGGCACGTGATCGGCGCCGACGGCATGTGGAGCCCGCTGCGCAAGGCGCTGGGTCTGGCCCAGCCCGGCTACCTGGGCGAGTGGCACGCCTTCCGGCAGTACGTCACCCACGTCACGGGCGACGCCGCCGAGCGCCTGTGGGTGTGGTTCGACGCTGACCTGCTGCCCGGCTACGCATGGAGCTTCCCGCTGCCCGGCGGGCGGGCCAACGTGGGCTTCGGCGTGCGGCGCGACGGCGCCCGCCACGGGCGCGACATGCGGGCCGAGTGGGCCGGGCTGCTCGACCGGCCCCACGTGCGCGCCGCCCTCGGGCCTGATGCGGTCGCCGAAGGACGCCCTCTGGCGTGGCCGATCCCCGCCCGCATCGACCGCGTCGTCGTCGGCCGGGGCCGCGCCCTGTTCGTGGGCGACGCGGTGGCCGCGACCGACCCGCTCACGGGCGAGGGCATCGGTCAGGCGCTCCTCACCGGCATCGCCGCCGCCGAGGCCATCGCCGGCACCCGCACGGCGCCCGACGCGCTGGCCCAGTACCGCCGAACGGTGCAGCGCGAACTGGTGACCGATCACCGCATGTCCGTCGCGCTCGGCCGGGTGCTCGGTCACGGCTGGGGCGCCCGCGGCGCCGTGCGCGTCGCCGGCTCCAGCGACTGGACGCGGCGGAACTTCGCCCGCTGGCTGTTCGAGGACGAGCCCCGCGCCATCGCCGTCACACCCGGCCGTTGGCACCGGCGGTTCCTCGACCGCGACGGCGCCGACCTGGCGACGGCGTCGGCCGCCCGGTGATAGGGATGCGGCCATGACCGATGCACCGTCGTCCCCCATCGTCGGCGTGGTGATGGGTTCGCGCTCCGACTGGGAGACGATGTCGAACGCCGCATCGGTGCTCGACGAGCTCGGCGTGCCCCACGAGGTGCGCGTCGTATCGGCCCACCGCACCCCCGAGCTGCTCGCCACCTACGCCCGCGAGGCAGAGGAGCGCGGCATCGAGGTCATCATCGCCGGGGCCGGCGGCGCCGCCCACCTGCCCGGCATGCTGGCGGCCCACACGGTGGTACCTGTGCTCGGAGTGCCGGTGCAGAGCCGGGCGCTGAGCGGCATGGACTCGCTGCTGTCGATCGTGCAGATGCCCAAGGGCATCCCGGTGGGCACGCTGGCCATCGGGGCCGCCGGCGCGGCCAACGCCGCGCTGCTGGCCACGGCCATCGTGGCCGCCACGCGACCCGACCTGCGCGACCGCCTGCGGTCGTGGCGCCAGCGCCAGAGCGACGCAGTGCTGGCCGACCCGGACCCTCGCCTGCCCCCGCCGTAGCCCCGAGCACTAGCCTGCCGGTCCGACCAGGGGGTGCGTCGTGGCCGGACCGTTGTCGGGCGTGAAGGTGATCGATCTGTCGGCCATCATCTCGGGGCCGTGGTGCTGCCAGATCCTGGCCGACCAGGGCGCCGAGGTCATCAAGGTCGAGCCCCACGGCGTGGGCGACCTGACCCGCGCCGGCGGGTTCCGGGTCGGCTCCATCTCGGCCATGTACGGCGCCGCCAACCGGGGCAAGCAGTCGGTGCGGCTCGACCTCGGCCAGCCCGAGGGGGTGGCGGTCCTGAAGCGCCTCGTGGCCGACGCCGACGTGATCGTGCAGAACTTCCGGCCCGGCGCGGTGCAGCGCATGGGCATCGGCCCCGACGACCTCATGGCCGAGAACCCGAACCTGATCTACGTGTCCATCAGTGGCTTCGGCCCCGACGGCCCGTATGCGCAGTGGCGGGTGTACGACCCGATCATCCAATCGGTCACCGGTCTGCCGTCGATCCAGATGAGCCAGGACATCCCGATCCCCGACCTCGTGCGCACGCTCGTGTGCGACAAGGCCACGGCGACCCTGTCGGCGCAGTCGATCACCGCAGCGTTGTTCGCGCGGGCGATGGGAACGGCAGCCGGCCAGCACATCGTGATCCCCATGCTCGACAGCTCGCTCTACTGGCTCTGGCCGGATGCGTTCATGGGCCACACCTTCGGCGGGCCCGACGTCGTGCCCGGACCCTGCGTGTACCAGATCTACCGCCTGCAGCAGACAGCCGACGGCTTCCTGGTGTACTTCGTGGCCAGTGACGCCGAGACCAGCGGGCTGTGCCGAGCGCTCGGACACCCGGAGTGGATGGAGGACCCACGCTTCGCCACGATGGCGGCCCGGCAGGTACCCGAGCACTTCGCCACCTTCGGCGGGATGCTCATGGACGCCTTCCTCACGTTCCCGACCGCCGAGATCCTGCCCCTCCTCCATGCCGAACAGGTCCCCGCCGCCCCGCTGAACACGCTCGACTCCATGTTCGACGATCCGCAGGTCGTGCACAACGACGTCATCCACACCTGGGAGCACGCCACGGTCGGCACCATCCGCCAGCCCCGGCCGCCCGTGCGGTTCAGCCACACCCAGCACGAGACGGTGTGGTCGCTCGACGAGCTCGGCCAGAGCACCGAGGTCGTGCTGCGGGCCCACGGCTACGACGACGACGCCCTCGCCGGACTGCGCGCCACCGGCGTGATCGCCTGACCCATGCGGCTCGGCATCATCGGCGGTGGACAGCTGGCCCGCATGCTCGCGCTGGCCGCCCGCCCACTCGGGGTCGACTGCGTGGTCGTGGAACCGGCGCCCTCACCACCGGCGGCCGCCGTCGCCGAGGTGATCGCCGCCCCGTTCGACGACCGCGCCGCGCTGGCCACCCTGGTCCGCACGTGCGACGTCGTCACGGTGGAGCTGGAAGCGGTGCCGGTGGCCGCCCTCGAGTGGCTGCAGCGATCGGTGCCGGTGCGCCCCGGTCCGGCGGTCATCGCCGCCGCCCAGGACCGCCTGGCCGAGAAGCACCTGTTGCGGCGCCTCGGCATTCCGACCGCGCCGTTCGACGACGAGGTCCACGGCCTGCCCGCGCTGGTGAAGGCCCGGCGGGGCGGCTTCGACGGCCGCGGCAACCGCCTGGTGCGCACGCCCGAGGAGCTGGCCAGCGCCCGCTTCGAGCTGCCCGAGCCCATCGTGGAGGGACTGGTGCCGTTCGAGCGCGAGGTGTCGGTGCTGGCGGCCCGCTCGGTGACCGGCGAGGTTCGGTGCTGGCCGGTGGTCGAGAACCGCCACGAGCACGGCATCCTCCAGTGCACCATGGCGCCGGCGCCATGGCTCACCCCGGCCCTGCAGGCCGAGGCCGAAGATCTGATCGGCCGGGTGCTCGCCGACACCGCCTACGTGGGTGTGCTCGCCCTCGAGCTGTTCGAGGTCGACGGCCACCTGGTCGCCAACGAGCTCGCGCCACGCGTCCACAACAGCGGCCACTGGTCGATCGAGGGATCGGTCACCAGCCAGTTCGAGCAGCACGTGCGGGCCGTGTGCGGCTGGGCACTGGGCGACACGAGCGCGGTGGGGCCGAGCGCCATGTTGAACATGGTGGGTGAGGAGGCCGACGCCACGGCGGTGCTGACCCTGCCCGGCACCCACCTCCACCTCTACGGCAAGGAACCGCGGCCGGCCCGCAAGATCGGTCACGTGACGGTGACGGCGTCCAACGCCGAGGAGCTGCAGCACCGCATCCACGCCACCGCGCCACTCGTGCCCTTCGTGGTCTGAAGCCCCGGCGGTACGCTCGGCAGCGCATGCACACCCCCACCGCCACCGAGCTCGTCGACCGCACCTGGGCCGACACGATCGAACCGACGCTGCACGACTACATCCGGATCCCGGCCCTGTCGCCGTCGTTCGATCCCGGGTGGGAGGCCAACGGCCACCTCGACCGGGCCCTCGACCTCATCGAGCGGTGGAGCCGGGCCCGGCCGATCCCCGGGCTCGTGGTCGAGGTCCATCGGCTGCCCGGGCGCACCCCGCTGCTGCTCATGGAGGTGCCGGCCACGCCCGGAGCGCCGGGCGACGACACCGTCGTGCTCTACGGCCACCTCGACAAGCAGCCCGAGATGACGGGCTGGCGCGACGGCCTGGGCCCGTGGACGCCCGTGGTGGAGAACGGCCGCCTCTACGGCCGCGGCGGTGCCGACGACGGCTACGCCGCGTTCGCGTCGCTCACCGCCATCGAAGCGGTGCACGCCGCCGGTGGCGAGCATGCGCGCTGCGTCGTGCTCATCGAAGCGAGCGAGGAATCGGGCAGCCCCGACCTGCCCGCCTACGTCGGCGCGCTGGCCGACCGCATCGGCTCACCGAGCCTGGTGCTGTGCCTCGACTCGGGTTGCGCCGACTACGAGCGGCTGTGGGTCACCACGTCGCTGCGGGGCATGGCCAAGATCGACCTCACCGTCCACATCCTCGACGAAGGTGTCCACTCGGGTGACGCCAGCGGCGCGGTGCCGTCGAGCTTTCGCATCATGCGCCAGTTGCTCGACCGGGTGGAGGACTCGGCCACCGGCCATCTGCTGCTGCCCGAGCTCCACGTGCCGGTGCCGGCCGACCGCCTGCAGCAGGTGCGCGAGCAGGCCGCCGTGCTCGCCCCCGGCATGACCGCACCGTTCCCGTTCGTGGCCGGGGCCCACCCCGTGCAGGACGACCCGGTCGAGCAGCTGCTGGCCCGCACGTGGGCCCCCACGCTGTCGGTCACCGGGGCGGACGGCGTCCCGCCCACCGCGTCGGCCGGCAACGTGCTGCGCCCCTACACACGGCTGACGCTCTCGTTCCGGCTGCCGCCCACCGCCGACGCGCCTGCCGCGCTCGAGGCCATCACCCGCGCCCTCACCACCGACCCGCCCTACGGCGCACGCGTCACCGTGAAGGTCGGCGCCGCCGAGGGCGGTTGGAACGCTCCGAGCTTCGCGCCCTGGCTGTGGACCAGCCTGCAGCGCGCCTCGAACGCCACGTTCGGCGCCCCCGCGGTGGCCTTCGGCGAGGGCGGCACCATCCCGTTCATGGGCATGCTCGGCACCCGGTTCCCCGACGCCCAGTTCGTCGTCACGGGCGCGCTCGGGCCCGGCTCGAACGCCCACGGCCCCAACGAGTTCCTCGACCTGCCCACGGCACGCAAGGTCACCAGCACCCTCGCCATCGTGCTGCACGACCACGCCACCCGATCGGCGTGAGCACGCCACCGCCGCTGGCCACGGCACCGGCGCGCGCCCGCCGCAGCGGCCTCGACCTGCTGCGCACCAACCGCGACTTCCGGGCCCTGTTCATCGCCCAGATCATCTCGCTGGGCGGCGACTGGTTCGCCACCGTCGCGCTGCTCGGCATCGTCGGCGATCTCTCGAGCCGGCCCGGTCTGGCCAAGTCGATGATCTTCGTGGCCCAGAGCCTGCCGGCGTTCCTGGTGACGCCGCTGGCCGGCCCGGTGGCCGACCGGTTCAACCGCAAGAAGGTCATGCTCGCGGTGTCGGCCCTTTCGGCGCTGGTGGCGCTGGGCTTCCTGGCCATCGCACCCGGTCGCATCTGGATCGCCTACGCCGCCCAGTCGGCCCTCACCGCGCTGGGCGCGTTCTTCGGCCCGGCGTCGCAGGCCGCGGTGGCCAACCTGGTCGAGCCCGAGGATCTGCCCACGGCCATGGCGACCATCAGCGCCACGTGGGGCACCATGCTCGCCGTCGGTGCGTCGGTGGGCGGCCTGTTCACCAAGTTGTTCGGGCGCAAGGCCTCGTTCGTGGCCGACGCGGTCAGCTTCGCCATCGCCGCCGGTGTGCTCCTGCTCATCAAGCGGCGCACGGACGCGGGCGGCAACGCGGCTCGCACCCGCATGCGTCCCATCCACGACACCCGCGAGGCGCTGGCCATGGCCCGCGGCGACAAGCACCTGCGACTGCTGCTGCCATCGAAGGCGGGCATGGGTCTGGCCAACGGCGTGGTCGGTCTGCTCACCGTGCTGTCGGTGAAGAAGTTCCACGCCGGCGACGGTGGTACCGGCCTGTTGCTCGCGGCGCGCGGCCTCGGTGTCGTGATCGGGCCGCTGCTGGCCGCACGCCTGGGCGGGGCCCGCAACATCCCGGCGATCCTGCGCGTGTGCGCCGTCAGCTGCCTGGCCTACGGCGTGTTCTACGCCGGCGTGGCGTTCTCGCCCGTGCTGGCGGTGGCCGCGCTGTTCACCCTGCTGGCCCACGTGGGCGGCGGCGCCCAGTGGACGCTGTCGACCATCGGGCTCACCATCGCCACACCCGACGAGTTCCGCGGCCGCATCCTGTCGGCCGACTTCGCGCTGGTGACGTTGTCGATGAGCATCAGCCTGGTGGCCGGCGGGTTGATCGGCGACCACTTCGGAGCCCGTGCCGGCCTGCTTATCCTGGGCTCCGTCGCCGTGATCTGGGGCCTGTTCTACCTGCGCCTCACGTCGAAGCTCCGCAACGAAGCACCGGCGGCCTGACCGCGGCCGCCCGCCCCGGGCGTCAGGCCTTGGAACGGCGGGCCGGGGTCTGCACGATGGCGACGCCGACGATGGTGATGGCCCCACCCACGAGCGTGAGCGACGACAGGCGCTCGTGCAGCAGCACGGCCCCGAACGCCACGCCCAGCACGGTCGACAGGTAGGCCACCGCGCTGCCCTGCAGGCCCGTGGCCCGCCGCAGCAGCTCGGAGAAGAACACGAACGACATGGCCAGACCGAACAGCGACAGGTACACGAACGACAGCGTGAACGTCCACGGGAACCGCATGTGCGAGCGATCGTCGGGGATGGCCATCAGCGCCAGCACCACCGACGAGATGAGCAGCTGCACGGCGACCGCCATCGTTCGGTCCAGCCGGGGCATCGGGTGGCGCTTGTAGAGGATGCTGCCCAGCGCGGCGGCCAGTGCGCCGAGCAGACCGAACACGATGCCGATGGCCTTCACGTGGCCCTCGATGGCCCGCAGGGCCACCACCACGGTGCCGAGCAGGCCGACGCCGATGCCGACGATGGCGCGCCGGCTGGCCCGCTCGTTCAGCAACATCGGTGCGAGCACGGCCACGAAGATCGGCATGGTGTTCGTGAGGATCGAGTTCACACCGGCCGGCGCGTTGCGCGCCGCCAGGAACAGGAACGCGGTGGAGAGCCCCGTCATCATGATGGCGATGGACACGATGCCCTGCCACTCGGCCCGCGTGCGGGGCCAGTCGGCACCCTTGCGGCGGGCGAGCGCCAGCAGCACCAGCCCACCGAGCACGGCGCGCGTGGACGCCACGGTCAGCGGCGGCACGGTGCGCCCGGCCACCCGCATGGCCACCGAGTTCATCCCCCAGAAGGAGGCAACGGTGCCGAACAGCACCGCGGTGGGCACCAGGGCCAACCCGCGCCGGTGCTCGGTGCCCTGCTGGACCGCATCGGCGGCGACGACCCCCACCCTGACACCCTACCGTTCGAGCCCGGCCAGCAAGGCGGCCACCGCCAGCGCGGGCGAGCTGAGCACCACGCGGTCGGTGCGCACGAGTGCGGCGGCGCCGGCCATGGAAGCCTGGGCCAGTACGACCACGGTCTGCCCGGCCGGGAGCGCGTCGATGGCGGCGGCCAGCGCGGCGTGGTAGCCGGGTCCGTCGCCGGCTTCGAACGCGGCCCACGCGTCGAAGCACCGCAGCACGTGCGCGCCCGGGTCGGTGCCCGCGGCGGCTGCCTCCTCGGCCAGCAGGTCGAGGGCGGGCTCCACCGCGCTCTCGATGGCGGCCACCACGGTCACCGGCCCGCCGACGCGCACCGCGGCGGCGAACATCGGGCGATCGACGCGCATGGCGCCCAATCGCTCAGCCCCGGCGCCGATGGTGGAGCACGTGCACAGCGTCGCCACCGCGCCCCGGTCGGCCAGCACGTCCAGGTGCCGCTGCACGCCGGCGGTCACGCCCGCGTCGTCGGCGCCGCGCAGCCGGGCTTCGGCGAGCAGCGCCTCGTCCACGACGTGCACCGCGGTCGCCCACCCGGCCAGCAGCGCGTCGAACGTGGGCACGTGCACCGGCGACGTGTGCAGGAGCCCGATCACCGTCCGGTCGTCCATCGCCCCATCCTCGCTCACGGCGAGCCCGGATCGACCGCCGATTCCCTACGATGCAGGGCGTGAACGACGATCGCCTGTACTTCCGCCAGCTCCTGTCCGGACGGGACTTCGCCGCGAACGATCAGCTGGCCCAGCAGATGCTGAACTACGCCTACCTGATCGGCGACAAGGTGACCCGCGAGTGCGTGATCGTCGACCCGGCCTATTCGGTCGCCGAGCTGCTCTACACGGCGTGGCAGGACGGCATGAAGGTCGTGGGTGCACTGGCCACCCACTACCACCCCGACCACATCGGCGGGCCCATGGGGCACAGCACCATCGAAGGCGTGAAGGAGCTGCTCGAGCTGCAGGGCATGAAGATCCACGTGAACGAGGCCGAAGCCCGGGGCGTGATGTCGCTGTCGGGCGCGTCGGCCAGCGACCTGTCGCTCCACGAGGGCGGCGACGTGCTCGTGGTCGGCGAGGTCGAGATCCAACTCGTGCACACGCCGGGCCACACCCCGGGCAGCCAGTGCTTCCTGGTCGACGGGCTCCTCGTGGCCGGCGACACCCTGTTCCTGGAGGGCTGCGGCCGTACCGACCTGCCCGGCAGCGACCCCGGCCAGATGTACGACAGCCTCGCCGTGCTGGCCAGCCTGCCCGACGACACCATCGTGTTCCCCGGGCACCGCTACCACCCGCTGTGCGGGCGCGGCACCCTTGCCGCCATCAAGGACGTGAACTACGTGTTCAAGCCGAAGTCGAAGGAAGCCTGGCTGACGATGTTCGGCCAGTAGGTCGAGCCGGGAGCCGTCGCTCCCTTGATCAGGCGTCGTCGACGAGACCGCGGAGGGTCTCGATGGTCTTGGCCGCGTCGGGACCCACCGGGTTCACGGCGAGCACGGTGACGCCGGCCTCCTTGAACGCACCGATGCGCTCCTTGATGTAGCTCTTCGGGCCGACGAGGTTCGACAGTCGCAGCATCTCTCCGGGCACGGCCTTGGCCGCTTCTTCCTTCTTGCCGTCCAGGTACAGGTCCTGGATGTCGATCGCTTCCTTCTCCCACCCGTAGGCACGCGTGATGGAGTTGTAGAAGTTCTTGTCGCGGGCGCCCATGCCACCGATGTACAGTGCCGAGCCCGGGCGGGCGACGTCGAGGATGCGGTCGGCCCCTTCGCCCACCAGGTCCTCACCGATGGCCACCATGCCACCGGCGGCGACCTCCAGGCGGGGCAGATCGGGCGATCGCCGAGCGAGACCGGCCTTCAGGTTGTCGCCCCACACCTGCTGGTAGCGGTCGGGCACGAACATGATGGGCAGCCACCCATCGGCGTAGGCCGCGGTGGCCTCGACGCTCCTGCCCATGAGGCTCGCCCACCAGATCGGGATGTCGGCGCGCACGGGGTGGTTGATGAGCTTCAGCGGCTTGCCGAGGCCCGTACCCTGGCCGGCCGGCAGAGGCACCTTCACCGTCTCGCCGTCGTACTTGAGCACCTCACGCTTCCACACCGAGCGGCAGACGTCGATGTACTCCTTGATGCGGGTCATCGGCTTCTCGTAGGGCATCCCGTGGAAGCCCTCGATCACCTGAGGGCCGCTGGCGCCCAGACCGCAGATGATGCGCCCGTCGGACACGTAGTCGAGGCCGGCGAACGTCATCGCCATCAGGGCCGCCGTGCGGGAGTACACGTTCACGATGCCCGAGCCGATCTGGATCCGCTCGGTCTTGGCCGCCAGGTAGCCCATCTGGCTGATGGCGTCGAAGCTGTAGGCCTCGGCCACCCACACGATGTCGAGCCCGGCCTTCTCGAGCTCGGCCACCTTGGCGACCGACTCCTTGAACCCTCCGGCGTAGCTGAGCTGCATGGAGAGGCGCATCGGATTCCCCCTTGTCCCGGCCGGGCCACCGGCCCGCGCCCTGTTCGATTTCCGTCAAGGAACGTCCAGCGCACGACGGCGCGTCCCCTGCTCAACGTACGGTGCGCTCCCGTGGTGTTACGAATCGCGCTCGTGGCCAGCCCGGCCCATGATCAGATCTGCCGGCTGTTCGACCCGGACCGGGTCGATGTCGTCGTGCACGCCGATCTGCCCACGTTGCGACGGCGGGTGCCGGCCATGCTCGCGGCCGGCGAACCGCTCGACGTGGTCTGCGTGCATTCGAGCGACATCCCGTCGCTGGCGCGCCACCTGCTGCCCCTCGACGGCGTCGATGTGCACGGGGTGCTCGCCATGGCCCTGCAGCTGTGCACGTGGAGCGGGCAGCTCCTGGCGGCGCCGCGCACGTTCGACACCCGGATGCTGTGGACCCGCGCCGACATGGTGGCCGACGTGCCGACCTCGTGGGCCGGGCTCGACGAGGGCGGTTCCTCGCTCGGGTTCGCCGGCCGCAACCCCGACGTGGCCCAGCTGTTCACCGAGGTCCTGGCCGAGCACCAGACCGGCGTGCTCGACCGCGGCCGTCCGGCGCTGGCCACCCCCGAGAGCGTCGCCGCCGTGGCCCGCATGGTTCGCCTGGCCCGCCACCGCGGCCCGCTCGATCTGCCGGTGTGGATCGACGACGACGTCGAGAACGCGTTCGCGGCCGGCCGCGTTGCCATGGGCGTCATGTGGGCCAGTGCGTGGCACCGCCTGAGCCGCTCGGTGTTCGCCGACCGCATGAAGGTGCATGCCCCGCTCGGGCCGGCGTGCGCGGCGCGCAGCCTGGCGTGGGCGGTGCCGCGTGCGTCGATGCACGTGAACGAGGCCAAGGACCTGGTGAACACGCTGGCGTCGCTGAGCGGCCAGCTCTACGACAATGCCGCTGGCCTGCTGCCGGCCAACCTCGACGCGCTGATCGCGGTCGAAGGTGTGAGCGAGCCCGACCTGAAGCGCCGCGAACTGCTGGAGGACGCGTCGCGACACCGCCGTCTCGGCGGCTTCCGCCATCAGCTCGCCGGCGCCGTCGAGCAGGCGGTCTGGCCGCCGCTGCACGCCGCCCTCAGCGGCGACCTGCACCCGGGCGACGCCGTCCACGCCATGCAGCAGGCCTGCGAGCCCCTGCTCGGCAAGGCCCGCCCCAAGGCGGCACCCCGCTCCATCGCCGACCTGGTGGCGTAGGCCGGGAGCCGTTCCGGAAGACCTGCGAACCTGTGTCGCCACGGTGGACGGGTGATGCGTTGGACCGGGCATGGAGATCGCCGTGACGGGCCCACGGACTGCACTGGACGAGCACTACCGGCGGCACGTCTCGCGACTGAGCCGGCTGGCGACCACGCTGGTGGGTCCGGGTGACGCCGAGGACCTCGTGCACGAGACGTTCGCCCGGTGCGCGGCGCACCTCGACCGGCTGGACGATGACGAGGCCGGCGGGTACCTCACGACCGCGCTGGTGAACCGGGCCCGCTCACGGTTCCGCCGCCAGGCCGTCGCCCGCCGGTTCCGGGCCGAACGAGGCACGGTGTTCACGTCGCCCGAGGACGCGGCCGTCGCCGCCGACGACCATGCGCGGGTCCTGCGGACCATCGACCGGCTCCCGGCCCGCCAACGATTGTGCGTGACGTTGCGCTTCTACGAGGAGCTCGACGAGGACGCCATCGCCGAGGTGGCGGGCATCTCCCGACGGTCCGTCCGGACCCACCTGGAACGCGCCCGCCAGACCCTGGCCCGAGAGCTCGGAGAGCAACGATGACCACCGACGACCGCATCCGCGCCGCCCTGCAGGCACGCGCTCACCACGCGCCCCACCCCGACCACGCCGGCGCCGTGATCTGGCACCGGCGCCGCACCCGCCAGCGCCGCCTGGTCGCCACCGGCGTGGTGGCCGGCGTGACCACCGTGGCCCTGCTCGGTCTCGCCGTGCTCCGTTCCGACGGCGATGCCCGGCGGATCGGCGACGCACCGTCCACCACCGCAGGCACCGCGGCGCCGACCAGCGCCACGACGGTGGCCGGCTCGCCGCTCGCGCCGACCACGGCGGTGGCCGCGACCACCACGACCGCTGCGTCGGCGCCCAGCACGACGACGATGGACCCCGCGCCCACCACCCCGGTGACCGACGACGTGGACCCGGTCGGTACGTGCGGGCTACCCGACACGCGGGCACCGGCCCCGCCGGCGGGCATCCCGGACCATGCGACGCTGACCGGCATCCGCAACGCGGTCGTGGGGAGGTGGATCGGCACGCCACGTGTGCCCGACGGTTGGATCCCGATCGGACCGGTTTGGATCGACTTCCACAGCGACGGCACGTACGCCGCTGGCTGCATCGACGACATCGGTGCAGGCGAGACCGTCTGCTACTACGGCTACAACTGCTCCTGCGCCACCAACCGCTACGCGCTGGTCACAGCCAACGACGAAGGGTCGGCCGAGGGCGACATCGACATCTCGTGGCTGGTGCGCGGCCTCGCGCCGTACACCACGCGCGGGCAGCTCCACCGGGTGACCGTGACGGACACCACGCTCCACTTCGAGCTCTTCCGCACCTGGGCCGGCACCTACGGACCGGTCGTGTACGACCTGGAACGGGCCTGACCGCCGGCAGTCGTCAGCGGTTCTGCCAGACGGGGCGGCGCTTCTCGAGGAACGAGGCGATGCCCTCCTGGCCGTCGGCGGTGGTAGCCCCGGCCGACATGAGCTCGAGCGCGTAGGCGTAGGCCTTGGGCTGGTCCATGTCGACCTGGGCGTAGTAGCCCTGCTTGCCCAGGCCCTTGGCGAAGGCCGAACCGCGCGTGGCCCGGGTGATGAGCGCGAGCGTGGCGGCGTCGAGCTCGTCGGCCGGCACCACCCGGTTGACCAGACCCCACTCGGCCGCGGTGCGGGCGTCGATCGGGTCGCCGGTCATGGCCATCTCGAGCGCACGCTTGCGGCCGACGTTGCGGGCCACCGCCACCATGGGCGTGTGGCAGAACAGACCGCCCTTGCCGCCGGGCACGGCGAAGGTGGCCTCTTCGCTGGCCACGGCCAGGTCGCAGGTGGCCACCAGTTGGCAGCCGGCCGCCGTGGCCAGCGCGTGCACCTTGGCCACCACCGGCTGGGGGATCTGCTGGATGGTGTTCATCATCTCGGTGCAGATGGCGAACAGCCGGCGGATCTCACCGAGCGAACGCCCGGCCATGTCGCCGAAGTTGTGACCGGCGGAGAACACCGGGCCGTTGGCCGCCAGGATCACGCCGCGGGCGTCGCTGTCGCCGACCTCGCCGAAGGCGGCGGTCAGCTCGAGCATCACGTCGGCGGCGAGGACGTTGCGCTTCTCGGGACGGTTGAGCGTGACGGTGGCGATGCCCTCGTCCTGCTGCAGGAGCACGTGCTGGTAGGCGGCCATGACCGCCAGTCTCGCGCATCACGCCGCCGGGCTGACCACGACCGCGGGTTGGCAGGTGACCATTTGGTCACCTTCAATGGGCACCGTGGACGCCGTCTTCAAGGCCTTGGCGGACCCCGGTCGACGCGCTCTGCTCGACGCGCTGTTCGACCAGGACGGCCAGACCCTGGGTCAGCTGTGCACGGTGCTGCCCGACCTCACGCGCTTCGGCGTCATGAAGCACCTCGCCGTGCTCGAAGAGGCCCACCTCGTGACCAGCCGCAAGGTCGGTCGCGAGAAGCACCACCACCTGAACCCGGTGCCCATCCGCGAGCTCCACGACCGCTGGATCTCGAAGTACGCCGAACCCTGGGTGGCGGCCCTGGTCGACCTGCGCCGCAACGTCGAAGGCGACCGCACCCCGACCGATCCACCCCACCCCCGGGCCACGACCCGTCACCAGTGAGGAGCTGACCATGGCCATCACGCGCCACGTGTTCGAGACCTACATCCGCGCCACGCCCGAGAAGGTGTTTGAGGCGCTCACGGAGCCGGCGTTCACGAGGCAGTACTTCTTCGGCCTCGCCGTGAACAGCGGCTGGGAGGCCGGCGGCGCCTACCACTACGACAACGACGGGCCCGCCATCGAAGGCACCGTCGAGGAGATCGACGCGCCGCGCCGGCTGGTGATGACGTTCCGCATCCTGTTCGACGCCGATGCCTCGGCCGAGCCGCCGTCGCGCGTCACGTGGGAGATCACGTCGGTGGGCGACGTGGTACGGGTGACGTGCATCCACGGTGACCTCGCCTTCTCGCCGGTCACGTGGAAGACCACGGCCTCGGGGTGGAGCATCGTGCTCGCCGGCCTCAAGTCGGTCGTGGAGACCGGCAGCGGCCTGGGTGACGTGCCCGACGACGGCCTCTCGCCCTTCGCCGCCGACGACGGCGAGGACATCGACCTCTCGTGGCACCGCCGCCAGGGCATCGCCTGCAACAACGGCGTCTACGGGCTGCTCGATCTGCCCGGCCGCACCGACGACGAGACGGCCCGCATGGTCCACATGGCGCATGCCGCCGTGTACCACTGGGACATCGCCGGCACCGACACCCACCGCGCCCGGGCCGAGTACCTGTGCAGCCACGTGTACGGCTACCTCAGCCGGGCCGAACCGGCCCTGCACCACGCGACGCGCTGCACCGCGCTGTGCGACCGCGCCGGGGTCGAGGACTTCGACCGCTTCTTCGCCCACGAGGCCACGGCCCGCGCGCTCGCCGCCGCCGGCCGGCTCGACGAGGCGGCGGCCGAGGTGACCGCGGCCCGGGCCACGCCGATCGCGGACCCCGAGGACCGGTCCATCTGCCACGGCGACCTGGTGGCCGGCCCGTGGTTCGGCCTCACGGTGGCGGCCGACGTCTGACGCGCTCCGGCCGTCGTGGGCCGCGGCGGCCCGACTAGCGTGACCGCCCATGTCTGTCGCCGCCGTGCTCTTCGACCTCGACGACACCCTCATCGACTGGGAGGGTTCGTCCGACCGGTGCGTGCGCGACCTCGGCGGTGACGAGGTCGCCGACCAGCTGCTCGCCTACATCCGCCATCACCACTGGACGCGCCGTGACGGCGTGGTCGTGCACCGCAACACGTGGAAGGTGCACGAGGGCGGCGAGGAGCTGTGGGCCCAGGCCCTGCCCCACCTCGACGAGGCCGAGCTGACCCTGGCGGTGAAGCGGTTCCGCGAGGAGCTGTGGGTGGGCTTCTACCCCGACACCGTGCCCACGCTCGACGTGCTCAGCGACCGGTACCGGGTGGCCGTGCTGTCGAACAACCGGAACCTGCCCAACGAGGTCGCCCGCCTGCGCCTCGACGACTGGGTCGAGGTCGCCCTCACACCGCCGGGCGACATCATGAAGCCCGACCCACGCGCGTTCGACCACGCCTGCCAGGCCCTCGGACTGCCACCCGAGCGCGTGGCCTACGTGGGCGATTCGGTGCTGGCCGATGTCGAGGGCTCGCGCGCCGCCGGCCTGGTGCCGATCTGGGTCGACCGCTACGACGACGGCTGGCCCCTGCCCGCCGGCGTCCACCGCATCACCACCCTGGCCGAGCTGCCGGCCCTGCTGCAGCGTCTCGGCGCCGCGGCCCGGTGAACCAGCCAGCGTCGGGGTGGATGACGTCGCCGGTCACGTGGCTGGCGTCGTCGCGGGCCCGGAACGCGGCGACCCGGGCGATGGTCAGCGACCCTGGAACTTCGGGGTGCGCTTCTCCCGCATGGCGGCCAGGGCCTCCTTGTGGTCCTCGGATGCGAGCGTCGACAGCTCGAGCGCGGTCGACAGGTCGAAGCTCTCGATGAGCGCCCGACGGATCTGCTGGTTCACGGCCAGCTTCGTGTAGCGCAGGGCCAGCGGTGCGCCGGCCGCCAGGCGGTGGGCCCACGCCCTGGCCTTCGGCATGAGCTCGTCGCTGGTGGCCACCTCGTTCACCAGGCCCATGCGCTCGGCCGCCTCGGCCGTGACCGGGTCGCCGGTGAGCAGGTACTGCTTGGCCCGCGCCGGGCCGAGCACGAGCGGCCAGATCACCGCGCCGCCGTCGCCGGCCACGATGCCGACGCGCACGTGCGGGTCGGCCAGCACCGCGGTGTCGGCCATGAGGATCACGTCGCACAGCAGCGCCACCGACGCACCCAGACCCACGGCGGGCCCGTTCACCGCGCACACGATGGGCAGCTCCACGTCGAGCAGGTCCCAGATGAGCTGGCGGGCGTCGAGGCGCAGGTGGTCGAGCTTCTCGACGGTGTCGAGCGTGGGGAACCAGTTGAAGTCGCCGCCGGCCGAGAAGGCGAGCTTCGAGCCCGTCAGCAGCACGGCGCGGGGCGGGTCGGGCTCGGCCTGCACGCGCCTCAGCATGCGGAACAGCTCGGCCAGCTCGCGGTGCAACGTGTCGTCGATGGCATTGCGCTCGGAACCGGGGTGGTCGATGGTGGCCACCAGCACCGGTCCGTCCCGCTCGAGTCGGATCGTCTCCATGGCGCGCACCCTACGCGACCTACGCTCGGCCCATGGCTGACGACGTGACGCGCTACGACGAGGTGGAGGCGTACTGCGACCGCCTCAGCTACCGACCCGGCGACACCGTCGCGCTGCACGTGGCCAGCCGCGCCGCGCGCTACGACGTGGCGGTGCACCGCTGGGGCGTCACTCGCGACCTCGTGTGGGAGGCGCACGATGTGGCCGGCACCGAGCACCCCACGCCACCCGACGCCGACGCCCGCGGCTGCGGGTGGCCGGCCGGCCTGCACGTGCCGGTCGAGGTGTCGTGGCGCAGCGGCTTCTACCTGGTGACCCTCACGGCCCAGCGCGGCACGCCCGGGCGAGACGTGGGCCACGCCGGGTTCGTGGTGCGCGCCGGCGCCGACCGGGCCGACGCGCTGCTGGTGCTGGCCACCAACACCTACAACGCGTACAACAACTGGGGCGGCCGCAGCCTGTACACCGGCGGCACGCAGGTGTCGTTCGACCGGCCCTTCGGGCGAGGCCTGCTGGAGCGCCCGCCCACCGAGCGCGACGACCGCAAGGCCCGGCCCCGCTACCGCGGCGAGGAACCCGACGTCGACGGCCAGATCTACCAGGAGCACCGCTACGCGCTCGGCTACCCGGGCTACATGTCGTCGTCGGGCTGGTTCACCTACGAGCGCCGCTTCGTCGAGTGGGCCGAAGCGAACGGGCACACGTTCGACTACGCCGTGTCGAGCGATCTGGAGCTCGACTCCGCCGTCGCCGACGGCTACCGGCTGCTGCTCGGCGTGGGCCACGACGAGTACTGGTCGGCACCCCAGCGGGCCACGGTCGAGGACCATGTGGCGCGCGGTGGCAACTACGCCAGCTTCTCGGGCAACACCATGTTCTGGCAGGTGCGGCTGGAGGACACCGGGCGCACGATGGTGTGCTTCAAGTACGCCGCCCACCGCGTGGACCCCGTGCTCGGCACCGACGCCGAGCGCACCATGACCGGCATGTGGGCCGACCCCGTGGTGGGCCGACCGGAAGCGGCGTTCCTGGGCGCCGGCTCGGCGTGGGGCCTGTACAACCGCTTCGGGCAGGCGACGCCGCGCGGCTCGGGCGCGTTCACCGTGTACCGCGACGACCACTGGTTGTTCGAGGGCACCGGCCTGCGCTACGGCGACCTGCTCGGCGCCGACGACGGGGTGGTCGGCTACGAGACGGCCGGGTGCCGCATCACCTTCGACGAGTACCAGCTGCCCGTGCGCGCCGGCGGCGACGCCACGCCGGACGACCTCGAGGTCGTGGCGTTCACACCATCGTCGAACCTGGCCTACGGCGAGTACCCGGCGTCGATCGCCGCCCTCGACGACCAGGGCGACCTCGAGGCCATCGCCGAGCGCATCCACGGTGACCGCAGCGAGGATTCGTTGCGTCGCGTGCGCCACGGCAACGCCGTGATGGTGGTTGGCCACCCGTTCATCGGCGGCGGCGAGGTGGTGACCGTCGGTACCACCGACTGGGTCTACGGGCTCGGTGCCCGCGACGCCGCGGTCGGTCGCGTCACCGCCAACGTGCTGACCCGCCTGAGCGGCTGAAGCCCGTCGAGGCGCGCCCGGTGGGGCGCGGTGCCGAACACGCGGTCGGCCAGGTCACCGGTGACCCCGAACCAGGCGCCTTCGTCACGATGGTGGTGGGCCATGTGATGGGCCCGCAGCCGCCGCCCGCGGGCGGTGCGCGGCCTGCGGCCCGAGTGGTGCAACAGGTGGGCCCACTCGTAGCGGGCCAGCCCGCCCACGCCGGCGGCCACACCGGTCACGATGCCGCGCCACGGCACCCGACCCACCAGCGGGGTGGTCAGCAGGCCCACCCCGGTGACCAGCGCGGCCACACCGACCGAGTCGCTCGCCGCGAACGACGGGCCCAACAGGGCGCCGCCCACGTCGTCGGGCACCTCGTGGTGGCCGCGATGGGGCACGCCGGCGTCGACCGTGCGCCCGTGCACCCGACGCGGCGGCCCGTGCAGCACGTAGCGGTGCAGGGCCCACTCGAAGAAGGGCTGGGCCGCCACCACCAGCGCTACCGCCACGCCGTCCTGCACACGGACACGCCCCATGCGGCGGCGACCGGCGAGCACCCCGGTGATGATGCTGGCGAGCACGTAGCCCGACCCACGGCGGGCGAACTCGCCGGCGACGGCGCCCGTCGTGGTCAGGCTGCGGGCGCTGACACGGCGGTTCACCCCACGCAGCGTAGGGCCGGCCGGCGCGCCCGGGCCGTCGCGCCGGTCTGGGTGGCATGCGTCCCGCATGGGGGACGTAGCCCGCCCAGACGTGACATCTCAGAGCATCGACGTGTCGGCCGACTGGCCGAGCAGCATCCGGCCGAGCGTCTCGTGCAACCGGGGCGACACCTGCAGGTGCTGGCTGGCGGTGTGGATGTCGCGCAGGCAGCGCTGCAGCGGGCTGGTCTCGAACACGGCGGGACCGCCGGCCATCGTGTACGCCATGTCGGTGGCCTTCACCGCGCTCTCGGCCACGTGCACCGCGGCCAGGCGGATGCGGGCACGCGCCTCGGTGGTGACGCGATGCCCCGCGACGGCGGCGTCCCACGCCCTGGCCACCTCGTCGAGCAGGAAGGCGCGGGCCGCTGACAGGGTGGCCTCGGCCTTCGAGATCTCGATCTGGGCGGTGGCCGACCGGGCCAGCGACTTCGACGAGTACGACTGCGTCTTGCCCTGGGCCAGGGCGACCGCTTCATCGACGGCGCGCCGGGCGATGCCGAGCATGGCCGACGACACCGCCACGGCCAGCAACGTGAAGTTGGGGAAGTGGGCCAGCGCCGAGTCGACCTGGGGTCGCGCCTTCAGGGGCGGCACGCTGTAGCCGTGGGGCACGAACACGTCGGTCATCTCGAAGTCGCCCGACGCCGTGGCCCGCAGACCCGACGAGTACCAGGTGTCGTGCAGCTCCACGTGCTCGGCCGGTGCGAACACTAACTCGAAGTCGCCGGTGTCGAGGATCGCCCCGCCCAGGATCCAGTGGGCGTGATCGGTACCGCTCCCCCACGACCACCGGCCGCTCACCCGGTGGCCGCCCTCGACCGTGACCGCCCGCCCGCCGGGGGCGAAGGCGCCGCCGGTGACGACGCCCGGATCGCCGAAGATCGCCCGGGCCACATCGGGTTCCATGAAGCACGACATGGACGACGTGGTGGACGCGATCATCACGCACCAGCCGGTGGCACCGTCGGCCTCGGCCACGGCCTCGATCGCCTCCACGAGCTGCATGGGGGTGGCCTCGGGCCCGCCGTACTCGCGAGGCACGCACATGCGCATGAGGCCGGCATCCACGAGGGCGTCGACCACCTCGGCGCTCAGGTGGCGCTCGCGTTCGCACGAAGCGGCCCGCTCACGCACCAGGTCCTGCACCGACAACGCCGCATCGACCACGTCACCCATGCCGCCGACGTTACCGGCCGCGAGCGGTGCCGTCATCGGTAGCGTGGTCACCCGTGACCGATCGACGACAGTGGCTCCGGTTCGTGCGCGTGGTGGCCGCCCTCGGCCTGACCGGTGCCGGCGTGCTCGGCGCCGGGCTGTTCGGGGCCGGGCTGCTCGGCGTTCGGCCCGCCGGCGCCGCCGACGGCGAGAGCATCCAGACGTTCTCGTCCGATCTCGTGATCGAGCGCGACGGCTCACTGGCCGTGCGCGAGCAGATCATCTACGACTTCGCCACCAACGGGCGCCACGGCATCTTCCGGTTCGTGCCCGACCGCTTCCCGTGTGCCGGTGACGCCGTGGGCCCCGCCTGCCCGAAGGACCACGACCGCGTCACGCCACTGCGCGACCTGAAGGTCACCATGGACGGCGGCCCCGTGCCGGTGTCGACCACGCGCCAGGGCGACAGCACGGTGTGGCGCATCGGTGCCGCCGACCGCACGGTCACCGGCTCGCACATCTACACGATCAGCTACCTGTTGACCGGGGTGCTCAACCCGCTCGACGATGGTGGGGCCGTGCTCGGCTGGAACGTCACCGGCACCGCGTGGGACGTCCCCATCGACGAGGTCACCGTCACCGTCACCACGCCGTCGGCGCCCGCCGACACCGGGTTCGCCTGCACCCGCGGCCCCGCCGGCTCCGACCAGGCCTGCGCGCAGCCCAACCCGGTCGACGAACGGGGTCTGGGGCCGAACGAGAACGTCACGGTCACCATCCGCATGCCGGCCGGCGCGGTGAACACCACGGCACCGATCCTTCGCGAGCGCCAGACCGTGAGGCGGGCCTTCTCGGTGAACCCGGGGTCGTCGTTGCTCACCGCCGTCACCGCACTCCTGGGCAGCGCCGCCGTGTTCGGCACCGCCCGCAAGGGCCGAGACCGCCGCTTCGCCGGCGGCGACGTGGAGCTGGCCATGGGGCGCCCCGGCGAGGCCGAGACCGCGCGCGGTCGGTTCGAGAAGCTGCCCACGGTCATGGAGTACGCCCCGCCCGGCAAGATCCGGCCCGGCCAGCTCGGCGCCCTCATGGACGAGCGCGTCGACAACCGCGACATCACCGCCACCATCGTCGACCTGGCCATCCGCGGGCACCTGCGCATCACCCAGGTCGACGAGCACGATTGGGACCTCACCCGCCTCGACAAGCCGGACGAGGGGCTCGTGCCGTTCGAGACGCTGCTGCTCACCGAGCTGTTCGGCACCGGCCCCACCGTGAAGCTCAGCTCGCTCCGGCAGAAGTGGGCGGGCTCGTTCGGCAAGGTGCAGAGCGCCATCTACGACGACCTCGTCACCAGCAGCTGGTACGCCGGCCGCCCCGACAGGGCCCGGGCCGCCGCCACGGTCAAGGGCGTGCTGCTGGTCGCGGCCGGCGTCGGCGCCGGCATCTACCTCGGGAAGAACACGGCTCTGGCCCTTGCCGCGATCCCACTGGCACTGGCCGGCGTCGGCCTGCTCGTGGTGGCCCGCAAGGCCGGGGCGCGCACCGCCGCGGGCACGGCGATGACGGCGCGTAGCGGCGGGTTCCGGCGGCTCATCGAGACGCCCACGCAGCAGGAGATGGCCAGGTTCGCCGAGCGTCACGACGTGTTCGTGGAGTACCTGCCCTTCGCCATCGTGTTCGGGTGCGCCACCCAGTGGGCCGGGCGTTTCGCCGCCCTCGGGTCGCTCCCGCCGCCCACCGCCGGTTGGTACGTGCCGCTCCCCGGTGGCTACCACGGCCACGACGCGTGGGACGGCATCGCCGCCAGCGTCGCCGGCTTCGCCGGGTCGGCCGGCGCCAGCCTCGCCGCGTCGGCCGCGTCAGGCGGCTCCGGTTCCGGCGGTGGCGGTGGCTTCTCCTCCGGCGGCGGATTCGGTGGCGGCGGCGGCGGAAGCTGGTAGCCACCGCTCGGACCTCGACGTCGCCTACGCTCGGGATCGTGGAGGTCCTTCGATGGTGGGAGAAGGTGGTTCGTCATCGCCGGCCGCGGCTTCCGTGGCGATGAGCGGCCGCCAGCGCAAGGACGCGCTCGGCGTGATCCTCGACAGCGACGACGGCGTCACCACGATGCTCGGCTGGACGCCCGACGACCTCGTGGGCAAGCGCACCCTCGACTTCCTCCACCCCGACGACCGCGACCTCGTGGTCGACCGCTGGATCGTGATGCTCCATGACGGCGTCGAACACCGTCGCACCCGGGTGCGCCACCGACATCGTGACGGCCACCACGTCGTCGTCGACATCGTGAACCGGAACCACCTCGAGACCGGTGGCTACGTGGACAGCGAGCTGCTGCTCGCCGACGAGGGCGCGCCCGAGGAGGTCGACGGGCCGCCGATGACGACCGGGTTGGGGTCCGCCGAGATCATCTCGTCGCTCGCACGCGCCCACGACCGCCTGCTGCTGCGCATCATCGACAACCTGCCCACGGGCGTGGTGCAGGTCGGCTTCAACGGCCGGGTGCTGCTGATGAACAGCCAGGCCAAGACCCTGCTCGGCGTGAGCGACGCCACGACCACCGCCGGACTGTTCGCCCACGTCGACGAGGCCGAGCGCGACGACGTGCTCGAGGCCGTCGCCGACACCCTGCACCACGCGCGGCACCGCGAGTTCGCCGTGACCCTACGCCGCCCGGGCGACGAGACGCCGCGGGAGCTGACGCTCGACATGCGGGCCCTGCACGACGAGACTCGCCTGCTGAGCGGCGCCGTGCTGTGCCTCGACGACGTCACCGAGGCGAACCGCCTGCGGGCCGAGCTCGAGTGGCGGGCGTCCATGGACGACCTCACCCGCTGCCACAACCGCAACGCCATCCTCGAGGTGCTGCAGCGGGCGCTGCTGGCCGGTTCCGACGTCGCCGTCGTGTACATCGATGTCGACCGGTTCAAGACGATCAACGACCGCTACGGGCATGCCGCCGGCGACCGGCTGCTCGTGGGCGTGGCCGACCGTCTCGCCGAGGCGGTGCGCGCCAGCGACCGCATCGGTCGCATCGGTGGCGACGAGTTCCTCGTGGTGTGCCCCGACACCATCGACCCCGGCGACGCCCTCGCCATGGCCGACCGCCTCGCCGCCATGCTGTGCACCGACCACGACCTCGGGCCCGTGCGCCTGCCGATCCTGGTGAGCATCGGCGTGGCCCATGCCGCCACCGCCGGCACCGGCGCCGATGCCCTCATCGCCGCGGCCGACTCTGCCATGTACGAGGCCAAGCGCAGACGCAGCGGCGTCCCCCAGCTGTACCTGCCGAAGGAGGACGAGACGCCGGAGCGCACCGCCCACCCCGCCGCCCACCGGCCCCGCACCAACGAGGACGGGCCGGCGGTCGGCCGCCGCCGCACCGACCCGGCCCTGTCGCCGCCGGGTGATGCCGCCACCGGTACCGACCCCGCCCACTGACGCCGGTCCGGTCGCAGGCGACCGCCCCACCCCGGCACGGTCCGGGGAACCGGCCCGGGGAGCAGTACGTTGGAGAGTCGGAGCCAGCTCCAACCTGCCAATCCGGAGGCCCACGTGCCCAATCCCCTGCTCAACGAGAAGAACTTCCAGGCCGCCCGTTCCGATGGCGGCTGGGCCGCGCCCGACCCCGGCACCCTGCTGGGCTCCGGCACGCGCACCGAGGCCCGCACCACCACCATGACGTGGAACGGCACCGTCAGCGCCACGGGCGTGCTGTTCGCCCTGCTCATGCTGGGCGGCGTCGCCGGCTGGCGCCAGGTCACCGAGACGCGCGTCGGCGAGCGTCTGAGCGTGAACGCGCCGAGCTGGACGCTCATCGCCCTGTTCGGCGCCATCGGGCTCATGTTCCTGACGTCGTTCAAGCCCCACCTGGCCCGCATCACCGCCCCCATCTACGCCCTCGTCGAGGGTCTGGTGGTCGGGGTCGTGTCACACCTGTACAACGTCCAGTACAACGGCGTGGTCATCCAGGCCGTCGGCGCCACCACCGCCGTGATCTTCGTGATGACCATGCTGCAGCGCACGAAGATCGTGAAGGTCACCGACCGCATGCGCCGCGTCGTGATGGGCGCCACCATGGGCGTCATGGTGTTCTACGGCGTCAGCCTGCTGGTGTCGTTGTTCGGTGTGAACATCAGCTTCTTCGACAGCCCGTCGCCGCTCGGCATCGCCCTGAGCTTCGGCCTGGCCGGCCTGGCCGCCTTCCGTTACCTGGTCGAGCTCGACTTCGTCGACCGTCAGGTGAAGGCGGGGGCGCCGCGGCACATGGAATGGGTCGCCGCGTTCGGTCTGCTGGCCGCCACCGTGTGGCTCTACCTCGAGATCCTGCGCCTGCTGTCCAAGCTGCAGCGCCGCTGACGGCCATCGGCGCGTCAAGACGCCGCAAGTGCGGGTGGTAACGGCCGGGTTCGGTGGCACGATGGTCTCGTGAGCAACGCATCGACCAAGGCCCGCTCGCTCCTGGCCACCGTTGTCGGCTACGTGATCGTGGCACTCGTCGCCTTCTGGCTGCTGGGCGCGGTCATCGGTACGGTCCGGTTCGTGGTGCGCGCCGTCATCACCCTGCTGATCCTGGGCGGCCTGCTCACCCTGTGGGCCCGACTGAAGTCGCCCGGCGGCCGATGATGACCGCGGCCTCCGCTCCTGCCGCATGATGTCCCGATGGCGGACGCGGGCGGGGTGAGCACGGCGCTGGCCGCGTGCGGCGCGGCGTCGTGCCTGTACGGCACCGGTGCCGTGCTGCAGGCCATCGGGGCCCGCCGCGGCCGCGGCGGCCAGGGCGTACGGGGCCTGGCCACGATCGTTCGCCAAGCGCCCTACCTGGGCGGGCTGGCGTGCGACCTGGCCGCCTGGCTGCTGGCCATGTACGCCGTGCAGCACCTGCCCCTGTTCGCCGTGCAGACCACGCTGGCCAGCAGCGTGGCCGTGACGGCCGTGCTGGCCTGGCTGTTCCTGCACACGCCGCTGGTGCGGCGCGACGCCGTGGCCATCGTGGGCGCCATGGCCGGGTTGGTGCTGGTGGGTGTGGCCGCCGGCTCCGTGCCCGACGACCACGGTGGCCTCGTCACCCGCACGTTCCTGGTGGCCATGGTGCCCACCGCCCTGCTGCTCGGTCTGCTCGCCGTGCGCCGCGGCCACGCGGTGATCGCCGGATCGGTGTCGGGCCTGCTGTTCAGCCTGGGCGCCACCACGGTGCGCACGCTGCACCTCGACTCCGCCGCCGTCCTGCTCCGCCAACCCACGGCCTATGCCGTGCTCGCCTACTTCGGCGCCGGCCTGGTGGTGCACGCCCGCTCGCTCGAGCACGGCCGAGTCGGGCCGGTGACGGCAGCCTTGTGGTCGACCGAGGTGCTCGTGGGTGCGGTGGCGGGCACCGCACTGTTCGGCGACCGGCCCCGCGACGGGGGGCTCGTGCTGGCCATCGTCGGGATGCTCCTCACGCTGGGCGCGACCCTGGCCCTCGCGCTGGGCGCGGGCGCCCCGGGCGCTTGGACCCCCGCCGGCCCCCCTCGCTAGCGTGCCGGGGTCCTCTTCGAACAGGCAGGGATCTCCATGGCAGAGCTGGGCTTCGACGGCAAGGTTGCGATCATCACCGGTGCGGGCGGTGGCCTCGGCCGGCAGCACGCGCTGCTGCTCGCCAAGCGGGGCGCGCTGGTCGTCGTGAACGACCTCGGTGGCGCGGTCGACGGCACCGGCTCCGACAAGGGCGCCGCCGAGCGCGTCGTCGACGAGATCAAGGCCCTCGGCGGCGAGGCGGTGGCCGACACCAACTCGGTGTCCACGCCCGAAGGCGGCGCCGCCATCGTGCAGACGGCCGTCGACGCCTTCGGCAAGGTCGACATCGTCATCAACAACGCGGGCATCCTGCGCGACAAGGCGTTCCACAACATGGAGCCCGAGCTGATGAACCCGGTGTTCGACGTGCACCTGAAGGGCGCCTTCTACGTGACCCGCCCGGCGTTCGTGAAGATGCGCGAGCAGGGCTACGGCCGCATCATCTCCACGTCGTCGGCCGCCGGCATCTTCGGCAACTTCGGCCAGACGAACTACGGCGCCGCGAAGATGGGCCTCGTCGGCTTCACCCGCGTGCTCGCCGTGGAAGGCGCCAAGAACAACATCAAGGCCAACGTGATCGCTCCGCTCGCCCTCACCCGCATGACCGAGAACATCATGTCGGGCACCATGGCCGAAAAGATCGTGCCCGAGCTCATCTCGCCCATCGTCGCCTTCCTGGCCCATGAGGATTGCGACGCCACCGGCCGCATCTTCTCGGTGGGCGGCGGCCGCGTGGCCGAGGTGTTCATCGGCGAGACGCCCGGCTACTACAAGGCCGACCTGTCGCTGGAGGACATCCGCGACCACTGGGGCGACATCACCAGCCGCGACGGCTACCAGGTGCCGGCCAACCTGGGCGACGAACTGAAGATGTTCCTGCCCCACTTCAAGTGAGGCGGTGAGCGGTCAGTCGGGCGCGCCGACGACCAGTTCGTCGGGGACGACCCGCCCCGTTCCACCGACCACGGCGACAGGATCTCGACCGCCAGCAGGGGCACGCCCCGGATCGCCCGCCGGTCGAGCTGGTCGGGGTGCACCACCACGATGTCGGGCTGGCGCACCTCGGCCGGGCGTTCGGCCCGCAGGACCCAGTCGACCGGTGGGGCCACCACGATCAGCGGCTCCGGAGCGGCACCGGTGCGGATGTAGGCCAGCCGGTTGCTGGCGATCTGGTGCCGCACGTTCGGCGCGGGGCTCACGACCGGGATGCCCGCCATGTCCACCACGATAGGCCACGGCCGGGCGCGCGTCGTACGGTGGGCACCCATGGGGGACAGCATCGACGTCGACACCTTCCAGGCCGGAGCCCGTGGGTGGCTGGCCGAGAACCGCGAGCACGCCCCGCGTGACTACGGCGCCATCTGCCCGCCCGATCTGGTGGACCAGGGGGTGGCCTGGCACCGACGCGTCCACGACGCCGGCTACGCCGGCATCCACTGGCCCACCGAGTTCGGCGGCCGTGGCCTCACACCGGCCCACAACGCGGCGTGGATGCTCGAGTGCGCCGTGGCGGGCGCGCCCAGCGCGTTCAACATGGTCGGCTTGGTCCTCACCGCCCAGGCCGTGCTGCGCTTCGGCACCGACGAGCAAAAGGCCCGCTTCCTGCCGCCCACGCTGCGGGCCGACCTGCTGTGGTGCCAGCTGTTCTCGGAGCCCGGCGCGGGGAGCGACCTGGGTGGGCTCACCACCAGGGCCGAGCTCGACGGCGACCGCTTCATCGTGAACGGCCAGAAGGTGTGGACCTCGGGCGGTCGTTACAGCCAGTACGGCATCCTCATGGCCCGTACCAACCCCGACGCGCCCAAGCACGCCGGCATCAGCTTCCTCCTGTGCGACATGGCGCGGCCCGGCATCGAGATCCGCCCGCTGAAGCAGATGACCGGCGAGGCCGAGTTCGACGAGGTCTTCTTCACCGACGTGCCGCTGCCCAAGGACGCGCTCCTCGGGCCGTTGCACGACGGGTGGAACGTGGGCATGGCCGTGCTCACCAACGAGCGCGGCCACATCGGCACCGCGGTCGTGGGCATGGAGCGCCGCCTCGACGCCATGGCCCGCCTGGCCGAGGGCCGGGCCCTGACCACCGACGAACGTCAGCAGCTCGTCTCGCTGCTGGCCAAGGGCCACGCCTACAAGGCGATGGTGCAGCGCCAGGGACCCGTGGCGTCGACCGCGGCGAGCCTCATGAAGCTGGGCATCACCGAGATGGGCTTCGCCCAGGCCATGCTGCGCGCCGACATCGCCGGCGCCGACGCCATGCTCGACGGGCCGGAAGCGTATGGCATGCTCGCCGCACCCGGCGGCCGCATCGCCGGCGGCACCAGCCAGGTGCAGCGCAACATCATCGGGGAGCGCCTGCTCGGCCTGCCCCGCGAACCGAAGGGCTGATCGCCATGGCGAACCTGTTCGTGCACTTCACCGTGAAGCCGGGCGCCGAGGCGGCGTTCGAGGACTTCTGCCGCGGCATCTACGGGGCGTCGCACGCCGCCGAACCCGACCTCGTGCGCTACGAGTACTGGCGCGGCGCGGCCGACCGCACCTACTACGCGCTGCTGTCGTTCCCCGACTACCGAAGCTTCCTGCAGCACCAGGCCAGCCCGCACCACGAGCAGCTCGCCGGGGGGTTCCGCGACCTGTGCGAGTCGGCGCGCTTCGAGTGGATCGATCCGGTGCCCGGCGCCGCGCCGCTGGCGGCGACGCGCATGCAGGAGCCGTCCGCCGACGCCAGCGAGCTGGAACGCATGTACGCGCAGCGCATGCCGGCCGAGGTGCAGCCGTGGTGGGTGGCTCTGTCGGGCGACTGAACCAGCCCACCCTTCAGCGGGCCACGGGGCTGCCGTGGTGGCCCACCACCTGCCACGTGCCGTCGGTGCGCCGGCGGAACAGGTTCAGCGCAGCCACGGTGCCGCCGGTTGCACCGCCGTCGGCGAGGATGTTCTCGTCGCACGTCACCCACGCGGCGTCACCCACCACGAACGCCCGCTCGTTGGTGACGATGAACTGCAGGTGCTGCGCGTTGGTGAGCAGCGACCGCCACGAGCGCAGCACCGCCTCCTCGCCGTGCAACGTGGGCCAGCCCGGATGGGTGCAGAAGATGTCGCCGTCGCCGGTCCACAACGCTTCCATGGCCGCCGGGTCGCGCGCTTCGAACGTGTCGTACAGTGCCTGGTTGGCGGCCAGCACCGCGTCGTCGTCAGCAGCCATCGTTGCGCACGGTACCGCAGCGCGGGCGCGCCCTGGAGCGAGCCACGAGCCCGCCAGCTGGCCGCGGGACCCGCCGGTGTGCCTAGATTCGGCCCCATGGGGATCTGTGACGGACGTGTAGCCATCGTGACCGGCGCGGGCCGCGGCATCGGCCGCGAGCACGCGCTTCTGCTCGCCAGGGAGGGGGCCAAGGTCGTCGTGAACGACCTCGGCGGCTCGGCCGACGGCACGGGGACCGACGGCACCCCGGCCGAGCAGGTCGTGGCCGAGATCAAGGGCATGGGCGGCGAGGCCGTCGCCAACGCCGACGACGTGAGCGACTGGGAAGGGGCCCAGCGCATGATCAACACGGCCATCGAGGCCTTCGGTGATCTGCACGTGCTCGTGAACAACGCCGGCATCCTGCGCGACCGTGTGCTGGTCAACATGACCGAGGCCGAGTGGGACGCGGTCATCAAGGTGCACCTGAAGGGCACGTTCGCTCCCGCCCGCTGGGCCGCCGCGTACTGGCGCGAGCAGACCAAGGCGGGCCAGCCCGTCGACGCCCGCATCATCAACACCACGTCGGTATCGGGCATCTTCGGCAACGCCGGCCAGGGCAACTACGGCGCGGCCAAGGCCGGCATCGCCGCCTTCACCACCATCACCGCGCAAGAGGTGTACCGCTACGGCGTCACCGTGAACTGCATCTCGCCCGGCGCCCTCACGAGGCTCACCGAGTTCCTCATGCCCGAGGACCTCGACGACGCCGGCCGGGCCGAGCGCGACCCGGCGTGGATCGCACCGATCGTCACCTGGCTGGCCAGCCCGCTGTCGAAGAACGTGACCGGGCGCATCTTCCACGTCGCCGGCGGCAAGCTGTCGATCGCCGAGGGCTGGCACATGGGCCCCACCGGCGACAACAGCCTGGAGCCCGGCGAGCTCACGCCGGTCGTCGCCGACCTGATGGCCAAGGCCCGGTTGAACGCCGACATGTCGGGCAGGGACGCCACCGGGCCGGGTCGCCCGGGCCACACCGTCTGACCCGGTGACACCTACGACGGTTGGGCCGGGCGCTGCCGGCGGCGGCCACGCGGCAACGAGGCACCGGCCGGAGAGCCGGAACTGCGCCCCGGTCCCCAACCATCGCGCACCCCCTGCGTAGCATGGCCCCATGGCGTTTCCGGTGCCCACCAGCCTCTCCCCCTCCCGGGTCGACGCGTTCACGACCTGCCCGTTGGCCTTCCGCTTCGCCTCCATCGAGCGCCTGCCTGAACCGCCCAGCGTGGCGGCGACCAAGGGCTCCCTCGTCCACCGGGCCCTCGAGCTCCTGTTCACCCACGACGCGGGCGAGCGCACGGTCGAGGTCGCGCTGTCCGCGCTCGACCGGGCCGTCACCGAGTTCCAGACCGATCCCGAGTTCACGCTCCTGGGTCTCGGCAGTGCCGCCGAGGCAACGTTCATCGACGACGCCGAGCGGCTCGTCCGCACGTACTTCACCATGGAAGACCCCCGCACCGTGCGCGACATCGGGCTCGAGCTCCGGCTCGAGGTGCAGGTCGGCGCGCTCACCCTGCGCGGCATCATCGACCGGCTCGACCTCGACGAGAACGGCGACCTCGTGGTCACCGACTACAAGACGGGTCGTCCGCCGTTCGCCTCGCAGGAGCAGTCGAAGCTGGGCGGCGTGCACTTCTACGCCTTCATGTGCCAGCAGCTGTTCGGCAAGCGCCCCGCGCGCGTGCAGCTGCTCTACCTGTCCACGGGCGAGACCATCGTGGCCCGCCCCAGCGAGCAGTCGGTCGCGTTCCTGCCCCGGCGCACGCTGGCGGTCTACTCGGCCGTCGAGAAGGCGTGTGCCTCCGGCGACTTCCGGCCCCGCACCAGCGGCCTGTGCAAGGTGTGCGCCTTCCAGCAGTGGTGCCCCTCGTTCGGGGGTGATCCCGAGCGGGCCGCCATCGAAGCCCACGACATCTTCGCCGGGCTCACGGCCGACGCCGCGGCCCGCATCGCCACCGCCAACGACGACATCGAGTCGCTCGGCCAGGTGGCCGTCCCAGCGTGACCGCGGCCCCCGCCGCCGCCGGCAGCGTCGCCGACGACCAGCCCTTCGGCCCCACGGTGGCCCGCTTCGACGACGCCGTCGATGGCGCCCTCGACCGGTTGCGGGGCAACCCGGTGGCCGACCGCGTGTTCTACGGCCTGTCCGAGGCGGCGAACTTCAGCGTCCTCTGGTACGGGCTGGCCGTAGCCCGCGCCGTGGTGTCGCCGAAGTACCGCCGTGACGTGGTGCGCCTGGCCGTCTGCGTCGGCGTCGAGTCGCTCATCGTCAACCAGGGCATCAAGCGGCTGTTCCGTCGCGACCGGCCCGACCGCACCGACCACGTCGACCCCCACCGGCTGCGCAGCCCGCAGACGTCGAGCTTCCCGTCGGGCCACGCCTCGTCCGCCGTCTTCGCCGCCGCCCTGCTCACCGACGGCGACCGGGGCCGACGCTGGCTCTGGTACGGCATCGCCGCGGTGGTGGCCACGAGCCGCCCGTACGTACGCATCCACCACGCGTCCGACGTCGTGGGCGGGGCGGTCGTGGGCGGCGTGCTCGGGCTGCTCGCCCGGCGCCTGTGGCCCCGCTGACGCGACGACCGGACCGCCTTGCCTGACGTCGGCCCGGCCCATGGCGGTTAGCGTGGGGACCCATGAGTGACTCGCTGCGCTTCGACCGGCGCATGTCGGACGCCGAGGCGATGATGTGGCGCCTGGAGAAGGACCCGTACCTGTCCTCCACGTTCGCCAACGTCACCATCCTCGACCGGCCGATCGACGTGCCGCGCCTGCGTCACCGCATGGAGGTTGCCGCCCAGCGCGTGCCGCGCCTGCGCCACCGGGTGCAGCCGACACCGGGTGGCATCTCGGCGCCGCTGTGGGTCGACGATCCCTCGTTCGACATCGCGTACCACGTGCGCCACCTGGCGCTGCCCAAGCCGGGCACCCGGGCCCAGCTGGCCGAGCTGGCCACCCTGATCGCCGCCGACCCGTTCGACCGCACCCGCCCGCTGTGGCAGTTCACGGTGGTCGACGGGCTGCAGGGCCGCAAGGGCGCGCTCATCCAGAAGCTGCACCACACGGTGGCCGACGGCGAGGGCAGCGTGCGGTTGTCCATGCAGTTCCTCGACATCGACCGCGACGCGCCGGCACCCGAGCTGGTCGAGGACGAGCTCGACGACGACCTGCCCGCCGAGGACCCGGCCGCCGCCGTGCGCGAGATCGTGGCCGGCGGTCTGCGGATCCCACTGGCCGTGATGCGCCAGCTGCGCGACCTGCTGGCCGAGCCGGCCCGCCTGCCCAGCGCCGGCGCCGCCGCCATCGAGACCCTACGGGGCATCGCCACCCAGCTGTCCGACGTCGACCGCGCCCACTCACCGCTGTGGACGTCACGGTCGCTGCGCCGTCGGCTCGAGATGGTGCGGTTTCCGCTCGACGCCACCAAGGAAGCGGCCAAGCGCCTCGGGGGCACGGTGAACACGGCGTTCCTGACCGCGGCGGCGGCGGCGGCCGGCGCTTACCACCGTGAGCTCGGCGAACCGGTCGACGAGCTGCGCGCCTCCATGGCCATCAGCACCCGCAAGGCGGGTTCGGGCGCCAACGCGTTCTCGTTGGCCCGCATGCTGGTACCCACCGGCAAGATGACGGTCGAGGAGCGCTTCAGCCTCATCGCCGAGGCCACCGGCCGGGCTCGGGGCGAGTCAGCCACCGCGTCGCTGGAGACGATCTCGGCCATCGCCACCACGCTGCCGACGTCGGTGGTGACGCGCATCGCCCGCCAGCAAGCGGAGTCGGTCGACTTCGCCACCTCGAACGTGCGGGCCGCGCACTTCCCGGTCTACATCGCCGGCGGCCACGTGCTCGAGAACTACCCGATCGGTCCGCTGGCCGGCGTGGCGTTCAACCTCACCGTGCTCAGCTACTGCGGCAGCCTCGACATGGGCCTCAACGTGGATCCGGCGGCCGTCAGCCAGCCGGCGTTGTTGCGTCGCTTCGTCGAGGACGCGTTCGTGGAACTGGGTGCCGCGGCCGGGTGAAACCACCCGGCCAGTGGTCAGTTCCTCGCGCCCTGCGTGATGAGGAGCGACCGCACGTCGAGCAGCAGGTCGGACACCTCACCCGTGGACACGAGCTCACGATGTGCCATCTCGCCCAGGGCCTTGTCGATGACAGACAGGGCCTCGGTGATGACGTCCAGTTCGCGCGTCTCGGTCATGGACGCAACTCTATCGCCCGCCTCACGGGTTCGTGGTGACGCAGCGGCACCGCTTACACAGCATTCACGAAACTCTCTGGAACTGCCTACGATCCGGCCCATGGAACTGGCCGGCAGGACATGCGTCATCACCGGTGCGGCGGGCGGGATCGGGCGGGCGCTGGCCCGTCGCTTCCACACCGCCGGCGCCAACGTGATGGTCACCGACATCGACGGCGCGGGGGCGCAGGCGGTGGCCACCGAGCTCGACGCCCGCCGTCCGGGCACGGCGATCGCCCTCGGCGGCGACGTGTGCCGAGAGGACGACATCGTCGCGGTCATCGACCGCACGCGAGCGACGTTCGGCGCCATCGACCTCTACTGGGCCAACGCCGGCGTCGGCGCGGGCACCGACCTCGAGACACCCGACGACATCTGGGAGCTGGCCTTTTCCGTGAACGTGAAGGCGCACTACCTCGCGGCGCGCCACCTGATGCCCGACTGGCTGACGCGCCGCGAGGGGTACTTCTGCTCCACCGCGTCGGCCGCAGGTCTGCTCACCCAGATCGGCTCGGCTCCCTACGCGCTCACCAAGCACGCCGCCGTGGCCTTCGCCGAGTGGCTCACCGTCACCTACGGCGACCGCGGGCTGAAGGTCAGCTGCCTGTGCCCGCAGGGGGTGAACACCAACATGCTCACGAACGGGGTGGACGCTGCCGGCGCCGCGGCGGTGCGCGCCGGCGGCGCGGTGCTGGAGCCCGACGACGTCGCCCAGGCCTGCCTGGAGGCGGTGGAAACAGACATGTTCTTGATCCTCCCCCACCCCGAGGTGCTCACCTACTGGCAGCGCAAGACGGGCGACTACGACCGCTGGATCCGCGGCATGCGCCGCCTGCAGGCCAAGGTGGCCAACGGCTGACCCACGCGGGCTACGGTCTGGCCCATGGGGGTACGTCTCGATCCGTCCGACGAGTACATGCACGAGCTCGGCCCGGAGCCGAACTTCAACGAGAGCATGTACATCAACTGCTTCGACCACGATCAGCTCGTGGGCGGGTGGTTCCGCATCGGCAACCGTGCCAACGAGGGCTACGCCGAGATGACGGTGTGCCTCTACCTGCCCGATGGCCGCGTCGCGTTCACGTTCAAGCGCCCGAACATCACCGACAACGACGCGTTCGACGCCGGCGGCATGCAGTGGACCATCGTGAAGCCGTTCGAGGAGCTGCGCGTCGACGACGCGGGCGGAGTCATCGTGCTCGACGACCCCACGGCCATGAGCGACCCGCGCCAGGCGTTCCGCGACAACCCGCGCGTGCCGTGCGAGGTGCGCCTCACCTTCACGGGGCAGGGTCGCGCCTCCATGTTCGGCGGTGAACCCGACACGCCGCACGAGGCACCGGGCGAGGAGTTCGCCAAGGGCCACTACGAGCAGCTGGTCGAGGCCGCCGGCACCATCGTGGTCGGCGACGAGACCTGGGACATCCGCGGCTCGGGCCTGCGCGACCACTCGTGGGGACCGCGGTACTGGCAGGCCCCGTGGTACTACCGCTGGCTCACCGCCAACGTGGGGCCCGACTTCGGCTTCATGGCATCACGGGTCGCCAAGCGCGACACCACCGGCACCCGCGGCGGGTTCGTGTGGGAGGACGGCCGCATCCACCTGTGCGACGACATCACGCTGTCCACCGAGTCCACCGGCTCCGACCGCTACCACCAGGCCATCACGGCCACGTTGAGCTCTAGCCGCAGCGGGAAGGCGTGGTCGTTCACGGGCGAGGTGCTGAGCCTCATCCCGTTGCGCAACCGCCGCACCGACCCCGACGGCAACGAGCTGTTCACTCGCATCAGCGAGGGCATGACCCGGTGGCGCATGGCCGACGGTCGCGTGGGCTACGGCATGAGCGAGTACCTCGACCAGATCGTCGACGGCGCGCCGGTGGGCCTGGCGGAGTGAGCCACCGCGGGTGGGCCGCCCGGTAGCGTTGCCCACCATGCAACCCTCGGATCTCGGTGCCTACCGGTCGGTGACGAGCGTGGCGCTGTCACCCGACGGTCGCACGCTCGCCTACGTGGTGGGCGGCATCGACCTGCCCGCCAACCGCTACCGCAGCCGCATCTGGATCGCGCCGACCGACGGTTCCGAGCCGCCCCGTCCGCTCACCGCCGGCGATCACGCCGATGGCGTGCCCACGTGGTCGCCCGACGGCCGGCTCCTCGCCTTCACCTCCGAACAGCCGGGCGAGGAGCTCCGCGTCTCCGTGCGCATGCTCGCCGTCGACCGCGCCGGTGAGGCGATCACCTTGACCGGTGACACCGAGACGGCGGGCAACCTGCGGTGGTCGCCCGACGGCCGCTGGTTGGCGTTCGTGCGCCGCGCCCCTACCGCCGATGCCCGCATCACCGACCTGCGGGCCCGCCCGCCGCGCCGCATCGGACGCTTCTACGCCCGCCTCGACAACGAGGGATGGACGATCGACCGGCCCCGCCACCTGTGGGTCGTGCCCACCGACGCGTCGCTGGCGGCGCGCGACCTCACGCCGGGCGAGCACGAGTTCGACGGCGCCGATTGGCTGCCCGACAGCACCGGCCTGGTCTGCGCGGCCGCCACCCACGACACGTGGGACCTCGACCTGCAGTCGCACCTGCACCTGGTGCCGCTGCACGGCGAGCCTCGCCCGCTCACCACCGGCGCGATCCGCGTCGGCGACCCGTGCGTGTCGCCCGACGGCACCCAGGTCGCCTTCACCGGCGGCGAGGACCCCGACGTCGACCCGCAGAACGGGCGCCTCGGCCTGCTCGACCTGGCCACGGGCGAGCGGCGCTGGCTCGACACCGGCCTCGACCGCACCTGGTCGCCGTACCCGAGCCCGGGCCGGCCCCGCTGGGCCGACGACGGCCACCTGGTGGCCGCGGTCGAGGATCGAGGCGGTGTGCACCTCTACCTCGTGCCGGTCGCCGGCGGCGCCATCGAACCCCTCGTCGCCGGGTCCCGCGCCGTGGCCGCCTTCGACGCGGCCGGTGGCGTGCTCGCCCTCGCCGCCGGCACCGCCCACGAACCGAACGAGGCGTTCGTGGTGCGCGCCGGCCTCGAGCGCCGGGTCTCCGAGGCCACTGCGTCGTTCCGCGCCCAGGCCCGGCCCATCGCCCCCGTGTCGCTCACCGCCGGTGACCACGAGATCGACGTGTGGGTGTTCCTGCCCGAGGGGTACGACGCTTCGGGCACCGCCCGCTACCCGATGCTGGTGAACATCCATGGCGGACCCTTCACCCAGTTCGGCCACCGCTTCTTCGACGAGGCCCAGGTGCAGGCGGGAGCCGGCTACGTGGTGGTGCTGTCGAACCCGCGCGGCGGGTCGGGGCGCGAGACCGCGTGGGGTCGCGCCATCGCCGGCGCCAAGAGCCGCATCCTGCCCGGCACCGGCTGGGGCAGCGTCGACGCCGACGACATCCACACCGTGGTCGACACCGTGCTGGCGCGCTACCCCGCGATCGACCCCGCCCGCATCGGGGTGATCGGCGGCAGCTACGGGGGCTACCTCACGAGCTGGCTCGTCGGCCACAGCGACCGCTTCGCCGCCGCCGTGTCGGAGCGCTCGGTGAACAACATGCTCACACTCGAGTGGACGAGCGACATCGCCACCGCGTTCCGCACCGAGCTGGGCGTGACCCACCTGGACGACCCCCAGGAGTACCTGCGCATGTCGCCCATCTCCTACGTGCGCGACATGAACACCCCCGTGCTGATCCTGCACTCCGAAGACGACCTGCGCTGCCCCATCTCGCAGGCCGAGGAGCTGTTCGTGGCCCTGCGCCTGCTGGGCAAGCCGGTCGAGTTCCTGCGCTTCCCCGGCGAGGGCCACGAGCTCACGCGCTCGGGTTCGCCGTGCCACCGCGTGCAGCGTTTCGAGGCGATCCTCGAGTACTTCGGTCGCCACCTCTAGCGGTGCCAGACTCGCGCCGTGACGACTGATCTGGTGCGCCTCGAGCGCGACGGCGACGTGTTCGTGCTGACGATGACCGCGGGCGAGAACCGGTGGACGACCACGTTCACCCGCGCCCTCGCGGCCGCCCTCGACGAGGTCGAGGCCTCGACCGGCCCGGCCGCGCTGGTGACGGCGTCGGCCGATCCGAAGTTCTTCTCCAACGGTCTCGATCTCGAGTGGGTGATGGGCGCGGGCGAGCACCCTGGTGGCGACCGGCGGGTGTTCGGCATCGAGACCATGGCCGTGTTCTCGCGCGTCATCACGTTCCCGATCCCCACGGTGTGCGCCATCGGCGGCCACGCCTTCGGTGCCGGGTTCATGATCGCCCTGTGCCACGACGTGCGCGTGATGCGCCGCGACCGCGGCTACCTGTGCGCCAACGAGATGGAGATCGGCATCGCCATCCCCGACCCCGAGCTGGCCCTGTTCCGTCACAAGATGCCGATGTCGGCGTTCTACGAGACCGTGCAGCTCGCTCGGCGGTGGACGGCGCCCGACGCCGCCGCAGTGGGCATCGTGCAGCACACGGTCGACGCCGACGCGGTGCTGGCCACCGCCGTCGAACGGGCCCGCCGGCTCACGCCGCTGGCCCGTGACCGGGCCGTGTTCCAGGGCCAGAAAGAACGCATCTACGGTGAGCGCGCCGCCTTGAACCACGAGCACGGCGCGGCCTTCATGCTGCGTCACGCCACCGACTTCGGCGTGACCGAGCGGCTCCACTGATGGGCGCGCCCGAGCGTTCCGGCCCTCGGCGCGGCGACCGCTTCGGCATCCGCTGGGGTCTGGCCGGCGGCACCCAGCTGCGCACCATCGCCGAGGTCCGCGAGCATGCCCGCTACGCCGACACCGCCGGCTTCGACGGCTTCTGGGTGTCGCACGCCATGGCGGTGGACCCCGTGGTAGCCCTCGCTGCGGTCGCCGACGACGCGCCCGGACTCGGCGAGGCGGGCACGTCGGTGGTGCCGCTCTACGGCCGCCACCCGATGGGCCTGGCCCAAGCCGCCCGCACCGCCCAGACGGCGTGGAACGGCCGGTTCACGCTCGGCGTGGGGCCGTCGCACCGGATGCTGGCCGAAGGGGTGCTCGGCTTGTCGTGGGACCATCCGCTGGCGTTCACGCGTGAGTTCCTGGCCGGCCTGCAACCGCTGCTGGCCGGCCAGCCGGCCGACGCGACCGGTACGCAGCTCACGACCCGCGCCGCGCTCGACATCACCGCCGCACCCACCCCGGTGCTGCTCGCTGCGCTCGGACCCCGCATGCTCGAGCTGGCCGCCCGGGCGGCCGACGGCACCACGGTGGGCCAGTGCGGGCCGAAGACGATCGCCTCGTGCATCCGGCCGGTGCTCGACGCCGCCGCCGAAGCCGCCGGCCGGCCCGGGCCGCTGCGGGTCATGGCGCTGGTGCGCATCTGCGTGACCGACGATCCGGCGCCGGCCTACGCCCTGGCCCAGCAGATCGGGGCGGTCTACAAGGTGCTCCCGTCCTACGCCGCGGTGCTGGCGCGCGAGGGCCTCACCGAGCCGGCCGACCTCTTCCTCATCGGCTCATGGGACCACGTGGCCGAGGGGCTCGCCGCCTACGCCGCCGCGGGTGCCACCGACCTGCGCATCGAGGTGTGCGCCCCCGACGTCGGCACGCGTGACGCCACCCGCGCCGCCCTGGCCGCCCACCTCACGGCCTGAGCCGTCAGCCTTCCTCGATCCAGCCGTCGATGAGCTTGCGGGCGATCGAGATGCGCGGCGGGATGTTGGGCAGCGCGTCGCGGGTGTACCACGCCGCCTCGGCGATCTCGGTCGGGTCAGGTGCGATCTCACCACCCGTCCACGTGGCGCGAAAGCCGAGCATGAGCGAGTGCGGGAACGGCCAGGGCTGGCTGCTCTGGTACGCGATGTCGGTGACGCCCACGCCGACCTCCTCCAACACCTCACGCGCCAGCGCCTCCTCGAGCGACTCGCCCGGCTCCACGAACCCGGCCAGGCACGAGAACATGGGGCCGCGGAACTGCACGCCGCGGGCGAGCAGGGCCTCCTCGCCGCCGTTGCGGGTCACCAGCGTGATGATGGCCGGCGCCAGGCGCGGGTAGGCCGGCAGCTTGCACCCCGGGCACATCATGGACCGGTCGTTGGCGGACGGCTCGGTCGGCTGCCCGCAGCGGCCGCAGAACCGGTGGTTGCGGGCCCAGTCGACGATCTGGACGGCCCGGCCGCCCATGACCCACTCGGGCTCGCTCATGCGGCCGAACAGCGAGTACAGATCGAGGAAGCCGCCGTCGTCGGGCATCTTCTCGTCGATCTCCTCGGCCCAGCAGGCATGGCCATCGAGCTCGCCGAGGAAGTGGGCGACACCGCCCATCAACGGCTCCTCGCCCACCAGCACCTTGCCGGCACGAACGCTGAACCAGCGGGCCGGGGCGCTGCGGTGATCATCGGTCGGGAACGTGAGCGGGTTGAACGATGGCACGCCCCGCACCGTAACCTTCCGCCATGGGAAACGTCGTCATCGTCGAAGCCGTCCGCACCCCGATCGGTCGTCGCGGAGGTGGTCTCTCCACGGTTCATCCCGCTGATCTCCTGGGCAACCCGCTGAGGGCGGTCATCGAGCGCTCGGGCATCGACCCGAGCGAGGTCGGCCAGGTCATCGGCGGCTGCGTGTCCCAGGTGGGCGAGCAGAGCTTCAACATCACGCGCACGGGCTGGCTGGCCGCCGGCCTGCCCCAGAACGTCGCCGCCACCACGGTCGACACCCAGTGCGGCTCCAGCCAGCAGGCGACCGGCCTGGCCACCGCTCTCGTGGCCGCCGGCGTCGTCGACGTGGCCGTCGCCTGCGGCGTCGAGATCATGAGCCGCATCCCCATCGGCATCAACTCGTCGAAGAAGCTCGGCCTCGGCGTGCCGATCCCGAAGCCCTACTTCGACCGGTACGAGTTCACCTCGCAGTTCGAGGGCGCCGAGCGCATCGCCGACAAGTGGAACATCACGCGTGACGACACCGACGCGTTCGGTCTGCGCAGCCAGCAGCTCGCCGCCCGGGCTTGGGCCGAGGGCCGCTTCGACGGTCAGTTCGTCACCATCGACGCCCCCGACGTCGACGCAGAGGGCAAGCCCACCGGCAGCACCCACACCGTGGCGCGCGACGAGGGCATGCGCGAGAGCACGCTCGAGAAGCTGGCGTCGTTGAAGCCGGTCGGCCGCGAGAACGGCGTGCACACGGCGGGCAACTCGTCGCAGATCTCCGACGGCTCGGCCGCTCTGCTGCTCATGAGCGAGGAGAAGGCCGCCGCCCTGGGGCTCACGCCGAAGGCCCGCATCGTCGACACCTGCCTCGTCGGCGTCGACCCCGTGCTCATGCTCACCGGTCCGATCGATGCCACCCGGAAGATGCTGGCCCGCACCGGCCTCACGATCGACGAGATCGACACCTTCGAGATCAACGAGGCGTTCGCCTCGGTGGTGCTGGCGTGGCAGAAGGAAGTCGGCGCCGACCCGGCCAAGGTCAACCCGAACGGCGGGGCCATCGCCCTCGGTCACCCGCTCGGCGCCACCGGCGCGTTCCTGCTCACCAAGGCGCTCTACGAGCTCGAGCGCACCGGTGGCCGCTACGGTCTCGTGTCCATGTGCTGCGGTGGCGGACTCGGCACCGGCACCATCATCGAGCGGCTGTAGCCCGCAGCAGGCGCAACGCCTCGTCGTAGTCGTAGCGTTCGATGGCAGCACCGACCGCCATCGAACGCTCGCCCAACGCCGTGCCGAGCTGGGCCCGGCGCCGGACCCACAGATCGGTGGCCAGCACGTCGGCCGCGGCCAACAGCTCTTCCAGCTCGTGCACGAGCAGGTCCCCGCCGCGGCCGTCGTCACCGTCGTCGTCGTCCACCGTCGGCAGGGTGCTGATCGAGGCCACGACGCGCCCGAGCGCGTCGCCCAGGGCGCGTGCCATGTCGAGCACGGGCGCGTCGGTCGGGCCGGCGCGCAGCACGTCGTTGAGCTCGGTGGCCCGCTCCTCGACCTCGACGGCACCGATCAGCCCGGCGGAGCCCTTCAACCGGTGGGCCAGCGCCAACAGGGCGGCGCGGTCGCCGGTGATGTCGGTGGCGCCCGGTCGCAGCTCGGCCACCGCCGCGCCGTTGGTGGACGCGAAGCGGTGCAGCCAGCGCAGGTAGCTGCGGGCATCGCCGCTCGTGTACCGCAGGCCCCGTTCCGGCGAGAGGCCGGGCCGCAGCCCGGGCACGCGGAGCGACGCCGACAGCTCGGTGTCGTCGACCAGGTCGAGGTGGTGCTGCTCGTCCGACAGCCAGCACGCCAGCGTGGCCCGCAGCACGCTCGGCTCGACCGGCTTGGCCACGTGATCGGTCGCACCGGCGGCCAGGCACGCGGCCCGGTCCTCGCGGAAGGCATTGGCCGTCATGGCCACGATGGGCACGTCGATCATGCCGGGCAGGCCGCGCATGATGCGGGTGGCGGTGATGCCGTCCATGAGTGGCATGTGCACGTCCATGAGCACGAGGTCGTACTGGGTGGCCGCCGCCTTGCGCACGGCCGACACCCCGTCGCCCACCGCATCGACCGTGAGGCCCATGCCGCGCAGCAGCGACACCGCCACCTCCTGGCTGAGCGGGTCGTCCTCCGCAACGAGCACGTGGCCGTACAGCGGCACCTGCTCGACGGCGCGCAGCGGCGCCCCGCCGGCCAGGGCCGACGGCGCCGGCGCGTCGCTGCGGTGCAGGACGGCCGTGAACCAGAACGTGCTGCCCTCGCCCTCGGCGCTCACCACGCCGACCTCACCGTCCATGAGCGACGCGAGCCGCCGGTTGATGGCGAGGCCGAGACCCGAACCGCCGTGGCGGCGGGTGGTGCTGGCATCGAGCTGCTCGAACGGCACGAACAGCAGGGCCTGCTCGGCCTGGCTGATGCCCGGGCCGGTGTCGGAGACCTCGACGCGGATGGTGACGGCATCGGCGTCGACCTCACCGGCCAGGCAGCGCACCAGGACCCGGCCGCGCTCGGTGAACTTCACCGCGTTCGTGAGGTAGTTCAGCACGAGCTGGCGCAGCCGCGTCGGGTCGCCCCGCACGACCTGTGGCAGCCGCGGATCGAGGTCGATGTCGACGGCGAGACCCTTGGCCAACGCCCGGTCGGTCACCAGCCCGCGAGCGTCCGCGAGCACGTCGGCGAGGCGCAGGTCGGCCCGCTCGAGCTGGACCCGGTCGGCCTCGATGCGCGACAGGTCGAGCACGTCGCTGATCACGGCCGTCAGGTGCTGCGATGCGGCGAACAGCTTGTCGACGAGGGCGTCGCGGGCCACGTCGAACCGTTCCGTACGCACCAGGTGGGTGAGGCCGACGATGGCGTTCAGCGGCGTGCGGATCTCGTGGCTCATGGTGGCGAGGAACACGCTCTTGGCCCGGTTGGCGGCCTCGGCGTCGTCGGCGCGGCGCTCGAGCTCGGCGTTCAGACGGGCGATCTGGCGGTCGCGCTCGGTGCGCACCGTGTCGTCGAACACCGTCGAGCGGCTGGCCACGAAGCCGCCCTGCTCGTCGACGATCGCGGTGGCGCTCGCCACCACCGGCAGCCGTGAGCCGTCGCGGCGCAGGAACACGAGCTCGACGCCGTTGACCGCTTCGCCGGTCAACAGTCGGGTGAACCCCTGCTCCAGCGCGGGCCACGACTCGGGCGCCACCACCTCGGAGATCTTCTTGCGGCCGATGATCTCGTCACGCTCGTAGCCGAGCCAGGACAGCTCGGTCGCGTTCATGGCCACGAACGTGCCGGTGGCGTCGAGCGAGTGGTACCCGCACGGCGCGTTGTCGTACAGGTCGGCCACCTCGGCGGCGCTGCCGGTGAGCACCTCGTAGGCCAGCTCGAGCTGGCGGGTCCGCTCGGTCACCAGGCGCTCCAGGTGGGTCCGGTGCTCCTGCAGCTCGTGCTCGGCCTGCAGCCGCTCGGTGATGTCGTTCAGCGACGCCACGACGGCGAAGGGGGCGCCGGCGTCGTCGCGGCCGATGGGTTCGGCGTTGATGGCGATCCAACGCTGGCGACCGTCGCTCCCGGCCACGCCGACCACCACGTCGCGGCAGGGCTCGGCCGTGCGCAGGGTGCGCCAGATCGGGTGGTCCACCGCCGCCAGGTGCAGCCCGTCGCGGTCGACGGCCTCGGTGTCGAAGGTCAGGGGCAACCGGGTCGCGGGCACGCCCTCCTCGATGCCGAGCATGCGGCGGGCCGACCGGTTGATCGTCTGCACGTCGCCCTCGGCGTCCACCAGCACGAGGCCCTCGCTGAGCGACGACACGATCGAGCGGTAGCGCTGCTCGCTCTCGCGCAGCCGTTCGTCGAGCTCGTGCTTCCACGAGATGTCGGTGAACGTGCCGAGCAGGCGCAGTGGCCGCCCGTCGTCGTCGCGCTCGAGCACCTCCCCCTGGTCCAGCACCCAGAGGTAGCTGCCGTCGCGCCGCAACATCCGCTGCTCGTGGCGGTACAGCGGCCGACGCCCGGCGATGTGCTCGTCGAGCGCGTGCAGGGTGGACCCGAGATCATCGGGATGCACCCGGCGGTCCCACTCGAGCGGGTCGTCGGTGATCTCGTGCTCGGCGTAGCCGAGCATGGCCTTCCACTGCGGCGAGAAGAACGTGCGGTGCGTGCGTCCGTCGTAGTCCCACACCCCGTGCCCGGCGGCCTCCAGCGCCAGCACCGCCCGCCGTTCGAGCACGTCCAGGGCCTCGGCGGTGCGCTTGCGGTCGGTGATGTCCTGCACGGTGCCAACCAGCACGGCCCGACCGGTGGCGGAGGGCCGGCGACGGGCCAGCATCTGAAGCCACATCGTGGTGCCGTCGTCGCGGCGGAACCGGATCTCCTGGGGCACCATCGTGCCGCCCGCCATCACCTCGCGGATCACGGCGCGCATCGCCGCGCGGTCCTCGACCGGGACGCGGTCCCACATGGCCTCGATGCCCGTGAACGGTGCCGCCATCCCGGCGACGGCGTCGAACTCCGGCGAGAGGTACATCTGTGCCGTGTCGGCGTCCCACTCCCATACCGCCATGTCCGACGCCGCCAGCGCATCGCGCAGCAGGTCGTCGGCATCGATCAGCGCCTGCTCGATCTGCTTGTGGTCGGAAACGTCGGTGAACGTCCCGTTCCACAACGTGGAGCCGTCGGCGAGGCGGACCGGCAGCGAACGTCCCTCGATCCACCGCATGCCCCGCACCGGGTGGTCGTAGCGGAAGTCGACCTGCCACGGCGCCATCTCCCGCGCCGACTCGAGCGCGAGCTTGCGCACCACCCGGAAGTCGTCGGGGTGCATCCGGGCGAAGACCGGGGCGACGTCGTCGGCCACCGCGGGCACGTCCAGGCCGAACAGGTCGGCCATGCCGGGCGCGGCGTAGGGCATCTCCATCACCCCGTCGAGCCTGAGCCGCACGGCGTAGAGCACGCTGGGCCAGGCGGCGGCGATCTGCTCGATGCGGGCCGCGAGCTCCATGCGGCCGGCCGCTTCGGTCACGGCGCGCTGCTCGCCGGTAGCGAGCCGGCGGGCGAGGCGCGACAGCAGCACGTAGAGCGTGGTCCCCGTGACGGCGACGAAGCACCACCCCTTGACCGTGTTGGCGACCTCGCGGGCGGCCTCGCCGGTGACCAGCACGTTGACGGCCCGGTCCGACAGCAGGATCCACAACGCCGAGAACGAGACGTACAGCCCGACGATGCGGGCGACGGCACCCTTGCCGCGGCCGTTGGGGCTCACGACGGCGCGCCGACCTCCACGGGGCCGGACACGGCCACCCGGCGCGCGGTCGGCCGCGGCTCGTCGCGGTAGCGCGAGGCGATGGCGCACATCTCGTCGAACGCGGCCACGAAGCACTCCACCACGTCGGGATCGAACTGCGAGCCCCGGCCGGCCACGATGATCTCGTAGGCCTCGGCGAAGGGCATCGGTGGTTTGTAGACCCGCCGGCTGATGAGGGCGTCGAACACGTCGGCGATGGCCATGAGCCGGGCCGAGCGCGGGATGCCCTCGCCGGCGAGACGGTCGGGATAGCCCGAGCCGTCCCATCGCTCGTGGTGGTGGCGGGCGATCTCCATCGCGACGGTGAGGAAGTCGACCCGCCGTTCGGCACCCTGGAGGGCGCGGGCGATGGCGTCGGCACCCAGCGCGGCGTGGGTCTCCATGATCGTCCGCTCGTCGGGGTCGAGCCGGCCGGGCTTGAGCAGGATGTGGTCGGGGATCCCGACCTTGCCGATGTCGTGGAGCGGGGCCGAGCGGGCCAGCACGTCGATCGCCTGCTCGGTGAGCTCGCCGGCGTAGCGCGGCCGCCGGGCCAGATGGCCCGCCAGCGTTCGCACGTACGCACTCGTGCGCTGGATGTGGTTGCCGGTCTCGTGGTCGCGGGCCTCGGTCACCAGGGCCAGGGCGCGGATGCTCACGTCCTGGACGAGCTGGTTCTCCGCCATGCGCCGCTCCACCTCGGCCTCCAGCCGACGGTTGTGGTCGGCCAGCAGGTCGCGCGCGTGCTTCAGCTCGAGGTGGGTGCGGACCCGGGCGAGCACGATCGACGGCCGGAACGGCTTGGTGATGTAGTCGACCGCACCCCCGGCGAGGCCTTCGGACTCCTCGTCGGTCGTGTGCAGCGCGGTCACGAAGATCACGGGGATGGCCCTGGACACCGGGTGGGTGCGCAGGCGGTGCAGCACGTCGAACCCGCTGATGTCGGGCATCATCACGTCGAGCAGCATCAGGTCGGGCGGCTGGTCGGAGGTGGCCACCGCGATGGCCCGCTCGCCGGTGGTGACGGCGCGCACCTGGTAGTGCGGCTTGAGCAGCTCACCGAGGGCGGTGATGCTGTCGGGCGAGTCGTCCACGATCAGGACGCTGGAGCGCGTCCCGTCGGGCCGCCGGGCGGCTCCTTCGGTCAGCATGGCGTCGTCGAGCGGGACGCTCGGGTGCGGTGCATCGATCCCACTTTCGGCAGGTGGCGGAGGCCCACCGTCACCGGCCGCGTACCATCGGCCGGTGCACTTGCCAGCTTGAGCGAGCGGTACCAGTCGCGGTAGCGGCGGAATGGTGCAGTTTGCTTACGATCTCCGTGCTCGCCGCGGTGAGCACACCTGATCGGGTCCTCGTGGGCCCTTCGATCCACCGATCAGGACGGTACGCCCATGACCCCGAGTTCCCGCCGACCCGCCACCCCGGTGGCCGTGCTGCTCCTGGCGGCGGCCAGCGTCGCTTCGTGCACGGCACCCCTACGACGGTCGACCCCGGCCGGGCCGCCGTCCCCGAACGTCCCGACGGTACCGGGTGCCGCCGCGGTGGTCACCCACATCGACGACGGCGACACCATCGACGTCCGCATCGACGGGTCGACCGAGCGGGTCCGCTTCATCGGCATCGACACGGCCGAGACGAAGAAGCCGAACACCCCGGTGCAGTGCTACGGACCCGAGGCGTCGGCGTTCACCGCCGGCCTGGTGGCGGTGGGCACCCAGGTCCGACTGGTGCGCGACGCCGAGCCGCGCGACCCGTACGGGCGCCTGCTCGCCTACGTGTACCGGGGAACCGATGGCCTGTTCGTCAACCTGGAGCTGGCCCGCCTGGGCTACGCCAACGTGCTCAGCATCGAGCCGAACACGGCCCACGCCGGCGAGTTCGCCACCGCCGTGGCCGCCGCCCGCCAGCAGCGGCTCGGGCTGTGGGGCGCGTGCGCGTCGTTCGGGGCTCCGGCCTCACCAGCCGGCCGCGTCACGACGAGCGGCGGGTGACAGACGCAGGCCGGCGCCGCGCAGGCGTCGCACCAGCTCGCGGCTCTCCACCGCCACCGCACCCCGGCCGAGCGCCTCGGAGCGGTCGTCCTCGGGCAGGTCGTAGTGGTCGCCGTGGAAGCCCCGCTCGGGGATCCCCAGGGACGCGGCAAAGGCGTGCAGCTCCGCCAGGCTCTCGTCGCTCACCAGGTGGCACCAGCGCCGGCCCCGGTGCCACCAACGGCACTCGTCCACCAACAACGTCACAGGCACCCATCCTCGCCGCCCGGGCAGACTGGTGTCGTGTCCGATGCCGCCCTGGAACGCGAGATGACGGCGCGGTGGGCTGCCCTCGGGCTGCCGCCGGGCGGAGCCGACGTCTACCACGAGCTCCGAGGCCGTCACGGGGAGCCCCACCGCCGCTACCACACCTTCGTGCACGTGGCGCGGGTGCTGCGCGAGGTGGGCCGCCTGCTGCCGTGCGCACCCGGGGTCGACGGGGCGACCGTCGCGCTGGCCGCGTGGTTCCACGACGCCGTCTACGACCCCCGGGCCGCCGCCGGGGCCAACGAGGCGGCGTCGGCGGCCCTGGCCGCCGAGCGGCTGGGGGCTCTGGCTGTGCCGCCGGCACGGGTGGCCGAGGTGGGCCGGCTGATCAGCCTGACCGCCGGTCACGCCCCGGCGCCCGGCGACACCGCCGGTGCGGTGCTGGTGGATGCCGATCTGGCCGTGCTCGGCGGCGACCCGGCCACGTACCAGACCTACGTGCACGGGGTGCGCACCGAGTACGCCCACGTCGACGATGCCGGCTGGCGCACGGGGCGCGCCGCGGTGCTGCGGTACCTCCTCGACCAGGCCACGGTCTTCCACGTCGCTGCGGGCGACGACCGCGAACGGCGGGCCCGCGCCAACATCGCCGCCGAGCTCGCCCGCCTGGAGGCGCCGCCGCCCGCTAGGTTCGTGACCCGTGAGTGAGCTGGTCGAACGTCTGGGCTTCCCGGCAGGGAGCAGGGTGGTCGTCATCTCCTGCGACGACCTCGGCACCTGCCATGCGTTGAACGTGGGCATCTACGACGCGTTGCGACACGGGGTGGCCACGTGCGCGTCGCTCATGGTGCCGGCCCCGTGGGCCCGCCATGCGGCCGCGGGCTACCGCGGCGAGGACGTGGGCGTGCACCTCACGCTCAACGCCGAACACGAGCTGTACCGCTGGGGACCGATCACCCAGTCGCCGTCGCTGCTGTCGGGCGAGGGCGGCTTCCCCCGCACCATCGACGACCTGTGGGAGCACGCCGACATCGACGAGGTCCGCCGCGAGTGCCGGGCCCAGATCGAGCGGGCCCTGGCGTGGGGGCTCGACGTGACCCACCTGGCCCCCCACCTGTCGGCGATGTCGCTGCGCCCCGAGTTCTTCGACGTCTACCTCGACCTCGCCGTCGAGTTCCGGCTACCCGTGCGGTTGCCGTCCACCGTGAGCGAGCAGGACATCGGCTTCCCGTTCCGCCGCCTGGCCGCCGACGAGGGCATCGTGTTCCCCGACCACTTCGACCACAACTGGCACGCAGGGTCCCGCGAGCGGGTGATGGACCAGATCGCGTCCCTGCAGCCCGGCGTCACCGAGATCCACGTGCAACCGGCCATCGACACGCCCGAAGTACGGGCCCTGTCGGCCGACGCCGAGGGGTGGATCGAGGACCACGTCCTGGTGCACGACCCCGACGTGCGGCACCGACTCGAGGCCAGCGGCGCCCTGCTGGTGGGCTACCGGGAGCTGCGCGAGGTCATGCGTCGCTGAGCTCGGCCAGCGTCAGCGCGACCTCGCCCGAGACCAGCAGCTCGAAGAGCGCACCGGTGCTGCCGGTGGACTTCAACTTGCCCTGCATGAACGCGACCGTCGGGTCGAGGTGGACGTCGGCGGCGCCGACGGTGAGCACCACGTCGGCATCGGCCGGGCCGGCGACCCGCTCGTCCTTCTTGCCCAGCACCACGTGCACCTGCAGCGTGGCCATCAGCGCGCCGCGGACGTCGTGCGCACGCCGGCGAACAGGTCGTCTTCGACCCCGCCGTCGGGCGGGCCACCCACGACGGACCGAGCCAGCTCCCAGTCCTCCCACGGGTAGACCTCGGCCAGTTCTGCGTCGCTCAGCCCGAACCACCACGCCTCGTCGGGGTCGACCTGGGTGGCGTGGGCCTTCAGCGACTCGGTGCGGGCCCACAGGTAGTCGCGCACGCCGATGCGGGTGGTGACCCGGTGGTCGTGATCGGGACGATCGAACCACTTCTCGTCGAAGGGGCTCTTGCCCTTCAGCCGGATGAACGCCTCGTGCATGGCCAGCATGCGGGCCCGGCTCCACACCGTGTAGTAGAGCTTCGACGGCTGGAAGGGCTCTCCCGCCTCGGGGTACCACGAGGCATCGCCGGCCCGGTCGAAGGCGGGCACGCTGATGTCGTGCACCTTCACGTGGTCGGGGTGCGGGTAGCCGCGCTGGTCGTCGCCGTAGGTGATGATCACCTGCGGGCGGGTGCGGCGGATGACCGCCACCAGGCGGCCGACCGCCTCGTCGAGGTCGGCGGTGTGGAACGAGTCGGCATGGTCGTTGGCCTCGTGGTCCTTCATGCCCGAGTCGCGGTAGCCGAGCATGACGTGCTCGTCGAAGCCGATGATCTCGACGCTGCGGGCCAGTTCGCCGGGGCGCACCTCGGCCATCTTGGCCTTCACCGCCTCGCCCTCCAGCCCGTGGAACGGGCCGCCGGGCAGGGCCAGCTTCGGGTTGTGGAGGTCGCCCTCCTCGCCGCCGGTGCAGCACACGAGCACGGTGCGCACGCCTTCGGCCTTGTAGCGCGCACACGTGGGTGCGCCCTTGGAGGCTTCGTCGTCGGGGTGCGCGTGCACCGTGAGAAGGGTGAGGTCGGGGTGGGGCGATCCGTCCATGACGACGGTCAGGCTACCGTCGGGGATCGACGGGTGCCCGCCCATGCGTGGCAGCGAGGGCCTACGCTCGCACCCCGTGAGACGTGCCCTGGCCCTGCCCGCTGCCGCCCTGGCCCTGCCTGCGGTCGCCCTGCTCCTGGCCGCCTGCGCGCGCGACGGCCGCGACCTGCGCCCGGCCCGCCCCGATCAGCGCCAGTCGATCCTCACCACCACGACCGTCGCGAAGGGCGCATCGGCCGACCCCGCCGGCGACGGCGAGGGCGACGCCGGCGCCGCGCCCACCACGGTGAAGGCGGCCCCCGTGGCCACCAAGCTCACCATGACCCTGCCGTGGGCCGACAACGGCACGATCGACCCGTCGCTGACGTGCAAGGGCGCCGGCACGAGCCCGGCCGTGTCGTGGAAGAACGTGCCCGCCGGCACGAGCGAACTGGCCCTCACCGTCACCGACGACGACGCCGCCGGCTTCGTCCACTGGATCATCGCCGGCCTGCCGGTCACCGCCACGGGGATCCCCGCGGGCGCCCCGCCGGCCGGGGCCACGCAGGCGTTCAACGACAACGGCACGCCGGGGTGGTACGGCCCGTGCCCCCCGGCCGGCGCCAAGCACCGCTACCGCTTCACGCTCTACGCGCTGGCGGCGCCCTCGGGCCTGGTTCCCGGGGCCGACACCCGCACGGCCCTGGCGGCCGTGCAACGCAACGTCGTCGGCCTCGACGTCGTCTTCGGCGCCTTCACCGCCTGACCCGGCCGAACCGATGATCAGGCGGCCCCGGATCGGTGCGTTCGGGCTCCGGTCCGACGCGACCGGGGTCCGGACGCGCCGGTGGGGCAGGCGGATCGCCTGCCCCACCGTGTGCCGCCGCCGGTTCAGGACGGCTGACGTCCCCTCAGGCCGTCAGTCGTCGTCGCCACCGCCACCGCCGTTGCCCTTGCCGCCGTGGTCGCCGCCGCTCTCACCGCCGCCGTTGCCCTTGCCGCTGTGGTCGTCCTGCTGGTCGTCGTCCTCGTCATCGTTCTTGACGCTGGTGGACGTGGAGGCGGCCGCCGTGGCCCCCTTGACCTGCACCTCGAGCCGGCCATCCTCGAGCTCGGCCTTGACCCGCACTTCCTGCTTGCCGTTGGTGAAGCGGACCTCGATCTCGTGGCCCTCGGCCTTCTGCCGGGCGACGGTCCAGCCGGCACTCGCCGTGACGTTCACGATCTCGATCTGATCGCCGAGGACGTTCACCGTGACGGTGCCCGCCGGGGCGGCGTCGATGGTCTGCTCGCCCTGCTGGGCCGCCACGGTGGACGAGGTCGTGGCGGCCACGGTCGAGGCCGTGCTCGACGAGGTCGACGGGGACGCCGTGGTGGCCGTGGTGGCCTGCGTGGTGGGCGCGGCCGAGGTCGAGGTGGGCGCCTCGGTGGAGGTGGGGGCCACCGTGCTCGATGTCGTGGTGCCGGCGGAGGTGGCCGTGGTGGCGACCGACGACGACGACGACGTGGCTGCGGCGTCGACCGTGGCCGTGCGGACGGCACCATTGGAGCCGACGACGGCGCCGGCGCCGACGGCGAGGACAGCAACGAGGATCATGCCCCCGCCGACGCCCACGACGCTTCGGCTGAGGTGGTTCGGTCGGTTCATTGGTTCTCCTTCTCGTGGAGCCCGTCTGGGGCGGGCAACGTTGCTGAGTACACGCTGGGCCCGCCCGATGCGTTTGCCGTGGTCCGTCCAAGGAAACGTTCGCGTTCGGCCAACCGCCCCACCCTGCTGGGGTGGTGCGTCACCCTCCGTTGCCCTCGTCGACCTGGACGTCACCGCTGGCCAGCAGGGTGAGCCGGGCGGTGATGTCGTTGCCGTCGTTCTTGAACCGGATCTCGATGCGGGTCGCGTCGGCCCGGCGCACATCGGCCTCCCACCCGGCGTCGGTGACGACCGTGGGGCGGCCGAACGCACCGTTCTGGACGGTCACGGTGACCCGTCCGCCGGTCACGGCGAACCGGCGCGGCGTGGGCGCCGCGGTGGGGGCCGGTGCGGGCGGCGCGGTGGTCGCCGGAGCGAGTGGGGTCGTGGTCACGGCACCGCCGGCCGACGTCGGGGTGCGCGCCGTGGATGGATTCGGACCCCGACCGCTGCCGTTGCCCCGGATGCCACCGGAGCCGCCCTCACCGGCACCCGCGTCTCCGCCGGCGGCGTCGACCGCGCGGTCGGACGGGGTCGAGCCATCGCTCGTCTCGGTCACGATCTCGGTCGTCACCGCGGCCGTGGCGACGGTGCTCGGCGGCGTCGGCGCCGAGGTGGACGCGGTGGTCGGCGCGGTCACGATGATGGACGACATGCCCTTCGCCGCCGTCGTGACCGGGCTCGACGCCACCGTCGCGGTGGTGGCAGCCGGATGGATGCCCGACGCCGCGCGCCGGTTCACCGCGGCCAAGAGCAACAGCACCGCGGCAGCGGCGGCGAGCACCGCCAGGCGTGGGCCGGTGGCGCGAGAGCGGCGAGGCAGGACCCGCCGGACACCCGCGAACGCCTCGAGCGACGAGTACGCGTCGGGCTCGGGTCCGGCCACGCGCTGCAGGGCGACGCGGAACAGCTCGTCGTCGCGATCGCGGTCGTCGTCGAACATCACTGCTCCCTCGGGTTCACGAGAGGGCGCAACCGTTCTCGCCCGGCGTGGAGGTGGAACTTCACCGCGCCCTGCGAGATGCCGAGGGCGTTGGCGATCTCGGCCACGCTGAGTCCCTCCACGTAGCGCAGGGCCAGCGCGGCGCGCTGGCGGGGCGACAGGTGGGCCAGCTCCGCGGTGAGCGGGTCGGCGGGTTGGTCGTGCGACACCCGGGCGCCCTCGCTGGCCGCGAGACGCTCGTGGGCGAGCTGGCCCCGTCGGCTGCGGCGGTGGGCGTCACGGGCGAGGTTGATGGCGACGTGGCGGATCCAGCCCACCGGATCCTCGTAGCCCTCCAACCGGTCCCACCGCTCGTGGGCGCGGGCAAAGGCCTCCTGCACGCAGTCGGCGGCCGTCTCACGGTCACCGCACACCACGGTGAGGGCGCGCACGAGCCCGCTGAAGTGCCGGACGAAGACCGCTTCGAAGTCGCGGTGATCCCGGGTCGCGCAGTCGACCATCAGTGCAAGCTCCACCACAGAAGACACGTCCCCGACCCCATGCAAGGTTTGGTACGCACACCGATGGGCCCGAGACGGCGGCTTTCCCGACTCCGGACGCGTTCTTGGACGTCCCCTAACGGGTGCGGGGACGCGGTTGGCGACGACCGGGCCGGCCCGGGACCCGGCTCAGTGGCTGAGCGCCTCCATGTCGAGGTGCTCGGCCAGCTTGGCGATGGCGGCGGCGCGGCGCGTGGGCACGTGCTCGGTGGGCACCTCGGCCGGGCGGTAGCTCTTGAGCACCTGACGGGCGACCGTGACCTTGTGGACCTCGTCGGGGCCGTCGTAGATGCGGGCGGCACGCGCGGCCCGGTACATGCCCTCGAGCGGCAGGTCCGTGGTGTAGCCGAGGCTGCCGTGGACCTGGATGGCGCGGTCGATCACGTTGTAGAGCACCTTGGCGCCCCAGAACTTGATGATGGCGATCTCCTTGCGGGCGTCGCTGTAGTGCCGGCCGGCGGCGTGCAACTCGTCCATCGTCCACGCCGCGTGCAGGGTGAGCAACCGGGCCGCCTGCATCTCGGCGTAGCTGTCGGCCACCCACTCCTGGATCATCTGCTTGTCGGCCAGGATCGAGCCGTGCACGTACCGGCTGAGGGCGCGCTCGCACAGCATGTCGAACGCCCGCCGGGACTGACCGAGCCAGCGCATGGCGTGGTGGATGCGACCGGGGCCCAGACGCTGCTGGGCGAGGGCGAAGCCCTGCCCGATGCCGGCCTCGCCGCCGACGATGTTGCCGAACGGCACGCGCACGTTCTCGTACAGGATCTCGGCGTGGCCGCCGGGCTCACCGGTGCGGTGATCGGGCTCGCCCATGGTGGGCACGTCACGGACGATGTTCACGCCGGGCGTGTCGGCCGGCACGATGATCATCGAGTACGACTTGTACGGGCTGGCGTCGGGATCGAGGTTCGTCTTGACCATGACCAGGAGCATCTTGGCGATCGACGCGTTCGACGAGAACCACTTGTGACCGTTGATGACCCACTCGTCGCCGTCGCGCACGGCATTGGTGGTGAGCAGCGTGGGGTCGGCGCCGGCACCGGGCTCGGTCATCGAGAAGCACGAACGGAACTCGCCGGCGAGCAGGGGCTCCATCCACTCCTTCTTCTGCTCGGGCGTACCGCCCACGGCGAGCAGTTCGGCGTTGCCCGAGTCGGGCGCCTGGTTGCCGAACACCCCGGGGCCGTACACGCAGGCGCCGAGCACCTCGTGCAGGAGGCCGAGCTTCACCTGGCCATAACCGCCGCCACCCATCTCGGGCGGCAGGTGCGCGGCCCACAGGCCCTGCTTCCTCACCTCTTCCTTCATCGGAGCGGTGATCTTCTTGAAGCGCTCCTGGCCCTCGGGGGTGCGCCAGTGCTCGTGGAGCGTCTCCAGCGGCATGACCTCCTCGCGGACGAAGTCACGCGCCCAGTCGAGCTTCTTCTGGAAGTCGGGATCGGTCGAAAACTCCCACGCCATGGGGTCCCCCTCGGACGCACGCCGTCGACACGACGTCGACGGAACACTTGCGCACTGCAATCTACAGACGGGGTCCATGCGGGGAAGAATGGCGTCCCCGTGCTCAACGACCTCCTCACCGTCGCCGTGCTCGCCCTCGTAGCGTGGCGCCTCGTCGGGGCGGCGCGCCTCTCGCTGAGCGGACCAGGCCGGGCCCGCGTGCGCTTCATCGTGCGCGGCATCCGGTGGCGGCACGTGTGGCCCATCCCGCTCGTGCTCGCCGGTGTGGTCGCCGTCGCCGTCGCGTTGCTGTGGCTGGTGCCGTTCTCCGGCTACGGCTGGTGGTCGCTGCTCGGGGGCAAGGGCAACCCGGTGTTCGGGCAGACCTCGCGCACCGCAGGGTCGTTCCTCGAATGGCTGATCCCGTCGGTGTTCATGGTCCTGCTCGTGCCCGCGCTGCCGTTGTTCGCCCAGCGCGAGGAGGAGATCTTCCGGGTGGGGGCCGAGTCCCGGACCCGCCTGGGCCGCCTGAGGAAGTCCGTCACGTTCGGGCTCGTGCACGCCATCGTCGGCATCCCGATCGCCGCCGCGCTGGCCCTGAGCGTGGGCGGGGTCTACTTCACGCACTGCTACCTGCGCGCCGTGCGCCGCCACGGTCGCCGTGACGACGGTCTCCTCGAGTCCACCCGCGCCCACACGGCCTACAACGGCGCGATCGTGGGCCTGCTGCTCGTGGTGATCGTGACCACCGCCATCAGCCGATGACACCCGCCCGCGCCGTGGTCGCGTACGACCGCCGGTATCGTCTCGCCCCGTGAGCCTGTCGCCGCCTCCCGGCACCCCGCTGCCTCCCCCGCCGCCACCGGCGCAGGCCTGCTACCGCCATCCCGACCGCCTCACCGGTCGGTCCTGCACGCGTTGCGGCAAGCCGGCCTGCGCCGACTGCCTGCAGCCGGCCTCGGTGGGCTCCCTCTGTCCCGACTGCATGCGCGCCGGCAAGGCGTCGGTCGGCACACGCATCCGCTTCTTCCAGGCCGGCCAGCACGACCTGGTGACGAGGGCGCTGGTGGCGATCAACCTGGCCGTGTTCCTCGGGGCCATCGCCGTCGGCGGGGGCAAGCTGCTCGGTGGCAGCAGCGGCGGCGGCACCTGGTACGCCCGCTTCGCGTTGATCTCCCGGCTGGCGCCCTCGGCGGGCGACTGGTACCGCGGCGTCGCCGAGGGCGGCCTGTGGCGGTTGATCACGTCCGGCTTCATGCACGACGGCATCATCCACATCGCCTTGAACATGTACGTGCTGTTCGTCATCGGGCCGTCCCTCGAGCGCGAGCTCGGTCGGAGCCGCTTCCTGATGGTGTACGTGGCCGCGCTCCTCGCCGGCTCGGCCGGTGCGCTGATCGTCACGCCGAACGCCGCGACCGTCGGCGCCTCCGGCGCCATCTTCGGCTTGTTCGGCGCCTTCGCCACCGGCCTCTACCAGCGGGGCGTGAACCCGTTCCGCACCGGCATCGGCACGACGCTGCTCATCAACCTCGCCCTCACGTTCGGCCTGCCCGGCATCTCGGTCGGCGGTCACATCGGCGGCCTCATCGGCGGGGCGGTCTGCGGCTGGTTCCTGCTCGGCCATCCCACCCGCCGCATGCCGTCGTGGACGTACGCCGTGCCCGCCGCCGTGGGCGGCGTGGCGGTGGCCGTTGCGCTGGTGGCCGCCAACCGGGTTTAGCTCGAGGGCGGCGCGGCGCGACGGCGCCGCCCGACCCGCCAGATCTTCGGCTTGGGTGGGGTGACGGGACCGCGATCCGACGACCAGCGCCCCGGCGGGGCGTCCACCAACGCCGCGAGCTGCACGAGCACGGTGTCGTAGTTGACGCGCCAGCCGGTGAAGTCCCGCCAGGCCCGGTCGCGGTCGGGCTTCAACGGCACGCCCGCCGCTTCGAGCTCGACGCACACGAGATCGAACTCACGCCGTGTGACCATGATCGGGTCGTCGGCCGTGGGCGCCGGGTCATAGACGATGGTGAAGTAGTCGGCGATGCGCCGCAGTGCGAAGAAGCCCGAGCGGATGAGCAGATCCTCCACGGCGTTGTGGGGCTTGTCGATGGTGGACGACATCAGCGCGGCGGTGTCGAGGATGCAACCGGCCGCGGTGATCCACGACCGCTCGGGCTGCGGCGACCGGAAGAACACCAACGCCGGCAGCGTCGTGTGGCTCTCCTCGATGTCCATGAACCACTGCTCCCACTGGGGCAGCAGCTCGGCGTCGATCTGATCGAGCAGGCCGATGCGGGTGTAGCGCACGAGCAGCTCGGCCGGCGACGGCGGGATGCCGGCACGCACCTCGAGCATGCCCACGAGCTGCTCGCGTCGGCTGAACGCGCCGTAGATGCTGGGCAGGTACGAGATGAGCAGCGCCACCATGCCCAGGCCCAAGGTGGCCTCGGCGAAGGTGAGCACCGCGTGGTTCAGGTCGGAACGGAAGACGGTGCCGAGCGTCAGCAGCGACGATCCCGACAGCAGGAAGCTGTCGCGCAGCGAGCCGCCGTCGGTACCCCAGAAGATGCCGGTGAAGCCGATCATCACCAACGCCACCCACACGCCCGGCAGCAGCACGAGCGACACGGGTGCGTAGTACGCCAGCACGCGGTCGCGCGCCTCGAAGCCGCGCCGGCCCACCGCCAGGCGGGCCACGCGGCGCGTCGTCAGGAACACCGCCCGGGTCACGAGCGAGCCGGCCGACCGGGGCAGGATCACCGTCTTGATGGCTGACAGCAGGGTCGACAGCACGAGCGCGGCCCCCAGGATCGTCGCCACCACGTGCAGCACCAGCATCGGTCACCACTCTGGCAGGTGGCGAGCGGTCGGCGCCGAACCATGCCACACCCCCTCCGTAGGCTGGCGCGCACTTCCCTCGTCCGGTTCTGGCGGTGCCGTCGTCGCCCCGCGCCTGTCCGAGGAGCTGTCCCGTGTCCGTGCCCCCGTCGTCCCCGTTGCGCCCCCACCCCGCCGCCGTGCCGCTGGCCGGCCCCGAAGACGCGCTGTCGGTCATCTTCGCCGCCGCGTCACAGCCGGCGCGAGCCGAGCACCTGGCCCTGCTGCTCGACCACGCCCACCGCGGCCTCGGCTGCCTCGTCATCGTCGGCGGCGGGTCCATCCGGCCCGTGGCCGAGCTCCTCGTCCACCTGGCCTGCCAGGAGGGCGGTCTCGCCGCCCTCGTGCTGGCCACGGTGCGGCCGCCCGGCACGGCGTCGGCACCGGGCGCAGCCGAGATGGTCACCTTCCACGACCTGCGCGAGCAGTTCGACGAGCTCGGGATCGACCTCGTCGACTGGTTCCTGGTGGCGCAACGGCGGGCTGCGTCGCTCGCCGAGCTCACCGACAGCCAGCCGCGCTGGCGCCCGCCACGACGCTGATCGGGTGCGTCGCGTCAGCCGGGTAGCAGGCCGGCCAACGCCACCCGGTCGGCCTGGCTCTCGCCGTTGCGGTCGTCCAGGGTCACCACGAGCCAGCCCCGCACCTGTTGCACGGCCTGATCGGTCAGGTTCACGGTGACGGCCAACTCGGTGGCGCTGGCCGCCGTCAGGTCGACCAGGTCGGCGGTCGACACGGCCGGGTGGAACGGCTGCCACCGGGCGGTGCCGGGCATCACGTCGAACACCCTCGAGAGGCGGTCGAACGACTGGGCCCGCACGGTGAACGGCGGCGATGCCGGCGTGATGCCCAGATCGCTGGTGAGCGCGGGCAGCAGCAGGGTGGAGCCGTTCATCGGTGCATCGGCGAGGAAGACGTCGACCACCACACCGGTGCGGTCGAACAGGAAGGCGGCGAAGTTGCCGTTGTCGCTGCCGTTCATCACCGCGCCGTAGTCGGCACCTACCAGCGTGAAGTCGAACACCCCGTCGGCGTTCACATCGATGGGCAGGTCGATCTCACCCGTCGAGGCCGTCGACCACGACTCCTCGACGTTCACCGAGAACACGACGGCCAGGTCGTCGGGGATCGATGACCCGAGCAGCAGGCCCGGGTACGTCTGCACCCCGACGGAGCGCAGGTCGGCGGTGGAGCGCGACGTGTCGTGGTCGACATCGTCGGCCAGCAGCCAGGCATACAGGTCGGCGGTGCCCCGATGGATGCCCCGGTTCGACAACGCCATCGTGCCCGTGGCCGTGTCGCCCGCGACCGTGAGCGCGGCCGGCGGCTCGGCCCGCACGTCGGAGAGACCGCGGGGCACCAGCCCGAAGGGGACACGCAGCGGCAGCGCACCGGCCTCGCGCGGCGTGGCGGTGACCGAGCCGCGCACCAGCACCACACTGCCCGCCGGTTGGCTGGCGTCGGGGAGCTTGGCCACCACCGAGGCGGACATGCTGATGGTGACACCGACCTCGACCGAGCCACCGGGCGGCACCGTCACGACCGATGGCTCGATCTCGATCAGGGCCCCGCGATCGGCGGCCGGGGTCCCGACGGTGGCGTTGAACGCCGACGACAGGTCGTAGGTGAGCGGCGTGGCACTGTGGTTGGTGATGGCGAAGGTCTTCTGCGGGCTCATGCCCGCCCGCGCCGGCCGGTAGCCGAACGACAAGGCGTTCGTGCCGTCCGCCGTGGTCGCCACGGCAGCGGTCGACACGGCCCGCACGGCGTCGACCACGCCCGAGCCGGAGAGCCGCATGTTGTACTCACGGACCCGCGCCGTGGTGGCGTCGGCGGTGTTCATGAGGGCGCCCTTCACCTCGGCCGGCGTCCACGTGGGATGGGCCTCGTGCACCAGGGCCGCCAGGCCGGCGACGTGGGGCACGGCCATCGACGTGCCCGACTCGCGCAGACCACCCGACCCCGTACCGGCCGACGCCGAGAAGATGCTCACGCCCGGTGCGCTGAGGTCGGGCTTCATGGCCGAGTCGCCGTTGCGGGGCCCACCGGCGGAGAAGTTCGCCATCTTCCCGTAGCCGCCGTTCACGATGGTCGGCCCGGCGATGACGGTGAGGGCGGTGCCCTGCACGGCGAGCAGCGCCGTGCCCACGTTCGACTGCACCCCCAGGAACGGCACGGCCACCCCCGGGATGCGCCCCTCGAAGGGTGGCAGGCCCGCCTGGGTGTTCACGAGGATGACGGCCGCCGCGCCGGCCGCCGCGGCCAGGCGGGCCTTCTCGGTGCGTGTGCACGTGCCCCGCTTCACCACGACGATGTCGCCCGGCCGGGTGAAGGTGTAGTCGTCCGGCCGGCAACCCAGGCTGATGGTCGTGGCGACGGCGGGCGGCTGCGCATCGACCCGCTCGTCGGTGATGATGCGCACCAGCCCGGTGACCGACGTGAGCGGTGCGTCGTTGGCGACGATGGCGCTCGCCTCGGTCGGCAGGCGCAGGACCGCCGACCGGAACTCGGGCAGCGACGCGTCGAGCGCGCCCACCGAGATGGCACCGTCGGCGGTGCTGGGTGAGTCGACCAGGTAGGCCGCGGGCCCGTCGTTGCCGGCCGAGGCCACCACCGTGACACCGGCGCGCACCGCGTTGGCGATGGCTTCGGCGTCGATGCTCGTGGTGCTGCCATAGGGCGAGCCGAGCGACAGGCTGATGACGTCGACACCCTCGGCCACCGCCCGGTCGATGGCGGCGGCCACCACCGCGTTGGTGGTGGAGCCGTCACAGCCGAAGACCTTGTAGGCGTAGATCGTCGCCTCCGGCGCCGCTCCGGGGCCGATGGCCAGCCCGGCGACCGACACCGGGTCGTAGGGCCCGGCGTAGGGGCGACCGTCGGCGGTGACGCCCACGCCGGCCGCGGTGCCGGCCACGTGGGTGCCGTGCGTGCCACACGAGAGCGGGTCGGGATCGGGACGGGGCGTGCGCACGTTCGCATCGGACGAGGACGCATCGAAGGCGTCACCCACGAAGTCGTAGCCGCCGGCCACCTTGGCCGAGGGGAAGTTCGCGGTGCCGATGGTGGTGCCGCTGTCGCCGGTGGTGTCGGCCGCGTTGCCCGAGCCGCCGAAGTCGGCGTGGTTGTAGTCGACGCCGTCGTCGATGATGGCGATCTTCTGCCCGCGACCGGTGATGCCGAGCGCCCGCCAGGCGGTGGACGCACCGGTGTAGGCATTGACGATGGTGTTGTCGCGCTGCAGCTGACGGCTCTCGTCCACCCCGACCACGCCGGGCAGCGCGTCGAGCGCGCTCAGCTGCGAGCTCGGGATGCGCACGACGACGGCGTTGGCGGTGTCGGTCAGCTGGTAGAGCACCTCGCCACCGAGGCGGGCGACCGCCTCGGCCACCGGCACCTGGCCGGCGAGCACGCTCTGGCGGATGGTGGCGGCCTCGCTCGCCGTGCCGGACCTGCCCGTGCCGTCGTCGGCGGCGGCGTGCACCGCCGTGAGACGAGCCGTCAGGGGCGTGGCCCCGAGACGGACGGTGGCGACCACCGAGGTGTCGAGGCGCGCCGTCGCCGGCACGAACGCCGGATGCGCGCCGCGGCCGGGGAGGCGCACGAAGCGCGACCGCGACGTCGAGGCGTTGGACGACCCCCCGACTGCGAACCCCAGCACTGCGGCCATGAGCACGACCGCACCGACCTTCCTCATTCCGCAATGGCTCCTTTGACGCTCTGTGAAGGCACACCGGACAGGTACCACGCCCAATTGGCCCGCCGCCCGGTTGTGTGTTCGCGCCGACCGTGTTGTTCGGGCGGTGCTTCTCTGAAGTTTCTCCTAAGACTTTAGCACTTTGCTAGGGGGCTAGCCCGTTCCCAGACCTCAAAGATTTCTCCACGTATCTGCAAGACAAGCACGACGCGTGGTCGTGTGTTCACTGCGTGAAACAACGGGCCATCGCCGTGCGCACGCCCCATGCCGACGGCCACTCCGGGCCCACCCCACCTGACCTCCTGCGGCGCGCCGCGAACGGGGGTCGGCGAGGTTTCGACGGCTCGACCGACAGATCTTCAAGCCATGTGTCGAACATGACGAAACCGGCCTTATCAAAGACCACATCACCTGGTCAGCGATAGCCATCACGGACTGTGCTCAGCCCCCGTGGCACGCGCACGCGCCACCGCAGCCACCGCCCGTCGGCAGGGACGATGCCACCGCCGATCGACCCGTGCCAGCACTCGTACCGATGGTGGCGAACACGGACAACAGGCGCACGACATCGGTGTGGCCAGCACTGCAGGCGGTGGGATCGTCCGCTTCGCGCATCGGGCGGCGGAGCTCGAACCGGTCGTCACACGTGCGGCAGCGGTACTCGTAGCGGGCCATGGCGCACAGGCTAGAACGGGTGAACGCGGCGGTCGACCGGCCGCCAGGTTAAAGACGACGCTAACGAATCGAACGCTCGATGCGTTCGAGCTCCTCACTCGCCGTCATCCAGGCGTCCATCAGCTTGGCCGCCGCGTCCTTGGCCGCTTCGTGTCGGCGCACGAGGTCCTTGACCTTGTCGTTGTCGCCGTAGACCTCGGGATCGGCCAGCTGACGCTGGAGCTCGGAGACCTTGCCCTCGGACTTGCCCAGGTCCCGCTCGAGTCGCTCGGCGCGCTGGCGCAGCTCCTTGGTGGCGGCGTGCCGGGCGTTGCGCCGCTCGGCCTGCAGCCGCTTGTCGTCCTCGCGCGACGCGACCGCCGGGCGGGCCCCCGCCCTGGTCGCGGCCGTCGGGGCGACCGCGGCCGGCTTGCCCCGACCGGCCGGGCGCGTCGGTGCCGCCGGCACCGCAGTCGACGAGCGGGCCCCGTGGGGTGACAGGACCTCTTCGTCGACGCCGACGTGCAGGCGCGCCGTACCGTCGCGGACCGCCACCAGACCGTCGCACACCTCACGGATGAGGTAGCGGTCGTGGCTCACGAGCAGCACCGTGCCCGGATAGGCGCGCAGCGCATCCTCGAGCAGGTCGCAGCTGGCCAGATCGAGGTGGTTCGTGGGCTCGTCCAGCACGAGCAGGTTCACCGGGTTCAGCAACGCCTTGGCGAGAGCCAGACGCGTACGTTCGCCACCCGACAGATCGCCGACGCGCCGGTCGGACATCTCGCCGGGGAAGCCGAAGCTGCCGAGCACCGAGCGCAGGTTGCGCCGCTCGCCTTTGACCGCGACCGTCTGCAGCTCCTGCACGGCGGTGCGGCTGAAGTCGAGCCCGTCGACCTGGTGCTGGGCGAAGGTCGCCACGTCGACGTTGGCGCCCAGCTTGCACCGGCCGCCCATCGGCGCCAGCTGGCCGAGCAGCACGCGCAACAGCGTGGTCTTGCCCGCGCCGTTGGGGCCGACCACGCCGAGCTTCTGCCCCCGCTCGACCACCATGCTCACGTCGGACAACACGGGGATGCCGTCGTAGCCGACGCTGATGCCCTCGAGCTCGGCCACGTCGCGCGACGAGCGCCGCGGCTCGGGGAAGCCGAAGCGGGCCACCAGCTCGCGCTGGGTGGGCACCTCGATGCGCTCGAGCTTCTCCAACGTCTTGATGCGGCTCTGCACCTGACGCGACTTCGTCGCCTTGTAGCGGAACCGCTCCACGAAGCGCTCGACCCGGTCGATCTCCTTCTGCTGGGTGTCGCGCTGCGACTGCAGACGCGTCAGGCGCTCCTCACGCTCGACCACGAACTCGGCGAACCCGCCCACGTACTCGCTGGCGGTGCCGAAGGCGAGCTCCACCACCCGATCGGCGACCGCGTCGATGAAGTCACGGTCGTGGCTGACGAACAGCACCGCACCCGGATAGTCGCGCAGCGTGTCCTCGAGCCAGGCGACCGAGTCGGTGTCGAGGTGGTTGGTGGGCTCGTCGAGCACGAGCACGTCGGGCTTGGAGAGCAGCAACTGGGCCAGCGCGGCGCGCATGCGCCACCCGCCCGACAGCTCCTTCAACGGGCGCTCGGCGGCGTCGGCGGCGAAACCGAGGCCGTGCAGGATCGCCTGGGCCTCGGCCTCGACGGCGTAGCCGCCGAGCACCTCGAATCGGTGCTGAGCGGCCCCGTACGCGGTCATGGCCCGCTCGTGCTCGGCGCCGGTGGTGGAGGCCAGCTTCTCGGCCAACGTGGCCAACTGGTGCTCGAGCTCGCGGATCTCGGACGCACCGAGCGCCGTGTCGAGCACCGTGCCCTCGGAGATCTCGGTGAGCTCCTGAGGCAGGAATCCGATGCGGGTGCCCTTCGGGAGGTGCACGTCGCCGACATCGGGGGCCTGCTCGCCGAGCAGGATCTCGATGAGGGTGGTCTTGCCCGCACCGTTGTTGCCGACCAGGGCCGTGCGCCGCCCGGGTACGAGCGTGAGGGTCACGTCGCGGAACAGCTGCTGGCCGCCGAACGCCTTGGCCACTCCGGTCACCGTGATCACGGTGGGGAGACGCTACCGGGGTGGCGCCCCCGGCGCCTGCTCACGCGCCGGGTTGCGCCAAGCGTCACGCCACCGGTGAGCGTGAGCGGCACCGGCCTGGTTGACTGGTGGCGTGTCCGAGTTGCAGACGATGCCGGCCCAGACCATCCCGCGCACGGAAGAGGAGCTGGAGACCGCTGAGCCGGCCAGCGCCCACATCGTGAAGACCGAGCCGGGTGAGAACGCCGCGGCCAAGGTGCTGGAGGCCCGCATCTACGGCACACCGCTCGAAGCCCTGTGCGGCCACGTGTGGGTGCCGAGCCGCGACCCCAAGCAGCTCCCCCTGTGCGAGAAGTGCAAGGAGATCTACGAGGTCTACCGGGCCTTCAACGACCACCTCAACGACAAGCCGAACGACTGACCGACGCGCGGAGCCGGCCTCACTGCTTCGACCGGGCGTACTCGGCGGCACGGGCGATGACGGCGTCGCCCGCCTTGGCCAGGCTGCCGGCGTCGAAGGGCGGCTGCGGGTCGTACTCGATCATCAGCTGCATCGCCTTGGCGGCCACGTCGTCGACGAGCAGCTCTGCCAGGCGCAGGGCCATGTCGATGCCCGAGGACACGCCGGCGGCGGTGATGATGCGCTGGTCGAGGTGCTCCACGACCCGCAGTCCCGTGGGGACGGCCCCGAGCTGCGAGAGATGGTCGTAGGCGCCCCAGTGGGTCGTGGCGGTGAGGCCCGACAGCAGGCCGGCGGCCGCCAGCACCAGTGATCCGGTGCAGACCGACGTCGTGAAGCGCGTGGTGGCATGGGCCTGGCGCAGCCACGGCAGGACCGGGTGGTCGATGAGCATGGCCCGCGTGCCGATGCCGCCGGGCACGACGATCACGTCGGGGTCGGGTAGGTCGGCGTACGCGGCGTCGACCGCGAGGCCGAGGAAGCCGTTGTCGGTCCGGATCGTGGTACCGGCCTCGCTGCCCACGAACGTGACGGTGGCCCCGGGCAGGCGCTGGAGCACCTCGTACGGACCGATGGCGTCGAGCGCGGTCATCTGCTCGAACACGGGGATGGCGATGCGCATCAGGACTCCTGGGTGACGGTGGTGGACACGGTGGTGGACACGGTGGGGCCGAAGTGGCGGCGGTAGTGGTCGGGCGCCACGCCGACGGTGCGTAGGAAGGCCCGCCGCATGGTCTCGGGCGAACCAAAGCCGCAGTGGGCGGCCACGGCGGCGACCCCGGCCCGATCGGTCTCGAGCAGGCGGCGGGCGGCGTCGACGCGGATGCGCTCCACGTAGCGCGCCGGCGACACGCCGACCTGCCGGTGGAACAGGCGCGTGAAGTGCCGCGCCGACAGACCGGCGTGGCGGGCGAGCTGCGGCACGGTCAACGCCGCTCCCGGGTCGGCGTGCACGAGGTCCTGGGCCGCCCGGATCGGCTCGCGCTCGGCCGGCTCGCTCCACACCGCGGCGGCGAACTGGGTCTGTCCGCCCGGGCGGCGCAGGAAGACCACGAGCCAGCGGGCCACGATCTGGGCGACGTCGGCCCCGTGGTCCTGCTCGACCAGGGCGAGACACAGGTCGATGCCGGCGGTGACGCCGGCCGAGGTCCACAGGTCGCCGTCGCGCACGTAGATCGGCTCGGGGTCGACCACCGTGTCGGGATGGGCGGCGGCCAGGGCGTCGGCGCGGGCCCAGTGGGTGGTGACGCGGCGACCGGCGGTGAGGCCGGCGGCGGCGGCCAGGAACGTGCCCGTGCACACGCAGACGGTGCGGTCGACCCGCGCCGCGGTGTCACGGATCCAGGTCACCAGGCCCTCGTCGCGCGCCGCGGCGCGAACGCCGAAACCGCCGGGCAGCAGCAGGGTGTGGATCGCCTCGCCGTCGAGCGTGCCGAGCCCGTCGGGGACGTGGAACGCCAGCCCGCTCTCTCCCCGCACGATGCCCGGGTGTGCCGTCACCAGGCGCAGGTCGTAGCGGGGCCCGGCGCGGCCCTGGTCGTCGAGCACGCTGTTGGCGCCGGCGAACACCTCATGGGGCCCGCTCACGTCGAGTGGCTGCACCCCCTCGAAGGTCACCATCGCGATGGTGTGCCGGTCCGACATGACCCCATCGTGGAGGCCCGGCCGGATGGCGTCAACGCCATGGACCCCACCCTTTACGCCATCTCGCCCATCCACTCACCTTCATCGCTTTGTTTGCGCCGGACCCCCACCGGCACCGGCTCGCGCCAACAAAGCGTGTGGACGGGGCCGGGACCGGAGGAACCGCGGCGGACGGCGTCAGGGGAGGCGGGTACCGAGGGCGGCCTCGACGATGCGGTAGAGCTCGGCGCGGTCGAGCACCACACCACGGGCGGCGGCCAGTTCGGCCAGCCGGTCGGGACGCTGGGAGCCGACCACCGCGACCGGACGGGCCGGATGGGCGAGCACGAACGCCACTGCGATCATCGCCCGGCTGACACCGTGGGACTCGGCGATGGTGTCGAGGGCGGTGAGCAACTCGTGCGGGATCGTGCTGTCGCCCTTGCCGCCCACGAGCCGGCCCCCGGCCAGCGGGCTCCATGCCATGGGCAGGGTGCCTTTCTCGAGGCACGCGTCGAGGGTGCCGTCGAAGAGCGGATCGACCATGGCGGGCGAGAACTCGAACTGGTCGACGGCCAACGGCACCGTCGCCGGCAGGTGGGCCGCCAGCGCCCGGGTGCGGCTCGGCGCGTGGTTGGACACGCCGACGGAGCTCGTCAGACCCCGCTCGACGAGGTCGGCCAGCGCGGCAGCCACCTCGGTCGGGTGGGCGAACAGGTCGGGGCGGTGGACGAGGTACGCGTCGACGTGATCGACGCCCAGGCGCCGCAGCGACGCCTCGCACGCCGCCCGCAGGTGCGCGGGCCGCGAGTCGTACGGCGTGCCCGGCACGATGCCGCCCTTGGTCACGAGCACGATCCGGTCGCGCAGCCCGGGTTCGGCGGCGAGCACGGCGCCCAGCGCCTCCTCGTTGGCGCCGAAGCCGCGGCCACCCCAATCGAGGCCGTACACGTCGGCGGTGTCGACGATGGTCATCCCGTGGTCGACCGCCGCCTCCACCACCGCCTGGTTGGTGGCCACATCGGGCGCGGTCAGCCGCCAGCAGCCGAACGCCACCGCCCCCACGCGTCGACGGTCGGGTCCGAAGTGGCGGTCGCTGTCGTGCACGGCCCCATCTTGACCACACCCCGGCCACGCCGGTGGCCACCGACCACAGACCGTCGCCCGCCGGGGCGCGGCACGACACCGCGCCCCGACGCACGGGATCGCCGCGAGGTGACGTCACCGGAAGTCGCGGCTGGGCGACGAGGCGGCCAGGCGCAGGGGCTCGAGGTGCTCGGCGATGATGTTCACCACGCCCTCCGGGCTGCGCTCGAGGCGGCCTCGCACGATCAACCCCGCCGCGGTGCGGGCCACGCGTCGGAAGCGGGCCCAGCACCCCTTCGAGCAGATGACGTTGATGAGCCCGGTCTCGTCCTCGAGGTTGATGAACGTGGTGCCTCCCGCGGTCATGGGTCGCTGGCGGTGGGTGACCACCCCACCCACCAGCACCCGCGAGCCGTTCTCGGCCGTGGCCAACCGGGCGGCCGGCAACGCGCCCATGGCGTCGAGGCGCGGCCGCACGAAGCGCGTGGGATGGCCGTCGGGCGCCACGCCGGTGGCCCACAGATCGGCCATGGCCTCGTCACGGTCGTCCATGCCGGGCAGGCGCGGCGCGTGACCGCCGGTGACCATGCCGGCCAACCGGTCGGGGCGCGACTGGGCCAGCGCGCCGGCGGCCCACAGCGCCTCGCGCCGAGGCAACCCGAAGCAGTCGAAGGCGCCGGCGGTGGCCAAGGCCTCGAGGTGGTGCTGCTGCAGCGCGGGCACCGCCCGCACCAGCTGCTCCATGGTGGCGTAGGGCTGGGCGGCCACCACGGCGTCGGCCAGCTCGGTGCCGAGGTGGCGCACGCGGCCCAGCCCGAGCCGCACCGCCATGCCGTTGTGGGAACGCGCGTACGGCTCGAGCACGGCCGCGGTCTTCGACGCGTTCAGGTCGGGCGTGTGCACGACCACGCCGTGGCGGCGGGCGTCCTGGGCCAACGAGTGCGGCGAGTAGAAGCCCATGGGCTGGGCGTTGAGCAGCGCAGCGCAGAACGCGGCGGGCTCGTACCGCTTGATCCACGCGGAGGAGTACACGAGGTAGGCGAAGCTGACCGAGTGGCTCTCGGGGAAGCCGTAGTTGGCGAAGGCCGACATCTTGTCGAACAGCTGCTGGGCGATGTCGCCGGTGATGCCCCGCTCGGCCATGCCGGCGAAGAGGCGCTCCTTCAACCGTTCCATGCGCTCCCGTGAGCGCTTCGAGCCCATGGCCTGGCGCAGCTGGTCGGCCTCCGACGGTGTGAAGCCGGCCACGTCGATGGCGAGCTGCATGAGCTGCTCCTGGAACAGGGGCACGCCCAGCGTCTTGGCCAGCGCGCCCTCCATGAGCGGGTGCAGGTAGGTGACGGGCTCCTCGCCGTTGCGGCGCCGGATGTAGGGGTGCACCGAACCGCCCTGGATGGGGCCGGGGCGGATGAGGGCGACCTCGACCACGAGGTCGTAGAAGGTGCGGGGCCGCAGCCGGGGCAGCGTGGCCATCTGGGCCCGGCTCTCGATCTGGAACACCCCGATCGTGTCGGCCTGGCAGATCATGTCGTAGACCGCGGGATCCTGGGGCAGGACGGCGAGGTCGATCTCGTAGCCGCGGTGCTCGCGCACGAGATCGACGGCGTAGTGCAGGGCCGAGAGCATGCCCAGGCCCAGCAGGTCGAACTTCACGAGGCCGACGGCGGCGCAGTCGTCCTTGTCCCACTGGAGCACGCTGCGGTTCTCCATGCGGGCCCACTCGACCGGGCACACCTCGATGACCGGGCGGTCGCAGATGACCATGCCGCCCGAATGGATGCCGAGGTGCCGGGGCAGATCCTCCATCTGCTCGGCCAGGGCCAGCACCGCGGGTGGGATGTCGTGGTCGGGCTCGCCGTTCGCCGCCACCTGGGCCTCGGTGGCCTGCACGCGGCCCCACGCGTCGACCTGCTTGGACCACGCGTCCTGCTGGCCCGGCGCGTAGCCGAGGGCCTTGGCCGCCTCGCGCACGGCCGAGCGGGCCCGGTAGGTGATGACGTTGGCGACCTGGGCCGTGTGCCGGCGTCCGTACCGGCGGTACACGTACTGGATCGCCTCTTCGCGCCGGTCGGACTCGATGTCGAGGTCGATGTCGGGTGGGCCGTCGCGCTCGGGCGACAGGAAGCGCTCGAACAGCAGGCCGAGCCCCACCGCGTCGGCCTTGGTGATGCCGAGGGCGTAGCAGACGGCCGAGTTGGCCGCGCTCCCCCGCCCCTGGCAGTAGATGTCCTCGTCGCGGCAGAAGCGCACGATGTCCCACACCACGAGGAAGTAGCCGGGGTAACCCAGACCCTCGATCACGTCGAGCTCGTGGTCGAGGACGGTCCACGCCTCGGGCCGCTCGGCGCGGGTGCCGTAGCGGTGGTTGGCCCCCTCGGCCACCAGCTGGCGCAGGAAGCCCATCTCGTCGAGCCCGTCGGGGCACGGGAACGGCGGCAGGCTGGGCGCCACCAGCTTCAGGTCGAAGGCCAGCGCGGCGCCCAGGGCGGCGGCCGCTTCGACCGCGCCGGGGTAGCGGGCGAAGCGCCGGGCCTGCTCGGCCCCCGAGCGCAGATGGGCGGCGGCGCACGCCGGCAACCACGGATCGATCTCGTCGAGGCTGCGACGGGCCCGGATGGCGGCCAGGGCGGTGGCCAGCGGCCGCCCCGCCGGTGCCGCGTAGTGGGCGTTGGTCGTGGCCACCACGGCCAGGTCGCGGGCCACGGCCAGCTCGGCGAGGGCGTCGTTGCGGGCCGAGTCGAGCGGGTCACCGTGATCCCACAGCTCGACCGCGACCCGGTCGGCCCCGAACAGGGCGACGAGCCGATCGAGCTCGCGCCCCGCGGCGGCCGGCCCGTCGGCCACCAGTGCGGCGGGCACCGAGCCCTTGCGGCAGGCGGTGAGCACGTGGACGTGGCCGGCGGTCTCGGCCGCCAGCGCGTCGAGGTCGAACCGGGGCGCGCCCTTGGCCCCGGCGAGCTGGGCGCCACTGATGGCGGCGGCCAACCGGGCGTAGCCGTGGGGTCCCTCGGCCAGCAGCAACAGGTGGCGGCCGGGCGGGTCGGGCGGGGGGATGGCCGCCGTGCTGCGGGACCGTGGCGGCGGGCCGGCGACCACCGTGACCTCGGACCCGAACACGGTGGGCAGGCCCACGGCCCGGGCCGCCTCGGCGAAGCGGACGACGCCGTAGAAGCCGTCGTGATCGGTGAGGGCCAGGGCCTCGAGCCCGAGGCGGGCCGCCTCCTCGGCCAGCTCCTCGGGGTGCGACGCCCCGTCCAGGAACGAGAAGGTGGAGTGGCAGTGGAGCTCGGCGTAGGGCACCGAACCCGCCGGACGCCGAAGTCCGTCGGGCTGCTGGTAGGGCTGGCGCTTGCGACTCCACGCCGGACCGTCGCCCCCGGCGTTCCACGACGGCGACCCCGGACGGCGCCCGTCGCGCTGGCGGTCGGAGAGGGCCTGTTCGATCTCCCGCCAGGGGACGCCGGGGTTGTTGAACGCCACGCTACGAACATACGTTCGATATCGGGGAACGGCAACCGCTACCCCGATCGGGCCGCTCGCGGACCGTTTCTCTCGTTTCTTGTCAGAACCTGGAGCTTTGCGAGAAGTGGAACGCTCAAGAAACCCACTGGAGGGCCGATGGATTGTGTGACGAACCCCCACCCGAGAGCGATCGATGAACGACACCACCTCATTCGATGCCAGCACACCGCTGCGAGCCCTCCTGTGCGACGACGCGCCCGACCTCCGCATGGTGCTCGAGCCTTTGCTCGTGCGAGAGGGCTTCGAGGTGAAGGTCGCATCCGAAGGCACGACCGCAGTCGAGCTGGCTGCTTCATTCGACCCCGACGTCGTCATCATGGACGTCGTCCTCCCCGGCATCGATGGGCTGGAAGCCTGCCGACGCATCCGCCAGTTCAGTGACGCCTACCTGCTGATCCTTTCGGCCAAGAACACTGAGATCGACAAAGTCGTCGGTCTCTCCATCGGCGCCGACGACTACGTCACCAAGCCGTTCTCGCCGAACGAGCTCATCGCCCGTCTGCGGGCCATGCTCCGCCGACCCCGTCGGGCCGGTCGGGGCGTCGCCTACGGCGGCGAAGCGACGGTGCGCACCTTCGGGGCGCTCACCATCGACACCGCCGCCCGCGAGGTCACCGTCGACCACGCCGACGTCGAGCTCACCCGCATCGAGTTCGACCTGCTGGCCACCCTGTGCAGCCGGCCCCGCCAGGTCTTCAGCCGCACCCAGCTGCTGGAGCTCGTGTGGGGTCCGAACTGGTACGGCGACACCCACGTGGTCGACGTCCACATGTCGAACCTGCGCCGCAAGCTCGGCGACCGCGACCGTGAGAACCCCTTCATCCTGACCGTTCGTGGAGTGGGCTTCCGCCTGTCCGACGAGGCCGTCGAGACGCAGCCTGCACACGCCGGCTGACCATCACCCCGAAGACGTTCTGACAGTGGCCCACCGGGACGCCGGTGGGCCACTGCCGCATGTCCACCCCTGTCCCGTGACGAGGTAGCTCCCCCATGTTCAAGAGGATGTTCGGCAAGGCGACCATCGTCGTCACCGCCGGTCTGGTCGGCACGCTCGGCTACGGCGTGTACCAGGCCGCCGAGGCCCGCAGCAAGGACCCCGTGGTCGCCCCCGCCCTCGACGGCGCGGTCGTGGCCGGGGTGTGCGGAAACGCCGAGCTGCTGGCCGGACCGTCCACCGCGCCCGACGGTGCCGTCGTCGTCACGATCGGACCGGCCCCCGCCGCCGCTGCGCCCGCCACCACGGCCTCACCCACACCGGCCACCTCGTCGCCCGTCACCGGCACGACCGTCGTGCACACCGTGGTCGGCACCACCATGGGGGTGGGCATCACCGCGTTCGCCAGCGCCACCCCGGGCACCACCGTGGTCGCCAGCCCCACCACGAGCACGACGCCCACCAGCGAGCCGCCCACCACGACGACGACCGCGCCCGTCACGCCCGAGACGGCGACGGCCACCGACGACACGGTGCAGGCGGCCATCGACGCCAATCCCGCCGGCACCACCTTCTACCTGCCCGACCCCAGGTACCGCTTCACCGGCTCGGTGACGCCCAAGTCCGGTGACACCTTCATCGGCGGCCCGGCCACGGTGATCGACGGCGGCGGCACGGCCCACGCCGCGTTCAAGGCCGGCATCTCCTTCGGGGCGAACTGGGTCATGGCCGACGACGTGACGCTGCAGTCGCTGATCGTCCAGCACTTCGTGTCGCCCAACGACCAGGTCGTCGTGAACGCCGACGCCGGCGACGGCTGGACGCTCGACCGCATGACCGTGCAGGACAACCACGGCGGCGCCGTGATGATGGG
>JANMAT010000130.1:0-21584 GCA_031359995.1 Actinomycetes bacterium
GACCAGGTTGTCGTCGCGCTTGAACGTGCCACCGCGTCCGTCGGTGGCGGAGAACAGGAGCCGGTGGAGATGCAGTATCAGCCCGACGGAGAGCTCGCCCGGCTCGCCGAGGTGCAGGTAGTCGAGCGCGGCGCGGTAGCCGGCGTACTCGGCTTCGGACCGGTTGCGGAACGTCCGGGTGGTCCCCTGGAGCAGACCGTCGCGGCGGCGGTCGTCGACCACGACGCCCTCGATGGCGCTCGACGCCGTGACGGACTCGATGCGAGCCGCCTGGGCGAGCGCAACGAGTAGCTGGGGAACCTGGTCGGTGTGGCGGCCTTCTCCGCCGGCCCCGCGATCGATCCGGGCCAGCATGGTGACCACCGCGCCCGGCACGGGGTCGAACGTCGTGGCGTGCTGGAAGCTCCTCATGCGGCAGCAAACATACCAAGATGCGATGTCACTTGGCGTGTTTGGGTGATTGCTGGATGAGTGCAGGCGCTCATGCGGTGCCGTGCGGGCAGACCGTGCGGACCTCGCACACCCGGCATTGCTGGCCGGGGCTCGGGCTGAAGTCGTGGTCACGGAGGCGGGCGCGGCGTCGATGACGGTCCTTTCCGACTCCGCCACGGCCTCTGGACGGACGTCGATCGCGACCCGATGTACCTGACCTCGCTGCGATCCTGCAGGATGATCCGAGCCCACACCGATGAGGCGCCAGGCGATCCCAGTGCTGTTGCGCCCGGGCGATCGCGACGGGCGCGCAACACCGGCGGTCGAAGCGGCGGCGTGGTGCCAACACGCGGCGTCGGGGACGAGCTCCGCGGTGCTGGCGGCGCGCGCGGGGTCGCGGGTGGCCCAACGGGCGTGGACGTCGGGTGGGATGGGGTGGCGGTCGAAGTCGTCGAACAGGGCGGTCATGAGTGTGGTCATGGGGTCGACGGTCGCGACGCCGCGTCGTTGAAGGGTCGTGTTTCACGTCGGTCGAACCAGATTCCTCGAGATTCTTCAACGACGCGGTTCCACCGACGCGTCGTTGACGCGTCGGTCAGTTTCATCGGCCTTAGCCCATCCGCCGTCGTGGTCACGGGTGGTGGTCAACGACGCGGTCGGCTGCGTCGTTGAACTCACCGACCGTGGCGCCGGCGTCGTTGCACGCGTCGTTGAAACGGGACAGGCTAACTAAGCCTTGGCGTGTTCGTCCCATACGACGCGTGGTGCCGGGCAGGTGCTGCGAACCGCGCTTCCGGGTCGAGCCGGAACAGGCCCGTCTTGTTCGGGTCGCCCGCAACCCGCACCCGCGGTGGTTGTTGACCGACCCGTACCTCGACCTGGTGTGGGCCGCGCACCTCGGCCCGACTGCGACGCTGGTGGCCCGCCATCTCGGCCACGCGCTCGCCGCCGTGGCGACCGAGATCGACCTTGGCGAGTTGGGCGCGGTTGTCGGGCGTGGCGACGATCGAGCGGCCGGGCGCCGTCACGTCGTCCGAGCGCTCGAGCGGCTCTCGGCGGCCAGGATCGTGTCGTGGTCGCCACGCCGGGCGACGATCACGCTGTCGGGCAACATCGCCCCTGCGTCGCCCGAGCTCGTGGTCCGGCTCCCGACACGGCCGTCGTCGCCGTGCACGAGCGTCTGCTGGCCACACGGGGCCCGTCGGCGCCGGCTACAGCGCGCGGTCCGGCCGACGGTGCCGGGCGCTGGTCCGTCCTCGATGGCCGCTCGGTCCCGACGGGGCACGCAATGGCGTGCCGACGCCTGAGCAAGTCGCTATCGGGTCGCTTCCGAAGGTGAAACTCCGCCTCGGGCGCGTCACGGGCAGCGGCCAGAAGGGCGTTGACGGGCTGATCATCATCGACCTGCTGAACCTCTCGACGCATCGGGCTGTCGATGTCGCAATTCTGTTCAGCGGAGACGAGGACCTGCGAGAGGCCGCCTCTTCGCTCAGACACACGGCGTCACCGTGGTGCTGGTGGGACTTCCACCCACGTAGAGGCAACGGCAGTCGACCCTGCTCATTCGCGAGGCCGACCATCACATCGTCCTCACCCCGGCGTTGATGACCCGCCACCTCGAACGGGTGGCACCGGCGGCCGAACCCCAAGGCGAGAGTGCGGTCGATCCTGCCTCGGAATCCGACACGCCCGATCTTACGCCCCCGCCGACCGAGGCACTCGAGGAGTTGGTCCGCGCCGGCTCCCGTCCGGGGGACTCTTCGCTCGAGTCGCTCCTTGGCGTCGCCGAAGGCGTTGTGTCCGATCGGCGCTTTCAGGCCGGCGGCATCGTCGATCCTGGGCCGCCTCGCCGGTTGTCGAAGGAGGCCGACAGGCTTCTTGTCGGGCGATTGGCTGAGCTCACAGGCGTGTTCCCGGTAGACCGAGAGCTGCTTCAGCGCGTGCGTCGGATGTGCCTGGACCTCGCCGCTGACCCAGCCGATCCTTCGTTGCCGCAGTGACCGATCTCGGGCGCCCATCGGTCGTGCTCGATGCCGCATCTGCGCGGCCACCGCAAGGACGCTTCGCAGGCGCCAGCGCTTTCCGTAGTCGCTCGTCACCGAGATCGAGCCAGCGACGACTCCGCGCTGCGCAGCCGCGACCGCTGCACAAGTGGCTCGGACGTCCGGTCGTCCCGCGAACGATCGGTCAGTTGGCAGGTCCCTCGCATGAGCGACCTAGCGCCCGACGTGTCGACAACGACCGGTCCAAGCACCGACGCCGCGAACATGCGCACGACCGCTCGGGCTGCGCCGCCCGAGCTGATGACGGTTACGCAAGCGGCGCGGTGGCTGGGACTCAGCCGGTCGACCCTGTACGAGGCGCTGGCACGTCATCGGATCGCGGTCACGCCGATCGACATCGGTGGGCAGATGCGCCTGTCGCGTCGTCAGCTCGAGCGGTGGCTCGAGGGGTCCCCGGCCGTTGACGAACCAGCGCCGGAACCGCCGGCACCCGCCGTCGCGTTGCCGCGCGGCTCGTCGGTCTACGACGAGGTCTTTCGGGACTTGGCGCCGGCCGCTGGTCCGAGGAGATCGCCGACCAGGTCGGCCGATGCTCGGTCGTCGTCGGCCAGTGCGTGCGCGTAGACGTTCAGGGTGGTTGCTGCGTCGCGGTGGCCGATGCGGCGGCTGACGTTCTTCACGGGCACGCCTGAGCGCAACAGCATCGTGGCTTGGAAGTGGCGCAGGTCGTGGAGACGTACCCCGTCGAGGCCCGCGTTCGCCCGCAGGGCGATCCAAGCGCGCGAGAACGTGTCGGGCGGGATGGGGCTGCTGAAGTCGGCCTCGTTCGAGAACACGAAGCCGGACGCGTCGAGCGTCGTCTCGGTGATCGCGGCGCGAACGAGCATGCGGGCGCGGTGGTCTCGCATTGCCTGCACGGTCTCGGCGTCGAGGCTCACGTCGCGCACCGAGTGGTTCTTGGTCGACTTCGTGAGCACGCCGACGCCGGGCTGGAAGTAGGCCGACACGTCGATGCGTAGCGTCGCACGGTCGAGGTCGATCGAGCCCCACCGCAGCGCGCACAGCTCGCCCCGGCGTGCACCAGTCGCGGCGGCGAGGCGGACGAACGTACCGAACGTCTCGTCGCGCTTGTACGCGGCGTCGATCGCCGCCACGACCTGATCGGTGGTCGGCATCACGGTCTCGGCGTGGCGCACCGTCGGGGGAGCGGCATCGCGCGCCGGGTTCGTTGTCAGCCAGCCCCACCGCACGGCCCGGCGCAGCGCTCCGCGGATCACGGCGTGGACCTGGTGCACGCGTGACGCCGACAGGCCACGCTCGTTGACGAGGTGCTCGTAGAAGCGGTCGAGGATCGCCGGATCGACCTGAGTGACCGGCAGCCGGCCGATGGTCGGGCGGATGTGCGTCTCGAGCTGCCACACCCCCGGGCGTCGCTCGCGCATCGAACCCTTCACACAAACCACGATGCCAAATGTGGACCATATATGGACTGGCGAACCGAGGTCCGATCGACCTGGGCGCCTTCAGTGCCGCTGAGCTGGTCCGATGCAGTGGGCCGTCAGGGTCTCGAACCCTGCACCTTGGGATTAAAAGTCCCTTGCTCTACCCGATGAGCTAACGGCCCGGCGCGCTAACCCTAACGCGAGGCCCCGACGCTGTCGCCAGGCTTGCACCGGCCCCACCCGCGGAGGAAGAGTCGTAGCCGGCGGCTCCGGGCCGCCCTCGGGAGGTGCGAGGTGGGGGCGCAACCGCAGCCCAGGGCGTCGGTCGACGAGGCGCTGGCCGACCTGGCCCAGCACGGGGTGGCTGTGCTGACGGGTGCGCTCGACGCCGCCGCCACCGCCGACGTGCGCCGCCTGCTCAGTGAGGCGGCCGAGCGGTCCGAGGCCCGCGCCGTACCCACGCGCGGCTACAGCTTCGACCCCCACCGACGACGCCAACCGTCGCGCCTTCCTGCTGTTCAACCTGGACACGGTCTTCATCGACCTCATCCAGCGCCCGATCGCGCTGCAGTTCGTGCACGCGGCACTCGGGGCCGAACTGGATCATCTCGAACTTCAGCGCCAACGGCACCGGCCCCGGATCGGGGGCCATGGGCCTGCACGCCGACCAGGGCTACGCGGTGCCACCGTGGCCGGCCACGCCGCTGGCGGTCAACGTGGCGTGGGTGGTGCTCCCGTGGATCCGCCCCCAGGTGAACTGGAACCGGGCTCTCGATCCCGCGGTGGTGGCCGCGGCCGACGACGTGTTCCTGCAGCGGCTCGGCTACCTCGGCGGCAACCAGGAGGAGCTGGCCGTGGCCTTCCGCCGGCGCGGCGAAGAGGTGGCGTCGTGACCGCGATGCTGCCGTCGCCCACCACCGATCTTGCGCCGGCCGAGGCCGGCACCGTCAGGCGAGCTTGAGGAAGAGCTTCTCGACCTCGGCCAGGTCGAAGCCGTTGCGGGCCGCTTCGTCGGGGTCCTGCAGGCAGTGGGCCAGACCGGTCGCCAGCATCTTGAAACCGACCTGGTCGAGGGCCTTCGACGCCGCCGACAGCTGGGTCACGATGTCGCGGCACTCGCGCCCCTCGCGCAGCATGACCTGCAGACCGCGGACCTGCCCTTCGATGCGGGCCAGTCGGCGCGACAGCTCGGTCACGGTCGCTTCGGGCAGCTGCACGGGCACCTCCACGGGCCGATCGCATCGGACGAACGTCATCATCATACCCCTGCCCGTATAGGTTCGACTACCGGTTCCCGCGGTGGCCGTTGAGCCGGGCGAACATGGGCTTCTGGGTCGCGTAGAGCTCGGGGAACTCGGCGTAGAGCGCGTCGTAGACCGCCCGGTGGGCGGGATCGGGCCGAAACGTGGCGGCGACCCGCACGGTGTCGCGCACCTCGCCCGGTTGCAGCGCGCCCAGCGCCAACGCCGCCGCCAGCGCCGCACCCCGCAGGCCGGCCAGCAGGGGGTCGGCCACCTGCTCGATGGTGCGGTCCATCACGTCCGCGTGGATCTGGCACCACAGCGCGCTCACCGACCCACCGCCGATGATGCGGATGGGGTCCAGGCGCGCTCCGGCGAACGACTCCACCGCCTCGAGCAACCAACGGGCGTTGTAGGCGACGCCTTCGAGCACGGCCCGCACCAGATCGCCGCGTGCGGTGGTGAGCGAGACGTTGTGGAACCCGCCGCGGGCGCGTGGATCGGTGACGGGGCTGCGCTCGCCGGCCAGCCACGGCGTGAACAGCACCCGGTTGGCCCCGGCCGGCGAGCCGGCCGCGAGCGCGTCGAGCTCGGCGTAGTCGGGCCCGTGGCCACCGGCGTCGGTGAGCACGTCGCGCAACCACTGCAGGCACCGCCCGGCGGTCTCGTGGTTGTTGACGATCAGGTAGCGGTCGGGCAGCACGCCGGGCACCGTCGCCGGACGCATGGCGTCGCCCGTGCGGCGCACGTGGCAGCTGATCCACGAGGTCGTGCTCACCGCCATGTGGGTGGCCAGCTCGTCGACCGTGCCCGACCCCAACGCCGCGCTGTGCAGGTCGGGCAGGCCGGTCACGACCACGGCCGTGGCCGGCAACCCGAGCGCTGACGCGACGTCGGCGCGAACCGGGCCGATCACGCTCATGGTCCGTCGCAACGGCGGCAGCCTGGTGACGTCGGCCCCCGCGTACTCCACGAGCAACGGGTCGTAGGTGCCGACCGACGGCGCACGGTTGTCGGTGAGCCACGAGCCCGTCATCGACACCGGCGAGGCCGCCGCGATCCCCGTGAAGCACATCGACAGGTAGTCGACCGGCTCCAGCAGCCACCGGGTGCGGGCCCACACGTCGGGGCGCTCGGCGGCCAGGAAGAGCCGGTGCCCCATCGGGTCGTTGCCGTCGGGCGACGGCAGGCCGCCGGTCCGGGCCACCCAGGTGCCGATGGCGTCGGGATGGTGCTCGGGCAGCCAACCTCGCAGGTGGGCGCGGGCGACCTGCGCCCCCTGCGTGTCCATCCACAGCAGGCACGGGCCCTGGGGCACGCCCCCGGCGTCGACCGGCACGGTGGACGACCACTGGCCCGTCACCGCCACCGCCTCGATGCGCGCCGCGTCGAACGCGCCCGATGCCGTGGCGCGTCGGGTGGACGCCTGCACCAGCTCCCACCACACGGCGGCGTCCTGCAGGGCGGCGCCCGCGTCGCTCAGCGCGGTCGCGATCTCGTTGGTCTCGCTCCACAGCACGGTGCCGTCCAGCGTGGCCACGCCCACCTTGGCGCTGCTGGTGCCCTGGTCGATCACCAGCGCCAGCCGCTCGTGCGGGGTCATGGCGCCGGCGGTGCGACGTCGTAGAAGGCGTCGATGGCTCCCGTCAGCATCTCGTGCACGGCCTTGATGCCTTCGGGGCCGGTGCCGGCCAGGCCGTAGAGCGCGCCGCTCCTGGGCGTGGGCCGGGTCGGGTTGCGGGCGTACGCAGCCGCGTCGGCCAGGTCGGTCAGGAACCGCTCGATCACGCCCGGCGCCGTGTTGGGCCGGGTGACGCAGAAGTGCAGCGCCCGCGGGTGCTGCAGGCCGTTCATGCGCCAACCTTTGGCCTGCAGGGCGTCGTTGAGGTGGAAGATGTCGAACTCGTCCGACGCGAACGCCACCAGGAACGTGGGATCACCCAGGATCTTCAACCCCGGCACCGCCCGGATCCCCTCCACGAGCGCCTCGGTGGTGGCGAAGATGTCCTTGGCCACCGCCAGGTAGCCCTCCTCGCCGAGCGAGACCATGGCCGCCCACGTGGCGGCGATGAGGCCGCCCGAGCGGCTGCCGGCCATGCCGGGGGACAAGTAGGTGCCGCCGGGCCACTCGGCCGCGGTGAAGTACTGGAACTGGCGCAGCTCCTTGGTGGCGTAGCAGAGCACGCTGGTGCCCTTCAGCGCGTAGCCGTACTTGTGGGTGTCGGCCGAGATCGAGGTGACGCCGGGGACCCGGAAGTCGAAGCGGGGGATGTCGTAGCCGAGCTGCTCACCCCACGGCAGGATGAACCCGCCGAGGCACCCGTCGACGTGCAGGCCGATGCCGTGCTGGAGCGCGAGTTGGCCGAGCTCTTCGATCGGGTCGATCACACCGTGGGGATAGTTGCCGGCCGAGGCCACGATGGCGACGGTGTTCGGGGTGATGCGGTCGGCGATCCACTGCACGTCGGCCTTCCAGTCGGCCCGCACCGGTGCCTTCACGTAGTTCACGTCGAAGTAGTGGGCGGCCTTGTCGACCGCGCAGTGCACCGTGTAGGGCCCGATGATCTCGGGACGCTCGATGCCCTTGGCCCGGCCCCACTCGCGGTAGGTGTACACCTGGGTCAGCAGGCTCTCGGTGCCGCCCGAGGTGAGCACGCCGCACGCGTCGAGGGCGGCCTCGCCGTGGAGCATGCCCAGCGTCATGGCCACGATCTCACCCTCGAGCTTGGTGGCCGACGGGTACATGTCGCGCTGCAGCACGTTGGAGTGGGCGAAGTAGCGGTAGGCCTCGGTGAGGAAGTGGTAGTGCTCGTGCTGGCCGTGGTAGAGCGAGCCCGACACCTGGCCCAGGTCACCCTTGGCGTCCTCCCGGGCGGCCATGGCCTCGAGCATGCCCAGCACGTCGGCGCGCTCCTTGCCCTGCTCGGGCAGGCGGCGGATGGTCTCGAACTCCCGCCGGTACGGGTAGACCCCGTCCAGGAACCGCTGGATGGAATCGGCGCTGCGTTCGGCCATGACATCCCCCTCTGCCTGCACCCCGTGTGCGGCCCAACCTTGCCCCACGCCACACCGCTCTGCCAGTGCATCGCGGCCCGATCCCGGGCATCCTGGGAGCATGGACCAGCTGCGGACCCTGATCGCCGGCGCGGTGCGCGGCCGCGTGGTGGGCCCCGACGGGCTCGACCGCCAGCGCGCCATCTTCGAGACCGACGGCCCCCGGTGGTTCGCGCCCGGCAGCCCCATCTACCGGGTCCACGGCGACGCGTCGATGTTCATCGGCGGTCTGCGTGCCCTGCTGCTCCAGAGCCTGCACCCGCTGGCCATGGCCGGCGTGGCCCAGCACTCCGACTACAAGGCCGACCCTTGGGGTCGCCTGCAGCGCACGGCCGACTTCCTGGCCGCCACCACCTTCGGCCCCGAGGACCAGGCGGTGGCCGCCTGTGCGCGGGTCCGCGCCGTGCACCGGCGCGTGCAGGGCGTGGCGTCCGACGGCCGCCCGTACTCGGCCAACGATCCGCACCTGTTGCGGTGGGTCCACGTGTGCGAGGTCGACAGCTTCCTCGTCGCTCACGACCGCTACGGCGCGTCGCGGCTGGGGGCCCGCCAGCGCGACCGCTACGTCCACGACATGGCCCGCATCGCCGGCGAGCTCGGCGTGCCCGATCCGCCGCTCGACGTCGCCTCGTTGCAGCGCACGCTCGGCTCGTACCGCCACGAGCTGCGCGGCACGCTCGAGGCGCGCGAGGCGGCCCGCTTCCTGCTGGCGCCGCCGTTGCCGCCCGTGGCCATCGCTGCCTACGCGGTGCTGGCCAGCGCGGCAGTGGGCCTGCTGCCCGTGTGGACGCGCCGGCCGCTGCGGTTGCCGTTCCTGCCCGTGGCCGAGACGGTCGCGGTGCGCCCGGCCGGCCAGTTGCTGATGGGTGTCCTGCGTTGGGCGATGTCGCCTGATGCTCGAGCTCGACGGGCTGCTGTGAATGCTCCATGAACCGGGCCGGTGACCCCGTGATGGACGTCCCGCGCTGGGCTAGAACGCGGTCGTGAACCTGTCGCCGAAGGACGTCGACAAGCTGCTGCTCTCGGTCGCCGCCATGCTCGCCCGCGAGCGGTGCGCCCGCGGGCTGACGCTCAACTACCCCGAGGCCGTGGCCCTGCTCAGCTCGTTCGTGATGGAGGGGGCGCGCGACGGCCGCACGGCCGCGGAGCTCATGCAGACCGGTCGCGCGGTGCTGGGCCGCGACGACGTGATGGACGGCGTGCCCGACCTGCTGCACGAGGTGCAGGTGGAGGCCACGTTCCCTGATGGCACCAAGCTCGTCACCCTGCACGAGCCGATCGTGTGAGGTGGTCGTGAAACCAGGAGAGGTCATCGCTGCCGACGGCGACATCGAGCTCAACTCGGGCCGCGAGCGCATCACACTGCGGGTCGAGAACACCGGCGATCGGCCGTGCAGATCGGCTCGCACATCCACCTGGCCGATGTGAACGCCGCGTTGGCGTTCGACCGGTCGGCCGCGTTCGGCTTCCGTTTGGACGTGCCCGCCGGCACCGGCGTGCGCTTCGAGCCCGACATCGCCCGCGACGTGACGCTCGTGCGCCTGGCCGGGGCGCGGTCGGTGCCCGGCATCCAGATCAAGGGGACGCAGCCGTGAGGATCTCCGCCAGCGCTACGCCGAGCTGTACGGCCCCACCGTGGGCGACAAGGTCCGCTTGGGTGACACGAACCTGCTCATCTCGCCGACCGAGGATCTCACGATGGGCTCGGGAGGCCCGGGCGACGAGGCGGTGTTCGGCGGCGGCAAGGTGATCCGTGAGTCCATGGGCCAGGCCCTGCGCTCCACCATCGACCTCGTCATCACCAACGTGGTCGTGCTCGACTGGTGGGGCGTGGTGAAGGCCGACGTCGGCGTGCGCGACAGCCGGATCGTGGCGGTCGGCAAGGCCGGCAACCCCGACATCACCGACGGCGTGCACCCCGGGCTCGTCATCGGCCCGTCCACTGAGGTGCTGGCCGGCGAAGGGCGCATCCTCACCGCCGGCGCCGTCGACTGCCACGTGCACCTCATCTGCCCACAGATCCTGGACGAGGCGCTGGCCGCCGGCATCACCACCATCGTCGGTGGCGGCACCGGCCCGGCCGAGGGCACCAAGGCCACCACCGTCACGCCCGGCGCGTGGTACCTGGGCCGCATGCTCGAGGCGCTCGACAAGTGGCCGGTGAACGTGGCACTGCAGGCGCGCGGCAACGCGGTGTCGGCCGCCGAGCTCGACCTGGCCGCCCGCTCGGGCGCGTCGGGCTACAAGCTCCACGAGGACTGGGGCACCACGCCCGCCGCCATCGACGCCTGCCTGCAGGCGTGCGATCGCTGGGGCCTGCAGGCCGCGCTGCACACCGACACGCTGAACGAGGCCGGCTTCGTGCAGGACACGCTGCGGGCCATCGGCGGCCGGTCGATCCACAGCTACCACACCGAGGGTGCCGGCGGCGGCCATGCGCCCGACATCATCACGGTGGCGTCGTTCGCCAACATCATCCCGTCGTCCACCAACCCGACCCGGCCGCACACGGTGAACACCATCGACGAGCACCTCGACATGCTCAGGGTGTGCCACCACCTGAACCCCCGGGTGCCCGAAGACCTGGCCTTCGCCGAGAGCCGGATCCGGCCGTCGACCATCGCCGCCGAGGACTGGCTGCACGACATGGGCGCCATCTCGATCATCGGCTCCGACTCGCAGGCCATGGGTCGCGTCGGCGAGGTGATCACCCGCACGTTCCAGACCGCCCACGTGATGAAGGACCGGCGCGGCGCGCTCGACGGCGAGCCGGTGGCCGGGGCCGACAACGTGCGGGCCCGTCGCTACATCGCCAAGGTCACGATCTGCCCGGCCCAGGCGCACGGGCTCGAGGGCGAGGTCGGCTCCATCGAACGGGTGGCGACCGGTCGGTGCTCGGGTACGCCTGAGTCACGCGGCCCCCAGGCGCCCTGCGGCCGGCACTTGCCTGCGGCCGGCACTATCCCGGCGAATCTTCGAAGATTCGCCGGGATAGTCCCGAAACTCTGTGGCACCGGTTGGGCACGGTGGTGGGCGGCGGTCGGCCCGCGCCTTGTTCGGACCTCTGGTGCCCGGGTCGACTGACCCGGGCCGGCTCCGGAGGTACGTCATGACCCGCCCCGATGGTTCGCTGCCGCCGTCGCCCCGCACGCTCCATCACGACCCGTACGCCCGCTGTCGCCGGCGCTCGGGCGTGCACCCTTACCTCCGAGCCCGGCTCGACAACCGGCGCCACACGCTCGTTCAGGAGCTCGGCCGCCTGGACGCGGAGACGGCCGAGTGGCTCCAGCGCCGGCGTGCCCTTCTGAACGAAGCGGTCGATCTCCATGAGCAGCTCTGGCCGGCGCAGCCCGCCGGCTGGGTCCGCCGCCCGCCCAAGCCGGGCGCCCGCTGGATGCCCCCGCTGCCCGAACCTGCCCGTCGGCTCAGCGGATGGAACCTCCGCACCGTCTGTCAGGCCCTCCTCCGACGCTTCGGTGCGCTCGCGCTCCCCGAGATGCACGCGCTCCTGCACCGCTACGGCTACGAGATCGAGGCACGCCACCCCGTCAAGGCACTGGCCGACGCCCTCGGCTACGAGGTGCTCGGGGGCCGCGCCGAACGGGTCCGGCGCGGCCTCTACCGGTCCCTCCTCGAGGCCGACGGCGTGCCCCGCGACGTGGACCCGTTGCTCGCCGTGGCCCGATGGCGCACCGGCACGTTCCGCCGTCGCGTCCGCGACCACCGCCCGGCAGTCGCGCCCATCGGCGGTCGCATCCGAACGGTGCGGCGCTCGGCGCGACGCCCGTCGTCCCACGACGGACCACGCCCGACGCAGCATGGGCCCGCGGGTTGCGATGGGGTGCTCGGTAGTGTCAGGCCTGTGACGGCAGCGACCATCGAACCGAGCCGGACCGACGACACCGACGGGCTCCGGGCCCTCATCGTGGGCATCCAGCATGACGAGTTCGGCTTCGACATCACGTGGGACGACCAGCCAGACCTGCACGAGATCGACGGCTTCTACCGCGCCGGCCACGGCCAGTTCTGGGTCGCCCGCGACAACGCCGGCACCGTCATCGGCTCCATCGGACTACGCGACTGCGGCGACGGGCTCGCAGCGCTGCGCAAGATGTTCGTGGCGCCGGCCCACCGTGGCCGCCCGGCCGGCGCCGGAGGCGGCGCGCCCGTCGCCCGACGACTGCTCGACACGCTGCTGGCCCACGCCCGCGAGACCGGTTTCACCACCGTCCTGCTCGGCACCACCGAGCGCTTCGAAGCAGCCCACCGCTTCTACGAGAAGCACGGCTTCACGTTGGTCGACGCCGCTACGCTGCCGTCGGCGTTTCCCCGCATGGCGCTCGACACGCGCTTCTACCGGCTCGACCTCACGGCCTGATCCGCCGCACCGACGCGGTCGGGTCGACCTCGTCGGGCATGCGCAGGTCGCCTCGGGGCGACACGCTCACCGAACCGACCTTGGGGCCCGACGGCAACGTCGTGCGCTTGTACTGCTGGCGATGGAAGCGCTCCAGGAACATGACGAGCCACCGCTGAACGGTCGCGTCGTCGTAGCGACCGGCGAACGCGTGGTTGGCCAGCGCCAGGATCTTCGGAGCGCTGAAGCCGTTGCGGAGCCAGTGCCACAGGTAGAAGTCGTGCAGCTCGTACGGGCCGATCACGTCCTCGGTGGCCTGCACGATGTTGCCCTCGGCGTCAGGCGGCAACAGCTCGGGCGACACCGGTGTGTCGAGCACAGCCCGCAACGTCTCGGCCACCACCGAGGTGGCCACGTGCTCGGCGTACCAGGCCACCAGGTGGCGTACCAGCGTCTTGGGCACCGACGCGTTCACGCCGTAGTTCGACATGTGGTCGGCGTTGTAGGTGCACCAGCCCAGCGCCAGCTCGCTCAGGTCGCCGGTGCCCACCACGAAGCCGCCCACCTGGTTGGCCACGTCGAACAGGATCTGGGTGCGCTCACGCGCCTGGGCGTTCTCGAAGGTGATGTCGTGCTGGCCCTCGGGGTGGCCGATGTCGCGCAGGTGCTGGGCCACCGACTCGCCGATGGGGATCGTGCGGGCCTCGACCCCGAGCCCGGCCATCAGGTCGTCGGCCGCGGCGCGCGTGCGCGCCGTGGTGCCCGGCCCCGGCATGGTGATGCCCAGGATCATGTCGGGCGTGCGGCCCAGGCGGTTGGCCGCCTCGACGGCGACGAGCAACGCCAACGTGGAGTCGAGCCCGCCGGAGATGCCGATGACGAGGCGCTTCGATCGAGTGGCCAGCGCCCGCCGGGCCAGGCCGGTCGACTGGATGGCCATGATCTCGCGGGCCCGTTCGTGCACGGTGTGGGGGTCGTCGGGCACGAACGGATCGCGCTCGAACACCCGCCGCAGCACGGGCAACGGGGGGAGCACATCGCCCATCACCACGGTGTCGAAACCGGTGGGCACAGCCGACGTGGACCACGTGATGTTGCGGGCCCGCTCGTTGGCCAGCTTGTCGAGGTCGACGTCGGCCACCGCCTCGGAGCCACTCAGCACGAAGCGCTCCGACTCGCCCAGCACCGAACCGTTCTCGACCGCCAGGCAGTGGCCGCCGAACACCAGGTCCTTGGTCGACTCGGTGGGGCCCGAACCGGCGTACACGTAGGCCGTGTGCAGGCGGGCCGCCTGCTGGCGCACGAGGTCGCGCCGGTACTCGGCCTTGGCCACCAGCTCGTTCGAGCCGCTCGGATTGGCGATCACCAGCGCGCCGGCCAGGGCCAGGTGACCGCTTGGCGGTTCGGGCGCCCACAGGTCTTCGCAGATCTCGACGCCGAGCGTCATCGCTCCGACACGGAACAGCTGGTGCTGGTGCAGCCGGAACGGTTCGAGCCCGGGCAACGAGACCTCGGTGTCCACCGTGAACCCGGGCGTGAACCACCGGCGCTCGTAGAACTCGCCGTTGTTGGGCAGGTGCAACTTGGGGACCGCGCCCCACACCTGACCGCGCCGAAGGACCGCGGCGCAGTTGTAGCGGCGACCGTCGACCGTGCGGAGCGGGGTGCCCACCACGATCACCGAGTCAAGCCCGGCGGTGGCGCCGGCCAGCGCGGCCAGCCCGGCCTCGGTGCGCTCCAGCAGGTCGCTGGTGAGGAACAGGTCCTCGCACGTGTAGCCCGTGAGGGCGAGCTCGGGGAACACCACCAACGCGGCGCCATCGCCGGCCAGCCGGTGGGCCCACGCCGTCAGTTCGTCGGCGTTGGCGGCGGGGTCGGCCAGGTGCACCGGCGGCGCCGCGGCCGCCACCCGAACGAAGCCGTGGTCCCGCCAGTCGATGTCGCTCACGCCCCCACGGTACCGGCGGAGCGTGCCCGACCGCCCTACTCCATCATCGCCTCGACGCGCTGCATGGCGTTGATGAACTCGTCGACCATGTCGAGCACGACGCGAGCGGCCGGCCTCACCTCGTTCATCGACCCGACGATCTGGCCCACGAAGTAGTTGGCCAGCTTCCCGGCCCCCGAGCCCATGTCCTTGGCGGCACGGTCGATGCGCATGGAGGCCTCGGCGATGAGCATCGGCTGGAGCGGCATGGGGAGGTAGCCGGGCGACTGGGGTGAGTCCCACTCCTCCGTCCACGCACTGCGCAGCTGCCGAGCCGGCTTGCCCGTGCGCGACCGCGACCGCAGCGTGTCGGACGACGTCGCGGCGAGGAACTTCTCCTTCACCAGCGGGTGCGTCTCGGCCTCTTCCGTGGTGAGCCACACCGAGCCGCACCACACACCCTCGGCGCCGAGGGCCAGCGACGCCGCGAACTGGCGGCCGTTGCCGATGCCACCGGCGGCCAGCACCGGCACCGGGGCGACCGCGTCGACCACCTCGGGCACGAGCACCATCGTGCCGATCTCGCCGGTGTGGCCGCCGGCCTCGTGACCCTGGGCCACGACCAGATCGACCCCTGCGGCGACGTGGCGCACGGCGTGGGCCGCCTTGCCCGCCAGGGCGGCGACCTTCACCCCCTGGGCGTGGGCCCGCTCGACCATGTCGGGCGGTGGCGAGCCCAGCGCGTTCACGATCAGCGCGATCGGGTGCGCGAAGGCCACGTCCATGAGCGGCACGGCCTGGTCATAGGTCATGGGGGCGGCGTCGTCGCTCGAGCCGCCGCGGCGGGGCCGCTCGTCGTCGGCCGGCAGCGGGGGCACGTCGTAGCGGCGCATGATGTCGTCGACGAAGTCGCGGTGCGCCTGCGGGATGCGGGTCTTCAGCTCGCCCCGCGACAGGCCGCCCTCGGTCTTGCCCTCGTACTTGGCCGGCACGATCACGTCGACGCCGAACGGCCGGTCGCCGAGCTGCTCGGTGAGCCAGCGCAGGTCGATGTCGAGCATCTCGGGCGTGTGCCCGGCGGCGCCGAGCACACCGAGGCCACCGGCCTTGGTGACGGCGGCGACCACATCACGGCAGTGCGTGAAGGCCAGGATCGGGAACTCGATCCCCAGCATGTCGCAGACCCGGTTCTTCACGGCGGTTCCTCCTGGTCGGCCACCCCCACGCGGCCGTCCCCCGTACCGTAGGTCCGGAAGGCGGGCACCTCCCACTCGTCGGCGTAAGGTCCGCAGTCATGACTCCGGAACAGCTCGTCGAGACCGCCTGCCCCGTGATCGGGGCGGTGGGTGCAGCCTTCTACTTCATCCCCGAGACCCTGGCCGTCGGCAAGGAGCACGGCCTCGGTGGCTTCCAGTGGTACGTGCTGGGTCGCGGCGGCGTCCTGGGCGATGTGGAGGCGCCGGTGGTCGAGGCGGCCTTCGGCTACTTCGCCCCCGCCCTCATCGGCAAGCTCTGGACCGCGTCGAAGGCGATCATGGCGCCGCGCGAGGCCGGGCACCGCTACCACCAGTGCGCCGCCGACCTCGGCCGGGCCAAGTTCTCGGCCATCCCGAACCTCGGCGCCTACTGTGAGGCGGCCGGGGCGGTCGTGGCCGCCGCCCGCCCCGCCGGGCTCAGCCTGTTCGCCGGCATCGCCGCCGAGCCGCTGGCCGACGACCTGCCCGGCCGGGCCATGCAGCTCACCGCTGTGCTGCGCGAACTGCGTGGCAGCGCCCATCTGGTGGCCGTCATCGCCTCGGGCCTCACGGCCAAGGAGGCCCACCACCTGCGCCGCCCGAACGACTGGAAGACCTTCGGCTACGACGACGACGACCGCCCCGCCGTGACCCCGGAAGGCCAGGCCAAGCTGGACGTGGCCGAGGCCCTCACCGACCAACTGGTGCTGCCGGCGTACTCGGCCGTCGACGAATCCGGCGCCCAGGCCTTGGCAGACGGGGTCTCGGCGATGCAGGCTGCACTCAGCTGAATTGATCGGGGGACCAATTTCATGACCGACATCGCCGATCGTCCCGAACTGCTGGGCGGCATCGACCGGACCAAGGCGCCCGAGCCCGTGCTCGGGACCCGCCCCATCACCGGTGACCGTTACTCCACACGCGAGTTCATGGAGCTCGAGTGGGAGCACCTGTGGACCAAGACGTGGATCATCGCCGGCATGGTCGACGAGGTCCCCACCGCGGGCGACTACGTCACGGTGAACATCGGTCGTGAATCGATCCTCTGCGCCCGAGGCACCGACGGGCGCATCCGGGCGTTCTTCAACGTGTGCCAGCACCGCGGCAACCGCCTGGTGCCGGCCGAGCGCGGTTCGCTCGCCGGCGGCGAGTTCCAGTGCGCCTACCACGGCTGGCGTTTCAGCGACGCCGGCACCCTGAACTGGGTGTACTGCGAGGAGGACTTCCCGCAGGGCACCCCGTGCGGGAAGCGGAACCTGGCCGAGATCCCGTGCGACACGTGGGGCGGGTTCATCTGGATCAACATGGACGAGACGTGCGAGAGCCTGCCGACGTTCCTCGCCCCCGTCGCCCGGCAGCTCGACTGCTACCAGATGGAGACGATGAAGCGGACCCACTGGGTCACGCTCGACGCCGACTTCAACTGGAAGTGCGTGCAGGACAACTTCAACGAGAGCTACCACCTGCCGTTCGTGCACCCGCAGACGCTGGCGTCCATGAACGAGCACTACACGGGCTGCCAGTTCGATCTGTATCCCACGGGCCACTGCCGCATGCTCATGCCGGGCGCCGGCCCCGGCCCGCAGTACAAGGGCAAGCCCGACCGCACCTTGCAGTCGATGGCCCAGGAGTTCACGTACTGGGACTTCGACCCCGAGCCCTACCGCGACGACCTGCCCGGTCTGCGTCTGGCCATGCAGCGCCGCAAGCGCGAGCTCGGTGCGTCGAAGGGCTACGACTTCTCGCGGTACTCCGACGAGCAGCTCACCGACCACTACCACTACACGATCTTCCCGAACGTGTCGTTCTCCATGAAGCCCGACGGTTGCATCTTCCTGATGGCCCGGCCGCACGCGACCGAGCCCGGGAAGTGCGAGTTCGACATGTGGTACCTGACGAAGTTCCCGCAGGGGGTCACCGAGTACTACTCGAACTCCATGGGCGACTGGGTCTCGGTCGACCGCCTCGTGGAGCACGAACGGGGCAACGTGGGCGAGGTGTCGTGCGGGCCCGGCATCGACCAGGACGTCGCCATCTGGAACACCCAGCAGGCCGGCCTGCGCTCGCGCGGCTTCAAGGGCGAGTACCTCCCCGAGCAGGAGCGGCGCGTCCGCTACTTCCACGACAACATCAACCGCAAGCTCGGTCTGGAGATCTGAGTGGGCGAGGCGGTGCCAGCGAACCTCGGCGACCTGTCGAGGATCCGCGATGGCGAGATGGAAGGGTTCCGCGCCGGAGAGACCGACGTCTTGGTCTGCCGGGTCCAGGGCAGGTTGTACGCGCTCGAGGACCTGTGCAGCCATGCCGACACCACGCTCAGCGACGGCCGCCTCAACGGGTACAAGGTCGTGTGCCCGCTGCACGGTGCCCAGTTCGACGTGCGCACCGGTGAGCACGGCGGGCCGCCGGCGTGGTGCGGGGTGAAGGCGTTCGCCACCACCGAGGGACCCGACGGGGCCGTGGTCGACCTGGCCAGTGGTGACGACGACGACGGCGGCCACGACGGCCCGCAGATGCAGTTCCGCACCCGTTAGTTTCGGGGGCATGTCACTCGCCGGAGGCCGTGAGCTCGTCGCCATCCCAGGTCCCTCGGTCATCCCCGATCGTGTGCTGGCCGCCATGCACCGGGCCATGCCCGACATCTACGGCGACGACCTGCTCGAGGTGTCCGACGAGATCTACGCCGCGCTGCCCCGCGTCGCCGGCATGCCGGCCGACGGGCGGGTGTTCGTCACCATCTCCAACGGCCACGGCGCGTGGGAGATGGCCATCTCGAACACGCTGTCGCGCGGCGACGAGGTGCTTGTGCTCGAATCGGGGCGCTTCGCCGTCACCTGGGGCGAGATGGCGGCGTTCTCGGGGGTGAAGACCGAGGTGCTGCACGCGCCCGACCGGTGCCCGGTCGACCCTGCCGCGGTGCAGTCGCGCCTGCAGGCCGACGTCACCCACCAGATCAAGGCGATCTTCATGGTGTACACCGACACGGCCTCGTCGGTGATGAACGACATCGTCGCCGTGCGCCGCGCCGTCGACGCCGCCGGGCACCCGGCGCTCCTCATGGTCGACTGCATCGCGTCCATGGGCTCCGAGAAGTTCCTGATGGCCGAGTGGGGCGTCGATCTGGCCCTGGCCGCCTCGCAGAAGGCGCTCATGGTGCCGCCGGGTCTGGGCTTCGTGTGGGCCGGGCCCCGGGCGCTGGCCGCTCATGCCACCGCCGACCTGCGCACCGGCTACTTCGACTGGAGCGCCCGCACGCTCGCGGGCGCCCACTACCTGCGCTACTGCGGCACCATGCCCGTGTCCCACCTGTACGGCCTGCGCGAGGCGCTCATCATGATCAGCGAGGAGGGCCTCGAGAACGTGTGGGCCCGCCACGCGGTGCTGGCCGGCGCCGTGCGGGCCGCGGTCGGGGCGTGGGCCACGCCGGGCGGCATCGAGCTGAACGTGCTCGACCCCGCCGGCCGCTCGAACGCCGTGACGACCATCCTCACCGGTTCCATCGACGCCACCCGGCTCAGCGACATCTGCCGGGTGCAGGCCGGGCTCACGCTCGGCGCCGGCATCGGCGACTTCATGGGCAAGGCGTTCCGCATCGGCCACATGGGCCATGTGAACCCGCCCATGATCCTGGGGGCGCTCGGTACGGTCGAGGCCGCGCTGCTCACCATGGGCGCGCCCCTCGGCGGTTCAGGGGTGGCCGCCGCCGCCGCTCACATCGGCGCCCACCTGCGTTAGCCGTTCGGCGGCCCGGCGGCGCACGCCGTCGAGCAGACCGGCGACGCCGTCGGGCGCCCAGCGGGTCACCAGCAGCAACCCGACGCCGGCCAGGAAGAACTGCAGCTCGGGCGAGGACACGCCGGTGATCTTCGCGAGCACGGCGAAGGCGATGCCACCGGGCACGAGCGCGCCGGCCACCAAGGCGCCGCCCAGCCGGGCGATGCCGCCCAGGAACCCGAGGGCCAGCAGCGACAGGGCGAAGCGCGACTCGTAGCCGGCCGGTGAGATGACGACGCTGGCGTAGGCGAGCATCACGCCCGAGGTGCCCGCCAACGCCGCGCCCAGACCGGCGCCCACCAGCTTGGTGCGGCCCACGTCGACCCCGCACGCGGCGGCTGCCGCCTCGTTCACCCGCACGGCGAGCATGCGCCGCCCGGTGCCCGAGCGGCGCAGGTTCGCCACCGCCGCGAGCGCCAGCGCGGTGAGCGTCAGCACCACCAGGGCGAACGGTCGCTGCGGGAACTCGCCCTTCCCGAGCACCCCGAGGTCGACGCCGAACAGCCGCGGGGTGGCCACCCGCGCCGTCGCCGACGGACCGGTGAACCAGCCGTTGCGGAACAGCAGTTGCTCGGCGGCGATGGCGAAGGCCAGCGTCACCAGCGCGAGTTGCACGCCGCGGATCCGGGTCGCCGGCAGGCTCACCAGCACACCCACCGCCATCGTCACGGCCACGGCGACCAGCGGTGCCCAGGGCACCGGCCATCCGAGCTCGGTCGTGAGCTTGGCCACCATGAAGCCGGCCATCCCCGCGAACGTGAGCTGGGCCAGCGAGATCTGTCCGAGGTACCCGGTGAGCACCACCTGCGACAGCATCAGCACCGCCATCACCAGGCTGATGATGAGCGGCAGGCGCAGCGTGCGGTCGGCGAAGACCAGCACCGGGAACGCGGCGAGCACCAGCAACGGCGGCGCCCAACCCATGTGACGGCTCACCGCTGCCGTCGGCTGACGTGGCTCCACCAGCGCGCCCCGCTGAGGCAGGCGCTTGCCGAGCAGGGCGAGCACCACCACGATCAGCAGGAACGGCACGCCCTCGTCGAAGCCGTTGCGCAGGGCGACGGGCATGAAGCTGTAGTCCTTCACCCGCACGAGCAGCGACTGGAAGATGCCGAGGGCGAACGCGACCACGACGGTGGCCTTCAGGTACTTGAGCCGCCCGGCCAGCGCGCTGGCCAGCGCCGGCACCACGAAGAACGAGTAGCTGAACGGGCCCACGCCGGCGATGGGCGACAGCAGGATGCCGGCCACTGCGCCCAGGAACGCCGACAGCAGGCCGTTGGCCAGCGCCAGCCGTTCGGGCGAGTAGCCGAGCAGCACCGCCCCCTTCTCGCTCTCGGCCGCGGCGCGCGTGGCCAGGCCCATGAGCGTGCGGTTCAGGAACAGCCCGACGCCCATGGCCATCACGACGACCACACCGGCGAGCAGGAAGCGGTCCAGGAAGACGCCGCGGTGGAGCACGTGCAGCGTGCGGTCGGGCAGGATCGCCTTCGGCCGACGGATGAACGCCCCGAAGCGGTACACGCCGATGGCCTGCACCACCACCGTGAGCCCGATCGACGCGACGAGCCGGGTGAGGGCGGAGGAGAACCGCAACGGGCGGAACACCAGCAGGTGGGCCAGCGCCCCCATCACCACGCCCATGATCACGGCGAGCACGAACGCCACGGCCGGGTGCACGCGGTCGCCCAGGCTCAGCTCGGCCGGTAGCACCACCCACGGGAACACGAGATCGCCCGTGGTGACGAGGCGGTGGTACGCCATCGCCGGGAACGCCGCCATGGTCGCGAAGGCGAGGTTGACGATGCCGGTACCGCGGTACGTGACCACGAGCCCGAGCCCCATCGCCGCGTACATGGCTCCCTGGCCGACGCCCAACAGTGCGAACACGATGAGCGCTTCCACGGGCGGCGAAGGTACTCCAGTGTCGTGCGTGACCGGTCAGCCGAGCGACGCCCGGAAGCCGGCATCAGCGCCTCGGTCAGCGGTTCTTGGCGAGCTGGTTGAACGGCAGCTTGGCCTGGTCGCCCGGTTCGCGGGGCAGGCCCAGGCCACGTTCGGAGGCGATGTTGCGCTGGATCTGGTCGGTTCCGCCGTAGATGGCCGGGCCCGGCGAGAA
>JANMAT010000159.1:0-13796 GCA_031359995.1 Actinomycetes bacterium
GATCCCCGGGCGGACTCGATCGCGGCCAGACGGCGCAGACCATGGGAGTGACGCTCGGCGGGCAGGTTCAACACCGCGTCGGCCGGACACAGGTTGACGCACCCCCGATGCCGGTACGCGAGCCGGTCAACATCGACGGTCGCATCAACAGTGGGATGGTGCGCGGGTGTCGATGCGGCGGCCCTCCACGGCGGGGTGTGTCACGCCTGGTCGCCCATGTGCTCGGGCGGCGTCGGCGGTGGGGATGACCGCTCGTCCCGCCGGGAACGCTGTCAGGTCGTGCGTGGAATGAGGCGTACAGTCCCGAACGCCGCCCCGATCTTCCGGCGGCGGCATTCACCAGGGGAGGTCGTGTCATGGCGACCTCCATCGGTATCGCTGGGTTCCGGTACGGGAGCCTCTACGAGTCGCTCGATAGCCGCATGGCGATCGCCGTGTGGGAGACCAACGATCCGACCACGCTGTACCTCGTCACCCAGAAGTTCGCGCCGTGGGCCGACAACGAGATCATCCTGGTGATTCCCGCGACCGAGGGCATCGCCGCCGTAGTGGCAGCTGGTCTTTACAAGGCTTCGTGACCCCAAGACGCGGCCACGAGTGTGCACGACCGTGACAACGGCGCTGGTGCGGGCGCCGCGTTGATGGCGGGTTCTGACGCCGCGCTGCGAGTTCATGGAGGTACGCCGACCGTCACATTCGATCGAGGCCACGCGGTAGGCAGGGCAGCCGATCGGACGTACCGTGGCGTCATGGACCTGCCCGATACCCTGAAGGGCTCCCAGCTGATAGGCATGAACCTCGTGCACCGCACCTTGTTGGCGGTGTCAGGCGGGCGAGTCGGCCGACGGCTGGGCTCCATGCCGGTGGTCGAACTGCACACCATCGGCCGCACCAGCGGTCGGCACCGCACCATCATGCTGACGACACCGCTGCACGGCGATGGCCGTTGGATCCTGGTCGCATCCAACGGCGGCGACGACCGTCACCCCGACTGCCACCACAACTTGGTCGCCCACCCCGACGCCGAGCTCACCGTCGACGGCACGACCGTGGCAGTGAGCACCCGCACCGCCACCGAGGCCGAGAGAACGGAACTGTGGCCACAGGTCGTGGCCACCTACCGCGGCCACGCAAACCATCAGACCAAGACCGACCGCGACATCCCGCTCGTGATCTGCACCCCACGCCAGACAGCCCGAACCCGCCAGAGCTCCGCCGCACCGCGGTCCGGCCTCGTGGCGCCACCAGGTCACGGCGACGACGCCGGACAACTCGTCGAAGGACTCGCGAGCCAACCGGGAGCAGGCTCGCCGAGCGTCCGGCTCGGCTCACGACGGCCCCGACTTCGCCGGATGCTGACCATCGATCTGATCGCACCACACCCGGTGCGGTCGCGTTCCGTGCCGGATCCAGGCGCGCTCGGCCTCTGCTGTCGGACTTCGCTCACGACCGCTGTCGGTGCGCGCGAGACGGGCGGGGTTCCGCGCACCGCCGACGCCAGGGTTCGCATGAACTGTGCGACCGGGTTGGCATCTCGCGGTGAGTGTTATCGAGCGCCAGCTCGGGGCTCGGGGGGTTCTCGGTCGGGGTCGGGGCTCGGCGTGTCGGTGGTCGGGGCGACGATCGTGGCGCTGGCGTGCGGTTGGGGGGCGGGTGGTGCCGGGCTGCGCCTCGACCACGCCGGGGGCGGCCGAGCCGGATGAGCTGTCGATTTCGGAGTCTTCGTTCGTTGTAGTCTTTGACGGAGTTCGAGGGGATTGGACGACCCGATGGACACGTGGACAAGCATCAAGAATGGCCGTGAAGCCCTGGGCGACTATCTCGCCGGGCTGTCTGTGGACGACTGGAACAGATCGTCGCTCTGTGCTGGCTGGACCGTGAAGGATGCCGCCGCGCACATGCTCGTCGTTCCTACCATGTCGAAGGGACAGGTGTTCCGGTCCTTCCTTCGTTCGGGGTTCAACCTGGACAAGATGAACGCCAGGTTCGTGACGAACTTGACGGCCGACATGTCCACTGCTGACATTGCGACCAAGACCCGAGCCTCGGCCGGTTCGCATCTCATGCCGCCCGGCCTCAAACTCCCTGGCGTCTTGACCGAGCTTGTCGTGCACTCGTCGGACATCTCCGAGGGGGTCGGCACACCGTTCATTCTCCCGGTCGACGACTACATCGCCGCTCTCGACCACCTCAAGAATGTCCAACCGGTGTTCGGATCCAAGAAGCGCATCGCCGGGTTGACGTTGCGAGCGACCGACACCGAGTGGTCGACCGGCTCCGGACCCACTGTCGAGGGACCCGCCCAGCAGCTGCTGCTCGCGGTTGCTGGCCGTCGATCGGCACTCGACCGACTGTCTGGTGACGGCCTCGCGACCTTACGAGCCCGATAGATACCGCGACGGCGCCGCCGCAGTACGCGAGCCGCGCCGAACCGGATCGAGTGATGACGTTGTGCTTGGCGTCACGAACGCAGGTGACGGCCTCGATGAGCGCCGGCGATGTCTGCCGGGCGTCCGAGACGTAGGGCGACTCTCGACAGGCGGCGAAAGCGATGGACAAGGTGTGCTCGTCGCTTTCGCCCGCCTTCCTCAGATTCCCGATGCAATTCGACCTGCTGACCTGGGGCGCGCCGGTTGACGAGCTCGATGTCGGGTCGCGAGAGCCCTCTGAGCGAGTCTCAACTCATTCAGGTCGCGTTCAGGACCGGACGTGTACAACTGGCAGGAACGAGGCGCTTGTCGCGTCGGGCGGCGTCCGGTTCCGGTCGACGACTTCGGGAGGGACTTCTCATGCTCAGGTCACTCGTTGCTGGGAGCGGTCGTCGTTTGCTCGGCCTGCTGGTCGCCGCGATGTTCGTGTTCTCCGCGTGTCGCGCCGGCTCAGGCGCCGGCGGAGCGGCGAAGCCCGGCGGCGCCGGCGCGGTGGAGCCGACCCGGTTCGTGTTCGACGCCGTCAAGTTCGTTGATCCGACGACGAGCACGAACCAGTTCCATCCGCTGCGGCCGGGCACGCAGTGGGTGCGGGCCGGCACGACTGAGGTGGGCCACCGCAAGGTTCCGCACCAGGTGATCAGCACGATGACCGACGTGGTCCGCGTCATCGACGGTGTCACGGTCGTTGCCATGCTCGATCAGTCGAGCGATTCGGGCGAGATCGCCCAGGTCGGGTTCGACTGGTTCGCGCTCGACAGGGACGGCAACGTGTGGCTCCTCGGCGGCTACACCGAGAGCTACGAAGGTGGCGTATACACGAATGCCGAGGACGCGTGGCTTGGCGCCGCGACAGGTGGGAACGCGGGCGTCCTCCTCCCCGGTTACATCGACATGACCACGCCACGGTGGTTCATCGCGGCGACCGAGAAGGGATCGGCCGGGTCGGTGGGGGAGCCGGCTGAGGTCGGGGTGCACCGATGCGTGAAGTTCGGGTGCTTCGACAATGTGCTGGTCATCCGCGAGGGCGAGTTCGGAGCGATCGACAACGAGCTGAAGTACTACGCCCCTGGGGTTGGGATCATCGACAACGTGCCCCATGGGGCGAGCCTGCACCAGGACACCTTCCAGTTGATCAACGTGGTCGAGTTGAGCCCGCAGGGGCTTGCAGAGGCGAGCCAGGTCGTGCTCGACCTCGGCGCGCATGCCCGCACGACATCGCCGGGCGTGTACGGCTCGGCCCCGCTTGCCACCCGGCGGCCGTGATGGCGGCCCCGGCGGTCCGCCTCGAAGGTGTGGCGAAGTCCTATGAGTCCTCGACGGGTCGCACCGTGGTCCTCGAGGGTGTCGACTTGACGATCGAGGCGGGCGAGAAGGTGAGCCTGGTGGGCCCGTCGGGGAGCGGGAAGTCGACCCTGCTGTCCCTGATCGCGGGGCTGTTGCGTCCCGACGCCGGGATGGTCGAGATCGACGGTGTCGCGCTGGCCGGGCTCGACGACACCGGGCGGGCGGCCCTGCGCGCTCGGGGCGTCGGGATCGCGCTCCAGTCCGACAACCTCATCCCGTTTCTTTCGGCCCGGGAGAACGTCGGGCTGGCGCTCGGCTTCGCCCGGCGGCGGCCGTCATCGGCGACAGCGGACGCGTTGCTCGATCAGATGGGAGTCGTTCACCGCCGCCATCACCGGCCACGCCAGCTGTCGGGTGGGGAGGTGCAGCGGGTGGCGCTCGCCGTCGCGTTGGCCAACGAGCCGCCGCTGCTGCTGGCCGACGAGATGGTCGCCCAGCTCGACGCGACGACGGCTGGTCGGGTGGTCGACGCGGTCTTCGACGCCGACATGGCGGTGCTGTTCGTCACCCACGACTTCGACCTGGCCGACCGGGCCGGGCGACGTCTGGCGCTGCAGGACCACAAGGTGGTGGCCCGGTGAAGGCGGGCAACTCGATCCGAGCTTCGGGGCTGGTCGTTGATCACCGCATCGGCGACGCCACCGTTCGCGCTCTCGACTGCAGGGCCCTGTCGGTTGCCGGTGGGGCGAGTGTGGCCGTGACTGGGCCGAGCGGCTGCGGGAAGTCGACCCTGCTCGGCCTCCTCGCCGGGCTGGCGTCGCCGACCGAGGGGTCGGTGACGATCGGTGAGACGGAGATCACCGCACTGACCGAACAGGCGCGAGCGGCGTTCCGCAAGTCGTCGATCGGGGTTGTCTACCAGGCCGACAACCTGCTGCCGTTCCTCACGGTCGCGGAGAACATCATGCTCCAGCTCTCGTTGTGCGCGCATGGCACCCGACGAGCCGGCGACGTGAAGGCGAACGGCCGAGTCCGCGAGCTCCTCGACCGTCTCGGGCTCGGCGACCTCGGGGATCGGCTCCCTGACGAGCTGTCGGGGGGTCAACGCCAGCGCGCCGCCGTCGCTCGCGCAGTGGTCCACGAGCCGGCGGTGATCCTGGCCGACGAACCAACCGGAGCCCTCGACGAGGCCAACGCCAATGGGGTCGTTCGGCTGCTCGTCGACCTGCACCGAGACCTCGGCGCAACACTGGTCCTGGTCACGCACGATCCCGAGGTCGCACGGCTGATGCAGCGAACGGTGCGGCTCCGCGACGGGTCCGTCGTCGAGGACAGCGAGGCCTCCCATGCTGGGTAGGTACGTGTGGGCCGACCTCGTCCGCAACCCTCGTCGCACCCTGTCGACGATGGTGGGCGTATCCCTCGGCGTCGGTCTCTCCTGCGCCGTCTTGTTCTTCGTCGATGGCCTGTCGGCGTCGATGACACAACGAGCCGTTGCCCCGTTGCCGATCGACATGCAGCGCGTCTTGACTGCCCCTGTCGGCGAGGACATCCGGCTGGCCCAGCGCCTCGACCGTGACGGCCAGATCCGATCGGGCGACAAGGTCCGGGTCTCGCTCGAGATCCGCAACCTCGGGCGCCTACCCGCGAACGAGGTCATCGTGCGTTCCCTGCTACCAGCGGGCCTCGACTACGTCCCCCGGTCGGCCACCATCGACGCTGCACCGATCGATCACTCAGAGGAGAACCCCTTCGCCAACGGTCCGGCCCGCGCCGGGTTCAACCTGGGTACCGTTCCCGCCGGCGTCACGCGAACGATGCACTACGACGCGACCGCTTCGACGGACCTCGACCCGTCCGTCACCTCCGTTCACTCCACCTTCTCCACCCGTGAATCGCTCGCGCCGACCGATGCCAACGTTCCCCAGTCGGTGCCGCTGGCCGAGCTGGCGTCGGCGATCAAGGCCGTTCCCGGCGTCGCCTTCGCGGAGCCGCTGTCGTTCACCGACCTTTCCCCAGGATCGCTGGCCTCCGGCGATCGGACCGATCCCGGCGGGGTGCGGCTGTTCGGGTTCGACCCCAGCTACACCCAGCGGGACACCACCATCCGCCTGGTCGTCGGAACCCAGCAGCCAGGTCAGGCACTGATCAGCGCCGAAGCGGCCGCGTCGCTGCAGATCGGTGTCGGGGACGCGGTGAGGCTCCGACTTCCCGACGGCACCCAACTCGAGGCGCGCATCAGCGGGATCGTCGACCTCACGAGGGCGCGCTCGTTGTTCGCGAGCCGCAAGGGTGCCGACTTCGAGACCTTCGTGTACGTGCCGAGCGCGATCGTGCTCGACCAGCAGCGCTTCTCGACCGACGTGGTGGCGGCGTTCGAACGGGCGGCGACCGGGCGGGGCGAGCGGTTGAAGAGCCCGCCGACCAACGAGGTCGACATCGGCGTCACTCGCGAACTGCTGAACGCCGAACCGGGGGTCGCGCTCACCGAGACGCAACAGATCGGGGCCGCGGTCACCGCGGTGGCCGGCCACCAGGACTACCTCGTCGACAACATCTCGAACACGCTCGCCGTGGCCCGCGACGACGCCGCGGCGGCCAAGCGCCTGTTCGTGTATCTCGGTGTTCCTGGGGGGTTGCTCGCCGGGATCCTTGCCGCGTACGCCGGGAACGTGCTCGCCGCTGCGCAGCGTCGCGAGCAGGCGACCTTGCGGATCCGGGGCGCAAGCCGCCGTCACCTCCTGTCGATGCTGACCCTCCGGGTCGGCGCGATCACCGGGGCTGGCGCGCTTGTCGGGGTGTCGATCGGTTATCTCTCGGCCGCGGCGGTGATCGGGAATGCGACGCTCAGGCGCGCCACGACGCGGAGCCTGGCGATCTCTGGTGTCGTTGGCACCGTCGGTGGGCTGTTGGCGACCGGCGCCGCCCTGTACATAACGGGACGTCGGTCGATCGATCGCCAGATCAACCAGGACCGTGCCCGTTTGTCCGAGACGCCACCGGTGTGGCGACGCCTCCGGCTCGACGTCGTCGCCGTGCTCATCCTGAGCGCGGCGACCGTGACGGCGGTCGCCAGGTCGGCGTTCGACGGAACCCCCGGATCGGTGTACGAGGGCCGTGCGGTCGATCTGCCTCTCGTTCTGCTCCTCTTGCCGATCGGCGCGTGGATCGGCGGCAGCCTGCTCGCCGCTCGCGGTTTCGGGCGGCTCCTGCGGGGGCGGCGCAGGACGTCGCGAGTGTCCTTCGACCGGACCGTGCGCACCCTGTACCGGCTGAGCATCCGCCGACGGTCATGGGCCGTCACCGACGGGGCTGTCGTCGTCACGCTCATCGTCGCCCTCGGAACCAGCCTCTCGCTGTTCACCGCCTCCTACAACGCAGCGAAGGTGGCCGATGCCCGCTTCGTCGTGGGTTCGGACCTGCGCATCACACCGAGACCGGACAGCGAGCACGTCTACAGAGCTGACGACTCCTCCGGCTTCGTCGTGGGAGGCATCGAGTCGGTGACGCCCGTCGTGTACCGCGTGCACAACGTCGTCCTGCGCAGCCGCCGCACCGAGGAACTCTCGAGCCTCGCCGCAGTCGACCCGACCGCGTACCGGCGGGTCGCACCGCTCGACGACTCCCACTTCCCCTCATCATCGGCCTCCGCCGCACTCGACCTCATCCGCGACGACCCGACGGCGATCCTGCTGAGCGTCCACATGGCCGACTTCCTGCAAGCACGCGTCGGTGACCCGATCAGCGTGCTCCTCGCCCGCGCCACCAACGCGCAGACCGAAACCAAGATGCACCTCGTCGGGCTGTTCGAGCGGCTCCCTGGCTTCCCCGACGGCGCCGACGCACTGATGAACATCAGCCGTCACGATGCGGTCGTCCCCTCGAGCTCACCCGACCTGTTCCTCGCCCGCACCACCGACCAATCCGAAGCCGGTCTCGCGCGAGCAGTCAACGCAGTGCGAGCCGGACCCGGAGCGAGCGGCGGTCTCCAGATCGATACGCGGGCCACCGCCCTCGCGAAAGACCAGTCGAGCCTCGCCGCGCTGAACATCCGCGGCCTGCTCGACCTCGACTCTGGTTACGCGCTCGCCATGGGGACCGTCGCCGTCGCCATCTTCGTGTTCGGCCTTCTCCTCCAGCGACGACGCGAGTACGTCACCCTCCGAGCCCAGGGCATGGCCCCACGAGCGATCCGGGGCCTCATCTCCGCCGAAGCTGCCACCGTTGCCGTCGGCGGCTGCATCTGTGGTGTCATCGTGGGAATCGTGATGGCCGTGTACTTCGTGAACGTGCTCCGACCCGTCTTCGTGCTCGCCCCACCGTTCCACATCGACCCGGGCTCGATCCTCGCCGTGGTCGGTTCGATCCTGGCGGCCACCGCAGTCACCTCGGTGGCCGCCTCCTCCCTCGTCAACCGCCTCCGCGCGACCGAACTGCTCAGAGACGAAGAGTGAAGATCCTCATCGTCGAGGACGATACGAGGATCGCCGCCGCCGTGCGGCGCGGCCTCGAAGCCGAGGGGTTCACGACCGACGTCGCCCTCGACGGGCTCGACGGCCTCTGGCGTGCGACGGAGCAGCACTACGACCTGGTGATCCTCGACCTGCTGCTCCCAGGAAAGAACGGCTTCCAGATCTGTCGCGAGCTCCGCGAAGCGGGCAACTGGACGCCTATCCTCGTCCTCACCGCCAAGAACGGCAAGCTCGACGAGAGCGAAGCACTCGACACCGGAGCCGACGCCTACCTCACCAAACCGTTCTCGTTCCCCGTGCTGGTCTCCCACGTACGGGCCCTGCTGCGCCGACCGGCCACCGCCACCCCCGGGGACTTGACCGTCGCCGAGCTCAGGGTCGACTCCGCGCGCCGACGGTGCTGGCGGGCCGGCACCGAGATCGCGCTCACCAGTCGAGAGTTCTCCGTGCTCGAGTACCTGGCCCGCCACGCCGGGACCGTGCTGGCGAAGTTCGAGATCCTCGACGGGGTCTGGGACTACGACTTCGACGGCGACCCCAACATCGTCGAGGTCTACATCGGACGGCTGCGCCGCAAGATCGACGAACCCTTCCCCACCGCCATGATCCAGACGGTCCGCGGTGCTGGCTACCGACTCGCAGACGGGACATGACCCGCATGCACCTGAGAAGACCCCGGCCGACCATCCGCGCCCGCCTCACGACAGCCTCGACCGCCGTCACGATAGTGATGCTCGCCGTCTCCTCGATCGCCGTCATCACCATCCAACGACGCGCACTCATCGCCGGCATCGACGAGGCCCTCCGCCAGCGCGCCGACAACCTCGTCACGGTCGATCCCAACGCGACCGCGCTGCCAGGCGAGGGCGACCGCGAAGACTCGTTCGCGCAGCTCCTCGACCCCAGCGGACGCATCATCGCCGCGTCGCCCAACGCGACCCAGATCGCCGCAGTGCTCGTGCGAACCCGTGATCTCCAGATCTCCCGCGTCACGACGGCGACACTCCATCGACCTGCCGGCCACTACCGGATCCTCATGCGACCAGTGGCGGGCGGACCGAGCACGCGCATCCTTGTCGTCGGCAAGAACCTCGACGACGTCTCCGACAGCGTGCGGATCCTCATCGTCACCCTCGCGGTGGCCTCGCCGATCCTCGCCCTGCTGCTCGGCCTGCTCGCCTGGTGGCTCACCGGGCGCACCCTGCGACCGGTCGCCGCGATCCAGCAAGAGGTCCAAGAGATCCGCGGTACTGACCTGCACCGTCGAGTACCTGTACCACAGACCGACGACGAGATCGCCGAGCTCGCCCACACCATGAACAACATGCTCAACCGGGTCGAATCGGCGACCGCTCGCCAACAACAGTTCGTCGACGACGCATCCCACGAGCTGCGCACCCCGCTCACCCGCATGCTCACCGATCTCGAGGTCGCGATCGCCCACCCCGCCAACGAGCCCGCCCCGACCACGCTTCGACGGGTGCTCGACGACGCCACCGACCTCCAACAGCTAATCCACGACCTGCTCTACCTCGCTCAGAGCCCTCATGATCGCGTCGCACCCGTCGAGGTCGACCTCGACGACATCGCCCTCAACGCCGCACGCGAGCTCCGCGCTCGGTCGACCTTGACCATCGACACCACCGGTGTCGGCCCGGCCCACGTCCTCGGAGACGGCCGCGAGCTGGACCGAGCCGTCCGCAACCTCCTCGACAACGCCGAACGCCACGCACGCACGCTCGTCGCCATCTCAACCTCGACGAGCGACGGGTTCTGCCAAGTCGTCATCGACGACGACGGCACCGGCATCCCGCCACCGGACCGCCAGCGGATTTTCGAGCGCTTCACCCGACTCGACGAAGCACGCAGCCGAACCGGCGGCGGCGTAGGCCTAGGACTGGCCATCGTCAGCGACATCGCCACTCGACACCGAGGCCACGTGCACGTCGCCGAAGCCCCCACCGGCGGCGCACGGTTCATCCTGACTATCCCGACTGCCGACTGATCTGTGTTGGCCAACATGCAAGACCGAGCGGCGCGGCACGCCCGACGAGCCGCGCGCACCATCGCTTGCGCTGGCGCGGTCATCGGCGGAGGCACTCGGTCTCTCGGCATCCGGCCGGGTGGGCATCGACGGACCGAAAGGGTTCGTTCGTCGCGTTTCGCATCTCCTGTTTCGAGTTGCCGGAAGTGTCGATCATTCGCCGGTAGCCCTGAACCGCGGCCACAGCGCCGCGGTCCTCTCGCTCGTGTGTCGCGAGGCTCACTCAGGCCCGCCGCTCCAGCCGAACGGGGCACGGACCCTGCTCGCGGGCCCGGGTGTACGCGAGCGAAGCCGAGGCGCTGCTGGCGCTGCCGGAGCCGAGCCACTTGAGCCCTACCCAGGGTCGCGGCCCAAGTGGCGAGCCCGTTGCCTGAACTGTGACCGCGAGATCCACACGTCCCACATGGTTGTTGCTCGCGGTGGATTCCCGTGCGCGTATTGCGCTCGGGTCAAGCTTGACCCGTCCGAAGCCGAGGCGAGAATGGTCGTCGCCGGCACACAGCCCCTAGTTCCGTACCCGGGCAAGAACAGCCAGCCATGGCAGTGTCGATGTGTCACGTGCGGATGGTGAGTCAGCCCCGTCGCTGGCGACCGCTACCGGTCGTCGCGGGAAGGGCGGCTGCCCAGCCTGTGCTAACCAGTCGCGGGCCAACGCGCAGCGGCTCCCCGCCGAGCAAGCCGTCGCGATGATGCGCACGGCCGGAGCGGAACCGTTGGAGACCTACCCGGGTGCTCTTCACCGATGGCGGTGCCGTTGCCTCATCTGTAGCCGCGAGGTCGCCCCGCTGCTCACCGTCGTCCAACAAGGCAGCGGCGCCTGTCCACACTGCGCCAACTACGGCTTCGACCCGACCGAGCCCGCGCGGGTCTACCTCATCACGACGGTGACGGTGAGCATCATCGGGATGGTGCGGGCGCGCCGTTTCCAGCGCGACGCGAATGGCTCGGCGATGGTCACGGCGGCGAGGTGTCGCCGGAGGCGAGGTCGGTGGCGAGGGCTTGCAGTCGTTGCAGCGGCTCGGCGGGCATCGGGGCGGAGGTTTCGGCGAGTGCGAGCTTGAGGCGTCGGTAGTCATCGGCGGTGAGTCCGCAGCGTCGGCAGGCGTCGAGGTGGCTGGAGACCTTCGCGGCTGTTGCGGCGTCGAGACCGCCATCGAGGTAGGTCTGGATGTGTCGGCCAATCTCGATGCAGCGGGCACCGCCTTTGCGTCGGAACATGTCGAGCGCGTCGCGTGGTGTCATCGGTGTTCGCTCCGGAAGTCGGGGTGGTGCGCGAGGTGGACGCGCATGCGGTGGCGGGCGCGGTGGAGGCGGCTCATCACGGTGCCGGCGGGGATACCGAGCGCGGCGGCGGCCTCGTGGTAGGTGAGGCCGGCGATGTCGACGAGTTCCACGACCTGCAGATGGCGTGGGGACAGGTGTCCGAGTACGTCAGCGACCCAGGGTGCCGGCGTGTGCGCGGTGGCGACGTCCTCGGCGCTGGGTGCGGGCGGGTTGCGCCGGTCGGCTTCACCGGCAAGGTCGCCGGCGTCGTGGAGCAGACCGGGTCGTTGGCGGCGGTGACGGTTGATGTTGGCGTTGCGCATGATCGTGAGGAGCCACGCCCGCGGGTGGGCGCCGTCGAAGGTGCTGAGCCCATTGAACGCCCGGATGAGTGTGTCCTGCACGAGATCCTCGGCGTCGTGCGAGTTACGGCACAGCGAGCCGGCGACCCGGAGCAGCACCCGAAGGTGTGGGTCGACGAACGCGTCGAACGTCCCGATGGTCGGCGGGGTGGGGTTCGAGTGGTTGGTCTGTGACTCGTCGGCCGCTGCGTCCAAATTCTTCTCCTTGCGGACAGAGACCCGGTCAGCGACAGAATCCTTCCATCTGATCTTCGAGTGATTCCGATGGAAGGGTCCGGGCCGTCGGTGGGTTCCGGTGCGGTTCGTCCACGGTGGGCGGACCGTGACGAAAGGGACCATTCGTGTCGACGTCCACCACAGCCCAACCCCTGAAGGCAACCCTGCTACGAGGGGGTGTCGCGGGGATGATCGCCGGCGCAGCGATGGCGATGTTCGCGATGGTCGCCTCGGTGACCTACCAGCATCACGGGTTCTTCACCCCGCTGTTCCACATCTCGGCCCTGTTCGGATCACCGGAGGCGATGATGCGTTCCGTTGCCGAAGCGATGGCCGCCAACAGGTTCTGGTTCACCGGAGGCCCTGCGGTGTTGGGGTTGTTGATCCACATGACGACCGGCGCCATGTGCGGCATCGGGTTCGCGTTCCTCGCCCGGCGCCTCCCCCGGGCTGCGCTCGTGCCCGCCGGGGCCGCCTACGGCTTGGCCGTGTTCGTCGTGTCCGCCTTCATCGGCCTGCCCGTGGCCGCCAAGATCACCAGCTCCGGAAGCATCATCTCGGACATGGCCACCATGGTCGGCTGGGCCACCTTCGCCGTCGAGCACATGATGTTCGGCCTCGTACTCGGCGCCATCGCCCTGCGGAACGCACCCGCCACCGGCGAGACCGCTGCCGCGGTGGGTGCTCGATCGGCGATGCTGCCCCGATGAGCTCCCCCGACGCGGCACCGACCCCGCAGATCGTGCGCCTCGTCGGCGACTTCGACGCCGACAGCACCCTGCGCGGCGAGCTCGCCTACTGGGTCGGTGCCCGCCTCGGCCGACGGCACTGCTCGCTGTGCGAGATCACCCACAGATCCGTCCGGCAACGACCGGAGTGGCAGACCTGCCGGGCCGGGTGGCCGGTGCCGTTCGACACCTACCATCGCAACGGTCAACCCGACGCGATCCGCACGGCAGCCAGCGGGCAGGCACCGGTCGTGTTGGCCGAAACCGGCACCGGCAACCTGCTGCTTCTCACCCCCAATGAACTCGACGCGTGTGACGGTTCGATCGATCGACTCGTCGAGGCGATCGACGAGGCGGCTATCCACCTCGGCCTCACGTGGACAACAGAATGAAACCCGCCCAGCTCGACCGTTTCGACCGGTTCTTCGACCAGAACTACCCTGTGATACTCGCGTAGGTCGCCGGAACCGATCCTTCGGGTGCAGCAAGTAGGCCGGCAAGATCGGGAACCCACACGGGTTGAGCACCGAGAGCCCACCCGTGATCGCGGCGAGCGACAACGAAACGCTACCCATCGGCACCGGCGCTGGCGGCCAGCAAGGCTCTCGCCTGCTTCACGGCCCGGTGGATGTCGGGCAGACAGCACGCACCAGATGGGTTGAGGTGCTCGCATGCGCACAGCCCATCGGTCACAGCAGCCTTCACGGAAGCCTTGATCGTGCTCACCCCGTCGTTCACGACCAGATCGGCGTGGATGTTCTCGCTCGTATGCGCGAAGCAGAAACACACCGGCGTGGGCTTCGTCGCCCCCTTGACGCCGACCTGGGTGATGACGTGGCCCTCATCGACGGTCCCGTCGCCAAGGAAGAACACGACCCCACACCCGACAGTCGGGCAATACCGCCATCCGCCCTCAACTTCCTGACGCCGATGTGCGCGCACCGGCGCAGGGCCTACGAGGTGACCGGGCTCGCCACAACTCGGGCATCGCTGCG
>JANMAT010000026.1:0-34803 GCA_031359995.1 Actinomycetes bacterium
CGGCGGGCGCCTGAGCGGTCAGAGGGTGACGGTGGTGCCGGTGCGGGCCGAGTGCAGGGCGGCCTCGATGAGCTCGACGGTGAGCACGGCGTCGTCGGGGTCGACGGGCGAGGGTGCGCCGGTGGTGACCGCGGCGACCACGCCGGCCCAGAACGCCGGGTACCCGCCCCGGGCCGCCGGTACCGGGCGCTCGATGTCGCCGATCACCAACCGGGCGTCGGGCTCGCGACCGTAGGCCGGGTCGCTCGGCAACATGCCGACGCGCAACTGGTCCTCCTGGCGGTCGAGGCGGTCCACCACCAGCGCGCCGGCCGAGCCGAGCACGCGCAGCCGGTACGGCGGATGGGCGGCGACCGCGCTGCACCACAGGTGACTGCGCACGCCGCCGGGGTGGGTGAGGGCCACGAAGCAGTCGTCGTCCACCTGCACGCCGGGCCGGCGGTGGTCGAGCTCGGCGTACACCTGCATCGGACGGCCGAACAGGTGCACGGCCTGGTCGATGAGGTGGCTCCCGAGGTCGTACAGGAGGCCGCCGGCATCGACCGGGTCGGGGCTCTCGCGCCAGCGCTCGAGGTGCGCGTCCGGCCGCCACCGGTCGAAGTGCGACTCGAACCGGTGCACGGTGCCGAGCGTGCCGTCGGCGATGACCCGCCGCGCGGTGAGGATCTCACTGTCCCACCGGCGGTTCTGGAACACGGCGAGCGCGAGGCCGCGTTCGCGGGCCAGGTCGCGCACGGCCCGCGCGTCGGCCGCGGTGGCGGCCAGCGGCTTGTCCACCACCACCGGCAGGCCGGCTCGCAGCGCGGCGGTGGCGAGCGGCACGTGGGTGCGGTTGGTCGTGCACACCACCACGAGGTCGTGGTCGCCGGCGCCGGCCCACACCTCGTCGGCCGAGGCGACGACGGCGGCACCGGGGTACCGCGACCCGGCCAGGGCCTGGCGCGCCGGGTCGCTCGTGACGATCGTGGTCAGCGCCAGCCCGGGCGTGGTGGCCAGGAACGGCGCGTGGAAGACCTGCCCGCCGAAGCCGAAGCCGATGAGCGCGGTGCGCAGCGGTGCCGGCCCCACCGTACGGTCAGACCGTCGCCCGCAGATCCGGCCGAACGATGCGGCCGGGCCTCGACGCCAGTGCGGCGTCGGAGAACGTACCGTCCACCTGCAGCGGCACGCCGTTCACCAGCAGGTGGCGCATGCCCGTGGGCTGGTCGGCGGTGAGCCGCTCGGCGTTGGCGGGGAAGTCGCGCACCCGGCGCAGAGGCCCGGGGGCCACGGTGGCGGGGTCGAACACGACGACGTCGGCGTGGGCACCCGGCGCGAGCACGCCCCGGCCGGTGAAGCCGAACAGGTCGGCCTGCACCTTGGTGAGCTTGTGCACGGCCTGCTCGACCGTGAGCACGCCGCGCTCGCGCACCCAGTGGCCGAGCAGGTCGGTGGCCTGCGGGGCGTCGCACAGCTGGCCCACATGGGCGCCGGCGTCGGACAGGCCGAGGGTGCAGCCCTCCTGCTGGAGCAGCGTGGCCACACCGTCGGCGTCGTCGTTGGCCAGCACGGCCCGCACCCGGAAGTTGCGCAGATCGCCCTCGCCGAGGGCCAGGTCGAGCAGCACGTCGAACGGGTCGCTGTCGGTGCGGGTGGCCAGGTCGATGAGGCGGGTGCCCACGAGGTCGGGATGGGCGGTGGACTCCATGACGTCGTAGGTGTCCCAGCGCGGGGTGAACACCTGGCCGGCGCCCCAGCCCTCACGGACCCGCGCCCGCCAGGCCGGGTCGGCGTAGGCCGCCAGGCGCGCTTCGATGCTGAGCGGCATGAGCTCGGCGAACACCGGACTCGTGTTGAGCGTGAACGGCTCGAGCATGGTCATCGAGAACGACAGCGGGCGGCACGACACCTGCGGCCACACGTCGGCGCCGGCGGCGAAGCCCTCACGGTGGATCTCGAGCGCCTTCAGGTGGCTGCCGTTGGCCACGGTGAGCAGCGCGGTGTAGGTGATGGGGGCGCCGATGCGGCGCTGCAGGTCGTAGCTGGCGGCGAAGCCCAGGTTCTCGCCACCGTTGATGCCGACCACGCCGCGCCCGGCGTCGCCGACGACGCGGCACAGGGCTTCGATCTCGTCCATCTCGGCCCAGCGGCTGGGGATGGGCTTGCCGTCGGCACCGCGGTGGGTGACGGCGAAGCTCGTAGCGAAGCCGGCGGCTCCGGCGTCCATGGCCTCGCGCACCAGGTCGGCCATGGCGGTGACCTCGTCGGCGGTGGCGGCCCGGCTCGATGCGTCGTCGCCCATCACGAACATGCGCAGCGGCGTGTGCCCGATGTAGGCCGCGTAGTTGAGGGCGGTGCCACGGCGCTCGACGGTGGCCAGGTACTCGGGGAAGCTCTCGAACTCCCACGGGATGCCGGCGCCGAGCGAAGCCGGGTCCATGTCCTCGACCTTCTCGAGGGTCTTGGCGATGAGCTCGCGGTCCTGCGGCCGGGTCGGGGCGATGGAGAAGCCGCAGTTGCCGGCGACCACGGTGGTGACGCCGTGGAAGCAGCTCGGCGTGAGGGCCGGGTCCCAGAACACCTGGGCGTCGTAGTGGGTGTGGATGTCGATGAAGCCGGGGGCCACCACGTGGCCGTCGGCGTCGAGGGTGTGGTCGCCTTTCAGGTTCGGGCCGATGGCGCTGACCCGGCCGTCGGTGATGGCCACGTCGGCGCGCACGCCGGGCGCCCCCGTCCCGTCGACGACCGTTCCACCCTTGATCACCGTGGTGTCGGACATGCTCGGCCCCCAAGATCTCGATGCACTCAGCAAGCACTCTACGCCGCCGACCACCGCCGACCCCACTCCCACTGGGCGGGCGCGCGGAGCGGGTGAGGCCGTCGCTAGCCTGGAGGGGTGCTGCACGAGACCCTGCCCGCCTCCTGGTACGTCGATCCGGTGGTCTACGAGCGCGAGCGTCGCGCCATCTTCGAGCGGACGTGGCTGGTTGCCGGCTATGCCCACCAGGTGGCCGCGGCCGGCGACTACGTGGCCGATTCGACGGCCGGGTTCAGCTGGTTCGTGCAGCGCGGCTCCGACGGGCGGCTACGGGCGTTCCACAACGTGTGCCCGCACCGCGCCGGCCCCATCGTGTGGCCCGGTGAGGGCCGCGTCGGCAACCTGGTGTGTCGCTACCACGGGTGGGCGTTCGAGCCCGACGGCAAGCTGCGCTCGGCGCGCGACTTCGGGGCCGAGGTGCCCTGCGTCGACGGCCTGCAGGCCGCCGCCGTGGCCGAGTGGCGCGGCCTGGTGTGGATCAACCTCGACCCGGACGCCGAACCGCTCGAGGCGTGGCTCGGGCAGTTCCCCACGGTGGCCGAGCCCTACCCGATGGAGACCTATCGCTTCCACCGACGTGACGTCCACCGGCTGGCGGCCAACTGGAAGACCTACGCCGACAACTACCTCGAGGGCTACCACATCCCGCTGGTGCACCCGGTGCTCAACCGGGCCATCGACATGAGCCGCTACGTGGTGACCCCGCACGACGGTGGCCGCTGGAACCGTCACGACGTGCCCACCCGCGACGACGCGCCCACGACGGGTGCGTGGGCGTTCCTGTTCCCCACGCTGGCGCTGAACATCTACCCGACGGGCATGAACGTGGAGCGCATCATCCCGCGCGGCCCCGACCGCACCGACGTGGTGTTCGACTACTTCTTCACCGACGCCGCCGATCCCGAGGCCGTCGCCTCCATGGCGTCGAGCACCGAGCTGATGGCCGAGGACGCCCGCATCGTCGAGATGGTGCAGGAGAACCTGGCCGGAGGTCGCTACCACCGGGGTGTGCTCAGCCCCCGCCACGAGGACGGCCTGGCGTCGTTCCAGGCGCTGGTGCGCTCGGCGGTCGGGTCGGCATAGCCGTCACATCGCGGCGTCGGGGTCGGGGGCAGCATCGAGCGGCCCCTCGCCGTGGCTCAGGACCGCGGTCGGGCTCCGCCATCAGGCAGACGCTCGTAGGCGGTGCCGCACGCCTCGCACACGGTGTGGGGTTCGTCGCCGAAGCGCAGGCCGTGCCGGCACGAGCACACGTGCCCGACGATGCGCATCGGGTTGCCGCCGGCCTGCACGTGGCCGGGCAGGTCCTTGTGCACCACGGCGCCCAGGCTCACCAGGCAGCCACGCCCCACGTGCACGCCCTGGCGAACGATCGCGTTGGGAGCGATCCACGTGTCGTCGCCGATCACGCACGAGCCGTTGAGCTTCGCTCCGGCCACGACGTTGCAACCCGAACCGATGCTGACCGAGTGGGCCACGTGCACGAGGTTGTCGATCATGGTGTCGGCGCCCACGAACGTGTGCTCACCGAACGCGCCCCGGTCGATGCACGTGGAGCCGCCCACGTGGACGCCCGAGCTCAGCCACACCCCACCGGCGTGGGGGAAGATGCGGCGGCGGCCGTCGCGCACCATCACCTCGAAGCCGTCGGTGCCGATCACCGCGTTGGGCTTGATGACCACCCCGGGCCCCACGTAGGTGGCGCCGGCCAGCACCGTGCCAGGGCCGACGACGGCGCCCGCGGCGACGACGACGTCGGGGCCGACGATCGCGCTCGGGTGCACGTCCGCGTCGGGGTCGACGCGTCCGGCCAGGGTCTCGAAACCGCCGGCGACCACCAGGTCGGCGAGCACGGCGTAGTACTCGTCGCGCGGTCGCACCCCGTCGGGTGCGACCAGCACGGCGTTGCCCGCCGGCACGGCGCCGGCCAGCGCCGCCGTGGTGACCACGGCGCAGCCCTCGACACCGGTCAGCGCGTCGGCGAAGGCGGCGTCGCCCAGGAACGTGAGGGCACCCGGGCCATCGAGGCGGCTCAGGAAGGCGGCGCAGCGCACGGGCACGACCGGGCCGCTCGCCGGTCGGCTCAGCTGCACGCTGGTGCGGTCGACGATGGCGAAGGGACGCGGCCGACCCGTGGCGTTCATCAGGTCGGCGGCGGCGACGCGACGGGACGGGTGAGCGGGGGTGCCAGCCATGTTCGGAGCCTATGGACGAGCGGCGCCATCCGGGTCGGGACCAGTCACGCAGGGTGACCAGACCGACCCTCACCGTCAAGACACCGGCAACTCGGACGCCCATAGGTTGCCTCCGGTTGGTCCCCGCGAGGCGCCGCCACGGCTGAGACGAGGAGCAGGCAACCCATGGGAGAGCTCGACGGGCGCGTCGCCCTGGTGACGGGTTCCACCCGAGGCATCGGGTGGGCCATCGCCCGCCAGCTCGCGGCCGACGGCGCGTCGGTGGTCGTCCACGGTCGTCACGACCTCGCCGCCGTCGAGCTGCAGGCCAAGGAGCTGGCCACCGAGTTCGACGTGCCCACTCTGGCCCTCGCCTTCGACGTGAGCGATCCCGACGGCATCCGGGCCGGCGCCCGCGCCGTGTTCGACCGCTTCAAGCAGCTCGACGTGCTCGTGGCCAACGCCGGCATCCTGGGTGACGCCCTGGTCGGCATGATCAGCGACGAGCTCATCGAGCGCACCATCGCCGTGAACCTGACCGGCACGCTCCACCTGGTGCAGGCCGGTGCCAAGCTGATGCGCCGCCAGAAGCGCGGCTCCATCGTGCTCGTCAGCTCGATCGTCGGCCGCCTCGGCAACGTCGGTCAACTCGTGTACGCGGCGAGCAAGGCGGGGGTGATCGGCGCCGGCCTCGCCGCGGCCAGGGAGCTCGGGCCGCAGGGCATCCGGGTCAACATCGTCGCGCCCGGGGTGATCGACACCGACATGATCCGGCACCTGCCCGACGAGGTCGTGAAGCAACGGCTCGGTGGCGTGGCCCTCGGTCGGCTCGGTCGACCCGAGGAGGTCGCCGAAGTGGTGCGCTTCCTCGCATCCGACCGCTCGTCCTACGTCAACGGCCAGGTGCTGGGCGTCGACGGCTCGATGGTGCTCTGAGAGGTCAGACCGTGCGAGACGCGAACGCCACGCCGTACTTCTCCAGGATGCGGCACGCCACGGTGAAGCTGCTCATGTCGATGACGTCATCGGTGTCGAGCATCACGTCGAAGGTGTCCTCGACGGTGGCCACGAGCACCATGTGGCCGACCGAGTCCCACGCGTCGATGCCCTGGTACTCGAGCCCGGCGACGTCGACCGACCCGTCGAGCTCCAGTGCGGTGCGGAAGCACTCGACGAGGCGGCTCTCGTTGTCGATGGAATCCTGCATGGGTGCGCTCCTCGGTGCTCGTCCCGTGCGGCTGCTGGGAGGTGGCTGATGGACAGCACGCGCCACAGGGACCGCGTGAGCATCGTGGCGGCTGGTGCCCCGGAACGGCCCGCACTGGTCGACGCGGGCACCGGCGACACGTGGTCGTACGCCCGCCTGCGTGACGAGGTCTCCCGCCTGAGCGACGTCGTGGCCCCCGCGGTCGGGTCGCTCGTGCTGCTGCGCACCCACAACGACATCGCCACCGTGGTCACGTACCTGGCCTGCCTCGAGTCGGGCGCGGCCGTGCTGCTGCTCGACGACGCCTTCCCGGCCGACAGCTTCGCCGAGCTGGTGGTGCGCTACCGGCCCGCGCTCGTGCTGGGCGGGGGCCGCCGCCCCGACGGCTACGTGCAGGCGGGCTTCGACCATCTCATCGGTCAGATCGCCGCGCGCACGGGCGATGACGCCGCGGAGGCCCATCCTGACCTCGGCCTGCTGCTGGCCACGTCGGGCTCCACCGGCAGCCCGAAGCTGGTGCGCCTCTCCACCGCCGCCGTCGCCGAGAACGCGCTGTCCATCGCCGGCGCGCTGCACCTCACGGCCGACGAGGTGGCTCCCACCTCGCTGCCCATCCACTACAGCTACGGCCTGTCGGTCGTGAACAGCCACCTGGCCGTGGGCGCCACCCTCGTGGTCACCGGCGACGGCCTCATGACCCGGCGGTTCTGGGAGGCCTTCGACACCCATGGCTGCACGTCGCTGGCCGGGGTGCCCTACAGCTACCAGATGCTCGGCCGGTTGCGCTTCGATGCCGCCCAGCACCCGACCCTGCGCACCATGACCCAGGCCGGCGGCCGCCTCGGGGTGGACGACGCCCGGCGCTTCTGGTCGATGATGGACGGCGTCGGCGGACGGTTCCACGTGATGTACGGCCAGACCGAGGCCACGGCCCGCATGGCGGTGCTGCCCCACGAGCGTTTCGTCGACAAGGCGGGCTCCGCCGGCCTGGCCGTGCCCGGCGGCCGCTTCGAGGTGCTCGGCGACTCGGGTCAGCTCGTGTACGTCGGCCCGAACGTGATGATGGGCTACGCCATCGGCGGGGCCGATCTGTGGAAGGACGACGAGATGCGCGGCCGTCTGTACACCGGCGACCTCGGCGAGATCGACGACGAGGGGTTCGTGATCCTCAGCGGTCGGGCCGCCCGCTTCGCCAAGGTCTTCGGCGTGCGCGTGAGCCTGGACGACGTAGAGGACCTGGTGCGCTCGGTCACCACCGCGGCCGCCGTCAGCGGCAACGACCGCGTCGTCGTGTTCGGCGAGGGCGTCGACGACCCCAGGGCGGTGGCCAAGCTCATCGCCGAACGGCTGCGGGTGCACCCGAGCGGCGTCGACGTGCGCGACATCGACCACCTGCCGCTGCTGCCCAACGGCAAGATCGACTACCGCAGCCTGGAAGCGGCGGCATGACGGCCACCGAGGCACGCACGCTCGAGGCCTACTTCGCGACCGACGCCTTCGGCATCGCGCAGGCGACGAAGGAGCGGTTGCTCCTCGACGACCTCGTCGCCCTCACCGAGCACCACCGGCGGGCGTGCCCGCCCTACGCGTCGTTCGTGGCCGCCGTGCACGGCGACGGCCCGTTCGACACCATCGCCGATCTGCCCGCCCTGCCGGTGCGTTCGTTCAAGACGCACCGCCTGGCCAGCATCCCCGACGACGAGGTGTTCAAGACGCTCACGTCGTCGGGCACCACCGGCGACGCCGTCAGTCGCATCTTCCTCGACCGGGCCGCCGCCTCGCTGCAGACCAAAGCCCTGAACCACACCATGCGGGCCGTGCTCGGGCGCGAGCGCCTGCCCATGCTGGTGGCCGACAGCGCGTCGGTGGTGAAGGACCGGCGCACGTTCTCGGCCCGCGGTGCCGGCGTCGTCGGCATGATGCCGTTCGGCCGCGACCACGCCTTCGCCCTCGACGACGAGATGCGGCTCGACCAACCCGCAGTGCGCTCCTTCCTGGAGCGTCACGGGCACAAGCCGTTCCTGGTCTTCGGGTTCACGTTCATGGTGTGGCTGCACCTGTACGAGCCGGCGCGCGCCGCCGGGCTCGACCTCAGCAAGGGCACGCTCGTGCACTCGGGCGGCTGGAAGAAGATGGTCGAGCAGTCGGTGGACCCGGCCACGTTCCGCCGTCGCCTCGGTGACGACACCGGCCTCACCCGCATCCACAACTTCTACGGGATGGTCGAGCAGATCGGCTCGGTGTTCCTGGAGGGACCCGAGGGCGACGGCACGCTGTACCCGCCCGCCTTCGCCGACGTCATCGTGCGCGACCCCGTCACGTGGCGGGAAGCGGAGGTGGGGGAGGTGGGCGTGATCGAGGTGGTGAGCGCGCTCCCGTCGAGCTACCCCGGCCACGTGCTGCTCACCGAGGACCTCGGCGTGGTGCACGGGGTCGACGACGGCCCGCACTGGCGGGGCAAGCGCCTGTCGGTGGTGGGCCGCGTGCCGCGCGCCGAGGTGCGGGGCTGCTCCGACACGTTCGCGGGTGGGCGATGACGGTCCGCTGCCGCGTGTCGGGCACCACGTTCGCGACGGCGCCGGCCCTGCTGGCGTCCATGGGCTGGGCCGACGACACCGGCGCGTCGCCGCTCGTGCCCGCCGACCCCCGGGCTCTGGCCTTTCTCGGCCAGCTGTCGCGCGAACTGCTGCGCGGGGCCGGCCGGGCCTTTCCCGAGCTCGTCGCCCTGGGCTTCTTCCTCCGCCCCGGCGAGCTCGCCCGGGTCCTGGCCGACCAGACCCGGCGCACGGCCGACGACGTGGTGCGCGCCCCGCGCGGCATGGTGTTCCACGTGCCGCCGGCCAACGTCGACACCATCTTCGTGTACTCGTGGGCGCTGGCCCTGCTGGCCGGCAACCTGAACGTGGTGCGGCTGTCCGAGCGCACCGACGGCCCGGCAGCGCGGGCGCTGCTGCAGGCGGTCACCGACGCCATGGGTGACGCCGACCCGGTGATCGCGCTGACCCAACGCATCGTCAGCTACGGCCACGACGATGCCGTCACCGCCGCGCTCTCGGCGGCGTGCGACCTGCGGGTCATCTGGGGTGGTGACGCCTCCGTCGAGCGCCTGCGGGCGTTCGCGCTGGCGCCGCGGGCGCGTGAGCTGACGTTCCCCGACCGCTTCTCGATGGCCGTCGTCGGTGCCGACGGCTACCTGGCCATGGACCCCCACGAGCGCGACCGGATCGCGGTCGGGATGTTCAACGACGCGTACTGGTTCGACCAGGCCGCGTGCGCCTCCCCCCGGCTGGTCGTGCTGGTGGGTGCCGCCACCCGCACGGCCGCCGCGGGCGACGACCTGTTCGCCCGGCTCGGGCGTGTCATCGACCGGAAGGGCTACCGCGTCGACACGGCCATGGCGATGGAGAAGCGCGTGGCCGCCGCCACCCTCGCCCTCGACGGGGTGGCGACCCACGTCGACTGGCGCTCGAACGAGCTCGTCGTGGTCCGCGTGGACGGAGCTCCGTCGCGCACCCACGCCGGTGCCGGCACGTTCCAGCTGCTGGCGGTCTCCGATCTGCACGACCTGGTGCCGCTGGTGCGCCGGCGTGACCAGACCCTCACCCACGCCGGCATCGCGGCGGCCGAGCTGCGCGATCTGGTGCGGGCGCTCAACGGCCGTGGCGTCGACCGGGTGGTGCCCGTCGGCCAGGCGCTGACCTTCGCCTCGGTGTGGGACGGCGAGGACCTGCTCGAGGTCTTCGCTCGCCGGGTCAGCGTGGCGCGGCCGGCTGTGGCCGTCGGCTGAGGCCCACGACGGGTCGCTCGGCGTCGACCGTCGCCAGCAGATCGTCCACCAGCGTCTCGAACCCGACGACCTCGATGCCCGCGTCGGCGACGGCATCGCACAGCTCGTGGAACACCAATCGCGTCCCCCGGCCGACGTACGCGGCGGACGGATCGGTCGAGCCGAAGATCGCACCGTGGTTGCCCCGGTACCACGCCTCCGACGGCACGTTGCAGCCGAAGGTGGCCGGATGGAAGATCACGACCTTCAGCCCCGGCGCGCGCAGCGCGTCGAGCACGCCGCCCAGGTCGAGGTCGCCGGGGCGCACGGTGAAGAACGTGTCGTCGGCGAAGAACGTGGGCAGGCGCAGCAGCCCGGTCCAGTGCACCATCGGTTCCAGGTGGCTCTGGGCCGCAGTGAGCACCTGGGCGTCGGCGACCACGCCGGCCCCGGCGAGGGCGATCCACTGCTCGGTGCTCTCCACGAAGCAGTGGCTGCGCGCCGTGCGGGCGCCGGGCACCAGGGCCCGGCAGTAGGCGACGACGTCGTGGGGTGTGGCCCCATGTGACGAGCCCGGCTGGAAGTTCGGATGCCAGCCCTGGGTGATGCGGCCCTCGACCGCAGCCCGGTCGAGCACCGCCGACGGGCTGGTGCGGAACACGTGCAGCGGCACGCCGTGCGACGACGTGGCGTCGAGCAGGGCCTCGCAGGTCCATTCAGGCGCCCAGTCCTGGTCCGAGGTGAACACGACCACCGGACGCTCGAAGCGGCCTCCCCAACGACGGTTCGACATGGAGGGCTCCTCGGGTCGGCTCAGACGAACAGCAGGCGGCGCTGCAGGCGCAGCAGGCCGCGGTCGAGGCGGTCGCGCCCGGCCGCGGTGGTGAGGTCGATGTGGACATCGGCCCGTTTGCGCAGCTCGATGTCGACCGACACTTCGATGTCGGCCGCCTGCTCCACCGCGAGACCGCGATCGGCGATCGCCTTCTGCAGGGCGAGCACGGCGTCGTTCACGTCGATGCCGCGCTGGTCGAGCACGAGGCGGGCCGGCGTGGGCGCCGGGAACCACTCGCACCACCGGTGCAGGAGGGTCCTGAGCGTGGCGTCGTCGCGCCAGTCGAGCTCGACCCACGCCACCTTGGTGCTACGGCCGCGGGTGTGCATGAACCACACGTCGTCCTCGGGCCCGGGCACGAGCCGGTCGAGCTCGGGGAACACGCGCGGGCCCTTGATCGGCTGCACCTTCGACTGGAGCTTGCCGGCCATCCGGTCGAGCACGATCTGGGCTTCCAACAGGCCGTCCCGAGCCATGCGCCGCAGCTGCTGGTCCATGTCCTTCGGCTCCCGCCGCGACACGATGGCCGCCAGCAGCGCGTTGAAGTCGATCAGCGGATCCTCGACGTAGCGCTGCGCCATCTCCGACTCGCGCAGCGCGTGCAGGGCACTGCCTTCGTAGGGCGCGGTCAGCAGCAGCGTGGCGAAGTGGGCGGCGGCCCGGGCGATGTGCTCGGGCGTGAGGCCCAGCCGCTCGAGCTCGGGATAGAGATCGAGCAGGGTCAGCTCGCGCCGGGTCGTGTCGCGGATCCACTCGAACTCGTGGGCGGCGCGCTTGGCGGCCCGACCCACCGACGACGATCCCCGCTCGTGCACCCGGTAGGCGACGAGGGGCTCATCGATGCGGTGGAAGCCGAGCCAAGCCGCGGCCTTGGTCCAGAAGTCGTAGTCGGCGGCGAACCCCCGCGAGTACGGGCCGACCAGATCGAACACCTCGGCCCGCATCATCACCGTCGGGTGGGCCACGGTGTTCATGACGAGCTGGAAGCGCTGCATCGACCACGAGTTGATCATCTCGGGCTGGTTGAACATGAGCCCGTGCGATCGGCCGGCACCGTCGATCTTCACACCGATCGATGACACCACGTGGATCTCGGGTCGTTCGGCCAGCACCTCGAGCTGCCGGGCGAACCGCTCCGGGTGGGCCACGTCATCCGCGCCGAGGTGGGCGAACGCGGTGGCGTTGCTCTCGACCGCGATCTGGTGGGCCAGCAGGTCGAAGCGGCCCGCCTGGCCGATGTTCTCCTGCCGGAAGCCGCGCACGCGACGGTCCTCCTTCGAGAGCATCTCGATCATCTCGGTGGTCTCGTCGTCGGAGCCGTCGTCGAGCAGCATCACCTCGATGTCGCTCACCGTCTGGTCGAGCAGCGAGTCGACCGCGTCGATCAGGTAGTCGGCGCCGCGATACACCGAGGTGAGCACCGCCACCTTCGGCCGTGACGGTGGCACGGTGTTGAACGACCAGAACGAGCGGGCCGGCGGTTCGGGGTCGTGCACGGCCATCGCCTCGTCGACAAGGCCGGGCCAGGTGTCGCTCCACCCGGTCGTCGGCGCCGGCGTCGGGGCGGCGCCGAGGGCAGCGGCGAGCGCACCGGGCACGTCGCGGGCCACTCCGGGGGCCTCCAGGTCCACCACGGGGCGACCGGCGCACGATGCCTCCAGCAGGCGCAGCTCGGTCTCGGCCCGGTGGGCCGAGGGCAGCACGAGCACGACGCGGCCGCGTCCGAGCCGACGGGTCAGGAAGCGCACCGGCGGCCGCCCGTAGGCCAGGCCGCGCAGGAGCGGGTGACCGTCCCATGACGGGTCGAGCAGGCGGAACGACACCCCCCGGTCGGCCAGCTCGGCGGCGACCTCCTCGCCGGCGCGGCTGCGGGGCCCGAACGCGATGACGTCGACCGACGGGGCGCGGTCGGGCGCCAGGAAGCAGGTGGGGTCGGTCATCAACGGCCGGTCGTCGCCGATGGCCAGTTCCAGGTGGTGGGCGGCCGCCGTCGAGCGGGGCGTGCCGCCCACGCCGATCGGATCGAGGGCGAACGGGTGGTTCACCAGCACCGTGGTCGCCTCGCCCGACGCGGTGAGTCGGCTGATGCCGGCGTCGTGGGCGTCGACCCCGTCGGCCACGTGCACCACGAGGTGCGGCCGGTTCGTGCGCACGTTCCACTCGAACGTGGACGCGAGGATCTCGGGCGACTTCGCCGCGTCGGTGTCCGACAGGTACACGCGATGACCGAGGTTCATCAGGGGGCGTGTCAGGTACGCCCAGGTCCGTCGACGCCCGTCGCTCACGCCAGGGCCGACCAGGAGGACGCGTCGGGCCTCGAGCCCGCGGCCCGTGTGCGCCGTCATGGGCTCAGGATCGGCACCGGCGCAACCGATCTTGAGGATGCGCAGCAGGATTTATCTCGACTTGGTCAAGATCCCCGAGATCCCTGGATCGCGCCGGTCCGGTCCACGAGGTGGGCCACCACGGTCGGACCGTCTGCAGAAAGGCGGCACCATGGATCAGATCGGCGTGGCAGTGGTCGGCGCGGGGTACTGGGGACCCAACCTCGTGCGCAACGTCGCCATGAACCCGAGCACCCAGCTCCGGTGGGTGTGCGACGTGGCCATGGAGCGGGCCAGCAAGCTGGCCGGCACCTACGCCGGGGCCACGGCGACCACGTCGCTCGACCAGGTCCTGGCCGACGACGGGGTGGCCGCCGTGCTGATCGCCACCCCGGCGGCCACGCACGCCGACCTTGCCATCAAGGCCTTGCGCGCCGGCAAGCACGTGCTCATCGAGAAGCCCCTGGCCGCCTCGGTGGCCGAGGCCGAGCGCATGCTGGCCGTGGCCCGCGAGACCGGTCGCGTGCTCATGTGCGACCACACGTACTGCTACACGCCGGCGGCCCAGTTCATCTCGCGGCTCGTGCACAACGGCGATCTCGGCGACATCCTCTTCGTCGACTCGGTGCGCATCAACCTCGGGCTCGTGCAGCGCGACGTCGACGTCATCTGGGACCTCGCTCCGCACGACCTGTCGATCCTCGACTTCGTGCTGCCGCCCGAGCGCAAGGTGCAGACGGTGGCGGCCCAGGCCGCCGACCCGCTCGGCGTCGGCCAGAACTGCGTCGGCTACCTGACGCTCGGCCTCGCCGGCGGCGCCATCGGCCACGTCCACGTGAACTGGCTGAGCCCCACCAAGGTGCGCACGATGATCATCGGTGGCTCGCGGCGCACGCTCGTGTGGGACGACCTGAACCCGACGCAGCGGGTGTGCGTCTACGACCGGGGCGTCGACGTGGACGCGGTGACCGATCCAGAGACGAGGGCCCGCAACAAGGTGGCCTACCGCATCGGCGACATGGTGGCGCCGGCCCTGCGCGACGCCGAGGCCCTCTCGGGCGTGGTCAACGAGCTCGTGGCCGGCGTGCGGGGCGAGCGCGTGCCCCAGACCGACGGTCGGGCCGGACTGGCCGTGCTGAAGATCCTGGAGGCCGCCTCCATCAGCCTGGACCTGAGCGGCGCGACCGTGCCGGTCGACGGGGTCATGGCGGTGGCCGAGTGAACCCGCTCGCCGGCGCCCGCGTGCTCGTCACCGGTGGCGGTGGCTTCATCGGTTCGACCATCTCGGACCTGCTCGTCGCCGAGGGTGTCGACGAGATCGTGGTCCTCGACAACTTCGTGCGCGGCCGTCGCGAGAACCTGGCCCACGCGGAGGGTTCGGGGCGGCTCCGGTTGATCCAGGGTGACATCACGAATCGCCCCCTGGTGCGCAAGCTGATGCTCGGCGTCGACACCGTCTTCCACCTCGCCGCCATCCGCATCACCCAGTGCGCCGAGGACCCCCGGCTCGCCGTCGACGTGATGGTGAACGGCACCTACAACGTGGTCGAGGCGGCCGCCGACGCCGGCGTCCGCAAGATCGTGGCGTCGTCGTCGGCGTCGGTCTACGGACTGGCCGAGACCTTCCCGACCGACGAGGACCACCACCCCTACGACAACCGCACGATCTACGGCGCGGCCAAGCTGTTCAACGAGGGCCTGCTGCGCAGCTTCAAGGACATGCGCGACCTCGACTACGTGGCGCTGCGCTACTTCAACGTGTACGGGCCCCGCATGGACATCCACGGCGTGTACACCGAGGTGCTCGTGCGTTGGATGGACCGCATCGCCGGCGGGCAGCCGCCGCTGATCCTGGGCGACGGCACCCAGACGATGGACTTCGTGTACATCACCGACGTGGCCCGGGCCAACATCGCCGCAGCCAAGGCCGACGTGACCGACCAGGTCTACAACGTCGGCACCGGTGTGGAGTCGAGCCTGTCGGTCCTGGCCGCCACCCTGCTGCAGGTGATGGGCAGCGACCTGGCGCCCGAGCACGGGCCCGAGCGCAACGTGAACCCGGTGGGCCGGCGCAAGGCCGACATCTCGCGGGCCCAGCGCGACCTCGGCTTCACCGCCGAGGTCGACCTGGCCGAAGGCCTGCGCCGCCTGGTGGCGTGGTGGAGCGCCGAGCGGGCGCTGGCCACCACGGGGGCGTCGGCATGACCGCGCTCGACGCCGCCCCCACCCTGGCGACCATCCCGATCATCCGACCGTGGATCGGTCAGGAGGAGATCGACGCCGCGTCCGAGGCCATCCGCTCGGGCTGGATCGCTCAGGGGCCCAACGTCGCCGCCTTCGAGGCCGAGTTCCGCACCCTGGTCGGGGCCACCGACGCGGTGGCCGTGTCAAACTGCACCACCGGCCTCCACCTCGCCCTCGTCGCCCTCGGCGTGGGTGCCGGTGACGAGGTGGTCGTGCCGTCGTTCTCGTTCATCGCCACGATGAACGCCGCCGTCTACGTGGGGGCCACGCCCGTGTTCGCCGACGTCGACGTGGCCACCGGCAACGTCACGCCCGACACCATCGAGGAGGTCATCACGCCCCGCACGAAGGCGGTGATCGTGGTGCACCAGGGCGGCGTGCCCGCCGACATGAGCGCCATCACCGCACTGTGCGACCGGGCCGGCATCGCCGTCGTCGAGGACGCCGCCTGCGCCATCGGGTCCACCTACCAGGGTCACCTGGTCGGCGTCGACTCGCCGCTCGTGGCCTTCTCGTTCCACCCCCGCAAGCTGGTGACCACCGGCGAGGGCGGCATGCTCACCGTGGCCGACCCCGACGTGGCCGTGCGCCTGCGGCGCCTGCGCGAGCACGGCATGAGCGTGAGCGCCGCCGACCGCCACAAGCTCGGCGCCACGGTGATCGAGCAGTACCTGGAGACCGGCTTCAACTACCGCATGACCGACATCCAGGCCGCCATCGGCCGGGTGCAGCTCGGCCGGCTCGGCGCCATGGTCGCCCGCCGCCGCCAGCTCGCCGCCCGGTACCACGCCGCCCTGGACGACGTGACCGGCCTGAGGCCGGTGCGCGACCCCGCCCACGGCACCTCGAACTTCCAGTCGTTCTGGGTCCTGCTCGACGGTTCGTTCCCCCTGGGGCGCAACGAGCTGATGGCGGCGTGCCAGGCCGCCGGCGTTTCGACGCGGCGCGGCATCATGGCCGCCCATCTCGAACCGGCCGGCGCCCGCTTCGCGACCGCCGCACTGCCGGGCACCGAGCGGCTCACCCACGACTCGCTGATCCTGCCGCTCTACCACGACATGACCCTGGCCGATCAGGACCGGGTCGTCGACGTCATCCGCACGGCGGCGGGTCGATGACCCGTCCGCTCGTCCTCGTCGGCGCGGGTGGCTTCGCCCGGGAGACGGCCGAGCTGGTGCGCGCCGTGAACGACGTGCACCCCACCTGGCACCTGCTCGGCTACCTCGACGACGCGCCGGCCCTCGCCGGTGTCACGGTGTCGGGCCTACCGGTGCTCGGTGGCCTCGACACCCTCGACGAGCACCCCGACGCCGCCGTCGTGGTGTGCGTCGGCAACCCGGGCAACTACGTGGCCCGGGCCAAGGTGGTGGCCCGGTTCGGCCTGCCCGCCGACCGTTACGCCACCCTGGTGCACCCCATGGCCGTCGTGCCCCGCTCGGCCCGCCTCGGCGTCGGCACCGTGGTGCACGCCACCTCCGTGCTCACCTGCGACGTGACCGTCGGCGCCCATGTGGCGATCATGCCCGCCGTCGTGCTGACCCACGACGACGTCGTGGGCGACTTCGTCACCTTCGGCGCCGGTGTGTGCCTGGCCGGCGCCACGCGGATCGAGACCGGTGCCTACATCGGCTCGGGTGCGCTCGTGCGCGAGCACCTCACCGTGGGTGCGTGGTCGATGGTGGGGATGGGCTCCGTCGTCACCCACTCGGTCCCGAGCGGTGAGGTGTGGATGGGCTCGCCCGCCCGCTACCTGCGCGATGCCCCCGTCCTGCACCCCGTCGTGGTCGACCACGTCGCGCCCGTTCCCGCGCTGGTCATGACGACCGGCGCCCGTTCCCTGGAGGGTCCGCCGTGACCATCACCCAGCTCGATCACGTCCCCCTCGTCGACCTGCGCGCCCAGCACGACGAGGTCGCCGACGCGGTCCGTGCCGCCTTCGACCGCATCCTCGACGCCACCGCGTTCGTCGGTGGTCCCGACGTGGCTGCCTTCGAGGTGGCGTTCGCCGCATACTGCGAGCGTCGCCACTGCATCGGGGTCGCCAACGGCACCGATGCCATCGAGATGGTGCTGCGCGGTCTCGGCATCGGCGCCGGCGACGAGGTCGTGGTGCCGACCAACACCTTCATCGCCACCGCCGAGGCCGTGGCCCGCGCCAACGCCCGGCCGGTGCTCGTCGACTGCGATCCGTTGCACCACCTGATCGACCCGGCCCAGGTGGCCCGGGCGATCACGCCCCGCACGCGCGCCGTGATCGGCGTGCACCTGTTCGGGCAGCAGGCGCCCATGGAGCACGTGGCCGACGTCGTCGCCGGCCGCGCCATCGCCCTCGTCGAGGACGCCGCCCAGGCCCAGGGCGCGCTGCGCCACCTGCGGCCGATCGCCTCGTGGGGCGCGGCGGCGGCCACGAGCTTCTACCCGGGCAAGAACCTGGGCGCCTACGGCGATGCCGGTGCCGTCGTCACCGACGACGAGCAGCTCGCCGCCACGGTGCGCATGATCGGCAGCCACGGCGGCGCCCGTCGCTACGAGCACGACGTGATCGGCTGCAACTCCCGCCTCGACACCCTGCAGGCCGCCGTGCTGAAGGTGAAGCTCGCCCGGCTGGACGGCTGGAACGCCGCCCGCCGCGTGGCCGCCGCCCGATACGACGAGCTCCTGGGCGACCTGGACCGGGCCGGCCGCGTCACGCGGCCGGCCACGCTCGCCGGCAACGTCCACGTGTGGCACCTGTACGTGGTGAAGGTGGCCGACCGCGACGTGGTGCTGTCGCGCCTGAACGCCGCCGGCGTGGGCGCCGGCATCCACTACCCGGTGCCGGTGCACCTGACGAAGGCCTTCGCCGAGCTCGGTCAGGGGAGGGGTTCGTTCCCGGTGGCCGAGGCGCTGGCCGACCAGATGATCTCGCTGCCGATGTACCCGCACATCACCGCCGCCCAGCAGGCCCGGGTCGTCGAGGTCCTCACCGGAGCGCTGTCATGACCGCGGCGACTCCCGGCGTCTTCGTGCACGCCCACGCGCTGTGCGAGAGCAAGCAGGTCGGCCCGGGCACGCGCGTGTGGGCGTTCGCCCACGTGCTGCCGGGCGCGGTCATCGGCTCCGGCTGCAACATCGGTGACCACGCCTTCGTCGAGGGCGGTGCCCGCATCGGCGATCGCGTCACGGTGAAGAACGCCGTGCTGGTGTGGGACGGCGTCACGGTGGAGGACGACGTGTTCCTCGGCCCCAACGTGGTGTTCACCAACGACCTGAACCCGCGGGCCCACGTGAAGAAGACCCGCGACCAGTTCCTGGCCACGCGCGTCTGCCACGGGGCGACCATCGGAGCCAACGCCACCATCGTGTGCGGCGTCACCGTCGGGCATCACGCCTTCGTGGCCGCCGGTGCGGTTGTCACCAAGGACGTGCCGCCCCACACCCTCGTCGCCGGCGTGCCGGCCCGGCCGATGGGCTGGGTGTGCGCGTGCGGTGAGCGCCTGCACGACGAACTGCGCTCCGAGTGCGGTCGACGCTACCGGGTCGACCCGGTCGGTCTGCTGACCGAGGTCAACCACGAGGGCGCCGGCGCGGTCGCCCGCTGAGCGAGCGAAGGCCCACCTGTCAGGCGGGCAGGTGCGGGTCGACCGCCTCGCGCAGCATCGTCTGGAAGAGGCCGAGGGCGTGTTCGTGCCGGGGGCTGAGCAGGCCCATGTCGTACATGCCCGACAGCAGGTTGCGGTGCACGTGCTCGCACACGCGCACGTCCTCGTCGGCGACCTCCTCGGACTCCTTCACCAGTTCGTCGACGCCCTCGGCGTCGTCGGCGAAGAAGTACTCGAAGATGAGCTCGGTACGGTCGTGGCCGCGAGGCAGCCATCGCTCCACGGCCATGCCTCCCTCGAAAACGTTGAACGAGAACGTCGGCCACAGGTAGCCCCAGACGCCCGACCACTCGGTGGCGGTGCGGGGCGGCGCGTCATGCAGGTTCCAGCGTGGGTCGCTGCCGATGCGCACGCGGTAGAGGCGGGCGTTCACCGCGCGCGACAGCGTGAACGGGTGCACGGTCGGTAGGTGGTAGCCCTCGTTGAAGTTGTCGGCGTAGGCCTTCCAGTTGCAGGCCATGAGCCGTCGGGTGCGCGAGTGGAAGCGGTACGTCTCGAGCGGGTAACGGACGCACTCGGCGTCGAAGCCCGCCATCCACGTGGACAGGTCGTCCGTGTCGTCGTGCAGGCACACGAAGACCATGCCCCGCCACGTGGCCACCCGCACCGGGGTGAGCGACAGGTTGCCATCGGGGTCGGCGCCGAAGTCGCGGGCGTGGCGCAGGCTGCCGTCCGGGTTGAACACCCAACCGTGGTAGCGGCACACGAGGCTGGCCTGGCACCCCTCACCGTCCCACACGATGGGGCCGGCCCGGTGGGGGCACACGTTGTGGAAGGCCCGCAGCCCCCCTTCGGCGGTGCGCTGCACGAACAGCGGCCAGCCGGCGAGGTTCTCGGTCAGGTAGTCGCCGGGGCGACGGAGCTGGTACTCGTAGCCCACCAGGTTCCACGCCGGAGCGAAGACCTGCTGCCGTTCGACGGCGAACACCTCAGGGGCGGTGTAGTACCGGGCGGGGAGCGTGGTTGTGTACTCGATGGCCGCGAGCCTAGGGGATGGCGAACCCTCGGCACCGGCTGCGCCCGGGCGTGGTCTCGACATCAACCCAGCTGGGGGGCCGTCGCGGCGGACGACGGCCCCCCGTGCCGTGGGGGGAGGAGACGGCTGAGCTCTGGCGAGGCAGCCGTCGACCATCACAGAGCGCGGCCGGCGTCACGAGATACATCCGGTCCCGAGATCACCCGGTCGTGGTCCCGCCGACGGTGCGCCGGTCGGGGGCGGTGGCCCGCCGCGCGAGCTCCTCGGGTGGCAGTGGCTTGCTGAACAGGTAGCCCTGGCCCTTGGCGCAGCCCATGGCCCCCAGGGCCATCGCCTGCGAGCGGGTCTCCACGCCCTCGGCGACGACGTCCTTGCCGAGCTCGCGCGCCATCACCACGATCGAGCGCACGAGGGCGCGGTCCTCGGCGCTGGTGTCCAGGTTGCTCACGAAGCTGCGGTCGATCTTGATGCGGTCGATGGGGAACCGGCGCAGGTGGGCCAGCGACGAGTAGCCGGTGCCGAAGTCGTCGAGCGCGATCTGCACGCCGAGCGCCTTCAGCTGAGCGATGGTGCGCTCGACCTCGGGGCTGTCGTTGAGCAGGGCGGTCTCGGTGATCTCCAGGTAGAGCTGATGGGGTGGCACGGCGGCCCGTTGCAGCGCAGCCATGACGGTGGGCACCAGGCCGGGATCGTTCAGCTGACGGGCGGCCACGTTCACCGACATCGACGTGGAGCGCGCGCACACGCCGGTGGTGATCCACCGGCGCAGCTGATCGAGGCTCTCGGCGATGGCCCAGGCTCCCAGCGGCACCACCAGGCCGGTCTCCTCGGCCACGTGGATGAAGCTGGTCGGCCCGATCGGTGTGCCGTTGCGCGTCCACCGCATGAGCGCTTCGTACCCGCTCAGGGCACCGTTGCTCAGTTCGAGCACCGGCTGGTACCACATGGCGAGCTCGCCCCGGTCGAGGGCGCGCCGCAGGCTGTCCTCGGTGTCGACGCGCTCCTCCACGGCCCGGCGCATCGTGTCGTCGAACAGCAGCGCCCCGCCGCGGCTCTCTCCCTTGGCCCGGTGCAGCGCGGTGTCGGCCTGCCGGAACAGCTCGTGGGCCGGCGTGCTCCGGCCGCGCAGGTTGGTGGCCACGCCGATCGTGCCGGTCAGGTAGATCTCGCTGCCCTGGATCCGCAGCGGACGGGCGAACACGCCGAGCAGCCGGTCGGCGGTGCGCAGGAGGGCGTCGTCGCCGCCCACGTCCACCACGGCGACGGTGAACTCGTCGCCGGCGGTGCGACCCACCATTGCCGTCGGCGGCGCCGCCGTCTCCAGCCGGTGGGCGAGCTCGCGCAGCACGGCGTCGCCGACCCGGCTGCCCCGGGTGTCGTTCACCTGCTGGAAGCGATCGACGTCCACGATGAACACGGCGGCGTCGCGGTTGCGCCTGAGCGCTCCGTGCAGGGCATGGGTCAGGTGGTCCTCGACCTGGGCCCGTTGGGGGAGCCCGGTGAGGCGGTCGTGACGGGTGGCGTGCACCAGCTCGGTCTGGGCCCGGTCGCCGGCCGCGATGGCCCGCACCATGCGCACCACCACGGCGGCCAGGGTCGCCAGGGCCAGCAGACCCACGACCGTGCGGTCGTGGCCGTCGAGCACCGGTCCAAAGGCCAGCAGGGCCATGGTGAGAGCCAGGGCGGCCACGACGAGGGTGAGGCGGATGCCGGCCCGTCGGGGCCGCACCAGGTCGATGGCCTCGGTCAACAGGCCCATCGAGGGGTGCCGCGCCGCGGCGACGAGCCCCAGCGCGCCGACCGCCAGGCCGAGCAGGTGGGCACCGTCGGCGTCGGTCAGGTGGCCGGTGAGGCGCAGGAGGCTGGCGGTGTCGGCCACCACCACGCCGCCGACGGCCAGGGCCAGGAACCACACGGCGGGTAGGCGCATCGAGTCGGCGAACACGAGGCACACGCCGAGGAACACGAGCACGGCGTCCACCGCCAGGTAGGCGCCCTGGGCCAGCAGCAGGGTGGTGGCCGTACCGTCGGCGATGGCCGGGCGCAAGGCCAGGTCGTACACGACGAGCGCCGTGACCAGGCCCATCGCCGCCGCGTCGAACAGCAGCGGAGCGGCCGACCGGCCGCCGCGACGCCGCACCATGCCGGCCAGGGCGGCGATGCCGGCCAGCGACCCGGCGGTGGCCGCCGCCACCAGCGCCTGCGATCGCCACCCGGTCGCCGGGTCGTGCCACACCGCGTTGCCCAGGGCCCAGGTCACGTGGCACAGGACCATGGCCACCGCCAGGTACCACGGCCCCGCCGGTCGGGGGTGGTGACGACGGACGCCGGTCACGATGGCGGCCGCCGCCACCAGACCGAGGGCGGCGAGGGCCGCGTTGGCCCGGGTGCCGTCGGGCCAACCGGCCGCCACCACCAGCGGGGTCAGGGCGAACAGGGTGAACAGCGCCGAGGGATGATCCCGTCGGCGCGAGGTCGTGGCCGAGCTGCGGTCGCCCCCGTCCGGGTGTGGGGTGTGGTCCGCCGCCGTCATCACGGGTCATGACGGCGTCACGGTTCCGTCATGACGCCGAACGCGCGATTTCTGTGGCGGTCGGGGAACGGAGGGGCGGGGCGGGGCCGACATCGCTACCATCTGTGGGGGTGACCCTGACGTGACCGCTGCTTCCCACCCCACCACCCGTGTCGACGTCGTGGTCCCGGGCAACCACCTCATGGCCCCCCTCGTGGGTCAACGCGACGAGCACCTCAAGCAGATCGAGCAGTCGTTCCCCGGCACCGCCATCGCCGTGCGGGGCAACGAGGTCACCATCTCGGGGCCCGACGCCGAGCAGGTCGGCCAGCTGTTCGAGGAGCTCGTGCTCCTGCTGCAGCAGGGCCAGTCGCTCGACATGGGTGCCCTGGGTCGCTCCATCGACATGGTGCGCGCCGCCGAGCGGCCCAGTGCCGTGCTCACCGATCAGGTGCTCCGCTCGGCCAAGGGCCGCACCGTGCGCCCGAAGACGGCGGGCCAGAAGCGCTACGTCGATGCGGTGCGCGAGCACGTCATCACGTTCGCCCTCGGCCCGGCCGGCACCGGCAAGAGCTGGCTGGCGGTGGCCCTGGCCGTGCAGTCGCTGCAGGCCAAGCAGGTGCAGCGCATCATCCTCACCCGGCCTGCGGTGGAAGCAGGCGAGCGCCTGGGCTTCCTGCCCGGCGATCTCATGGCGAAGGTCGATCCGTACCTGCGGCCCCTGTACGACGCCCTCTACGACATGGTCGAACCTGAGGGCGTCGCCAAGCTGGTGGAGAAGCAGACGATCGAAGTGGCACCCCTCGCATTCATGCGCGGTCGAACCCTCAACAACAGCTTCATCATCCTGGACGAAGCGCAGAACACGACACCCGAGCAGATGAAGATGTTCCTCACGCGCATCGGGTTCGGCTCGCGCGTCGTGGTCACCGGTGACACCACCCAGGTCGACGTGCCCGGTGGTCGCTCCGGCCTGCGCGGCCTCGAGGCCGTGCTCGAGGGCATCGAAGGTCTGACCTTCGTGCACCTCACCGGCGCCGACGTCGTGCGCCACCGCATCGTGGCCGACATCGTCGCCGCCTACGAGCGCCAGGACGAGCGCCAGGCGAAGCGAGAGCCCCGTGCCTGAGCAGTCCCGACCCCGCCTCGGTCACCCGCGTCGCATCGGTGGCGATGGCGAGGCAGAGGTGTTCGTGGCCGACGAGCAGGACGCCATCGCCGTCGACGTGGCCCGCTGGCAGACGCTGGCCCGGGGCGTGCTGGCCACCGAGGGCGTGCGCGGCCACGTGGAGATGTCGCTGCTGTTCATCGCCCCCGACGACATGGCCGAGCTGAACGAGCAGTTCATGGGCAAGACCGGCCCCACCGACGTGCTCGCCTTCCCGATCGACGCGTCCGAGATCGAGGTCGCCAGCCTGCCGGCGCGCTCCATCGGGCCCGACCGGGCCCCGGCTGATCCGGGCGACATGCCGTTGCTGCTCGGCGACGTGGTGGTGTGCCCGTCGATCGCCGCCGACCAGGCGCCCGAGCACGCCGGCACCGTCGACGACGAGCTCGCCCTGCTGGTGGTGCACGGCATCCTGCACGTGCTGGGCCACGACCACGCCGAGCCCGAGGAGACCGCCCGCATGCGCGGGCGCGAGCTGGAGCTGTTGGAGCTGCTGCACTGGCACGGCCCGGCGCCCGGCGGCTTCCGTCAGGAGCAGTGAGGGGTTTGGGCCTCTCCGCCACGCTCCTCGCGTTCTCGTCCATCGACGCCTGGATGGTGGCGGCCTTGGCCGTGCTCGTGATCCTCCTGGCGTTCCTGGCCCTGGCCGAGACCGGCATCGGCCGCATCAGCAAGGTGCGGGCCCAGACCATGTTCGACGGCACCGGTTCGAAGTCGGCCAAGGCCCTGCTCGGTCTGGTCAGCGCACCCGAGCACTTCCTGAACCCGGTGTTGCTGGCGGTGAACATCGCCCAGGTCGGGCAGTCGTTCATCGCGTCGGCCCTGGCGCTGAGAGTTTTCGGCGCGTGGGGCGCGGTCATCGCCTTCGTGGTGAACGTCGGCGTGCTCTACGTGCTCACCGAAGCGCTGCCCAAGACGTGGGCGGTGCTGTCGCCCGACCGGGCCGCGCTGCTCACCGCCCGACCGGTGGCCGCCCTCGTGGGGTTCACCCCACTGAGGGCCGTGTCGCGCGGGCTCATCGGGCTCACCAACGTGATCGTGCCGGGCAAGGGGCTGCGCAAGGGACCCTTCGTGTCCGAGCAGGAGCTGCTCGGCATCGTCGACGCCGCCGTCGAGGACGAGGTGATCGAGGACGAGGAGCGCGAGCTCATCGAGTCGATCATCACCTTCGGCGACACCGTGGCCCGCGAGGTCATGGTCCCCCGCCCCGACATGGTCACCGTGTCGACCTCGGGTTCGATCACCGATGCCCTCGACGTGGCCATCGAGCACGGCTTCTCGCGGCTTCCGGTGGTGGGCGAGGGGATCGACGACGTGGTCGGCATCGCCTACACCAAGGACCTCATGGGGGCCGAGCGGTCGGGCCGCGGGACCGAACCGGTCACCAGCCAGTTGCGGCCGGCCACGTTCCTGCCCGAGACCAAGCCGCTGGCCCGCCTCATGCGCGAGATGCAGGCCCAGAAGTTCCACATGGCGATCCTGGTCGACGAGTACGGCGGCACCGCCGGCCTCGTCACGCTCGAGGACTGCCTGGAGGAGCTCGTGGGCGACATCGTCGACGAGTACGACCGGGAAGAGGACGACGTGGAGCACCTGCCCGACGGCGCGCTGCGCATCGACGGCGGCTTCGGCATCACCGAGCTGAACGAGCTGCTCGGCCTGGACGTGCCCGACGAGGACTGGGACACGGTGGGCGGGTTCGTGTTCGGCACGCTCGGACACATCCCCGAGGCAGGCGACGGCTTCGAGCACGGTGGGTACCGGTTCGTGGCCGACAAGTTGGAGGGTCGCCGCATCGCCTCGGTGCGCGTCGCCCCTCTCGATCCGTCGGCCACCGCCGACGCTGATGACCTGGCACCCGGCGACCTCGCCGATGCCGATGGACGGAGCTGACATGAAGTCCGGGTTCGTGGCCATCGTCGGCCGGCCCAACGCCGGCAAGTCGACGCTCGTGAACGCCCTGTGCGGCGCCCACGTGTCGATCGTGTCCAACAAGCCCCAGACGACGCGCCACCAGGTGCGCGGCGTGCGCACGCGACCCGACTCGCAGGTGATCTTCGTGGACACCCCCGGGTTGCACAAGCCGGTCACCGCTCTCGGGGAGCGGTTGAACAGCACCGCCACCGAGGCGCTCGACGGGGTCGACGTGGTGTGGTTCGTGGTCGATGCCACCAAGCCGTTCGGCCGCGGCGACCAGTGGGTCGCCGACCGGCTGCCGCCCGGCGCCGTCGTGGTGGTCACCAAGACCGACCGCGCCGACCGGGCCCAGGTGTTCAAGCAGCTGCAGGCGGCCCAGGCCGCCGTGCCCGGCGCCGCGGCGTTCTTCCCGGTGTCGGGCAAGACCCACGAGGGCCTCGACGCGCTGCTCGACGACACCGTGGCCCGCTTCGAGGAGGGGCCGCTCTACTACCCCGAGGAGATGATCAGCGACCTCGACGAGGACCGGTTGATCGCCGAGCTCGTGCGCGAGCAGCTCTTGGCGCTCACCGATCAGGAGCTGCCGTACTCGATCGCCACGCGGGTCAGCGACCACACCGATCGCCGCATCACGTGCGAGATCGTGGTCGAGCGCGAGAGCCAGAAGGGCATGGTCATCGGCAAGGGCGGACTGCTGCTCAAGGAGGTCGGCATCGCCGTGCGCCGCCAGCTCCCCGAGGGGATCTTCCTCGAGCTGCGCGTGCGCGTCGATCCCAACTGGCAGCGCCGGCCCGACCGGGTCGAGCGCCTCGGCTACTGACGGACGAAACGAGCGCGGGATGTCACCCGTTCACTCGGGTGACATCTAAGCTCATCTTCCGTGAGCGGGCGACGGGCGGTCGGTTTGGTGGTGGTCGTCGCGCTCGCGCTGGCCGCCTGCGGGCCGAGCGGCGGGGCCGACCCGACGGAGCCGAGCACCGCGGTCACCGCCGCCGCGGTCACCGCCGCGCCGGCGACCACGGAACCGGCGACCACGGAACCGGCGACCACGGAACCGGCGACCACGGAACCGGCGACCACGGAACCGGCGACCACGGAACCGGCGACCACGACCACGCCCGCACCCACGACCACGCTGGCGCCCACCACCACCACGACCGTGCTTCCCAGCCGCCGGTCGGGGTGGATCGTCGGCGAGAACGCCCTGCCCGGCACCGACGCCTGGCGGATCACCGCCCGCGACCCGCTCGGTTGGATCGAGGGCTACGCCGCCGCCACCAGTGCCCACCCCGGTGACCAGCTTGCCCTGTACGTCGACACCGGGTCGCCCGCATACACGGTCGAGGCGTACCGGATGGGCTTCTACGGCGGCAAGCAGGGCCGCCTCGTCTGGACGTCCGAGGCTCAGACCGGGCGGCGCCAGCCGGCGCCCGATGTCGACCCGGCCACCGGCCTGGCCGTCGCCCGCTGGACTCCCTCGCTGGCGGTCCCGATCGGGGCCGACTGGCCCCCGGGCGCCTACCTCCTCAAGCTCGTCTCCTCGGCCCGCGGGTCGAGCTACGTGCCGCTCACCGTCCGCGATGACGACGCCCACGCCGACCTGCTGGTCGTGAACGCGGTGACCACCTGGCAGTCCTACAACCAGTGGGGCGCCTGCAGCTTGTACTCCTGCGGGGGCCTCACGTCGAGGAACCGGGGGGTCAAGGTCTCCTTCGACCGTCCCTACGCCCGCCAGTTCGGGGACGGATCCGCCGACTACCTCGACCACGAGCAACCCCTCATCGCCCTGGCCGAGGAGCTCGGCATCGACCTGGCCTTCGCCACCAGCATCGACCTCCACGAGCACCCCGACCTGGCCACCCGCTACCGGGGCGTGCTGTCGCTCGGGCACGACGAGTACTACTCGACCCGCATGCGCCAGGCCCTGGTCGACGCCCGCGACAAGGGGGTGAACCTGGCCTTCTTCGGGGCCAACGCCGTCTACCGCCACATCCGGTTCGAGCCGGCCGCCGACGGCCGGGCCGACCGGGTGATGGTGAACTACCGCACGGGCGACGACCCCATCGGCCGCAGCGACCAGAGCGAGATCACCGTCGAGTGGCGCATGCAGGGCAAGCCCGAGGCCCAGCTGGTGGGCATCCAGTACCTGTGCGCCAACCTCCATGCCGACCTCGTCGTCAGCTCGGCCGCTCACTGGATCTGGGCCGGCGCCGGGGTGCGCGAGGGCCAGGCGCTGCGCGACCTGGTCGGCAACGAGGCCGACGGCCGGTTCCGGGCCTTCTCGCCCGGCAACCTCGACCTGCTGGCCCAGTCGCCGGTGGTGTGCGACCGGAAGACGAAGTCGATGGCCCACACCTCGTACTACTCGGCGTCGTCGGGGGCGGGCGTGTTCGCGTCCGGCACGATCTGGTGGGTCTGCGCCCTCGAGGCCCAGTTCTGCTCCCGCCCCGAGAACGTGGCTCCCGTGCGAGCGGCCACCGGCAACGTGTTGCGTGTCTTCGCCCAGGGTCCGGCGGGTACCACGCATCCGAGCGGCACCCGACCCGGTGCGCCTCCGGGTTGACGGAACGTCAACGTGATGACGTGCCCACGAAGAGGGACCTTGGCCCCTTGCCACTGCGTCATGCGACTGACACACTGATCGCCCGAGGGCCCGCCGGGTCTTCGCGAACGAGAGCACGCCGCTCGAGGCCGGAGGGGGTCATCGTGTCGGACTTCGTGTTGGGCATCACGGGTGATGGACATGCCATCAACCTGGAGCCACAAGGGACCATCGATCTCGAAGGGGCACGCGCCCTGCTCGACACGGTGGGCACCCTGCGCCACGAGCGGCATCCGCTCGTGGCCATCGACCTGGACGGGGTGACCGGGCTGACCCGCGAGGCCTGGCGGTTGCTGGCCTCCAGCGATCTGCCGGTGGAGGTGCTCGCCAGCGGCGGGGCTTGAGGCCGCGCCCGGCTGGGCTCACGGCGACAGCAGCACCCGGTAGTCGTCGGCGGACACCTCACCGTTGGTCACGCTCGTATCGCCGCGCCAGATGTCGGCGTTCTGGCCCGCGTACAGGAACTGGACGCGTCCCACGCCGGGGCGGTTCGTGGCCGTCGTGACGATCTGCCCCAGGGCCAGCACCTGCTGGGCCGGTGTGAGGGCGAAGTAGTTGGCCCCCAGGGCCAGCTTCACCGTGCCGCTCACCACGCCGATGTAGCCGGCGAGCACGTCGGGTTGCACGAGCGTGGTGGCGCCGGGGATGCCGGTCGGCCCGCTGACGAGCTGGTCGAGCACGCGCTCGAGCCCGAGACGGGAGCCATCGGTGAGCGGCACCGAGCGCAGCTCGGACACGATCCGGTCGCCCTGCACGAAGTAGAGGAGCACGAGCTCGGTCGGCACCGTGGTCGTGGTGACCGGCGCGACCGTGGTGGTGGTCGTCTCGACGGAGGTGGTCGTGGGCGGCAGCGTCGTGGTCGTCGAGGTGGCCTCGGCCAGCTTGAACGGCACGTCGGCGGGGGCGATCCCCCGAGCCTTGCCGTCACGCGTGACCCCGCAGGCCGAAACAGTGGCGGCCAGCGTGAGCACGAACGCCACGATGGGGGCGTGACGGCGGCTCACGCGCGCAGCTCCACCACGAAGCGGGCGCCGCCGCCGGCGCGCTCCTCCACCCACACCCGACCGCCCTGGAGCCGGGTCTGCTCGGCCACCAGGGCCAGGCCCAGCCCGGTGCCCACCCGGTGGCGGGCCGAGCTGCCGCGGGCGAAGCGCTCGAAGATGCGACCCCGTTCGGCCGGCTCCACGCCGGGGCCGTTGTCCTCCACCGCCAGGTGCACGGTGCTGGCGTCCACGTGCTCGACGACCACCCGCACCGGACCGTTGCCGTGGTGCTGGGCGTTCAGCAGCAGGTTGGCCACCACGCGTTCGAGCCGGCGACGATCGGCGGTGACGGGGCGGTCGAACCAGCGGTGGTCGACCACCACGGGCAGGGCTTCGAACCCGTAGCGGGTCGCCACCTTGGAGATGAACGGGCCGAGCAGGAGCGGCTCGATGTGGACGTCGGCCCGGCCGGCGTCGAGCCGGGAGATCTCCAGCAGATCGAGCACCATCTGGTCGAACCGGCGCACCTGGTTGACGACCACGTCCAGGGCCTGGCGACTGCGGTCGGCCAGGTCGTCGCGGCCGCGGTCGAGCACCTCGATCGCTGCGGTGAGGGCGGTGATGGGGGACCGCAGCTCGTGGGAGACGTCGGACGCGAACCGCGTCTCGCGCTCGATGCGGCTCTGGACGGCGTCGGCCATCTCGTTGAACGAACGGGTCAACCGGCCCAGGTCGGGGTCCTGCTCCAGCTCGAGGCGGGTGTCGAGACCGCCCGAGGCCAGCTCACCGGCGGCGACGGCCACGCGGCTGAGCGGGCGCAGGAGGCGTCGCGCCGCCCACCACCCCACGCCGGCGGCCGACAGCGCGGTGACGCTGGCGGCGATCACCAGCGAGGTGCCCACGATGCTGAGGGTGCGCTCCACCGAAGCCATGGAGGTGACGTCGAAGTACGCCATCTCGCCCTCGGGCACGAAGATCCCCACCGCCAGGTAGGGCACGCCGTTGCGCTCGAACCGCTGTCGCCCGGCGCCACCGTTGGCCACCAGATCGCGCAGGGCCGGAGGGATGGCATCGGCGGCCGGCTCGTCGTCGACCAGCACCGCCGGGCTGGTGGGGGCGGGCTGGCCGCCCTGGTACCACTGGTCGTCCACGTGGAGCAGGGCGTACGAGTCGCGCTCGTTGCTGAGCTGGCCCAGCGGCTGCTCCTCGTTGAACGCGCCGGCGCGGCGCTCGTCGCGGATGCGGGCCAGGGTGACGAAGGCCTGGGTGCGCGCCGACGAGTCCACCTGGCGCTGCAGGTAGTTGCGGGCCAGCGAGTACGTGAGCGCGGTGAGGCCGGCCGACACCGCGAGGGCGGCGACCGTGAAAGCGATGGTGACCCGGGTCGCCAGTCCGAGCGACGGTCGACGAAGGGGTCCGACGCGCACAGTTGTCCAGTGAACCACGGCTGGCGGTCCCGCGTCTCCTATCCTCGGGTCTGGTGCATCGGCTGCTGTTCATCGAAGACGACGATCAGATCCGTTTGGCGCTTCGGCTCGCCCTCGAAGACGAGGGCTACAGCGTGGCCGAGGCGGCCAACGGCAACGACGGCCTCACGTCGTTCGACCGCGACGAGCCCGATCTGGTGCTCGTCGATCTGCGCCTGCCCGACATCCAGGGCTTCGACGTGTGCCGGCAGATCCGGGCCCGCTCGATCGTGCCGATCATCATCGTGACCGCCCAGATCGACACCCACGACCTCGTGGCCGGGCTCGAGGCGGGTGCCGACGACTACGTGACCAAGCCCGTGGTGCCCAAGGAGCTGGCCGCCCGCATCCGGGCCCTGCTGCGCCGGGCCCACCTGCACGAGGTCAGCCCGCCCCGCCCGGCCACGTTCGGCGACCTCGAGCTGCGCCGCGAGCAGGGCGTGGTCCTGAAGCGGGGCAAGGCGCTCTCGCTCACCAAGACCGAGTTCCTGCTTCTGTGCGAGTTCGCCGACCACCCGGGCATGGTGCTGTCGCGCGACCAGCTCCTGGAGCGGGTCTGGGGTTACGACTACCTGGGCGACTCGCGCCTGGTCGACGCCCACATCCGCCGCCTGCGGGTGAAGGTCGAGGACCAGCCAGACGACCCGCGCTTCATCCTCACGGTGCGCGGCATCGGCTACAAGCTCCAGGTGTAGCGCCCCGGTCCCGCGCGCTCAGCCGGGTTCGGTGATCTTGCGCAGGAACGCTTCGGCGTCGGCGCGGTGGCGGGTGCGGGTGAACGGGGGCAGGGCGTTCACCAGGTCCCACCGGTAGCGGGCCTTGGCCAGGCGGGGGTCGAGCACGGCGACGACGCCGCGGTCGTCGGCCGAGCGGATGAGGCGCCCGGCGGCCTGAGCCAGCAGGGTGGCGGCGCGGGGGATGTCGATGGTGGCGAAGGCGGCGGCACCGGCCTGCTCGCGGCGGGCGTCGAGCAGGGGGTCGTCGGGGCGGGGGAACGGCAGCCGGTCGATCACCACCAGGCTGAGCGTGGAGCCCGGGATGTCGATGCCCTGGAACAGCCCGGTGGTGGCGAACAGGCACGACGACTCGTCGCGGGCGAACGCCTGCACCAGCGCGGTCTTGGGCAGATCGCGCTGGTCGTAGATGTGGAACGGCACCCGCGGCCGCAGTGCGTCGACGGCGTTGCCCAGGGCCCGGTAGCTCGTGAACAGCGCCAGCGTGCGACCCCCGGCCGCGGTGATCAGCGCCTCGAGCTCGTCGTGCACCGCGTCGGCGTACTGCGGGCTGCGGGGGTCGGGCAGGTGCATGGCGCAGTACAGGACGCCGGCGGTGGCGTAGTCGAACGGGCTGCCCACGTCGAGCACGTCGGTCTGCCGCGGGTCGAGCCCGACCCGGGTCACCATCGACGCCGGGATGGTGGCGCTGGTGAGCACGGCGGTGCGCTGCTCCCACACGCCGGTCTTCAGCACGGGCGCCACGTCGATGGGCGCCACCGCCAGCGTGGCCCGCTCGTCGCGGCCCTCCACCCAGGCCACGTAGCCCTCGGGTAGGGCCATGGCCTGGTCCAGGTCGTCGGCCAGCGCGGTGGCCGCCTTGGTGGCCCGCATCTTCTTCTGCTTGACGTCGTCCTGCTCGCTGTCGATCTGGCGCAGCGCGCTCAGGATCTGGTCGACGCTGCCGCGGGCCTCGGCCAGGGCGTCGCCGATGTCGGCCGGCAGCGGCCGGCTCAACCGCTTCCCGGTGTGCCCGGCCAGGGCGTCGGCGAGGCGGCTGCCGATGCCGATCACCGCGGCCATCAGCTCGTCGGCCGCCAGCACCTGGCGGACCACGCGCGACAGGTTCAGGAAGCGGCCGGGGCCGATGGCCATGCCCGTGGTGTCGGAGGTGATGTCTTCGAGCTGATGGGCTTCGTCGAAGATGACCACGTCGTGGTCGGGCAGCACCACGCCGCCGGCGGCCACGTTGGTGCCGTACAGGTGCATGTTGACCACGGTGACGTCGGCGGCCATGGCCCGCTTGCGGGCCGCTTCGGCGAAGCACGGGTCACCGAGGGGGCAGCGGGTGGCACCGGGGCACTCGTCGGAGCTGACGGTGACCGCCTGCCACGCTCGCACCGACGGGGCCCAGTCGAGCTCGGCCTGGTCGCCGGTCTCGGTCAGGCCGGCCCACGTGGCCAGCTTGCGGATCTCGGCCTTCACCTGGGGGGCCACGTCGTCCACCTCGAGCTGGCCCGACTGGCGGTCGTGGACCTCGCGCACGCGCTGGAGGCACAGGTAGTTCGAGCGCCCCTTGAGCACGGCGAAGGAGAACGGGTGGTCGAGCTGACGGGCCAGGAAGGGCAGGTCCTTGGTGGCGAGCTGGTCCTGCAGGGCCTTGGTGGCGGTGGCCACCACGACCTTGCGGCCCGACAGCACCGCCGGCACGAGGTAGGCCAGGCTCTTGCCCGTGCCGGTGCCGGCCTGCACCACGAGGTGGCGGCCGGTGGCGATGGCCCGGCCCACGGCGGTGGCCATGTCGCGCTGGCCGGGACGGGCTTCGCCGCCGCCCGCGAGGCCGGCGACCACGTGGCCGAGCGCATCCGCGACGGGGCCGAGCACGTCCGCGCCGTCGGGAGAGGGGTCGTCCGCCATTCCGGCGAGGCTAGGCGGCGGACCCGTCGCGACACGGCCAATCGCGACCGTCCGACCAGGACCGCAAGGACAACCACGGCCGAGGCGGTGACGCGCACTACCGTGGCCTTCCGTGAGCCTGCGTGACGGACTGGACCTGGACCGGATCCCCACGCACGTCGGCTGTGTCATGGATGGCAACGGGCGGTGGGCCACCCAGCGCGGCCTGCGCCGAACCGACGGCCACGCCGCTGGTGAAGAGGCGCTGTTCGACGCCGTGCAAGGCGCCCTCGACCTCGGCATCTCGTGGCTCACCGTGTACGCGTTCTCGACCGAGAACTGGAAGCGCCCCATCGACGAGGTCCGCTTCCTCATGAAGTTCAACGAGGACATCCTCGTGCGGCGCCGGGACGAACTGGCCAAGCAGGGCGTGCGCATCCGCTTCGCCGGCCGCCGCGACTGGCGGGTGCCCCGGCGGCTGCTGAAGCGTCAGGACGAGGCCATCGCGATGACGGCCCACAACCGCACGCTGACGCTCACGTTCGCCTTCAACTACGGCGGTCGGGCCGAGATCGTGGACGCGGTGCGCCGCATCGTCGCCGAGGGCATCGCGCCCGACAAGATCGACGAGAAGACGATCGCCAAGCGGCTCTACCACCCCGACATGCCCGAGCCCGATCTGGTCATTCGCACCTCGGGCGAGTACCGCATCTCGAACTTCCTGCTGTGGGAGCTGGCGTACGCCGAGCTCGTGTTCACCGACGTGCTGTGGCCCGACTTCCGGCGGGAGCACCTCGCCGCCGCCGTGCGCGAGTTCCAGATGCGCGACCGCCGCTTCGGCGCCGTGGAGGAGTAGGGGACCGTGCCGCTGTACAGCGACACCGGGATCGTGCTGCGCACGCACAAGCTGGGCGAGGCCGACCGGATCCTCGTCGTGCTCACCGCTGACCACGGCAAGATCCGCGCCGTGGCCAAGGGGGTGCGCAAGCCGACTTCGAAGTTCGGAGGGCGCCTGGAACCCATGGCTCACGTGAAGCTGCTGATCCGTGAGGGACGCTCGCTCGACAACGTCAGCCAGGTGGAGACCATCGACCACTTCCGGCCGTTGCGCACCGACCTCGGCCAGCTGACCCACGCCATGGCCATGATCGAGGCGATCGATCAGGTGGCGCCCGAGCGCGAGCCGGTGCGCCACCTGTACCGCATGCTGCTCGGCGGCCTGCGCACGCTGGCCGCCGGGCCGGCGCCGATGGTGGTGCCCGCGTTCTACTGGAAGCTCCTCGCCGCCGAGGGCGTGGCGCCCGAGCTGGTGTCGTGCGTGAGCTGCGGCAGCCCCGGCCCGCTGGTGGCGTTCTCGGTCGACGAGGGCGGGGTGCAGTGCCGCACCTGCCGGCGGGGCGCGGCCATCTCGCCGGAGGCGATCGCGCTGCTGCGCCGCACCCTGGGCGGCGACCTGGTGGCCGTGCTGCGCGAGCCGGCGTCGGCCGCCACCCACGAAGTGGAGGTGCTGTCGGTGCGGGCCGTGGAGCACCATCTCGAGCGGCGTCTGCGCACCGTGGCGCTGCTCGAACCATCCGATCCC
>JANMAT010000089.1:0-44677 GCA_031359995.1 Actinomycetes bacterium
GGCCTGCCGTACGGCGTCGGCGAGCCCGGCTTCGAGACGGTCGAGGCGCTCGGCGTAGGCGGCAATGGCCTTGAGCGAGTCGGTGTCGATCTCGACGAGATCAGCGTCGTCGACCTCGTCGGCCCAGGCCTCCAACGCCGCCGCTCGTTCGGCTCGTGTCGGGCTCATCGTGTCCACCATCCCTTCAGGAACTTCGGTCGTGCTCGCATCGCATGGATGATCGCCACGCCGACCTCGAGGAGGTCGCCGCTCAGGGATGGACCGATGAACATCGTGACGTCGGGGTCGTTGGTCTCGAACGCCTTCAGGTGGCTCCGGAAGGCGTGGAGCATGTCCTCGTCGGCGACGCCGTGTCGGCGCGCCGACGGATCGATCTCGACCCGGCAAGCCTAGGACCATCACACCGAATCGTCAACACATGTTGACGCTCGATCGCGCCCGGCAAGTCGGCGCCTGATAGCGCCGAATGCCCGGTCCGGGCGCTCCCTGCACGCCATCCGGGCGACACAGAACGGCGAGCGGCCACTGCACGAGTCGCCGTGGAACACCCTCAGTCAGCTCGCCGCCAGTAGCTGCTGCACCCTCTGGTGGGAGAGCCCAAGGAGCTCGGCCGCGTCGCGGCGGCTGAGGCCGAGTTCGGTCAGCGCCTTCACGGCCTCGACCGTCTGCTGCTGAGCCTTCGCGCCAGCTCGCTCGGCTGCGGTTCGCGCCCGGGAGACCTCGTCGGCGACCGCCGCCAGCGCGCCGGGGAACTGATCGCGAATGCCAACCTCGGCCGGCGTCACGTCGAGCCACAGCGCGAGCGCCTCTCGGATGCGCGACTGCGCCTGGCGAAGGCTGCGCCCGTAGGTCTGGCAGCCGGCCACGCCCTTGATGCGGACGTCCCACGCATCGTCGTCGGCGTCGTGCTCGTAGATCGCCGTGTACGTCTTGGATGTGGTCACCGAAGCCATCCTTCCCGAGGCAGGGTTCCCGCGCCCGTGCGATCGACCGGAGGGTCCCGGTCGGATTGTCCTGCCCCCGGTGCGCCGGGATCACGGTCTGGCAGCCGCCAGGACACGGGACCATGACGTGCGAGCCGCGCTGGCGAAGCTGGGCGCCGCCCGCGTCCTCGCACCTCGCGACATGGACTTCTGGGTCGGCTGCGAGTCACCGGTGACGCTGCGTCGACCCAGAAGGGCCGGACGGCGCCAGGTTCGGAGGCACCGGAGGCGTCGGCCCGCCCGTGCGAACCAACGGTTGCCCCGTGCCTGGCGGTCGGGCACACTGCGGCCATGGGGACCATCTACGACGCGATGGGTGGGGCACCGGTGGTGCTGCAGCTGGCGGCGGCGTGGCACGAGCGGGTGATGGCCGACGAGGTCGTGAACCACGCCTTCAGCCACGGGTTCCACCCCGAGCACATCGAGCGCCTCGCCGCCTACCTGGCCGAAGCGCTCGGCGGCCCGGGCGACTACAGCGCCCGCCTCGGTGACGAGACGACGGTCGTGCGCATGCACAGCGGCAACGGACTCCACGACGACATGGACCAGCGGGCCATCGCCTGCTTCGACGCCGCCGTGCGCGATGTCGGGCTCGACGCCGACGAGCGCCTGCGACAGGTGCTCCACGACTACTTCGCCTGGGCGACCACCACCACGATGGCCCGCTACCACGACTCAGCCGACGACGTCCCCGACGGGCTCGCCATCCCCACGTGGACGTGGGACGGCGGGCCGGACGACGGCGCCTAGCTAGATCACAGATCGCCGAACCGTTCCCATCGACCACGCACAGCGGTATCTTCACGGTAGGTGCCAAGACGGAGCGATGGGGACGGGGGAGCTCGGGTGGCACGCCGACACCGCACATGACCGTGAACGCGCAGACCGTGGTGCAACTGGCGCTGGCCCAGGTGGGCGACCGCTACGTGTTCGGAACCGAGGTCGCCGCCAGTGACCCGAACCCGAGCGCGTTCGACTGCTCGGAGCTCGTGGAGTGGGCGTGTGCCCGCGCCGGTGTCACCCCGACCATGCCCGACGGCACGTGGCTCCAGCAGGCCCACTGCCAGCGCAACGGCACCATGGTGAGCGTGGAACAGGGCGTCGGCACTCGCGGCGCCCTGCTGTTCAACCACCGCGACGCCAACGGCAACCCGGTCACCGACCTCAGCACGTGCCCACCTCACGCCCACGTGGCCTTCTCCCTGGGCGACGGCACCACCATGGAGGCCATGGGCACCGACTACGGCGTCCGCGTCGGCTCGGCGCGCGGCCGCAACTGGACGCACGCCGCGCTGATCCCCGGCGTCGACCACGGCTCGAAGGAGCCCCCGCCACCGCGGCCGGCGCCGACCCCGGCGCCGACCCCGGCGCCGACCCCGGGCCCTCCGAAGATCTGGTTGAAGCAGGGGAGCACCGGCGCGCCGGTGAAGGAGCTCCAGGCCCGCCTGGAGGCGTTCGGCGTGGACCGCCTGCCACATCACAGCACCAGCGGCACCTTCACCCCGCTGACCGACCTCGCCATCCGCCTGGTGCAGCAGCACGTGCAGGCCACGTTCGACCCGAACATGGTGGTCGACGGCGACTGCGGCCCGGTCACGTGGGGCTGGGTGAGCTTCCTCGCATCGGCCGCGCCGGGCCTGGCCCCGCCGGCGGGCGGCCCACCGCGGCGACCCGACCTGGCCGCGGTGAAGGACGGCGTGCCCGGCGGCGCCGCGGTGTCCGCGCTGCAGCAGGCCCTCGTCGCCCTCGGCATCACCCGCATCCCGCAGCTCCGCGTCACCGGCGAGTTCGGCCCGCTCACCGACCTCGGTGTGAAGCTGTTCCAGTGGCACGTGCGCACGAACTACGACAGCACCGTGGACGTCGACGGCATCTGCGGCCCGGTCACGTGGAGCTGGCTCACGAAGCTGACGGCGGCGCCGTAGCACCGGGCGGGCGGCGGGGGCACCGCTAACGTCGCGCTCCATGACGTCGCACCGCTGGATCACCGAGATGGGCATGGGCGTCGACGTCCACGGCAGGGACTACACGAACGCCGCCAAGCGGGCCGTGTCGGACGCGCTGCGCCACAGCAGCCTCAGCTTCTTCGGCCCGGCCGGCAGGTCGCACCACGACATGCAGATCGAGGTGCGCATCGCCGTCGCCGACCCCGACGCGGTCGACATCGGGGCCATCGCCGCCGAGGTGCCCTACGGGACCGTGACCGTCACCGTGGTCCGCGGCGGGCTCGACGTGCCGTCGCCCGGCGGCGACGACGCCATCGTCATCGCCAACGCCGCCATCCTGGTCAGCTTTGCGGACTGAAACCGTTCCCACCACGGTCGGTGGCAAAGGCGGCGGCGCGGGGCGGCTTGCCGAAACCTTGGGCTGCGAGGTGTGGTCGCCACCAACCCGGGTGTCCTACCTTGCGCCCTGATGAACCTCACGAGCGCCGATACCGTCGCCCCCGGCCGGACGCCCGCGGACCCCGACGCCAACCCGAGCTACGACGGACGCCGAGCCCGGCGCGACCGCAACAGCGAGGCCGTGATCGAATCGGTGCTCACGCTCCTCTCCGAGGGCGAAGCCTTCCCGACCGCCCAGCAGGTGGCCCAACGATCGGGCGTGTCGCTCCGGTCGGTCTTCCGCTACTTCGACGACCTCGACGCCATGGCGCACGCCGCCATCTCGACCTTCGTCGAGCGGAACATCGATGCCCTCATCTTCTCGCCGCCGCCGCCGGGCACCCCGCTGGAGGACCGCATCGGGCAGTGGTGCCGGTTCCGGGCCGATGGCCTGGAGGTGACCGGCACGTCGCAGCTGGCCGCCCTGGAGCGCGCCCGGCGCCAGCCGACCCTGCGCGCCATCATCGAGCAGCTGCGCCACCAGTCGGCAGCGACCGTGGGCGAGGTGTTCGCCCCCGAGTTGGCCGAACTGGCACCCGAGGTGCGCGAACGCACGGCGGCACTGCTCCACTCGGTGACCATCATCGAGGTGTGGGTCAACCTCCGGCACCGCCTCGGCCTGTCGGCCGTGGCGACCGCGGCGGCCTTCGACCAGGCCGTGCGCGGCGTCCTGGCCCAGGCCGGCATCAGCACCGACCGAACGTGACCGTGTCGGTGCCATCATCCGTCAGGGTCATGGCGCCGACACCCACGGCGAACCCACACGCGGGTGGCTGGCGATAGGGTGACCGCTGGGCGACTGTGTTCGTGGAGGGATCACGTGGCTTTGATCGCAGGACGGCGCTGGCGACGCCCCTCGCTCCGATCGTCGCGCCCGGCCGCCGCCGCGCTCGTCGCCCTGGCGTGCGTCGTGCCTGCGGCGACGGCCGGGTCGACTGCCGCGGCATCGCCCCGAGCGCCCGTGGCGACATCCTCGCCGCTCGCCCGCGGCTACGTGCCCTACGGCGCCGAGCGCCTCACCGTCGCCAGCTCGTTGGCCGCCACCGGGAACCCCCACCTCGACTACTACGGCGGGCCGGTGGTCGCCGAGCCGGAGATCGTGCAGGTGCTCTACGGCGCCCAGCAAGCCGACTACGTGTCTGAGGTCGCGGCGCTCGCCATGCAGCCGGCGAGCGTCGCCTCGTTCCTCAAGGATGCCGTGGCCGGCGGCCATGTCACCGACATGTCCGAGTACGACACCACGGCCACCAACATCGACGCCCAGCCGGGCACCGGCCAGCACATCACCACCGGCACGTACATCGGCCGGTTCCACATCAACCAGGGAACCTCCCCGGGCGCCCAGATCACCGATGACGACATCCAGGCCGAGCTGGCCGCGCAGATCGGCAACGCCGTGCTTCCCGATCCCGCGGTCGACGCCGACGGGCACAGCAAGACCATCTACACGGTGTTCCTCCCGGCGGGCACGCGCGTGTGCGACGCCCAGGCCTGCTCGCTGACCTCGCCGGGCGGGTTCTGCGCCTACCACTCGGCGTTCCGCCTGCACGGCACCGGGCCCGTCGTGGTGTACACCGTGCAGCCCGACCTCTCGAGCATCCCCGTGCTCAACGGGTGCGGCCCCGGCACCGCCTTCCAGATCACGACCTCGACGCTGTCGCACGAACTGCTCGAAGCGATCACCGACCCGCTCATCGGCCTGGCCACCGACATCGCCGCTCCGCTGGCGTGGTACGACAACGACAACTCCGCCCTCGGCGAGGTGGCCGACATCTGCGGCAACGTCTTCGTGCAGGTCCAGATGAACGGCACGAACTACCAGGTGCCGGGGGAGTGGAGCAACGCACGCGACGACTGCTTCGTCCCCGGCGCACCGGTCGCGCCCGGATCGTTCATCCCCCAGCCGAGTGCACTCACGCTCGTCGCCGGCGCCAAGCTCGCCGTGCCGCTGCGCCAGATCGGCACACCGACCGCGGTCACGTACGCGGCCACCGCCCCGACCGGCCTCACGACCACGTTCGCCGCGGCCTCGGTGGCCGCCGGCGGCACGACCTCGGTCACGATCACCGCCGCACCAACTGCCCCGAGCGGCCGGCGCACGGTCACCGTGTCGACGTCGAACGGGCAGCAGCGGATCATCACGGTCGACGTCAAGGGCGTCGGCACCGCGCTCGACGTGTCGGCCCCGCTCGTGCGCCTCCTCGATACGCGCAACCGTGGCGTGCCCGTCGGGGCCGGTGAGGTCGTTCGTGCCGCGGCCACCGCCACCGGTGCCAGCGCCGTCGTGTTGAACGTGACCGCCACCGAACCCACCGCGTCCGCGTTCGTCACGGTCTGGCCGTGCAGCGAGGCCATGCCGCTGGCCTCGAACCTCAACGTGGTCGCCGGTCAGACCGCGGCCAACCTCGTGACGGTCGCGCTCGGCACCGACGCGGACGTGTGCGTGTTCAACTCGGCCGGTCGGACGCACATCGTCGTCGATCAACTGAGCGCCTACCGCCCGGTCGCCGGCGCCGTGCGCGCCGGGCGCTTCGTGCCCGTGACGCCCGCTCGCGCCCTCGACACGCGCGAGTCCGGTGCCCCGTTCACCGTGGGCGAATCGCGCACCATCGACCTGCGACCGGTCGGCGTGCCCATCGACGCCCTCGCCGTGGTGCTCACCGTCACCGCCGTCGACTCCACCGCGGCCGGCTTCTGGTCGGTGTGGCCGTCGGGGCCGTGGCCGGGCACGTCGAACCTCAACATCACGCGGCGCGGCCAGACGCGGGCCAACCAGGTGGTCGTGCCGGCGTCGCTCGGCACGGTGGCCGTCCTCAGCCAGGTGGGCGGGCACCTCGTGATCGACGTCGCCGGCTTCTTCACCGGTGACACGGCGTCGCCCGGGCTCGCCGGGCTCTTCCACCCGATGGCACCGCGTCGCGCGGTCGACACGCGCGCCGACCTCGGCCGCCGCATCCACGACGGCACCCTCGACCTCGGCGGTCTGACTCCCACGAACAGCAGCGCGGTGGCCCTGAACGTCACCGTGACCGAGCCCGACGCCGCCGGGTTCGTCACCGCCTTCCCCGCTGACGCGTCGCCGCCCCTGGCGTCGAACGTCAACTTCGAGGCGTCGGCCACCGTGCCCGACCATGTGGTCGTCGGCACCGGCACGAACCGCGTGGGGTTCCACGCGAACGTCCCGGTGCATCTCGTGATCGACGTGAACGGCTGGTACTCGTGAGCCACGAGGCGTTGCGGTCGGCCGGCCTCGATGTGCTGACCGAAGGACTGCTCGTGGTGGCCGCCGACGGCACCGTCGTCGAGATCAACGCGGTGGCGGCGCGCTGGCTGGGCATCGAGCGAGACGCCACCGCCGGCTCCGCCCTTCCCCCGGTCGCCCTCCTGGGCGGCGACGGGACGATGCTCGCGGCCCACGAGCACCCGTGGCACGTGGCCGCCGGCACCGCCGCGCCCGTCGAGGCGCTGCTGATCGGTCGAGCCGACGGCGACGACGTCGCGTGGCGCCGCGTCACCACGACACCCGTGCTCGCCGGTGGCACCGTGGCGGGGACCGCCTCGGTGATCGAGTCGTCCGGCCCGACCCGGAACGGCGCCTCTGGGACCGAGCGACAGGCCGTCGCCGAAGCGAGGGTCTCGGCCGCGTTCCTGGCGTCGCCGGTCGGCATCGCCATCCTGAGCGCCGAAGGTGTGGTGCGCGACGCCAACCCGGCGCTCAGCCAGCTCACGGCGCGCCACCACGACGACCTGGTCGGCGCCAACCTCGGCGCGCACGTGCTGCCCGAGGAGGCACCGAACCTGCGGGCCCGCCTCGCCGAGCTCTCCAGCGGACGAGACGACCGGGCCGAGCTCGAGCTGCGCATCCTCGACGGCGACGGTCAGGTGAAGTGGACGCTGGTCCACCTGGCCCGGTTGGCCGTCGCCCGAGGCCGGGAGCCCGAGGTCATCTGCCAGATGCTCGATGTGACCGATCGCCGCCAGTTCGAGGAGCAGCTTCGCCACGTCGCCGATCACGACTCGCTGACCGGGCTGCTCAACCGCCGCAGCTTCGAGCAGGTGCTCACCACCCACTGCGCCGAGGCCGAGCGCTACGGCCCCCAGGGCGCCCTGCTGCTGCTCGACATCGACCACTTCAAGATCGTCAACGACGCCCTGGGTCACCTGGCCGGTGATCAGCTCATCATCACCGTGGCCGAGCTGCTGCGCGACCGGCTGCGGGCCAGCGACACGGTGGCCCGCCTCGGCGGCGACGAGTTCGCGGCCCTGCTGCCCCATGCCTCGCGCGCCGAAGCCGAAGCGGTGGCCGACGCGCTGCTCCACGCCCTGCGCTCGCACGCCGTGTCGCGCTCGCTCAACAGCAATCGCCCCTTCACGGTGTCGATCGGCGTGGCCCCGTTCGACCAGACCGACGTGACCCCCACCGAGATGCTCGCCGCCGCCGACCTCGCCATGTATGCCGCCAAGGAGGCCGGACGGGACCGCTGGGTGGCGGCCCAGCCCGTGTCGCGCACGCATCCTGTGCGCTCCAGCCGCGTCACGTGGGTCGAACGCATCGAGCAGGCCCTCGCCGCCGGCCACTTCGCCCTCATGGCCCAACCGATCGTGTCGCTGGAGACCGGTGAGGTGCGTCAACAGGAGCTGCTCGTACGCATGCTCGACGACACCGAGCTGGTCAGCCCCGAGCGCTTCCTCTACCTGGCCGAGCGCGTCGACCTGGTCGGTCACATCGACCGTTGGGTCATCGAGCAGGCCGCCGATCTGCTGACCGCGCACGCCAACGATGCGTTCGACGTGTGCGTCAACGTGGCCGGCAAGTCGATGGCGTCACCGCTCGTGCTCGACGTGCTCGCCCAACGACTGACGAAGCCGGCGTTCGATCCGCGCCGCGTCGTGTTCGAGGTGAGCGAGTCGGCCGCCATGACCTCGGTGGCCAACACCCAGCGCTTCGTCGAGCACGTGGCGACGCTCGGCTGCCGCAGCGCACTCGACGACTTCGGCGCCGGGCTCGGCAGCCTGTCGTACCTGAAGTACCTGCCGTTCGACATCCTGAAGATCGACGGCGCCGTGGTGTCCACGTGCCTGTCGTCGGCCATCGACCGCACGATCGTGACCGCCATCACCACGGTGGCCGACGAGCTCGGCAAGCTGACGGTGGCCGAGAGCGTGCCCGACCAGGCCACGCTCGAGTTCCTTCGTCGGGCCGGCGTCGACCTGGCCCAGGGCTACTTCATCGGGCACCCGGTGCCGCTGACCTCGGTGTTCCCACCGGTCGCGGCCGCGGTGGCCAGGACCAACGGCGGCTGAGGATCAGCTCGCAGGCGTGCTCTTGCGGGCCTCGCCGCGGGCCTTGGCCGCCCGCGCCAGGCGATCGTGCTTCTTCCTGGTGCGATCGTGCTTCGAACGGCGGACGGCCATAGCTCCCTTACCCATTCGGTTCACGCTAGGGGGACGCCGCCACTTCCACAAGCTCGCCCGGGATGACGTTCACTCGTGGTTCAGGAGCTGGATGAGGCTCGACGTGTCCCAGCGCCGACCGCCGCGCGCCTCGACCTGGGCGTAGAACTGGTCGACGAGCGCGGCCACCGGGAGCCGGGCCCCGAGGCGGCGGGCCTCGGCCAGACAGATCCCGAGGTCCTTGCGCATCCACTCCACGGCGAAACCGAACTCGAACTCGTCGCGCACCATCGTGCGGCCGCGGTTCTCCATCTGCCACGACCCGGCGGCGCCCTTGCTGATGACCTCGATCACCTGGTCCATGTCGAGTCCCGCCTTCGCGCCCAGGTGGAGGCCCTCGGCCAGTCCCTGCACGAGCCCGGCGATGCACAGCTGGTTGACCATCTTGGTCAGCTGCCCCGCGCCGGCCGGCCCCATGAGGGTGCATGCCCGGGCGTAGGCGTCGATCACCGGCGCGGCCACGGCGAACGTGTCGGGCTCACCGCCGCACATCACCGTGAGCACGCCGTTCTCGGCCCCGGCCTGCCCGCCCGACACCGGCGCGTCCAGGAAGCCCAACCCGCGCTCGACGGCCACGGCGGCGACCTCACGCGCCACGTCCGCCGAGGCCGTGGTGTGGTCGACGAGGATGGCGCCCGGTGCCATGCCGGCGAAGGCGCCGTCGGGGCCCAGCACCACGGCCCGCACGTCGTGGTCGTTGCCGACGCACATGAACACGAGCTCGGCACCCGCCACCGCCTCGCCGGGCGTGGCCCTCGTCCGCCCGCCATGGGCGGCCACCCACTGCTCGGCCTTGACCGCGGTGCGGTTGTAGACGGTGACCGCATGACCGGCCGTGGACAGGTGTCGGGCCATCGGCGCACCCATCACGCCGAGCCCCAGGAACGCCACGTTGCTCATGGGCCGACAGTCTGCCCGACCGACGACGGGCGCGGCCGCCCCGGGCCGCAGCCGTTACCCTCGCCGGCATGTGCGGCCGCTTCGTCTCAGCCACCCCACCCGAAGAGATGGCCGCCTACTTCGGCGCCACGGTGGCCACGGACGAGCTGCCCGCCAACTACAACGTGGCGCCCACCAACGACATCTACGCGGTGGTCCACACGGCGGCCGGGCCTCAGCTCCAGGCCTTCCACTGGGGTCTCGTCCCGGTGTGGGCCAAGGAGCAGAAGATCGGGCAGAAGATGATCAACGCCCGCGCCGAGACCCTGGAGGAGAAGGCAGCCTTCAAGAACGTGTTCCGCAAGTACCGCTGCATCGTGCCGGTCGACGGCTTCTACGAGTGGAAGACGGTGCCCGGCCTGCTGAACAAGAACGGCAAGCCGGCCAAGCAACCGATGTACATCCACCGCCTCGACGGCGAGCCGTTGGCCTTCGCCGGCCTGTGGTCGGCGTGGCGCGACCCGTCGCAGCCCGACGACGCGCCCCGGTTGCATTCGGCCACCATCGTGACCACGTCGGCCAACGGCGACATGGCACCCGTGCACGATCGCATGCCGGTGATCCTGCCGGCGTCGAAGTGGGCCGAGTGGCTCGACCCGGCGAACAACGATCTCGAGGCGCTCGGCGGTCTGCTGGTGCCGGCACCCGACGGCCTCCTGACCATGCACCCCGTGTCGACCGAGGTGAACAACGTCCGCAACAAGGGCGGGCACCTCACCGACGCGGCGCCCGAGCTCGGCTCGCCCGAGGGGACCGAGGCCGAGGGTCGCCTGCTGTAGGTCGGTTCAGGTGGCGGCGAACTTCTCGAACAGGTCGAAGAGCTGCGCACCCGTGAGCGACTCGATGATGTGGCCCTCGCCGGGCCGCACGTCGAGGCTGACCTTGCCACCGAGCTTCGTCAGCGCGTCGCGCGTCGCCTCGGCCGACTGCCGCCAGCCGCTGTCGTCGCCCCCCACGATCATGACCACCGGCACGTTCTTCAGGCCGACCAGCTTGGCCGCGTCGGACGACTCCGGCGGATAGCCCGGCCACACGACGAGCGACCGGAACCGGTCGGGGTGGTCGAGGGCGGCGCGGAACGCGGAGAGGCCACCGTTGCTCACACCCGACAGGTGGACCTTGCCACCGGCGGGCGGGTACTCGGCGCTGAGCGCGTCGAGCAGGCCCGGCACCAGGGCCGCCGACGCCCCGTCGTAGAACAGACCGGTGGCCGGTGCGGCGGGGGAGAGGACCACCCACCCCCGCCGGGCCGCCTCGGCCGCCCACGTTCGCTTCACGATGCTGATGGTGAGATCACGGTCCTGGCCGCCGGGCGGGAACGTGAACACGGTCGGGTAGGCGCGCCCGGCCACGTGACCGGGCGGCAGGGCGACGACGACGTCGATGGGGGTTCCCTGCACGGTGATCGTCTCGACCGCAGGGTCGGTGCTACCGGCGGGCACGGGCGTGGTCGACGACCGTGCCGTCGAGGTGGGCCCGGCCGGGCCCGACGGTTCGGGGCCCTCGGGCTTGGGCGTGGTGCGCGTGGTGCCGGCGCCGTAGCTCGACGCGCAGGCGCCGAGCACCGCCACGGCCAGCACCACACGGAGCGGGCGACCCATCTTCACGACACGGCGTCGACTTCGGCGCGTCCCGCGGCCCGCAGCGCGCCACGGAGCCGGCTCGCCGCCGAGTCGAACGCCTCACGGTCGACCGAGTGCGCAGCGTTGGCGAAGTTCAGCTGGGCCATGTCGGTGGTGGGGACCACGTGCACGTGCACGTGGGGAACCTCGTAGCCGGCCACGATCAGGCCGATGCGCTCGCACGGGAAGGCGGTCTGCTGGGCCTGCCCGATGGCGTGGGAGACGGCCATGAGATGGGTGGTGATCTCGACCGGCAGATCGACCCAGTGATCGACCTCGGCCCGGGGCACGACCAGCACGTGCCCGTCGGCCAGGGGGTTGATCGACAGAAAGGCCACGCAGACGTCATCACGCCAGACGAAGGTGCCCGGGATCTCGCCGTTGATGATGCGGGTGAAGATCGTCGGCATGCCCCCCATCCTTGCATCCGCCCGCACCCAGGACGCCGGCCCGGCGGTGCCCCGCGGCGTAGCATCTTTTCCATGCGTTCCACGGCGACCTCGACGAACCTGGGAGACCGCCCGTGGTGACCGCCCCCACCACCGTGGCGCCCGACCGCCTGCTCACCGTTCCGAACGTCATCTCGGTCATCCGCCTGTGCTGCCTGCCGGTGTTCCTGTGGCTGCTGTTCGGACGGGACACCCGGGTGGCTGCCGCCCTGCTGCTCGGGGGCCTGGGGGCCACCGACTGGATCGACGGCTACATCGCCCGCCACTTCGACCAGGTGTCCGAGCTCGGCAAGGTGCTCGACCCCACCGCCGACCGGCTGCTGTTCATCGTCGGCATCGGCGCCATGATCGTGGACGGTTCGGTGCCGTTGTGGTTCGCCTGGGTGGCGGTCGCCCGCGAGGCCGTGGTCAGCGTGGTCCTCGTCGTGCTGTACCTGGCCGGCATGAAGCGCTTCGACGTGAGCTGGTGGGGCAAGAGCGGCACGTTCGGGCTCATGTTCGCCTTCCCCGGCTTCCTTCTGGCGGCGGGCACCCACGGCACGGCGTCCGACGCCTGGCGCATCGGAGCCTGGCTGTGCGGCATCCCCGGTCTGGTGTTCAGCTACTACGCCGCCGCGCTCTACGTCCCGCAGATGCGGGCATCGCTCGCCGCCGGGCGACAGGAACGGAAGCAGCGGTCGTGAAGGCGGTCATCATGGCCGGGGGCGAGGGCACCCGGCTGCGACCGCTCACCTCGAACGCACCCAAGCCCATGCTCCCCGTGGCCAACCGGCCGATGATGGAGCACGTCGTCAACCTGTTGAAGCGGCACGGTTTCGACGAGATCGTCGTCACGGTGGCCTTCATGGCCAACGCCATCAAGAACTACTTCGGCGACGGCTCCGAGTTCGGCGTGACGATCACCTACGCCAACGAGCCCACGCCTCTGGGCACCGCCGGCAGCGTGCGCAACGCCGCCGACCAGCTCGACGAGCGCTTCCTGGTGATCTCCGGCGACGTCATCACCGACATCGACCTCACGAAGCTCGTGCAGTTCCACGACGAGCGCGAGGCCGTGGCCACCATCGGCCTCATTCGTGTACCGAACCCGCTCGAGTTCGGCATCGTCATCACGCGCGACGACGGGACCATCGACCGGTTCCTCGAGAAGCCCACCTGGGGTCAGGTGTTCTCCGACACCATCAACACGGGCATCTACGTCCTCGAGCCGTCGATCTTCGACGTGATCCCGCCCGAGCGCGCCGTCGACTTCTCGGGCGAGGTGTTCCCCAGGCTGCTGGCCGATGGCCGGCCGCTGTACGGCGCCGTCGCCGAGGGCTACTGGGAGGACGTCGGCACGCTCGAGGCGTACCTGCGGGCCCACAAGGACGTGCTCGACGAGCGCGTCGCCCTCGACATCCCCGGCTTCCACGTGAGCGAAGGCGTATGGCTCGGCGAGGGGGCCGAGGTCGACCCCGACGCCCAGCTGATCGGCCCCGCCATCATCGGGCCGGGCAGCACCATCGGCGCCGGTTGCCGGCTCGGCGAGTACGTGGTGCTCGGCTCGAACGTGCGCCTCATCGGCGACGCCGACCTCGAACGGTCGGTGCTCCACGACAACGTCTACGTGGCCAGCCGGGCCCGCATGCGCGGCACGATCGTGGGCCGGTCCAGCAACCTGCGGGCCAACGTGCGCTGCGACGAGGGCGTGGTGCTCGGCGACGAGGTGTTCGTCGGCACCGACGCTGTGCTCGGCAACGACGTCAAGGTCTACCCGTTCAAGACGATCGAGGACGGCGCCGTCGTCAACTCCTCGATCGTGTGGGAGAGCCGCGGGGCTCGCAGCCTGTTCGGCCGCAGCGGTGTCACCGGGCTGGCCAACGTCGACATCACCCCTGAGCTCGCCACCCGACTGGCCATGGCCTACGGCACCAGCCTGCGCAAGGGCGTCACCGTGGTCACCTCACGCGACTCGTCGCGGGCGGCCCGCATGCTGAAGCGCTCGATCATGGCCGGGCTGAACGCCACCGGCGTGAACGTGCTCGACCTCGAGGTCGCCGGCATCCCGGTGACCCGCTTCCTGACCCGCTCGCCGCGCGCCGTGGGCGGTCTGTCGGTGCGGCTCGTACCCGACGACCCCCAGTCGGTGCGCATCCGCTTCTTCGACACCGGCGGCGTCGACATCTCCGAAGAGGCGCAGCGCAAGATCGAGCGACTGTTCCAGCGGGAGGACCACCGGCGGGCGCTGCCGGCCGAGATCGGCGACATCGGCTTCCCCCCGCGCGCCCTCGAGGACTACACCGCCACGCTGGAAGGCACCGTCGAGGCCGCCGCCATCGCCGAGCACGCCTTCAAGCTCGTGCTCGACTACAACTACGGCGCCACGTCGTTCGTGATGCCCAACGTGCTGTCGAAGCTGGGCGCCGACGTGCTGGCCGTGAACCCCTACGCCTCCACGCAGGGCATGATCTCCGTCGATCCCACTGCGGCGGCCGAGCGGGTGGCCGCTCTCGTGCGGGCCTCCGGTGCCCATCTCGGTGCCCTGTTCGACGCCGACGGTGAGCGGCTCACGCTGGTCGACGACTCGGGCCACGTGCTGACCAACACCGAGGCCATGCTGGTGTTCGTCGACCTCGTGTGCGACCACCTGTTGGGCGACACGGTGGCCGTGCCGGTCAACGCCACCCGGGTGGTGGACGCCCTGGCCACGAGCCGCGGTGTGCACGTACGCCACACCAAGATCGCCACCTCGGCGCTCATGGACGCGGCCACCGAGCCGGGCGTCGGCTTCGCCACCGACGGCGAGGGCGGTTACATCCTGCCCGGGTTCCTGCCCGCCTTCGACGCCGCCGCCGCACTCGTGAAGGTCATGGACCTGCTGGCCCGCAGCGGGCGCACCCTGTCGCAGGTGCGCGATGGGCTGCCCCGTGTCCACCAGACGCGCGAGACCGTGGTCACCCCGTGGGAGCAGAAGGGTCTGGTGATGCGCTCCCTGGTGGAAGGAGCCGACCGTGAGGTCGTGCTGGTCGACGGGGTCAAGCTCCTGCACGGCGACGCCTGGGTGCTGGCCCTGCCCGACCCGGAGGAGCCGGTGACCCACGTCTGGGCCGAGGCGGCCACCGATGCCGACGCCCGTCGACTCGCTCAGGAGTACGTGCGCCGGATTCGGCAACTCTTACGCTGACCTCGGCGACCGAGGGGTCCGCCATTGGCTAACGTCAGGCCCCATGGAGCTGCCCGAGGACCTGTTGTACTCGAAGGATCACGAGTGGGTGCGGGCGGAACCGGGTGATCGGATCCGCATCGGGGTGACCGACTACGCCCAAGATGCCCTCGGTGACGTCGTCTACGTGCAGATCCCCACGGTCGGCTCCACGGTGACGGCGGGGCAGAGCTTTTCCGAGGTCGAGTCCACCAAGAGCGTGTCCGACATCTACGCGCCCGCCTCCGGCGCCCTCGTCGAGGTGAACGACGCGCTGGGTGCGCAGCCCGAGCTGATCAACAGCGACCCCTACGGTGACGGTTGGCTGTGCGTCATCGCGCTCAGCGCGACGGACGAGCTCGACGGCCTGCTCGACGCCGCGGCATATCGCGCCCTCATCGAAGGCTGAGCGGGACGGTGGCGGAGTCGTTCCTGTTCTGCAACCAGTGCGGTCATCGCAACCCGCCTGGTTCGAACTTCTGCTCGTCATGCGGCGCGCCGCTCGACCTGACGCGTGACGACCGCACCATCACGTTCCGGCCCGTCGACCCGTTGCAGGACGCGCCGGGTCCGGAAGACGACGTCATCGTCAACCTCGCCGACCTGCCGGCCGACACCGGCGTGCTGCTGGTGCGCAGCGGCCCGCAGGCCGGGTTGCGCGTGCGCCTCAACCGACCGATCACCCTGCTCGGCCGCCATCCCGACAGCGACGTGTACCTCGACGACATCACCGTGTCGCGCCGCCACGTGGAGGTCGAGCGCATCGACGGCGCCTACGTCGCGCGCGACGTGAACTCCTTGAACGGCACCTACGTCAACCGCATGCGCATCGAGGCCGACACCGAACTGCACCACGCTGACGAGCTGCAGGTGGGCAAGTTCCGTCTCGTCTTCCTGCTCGGCGACGACGGGCGTCGCTCATGACCCTGTCCGAGCGCGGCTACCTGTCGATCGGTGAGGTCCTCGCCCTGCTGCAGGAGGAGTTCCCAGACGTCACCATCTCGAAGATCCGGTTCCTCGAGAGCCAGGGCCTCATCGAGCCGGAGCGCACCCCGTCGGGCTATCGGAAGTTCTACGGCACCGACGTGGAGCGTCTGCGGTTCATCCTGCGCGAGCAGCGCGAGAACTACCTGCCGTTGCGGGTGATCCGCGACCGGCTGGACCACGGCCCCGGTGACGACAGCGACGACACGGCGCCGGCTCGCGCCACCGACCTGGTCGCCGACCCCGAGCCCGCCTCGCCGACGGACGTGGTCGAGCACGTGCCGGTGTGGATGCGCAAGGCGCCGCCCGGTGTGTCACGCGTGGGTGACCGCGACCGGCTGTCGCACCCGTCGGCCGCCATCGGCAGCGCGCCGCCGCCGCTGCAGCTCGTGACCAGCCTGCCGGCCGAACCGCCCAAGCCGGCGGCGCCGGCGGCCGGCGTGGCCGAGGAGCCCGTGCAACTCACCCTCGACGAACTGGCGGCCATGGTCGGGGCCCGCATCGAGGACATCCGCGACCTCGAGAAGTACGGCCTCGTCGTCGCCCGTGTCGTCGGACGCACGCCCTACTACGACAACGAAGCGGTCCACATGGCCCGCGTCGCCGCCGGCTTCCTGCGCCACGGCATCGAGGCGCGCCATCTGCGCATGTACAAGCAGGCCGTCGAACGCGAGAGCGCGCTGTTCGAGCAAGTGGTGGCGCCGCTGGTGCGCCAACGCAATCCGAAGGCCCGCGCCCAGGTGGCCGACGCGCTGCTCGAGCTGGCCGACCACGGGGCCGCGCTGCGCGCCCTGCTCGTCGGTCAGGCGCTGCGCGACCTGCAGCCCTGATCGCCGCGCGCCACCGCTCGGGGCACGGCCACGCTCGCGGCGCGACCAGGTGCGCGGCGGTAGGGTGAGGGCGTGCAACCGTTGGAGCTCCTCGGGGTCAGGGTCGAGCAACCCGCCAACGCGCCCGTGCTCCTGCTGCGCGAGCTGTCGGGCGATCAGCGTCTGCTGCCCATCTACATCGGTGGGCCCGAGGCGGCGGCCATCGCCCTCGCCCTCGAGGGTGAGGTACCCCCGCGGCCGCTCACCCACGACCTCCTGCGCAACGTGCTCGTCGAGCTCGGCGCCGAGGTCGTGCAGGTGGTCATCACCGATCTGCAGGAGCACACCTTCTTCGCCGAGCTGCACCTGCGCCTGGCGGGCAAGACGCACGTGGTGTCGTGCCGACCGTCCGACGCGGTGGCCCTGGCCGTGCGGGCCGGGACCCCGCTGTTCGCCTCCGAAGCGGTGCTCGACGTCGCCGGCCGCATGCCGGAGCCGGCCGAGATCGACGCCGTCGCCGACGACGAGACGCCCGATGAGATCCTGGAAGAGTTCCGGGCCTTCATCGAAGACGTCCGCCCCGAGGACTTCGAGGCCTGAGTTCCACTTGCTACCTTGACGGCCGCGCGGGCTCGTTCTACCGTAATCTCGCGCCCGTAACTACACGGCCGTAGCGACCCGCGAGCCCTGGGTCACATCTCCCACGGAGGCTCCGGGTTGACCGGGATCATCGAGCAGTCATTCAGCGGAACCAAAGCGGCGCAGATCGTCGGCATCACGTACCGCCAGCTCGACTACTGGGCCCGCACCGACCTGGTGCGGCCTACCGTGGCCGACGCCTCGGGCAGTGGCACGCGCCGGGCCTACAGCTACCGCGACCTGCTCGAACTGCGCATGATCAAGCACCTGCTCGACGCGGGCATCAAGCTCGAGTCCGTCCGTGAGGTCTTCACCTACCTGCGCACCCATGTGCCCGAGGACATCACCTCGGCCCACCTGGTGATCTCCGGGAACCAGGTGGTGCTGTGCGATGGCGACACCTGGATCGACATCGTGCGCAAAGGTCAGGGCGTGCTGAACGTGCTGCCGCTGGCCAGCGTGAAGGAAGAGGTCGACTCCGCCCTCGTTCACCTGCGGCCCCAGCCTCTCGTGATCGACGACACCGACCACGGCGGCCGCCCCGTCCGCCACGCCGCCGGCAGCTGAGACCGTGGCCCTCGGCGGCACCCTGAAGCGGTCGCCCCTGCACGACGAGCACGTCGCCCTCGACGCCAAGCTGGTGCCGTTCGGCGGTTGGGACATGCCGGTCCACTACCCGTCCGGCACCCTCGCCGAGCACATGGCCTGCCGCGACGACGCCGTCGTGTTCGACGTGAGCCACCTCGGAACCGTGCGGGTGCAGGGCCTCGACGGGCTCGACCGGCTGCAGGCCGCGTTCACCAACGACCTCGGCAAGATCGGCCCCGGACGGGCCCAGTACACGCACCTGTGCGACGAGGCCGACGGTTCGGTGCTCGACGACATCATCGTGTGGTGGATCGACGAGACCACCTTCGACGTCATGCCCAACGCGTCGAACACCGATCGGGTCGTCGCCGCCATCGGGGGTACCGATGTCACCAGCACCCGCGCGGTGCTGGCCGTGCAGGGCCCCCAGGCCCGGGCCCGCATCGCCACGGTGCTGCCCACCGTCGCCGCCGTGGGTCGCTTCCGTGTCATCCGCGTCCCGTTCGGTGACGTCGAGCTCACGGTCGCCGGTACCGGCTACACCGGCGAGGACGGCCTCGAGATCGCCGCGCCCGTCGTCGTGGCCGGCGAGCTGTGGCGCACCATCCTCGCCACCGGGGTGCGGCCGGCCGGGCTCGGCGCCCGTGACACCCTGCGTCTGGAGGCGGCCCTGCCGCTGCACGGCCACGAGCTCGGCGCCGGCATCTCGCCCCTGCAGGCCGGTCTCGGTTGGGTCGTGGCATGGGGCAAGCCGACGTTCCGGGGCAAGGCCGCGCTCGAAGCCGAGCGGGCGCGTGGCGTGGCCCGCCGCCTGCGCGGCATCAGCGTTCCCGGCCGCCGCCCACCCCGTGCCGACTGCGCCGTGCTCGCCGACGGGGTCGCCGTCGGCACGGTGACCAGTGGCAACTTCTCACCGGTGCTCGGCCACGGCATCGCGCTGGCGTTCCTGCCGCCCGACCTGGCCGACGGCGCCGCCGTCACCATCGATGTGCGCGGCAGCGCCCTCGCCGGCACCGTCGTGGCGACCCCGTTCGTCGCCAAGCACTGACGCATCGCCGTTCGAACGCCAACGTTCGGCCAAGGCCCACCGGTCGACACGTACGCGTCGCCATCGGCTCCGTAGAGGAGGTGACCCGTCGGAACCGCCGGCGGTCACGTCCCGAAGGAGTCACCATGCGTCCTCGACGACTGCTGATCGCCGCCGCCGCGGTGTCCGGCGCGCTCGCTCTGACCGCCGGTGCTGCCGGCGCCAGCCCTCGCACACCGGCGCCCGCCGCGCCGATCTCGATCGCCGGTCTGCTGCTGGCCGACGCGGCGCGCGACGACGCCGACGGTTTCGACCGGCGCGGGAACGACTACGACATCGTCACCCAGGCCGTGCTCGCCTTTCCCGATCTGACCGAGGCAGCCAGCGGCCCCGGCCCGCTCACGGTGTTCGCGCCCAACGATCGGGCCTTCCGCATCCTCGTGTGGGACCTGACCCACACGTGGCCCAAGACGGAGAAGGAGACCTTCGACGCAGTGGTGGGTCTCGGGCTCGACACCGTGAAGACGGTGCTCACCTACCACATCCTCGGCCGCGCGGTCAGCTACGCCGACGCGGTGAAGGCCGACGACGCTTCCATCCCGACGCTGCAGGGCGGTGCCATCACCGTCGACGTGAAGGGTTCGAAGCGGCACCCCAGCGTCCGCCTCGTCGACCTCGATCCGAACGCCCGCAACCCGCGTGTCATCGCCGCCAACGTAGGAGGCCAGCTGACGAACGGCTACGTCCACGGCATCGACCGGGTGCTGCGCCCGCTCGATCTCTGACCTTCCCCTCGCCCCGTCGTCAGTTGCCCGAGACGCGACGGTCGTGACCGGCCCAGTAGGGCTCGCGCAGCACCTTGCGTTGGATCTTGTCGACGGGCTCTTGGGCAACGGCTCGGTGGTGAGCGCCACCGCGTCCATCGCCGCAGCAGCTGGTCGACACGGGCGGTCAGCGCCTCGTGCTGATCGGGGCCAGCAGCGACCGGGCCAGCGCCCGCTCGGGCGACGCCGAACCAGGTGGCGGCGTCCCCGACGCCACCACGAGCCCGTCGCGTCGACGGGCGCCGGCGAGACGATGGCGGTGTCGAGCAGTTCGTGGTGGCGCCACCGCTGGACCCGGGCGCCGAGGTGCGAGGCCATCAGGGTGAGGGCCACCATCGGGATGCCCACGACGACGGTCACGGCCAAGCCGGCCGAACCGGCCACGAGCACGATGAAGAGGACCCACAGGGCGGGATCGACGACGAGATGCAGGCTCAGGTGGATCAGGGCCCGCCCGGTCCGGCCATCCACCAGGGGCTGCAGCACACGCTTCACGGTCGCCACGCTACGTACTCGCGCCCGTTCCGGGAATCCGGACCGCTGGCATATCCATGGTGGGGCTACCCCCACCCCGCCATGACGCGCCTCAGTGCGGCCTGCCGGGCCGCGGTGTCGCCTCGGTCCAGTGGTCGGGGCGCACGCCGAAGGCTTCGATGAACCGTTGCCACCCCGAGGCGACCGACAGAGCGCTGCCCAGCTCGAGCAGAGCGCCGTGGTCGAAGTGGGCCTCGAGCTCGACCCGCAGCTCCGGACCGATCGTCGGCACGCCATGCTCCGTCAGCGCGTCGGCCAGCTTCAGCGCCGCCACGGTCGCCGGCGACAACCGGCCGGCGAGATCCTCATCGTGCAGGTCGCCGATGGCCGCCTGCACCTCGTGCTCGGTGAGTCCTTTGCGCACCAACGATGCGCTGCGGGCGAGGCTTCAATGGACGCACTGGTTGCGCACCGCAAGGCGGATGCGACACAGCTCGATCGTCTTGGGGTCGAGGCTCGACCGGTCGGTGTAGACGAACCCGACCCAGTCGAGGAACTGGTTCAGGACCTCGGGCCGGCGGGCCAGGGTGAGGAACAGGTTGTCGTCGGTGTAGGCCTTGTCGAACCACACCTCCAACCGGTGACGCAGCTCGTCGTCGAGCGCGGCCGGATCGGCCTTGGGCAGCCATCCATGGTCGTTCGCCATGGGGCGAACGTACCAGCGACCACTCTCGCCACCGCGCCGCCCGACGACGGCGAGCGGCCCCGGTTCACCCGCTGGCGAAGGCCTCCACCGGCGGGCACGAGCACACGAGGTTGCGGTCGCCGTAGGCGGCGTCGATGCGGCTCACCGGCGGGAAGTACTTGCCGACCCGCAGCGACGGTACCGGGTAGGCCGCGGTCTGGCGGCTGTACGGGTGGGTCCACTCGTCGGCGGTCAGGTCCTCGGCCGGGTGTGGCGCGTTGGCCAGGGGGTTGTCGGCCAGGGGCCACCTGCCGTCGGCGACGGCGTCGATCTCGGCGCGGATGGCGAGCATGGCGTCGCAAAAGCGGTCGAGCTCGCGCTTGGCCTCGCTCTCGGTCGGCTCCACCATCAACGTGCCCACCACCGGGAAGCTCATGGTCGGGGCGTGGAACCCGAAGTCGATGAGGCGCTTCGCGACGTCGTCGACCGTCACGCCGGTGGCTTTGGTGATCGGACGCAGATCGAGGATGCACTCGTGGGCGACCCGCCCGCTGGCGCCCTGGTAGAGCACCGGGAAGGCGCCGTCGAGCCGGCGGGCGATGTAGTTGGCGTTGAGCACGGCGTGGGCAGTGGCCTGCCGCAGGCCCTCGGAACCCATCAGCGCGATGTAGGCCCACGAGATGGCGAGGATGCCGGCCGACCCGAACGGCGCCGCCGACACCGCGCCGACGACCCCGTCCGCCGGGCCGGCGTCGGCCCGCAGGGGATGGGTGGGCAGGAACGGGGCCAGGTGGGCGCGCACCGCCACGGGACCCACGCCGGGGCCACCACCACCGTGGGGGATGCAGAACGTCTTGTGCAGGTTGAGGTGGCTGACGTCGCCCCCGAAGGCACCCGGCTGAGCGAAGCCGACGAGCGCGTTCAGATTGGCGCCGTCCACGTACACCTGGCCGCCGTGACCGTGGACGATCTCGCACACCTCGACCACGCCCTCCTCGAACACCCCGTGGGTCGACGGGTAGGTGATCATCACCGCGGCGAGCCGTTCGGCGTGCTCGGCGGCCCGGGCGGCCAGATCGACCAGGTCGACGTTGCCCTGGTCATCACACGACACGACCACCACCCTCATGCCGGCCAGCACGGCGCTGGCGGCGTTGGTGCCGTGGGCCGACGACGGGATGAGGCACACGTCGCGGTGCAGGTCGCCGCGGCTGCGGTGGTAGGCGCGGATGGCGAGCAGCCCGGCATACTCGCCCTGGCTGCCGGCGTTGGGCTGCAGCGACACGGCGTCGTAGCCGGTGCAGGCCACCAGCATCTGCTCGAGCTCGGTGATGAGCCGGCGGTAGCCGCGGGTCTGATCGCGGGGCGCGAACGGGTGGATCTCGGCGAACTCGGGCCACGTGACCGCCAGCATCTCGGTGGTGGCGTTCAGCTTCATGGTGCACGACCCGAGCGGGATCATGGTGCGATCGAGGGCGAGGTCGGAGTCGGCGAGGCGCCGCAGGTACCGGAGCATCTCGTGCTCGGTGTGGTAGCGGTGGAAGACCGGGTGCGTCAGCAGCTCACCCGTGCGCACCGCGTCGGCCGGTACGCCGTCGGGCGCGCCCTCGTCGATGGTGTCGGCGCCCGCGCCGAACGCGACCAGCACCGTGCGCACGAGGTCGAGCGTCGAGGTCTCGTCGAGGGTGAGGCCGACGGTGTCGGCATCGACGGCACGCAGGTTGATGCGTCGCTCCCCGGCGGCGGCCAGCACGGCATCGGCCCGGCCCGGCACCCGCAGGGTGAGCGTGTCGAACCAGGTCGGGTTGACGACCTCGACCCCGCCCGACCGAAGCGCGCCGGCGAGGATCGACGTGAGGCGGTGCACCCGGGTGGCGATGCGCCGCAGGCCTTCGGGCCCGTGCCACACCGCGTACATGCCGGCCATGACGGCGAGCAGCACCTGGGCGGTGCAGATGTTGCTCGTCGCCTTCTCCCGCCGGATGTGCTGCTCGCGCGTCTGGAGCGCGAGGCGCAGCGCCGACCGACCCTTCGTGTCGGTGCTGACCCCGACGAGGCGGCCGGGCAGCGACCGGGCGTGGCGCTCGTGGCAGGCCACGAAGGCGGCGTGAGGGCCGCCGAAGCCCATGGGCACCCCGAAGCGCTGGGAGGACCCGACCACGATGTCGGCGCCGGCCGACCCCGGCGAGGCCAGCGACACGAGCGCCAGCAGGTCGGCGGCCACCACCACGACGGCGCCAGCCGCGTGGGCCTGATCCACCATCGGCGGCAGGGCCCGCACCGCGCCCGACGAACCCGGGTACGACGCGAGCACGCCGAAGGCGCCGTCGAACGAGGCGCCGTCGATGGCGGTGACGCGCAGTTCGATGCCCAACGGCTCGGCCCGGGTGGCCAGCACCGCCAGCGTCTGTGGGTGGGTGTCGGCATCCACGACGAACACGTTCGTCTTCACGGTCGCCACCCGATGGGCCATCATCATGCCCTCGGCCGCCGCGGTCGCCTCGTCGAGCAGCGAGGCGTTGGCCAGGTCGAGCCCGCACAGGTCGGCGACCATCGTCTGGAAGTTCAGCAGCGCCTCCAGGCGGCCCTGGCTGATCTCGGGCTGGTACGGGGTGTACGCCGTGTACCAGGCCGGGTTCTCGAGGATGTTGCGCAGGATCACCGGGGGCGTGACGGTGCCCGTGTAGCCCATGCCGATGAGCGACGTGAACACCTCGTTCTCGGCGGCGATGGCCCGCAGGGTCGCCACCACGTCGACCTCGGAGCGGCCCGGGGGGAGCGACAGCGGGGCTCGGCACCGGATCTTCTCGGGCACCACGGCGTCCATGAGCGCGTCGAGCGACGGCACCCCGACGACGGCGAGCAGGGCGGGCAGATCGGACCCGAGGGTGCCGATGTGGCGCGCCGGGAACTCGGTCGCCGGGTCGAGCTGAACGAGGGGGGTGGGGTGGGACACGGGGGCCTCCGTCGGCGAGCGCTGATCCGGGGCTCCGATCATCGCGCCACGCGACCGCCCTTGAGCTCCTCGGTGAGCGCCTTGAACGCGGCCCACTCGCCGTTGGCCAGCAGTTCGGCCTGGCCGGGCCACGTGCTCGGGTCGTGGATCTGGAACCTGGGTCCCGCCGCGTCGAGGATGCCCCGCAGAGTGACGGCGTCGGTTGCCGCCAGGTCGCGCCACGTGGTGATGCCCTCGGCCTGCAACAGCTGGGCGATCTTGGGCCCGATGCCCTCTACGACCTTCAGGTCGTCGGGCTTGATGCGCGAGCGCAGCACGGCGGAGGCGCCCGACACGTCGACCACGACATCGTTGGCACCGACCAGCAGCGCCGTCTGCGCCGGCGCGCCAGGCAGGGGGGCCGGGGTCTCGACGACGGCATCGGCCTGCGCCGCTTCGAGCTGCTTGATCCGACGCGACAGCGTGTCGACCGAGTCGACCTTGGCTCGCAGCGTGGTGAGCTCGTCGAGGTCCTTGGCCCGCAGGGCGAGGAGCTCGTTCACCTTGGCCTCGTGCTTGCCGGCGGCGGCGCGGACGTCGGCCAGCGCGCGCACCTGGCGCTCGTCGACGACCGGCTTGCGCCGCCGGGCCGGCCAGTAGTGGCACACCGCGGCGGCCACGACGCCGGCGACGAGCGCGGCCACGAACCACCAGATCCACAGCTTGGACAGGAAGAACATCATGGGTGCTTGCTCAGCTTTCGACGACGAACTCGATACGACGGTTGGCGGCGCGGCCCTCTTCGGTCGCGTTGTCGGCCTTCGGGTTGGCCGGCCCGAACCCGGTGGATGTGAGCGACGCGTCGGGCACGCTCTTGCCGACCAGATAGGTCTTCACGGCATCGGCTCGCTGCTGGCTCAAGGTCTGGTTCTCGGCTGCGCGACCGAGGTTGTCGGTGTAGCCGTTGATGGCGATCTTCACGCCCGCGATCTGCTGGATCGACCGAGCCGCGTTGTCGAGGGTGGGCGCCGAGTCGGCCGTGATCACGGCCGAGCCGCTGTCGAAGTTGATGCCCGAGCGACCGAGCAGCGCGGTGAGATCGGCGGTGAGCGTGGGCACATCGGCCAGCGACACCCGCAGCTTGCTGGTGATCGGCACGGTCGCCGTCTGCGTCGACGCGATGGCCGCCTGCAGCTCGACCACGGCCTGGCTGTTGAACGCGGTGCCCGACAGGTCGATGGCGCCGTCGCGGATGGTGATCGACCCGCGGGCCAGTCGGGCGCCCAGCGTCCGCATCAGCTGGCCGTAACGGGTCACCGCGTCATCGGTGGCACCGGAGCCGGTGCCGGCGACCGTGAGCTGGTCGACGACGTTGGCCTGCTTGAACGTGGCGACCGCAGCGGCGACGATCGACTGCTTCTGGGCGTCGTTGGCGACCTTGCCGGTGAGGGTGATGCCCGACGAAACGATGGTGGCGGTGGCGTCCACGACGCCACCGGTGGACCCCGCGGTCGTGTCGGTGCGGCCCGCGGCCGTGGTGCCGCGCGTGTCGCCGGACGCCGCGGTGGTCGCCGCGTCGCCGGCGGCGGTGGTGCTCGGCGTGGTCGGGAAGCCGTCGTCGGCGACGTAGGTGAGGCCGTAGCGATGTGACGTGCTGACGAAGGCACCGACCGCGGCGAGCGCCTTGTCCTTGTCGTCGGCCGCCCCCCGCAGCGTCCCCTTGCCCCAGTCGAAGTCGACCGTGACCGTCTGGCTGAGGTTGGCGGTGTCGAGCCCGACGCGCGCGTCGTTCTCGAGCGCGCCGTCGATGCTCCCCTTGGCCGCCCACGTGGCCGCGGCGAGCAGCACCGGCGCCAGGAGCACGGCCCCGGCCCAGCACGGGAACCGACGTCGTCGTCGTCTCATCAGGCCTCCGGTCGACCGAGGGGGAGCATCAAGGGCCGGGCGCGGCCGTTCGACGGGCGCCCAACTTGTCGGGCGAACCTACTCCCGATCATGGGCCGTTCACCTCAAGTTCAAGGAAAGCATGAGCGACCCACAACGTCAGGAACCGGTTGGCACGATCCATGTCAACCAGTTGCGTGTCGAGGGGCCCGCCGTGCGCGCTCATTCGAGGGTGCCGTAGACGCCGACGCCGCCGCCGGCGCGTTGCATGACGCACGACGCCACGACGGCGTCCAGGTCGGCGAGCAACGCCGGTACCAGACCGTCGTGGACGGCGTTCACGGTGCAGTGCAGGCTGGCCGGCGGGGCCTGCCGGTCGACGTACCAGCCGCGCGCCCACAGCCCGTCGGCCACCGCGTACACGTCGAGCGCCTCGGGGTCGCGCGCCCCGAAGGCGACGATCATGGCATCGGGTTCGGCCCGCAGCACCAGCGCGTCGTTGGCCCGTAGGCCGTCGGCCAAGGCCAAGGTGGCGGCGCGGGCCCGGCGGGTCAGGTCGAGGTAGCCGGCGTCACCCAGATGGTGGATCACCGCCCACGCCGCGGCGATCGAACCACCCGACTTCGTGCCGGGGAGGCCCGACGAGCCGTAGACCCCGCCGAGCCAGTTGTCGGTCACGAACGTCTGGTAGCGGCGCAGCTCCTTCGATCGGTGCAGCAGCACCGACGCGCCCTTGGCCGTGTAGCCGAACTTGTGCAGGTCGACCGATACCGACGTGACGCCCTCGACGCGGAAGTCCCACGGCGGCACCACCTCGCCGAGGCGCTCGAGGTAGGGGAGCGCGACCCCGCCCATGCAGGCGTCGACGTGGCAGTTGATGTCGCGCTCGGCGGCCAGGGCGGCCACGGCGGCGACCGGGTCGATCACGCCCTGCGGATACTGGGGCGCGGACGCCACCACCAGCGCGGTGCGATCATCGACGGCGGCGGCCATGGCGTCGACATCGGCGCGCCAGTCGGCCCCGACCGGCACCCGCACCGTACGCACGCCGAAGTAGAAGGCCGCCTTCTCGAACGCGGCGTGGGCCGACGCGGGCAGCACGACCGTGACATCGGTGGCGCCGCGTTCGGTGCGGGCCCGCTCGCGGGCCGCCAGCACGGCGAGCAGCAGGCTCTCGGTGCCGCCCGTGGTCATGAACCCCGCCGCGCCGGACGGTCCGTGCAGCCATTGGGCGACGATGTCGACCACATCGGCCTGCATCCGCCGCAGGCTCGGGAACGCGTCGGTGTTGAGGGCGTTGGCACCGCTGAAGCGGGCGTAGGCCTGCTCGGCCAGCGCCAGCACGTCGGGCCCGGCCGAGTACGCCAGGGTGAACGCGCGACCTTCACGCCAGCGGACGTCATGGCTGGCCATGTCGGCCAGGCGCGCCAACGCCGCTTCGGTGGTGATGCCCTCGGTCGGTAGGCCCATAGCGACAGCCTCAACGCTAGTGCGCGCCCGGCCCCACGGCATGACGGAGCCCCGGCCACGCCTGCGGGTCCGTGGCTTGGCATGATGGAAGTCCCGGCGAAGGAGGCCACCATGGCGCGACACGGACTCGACATCGACCGCACAGCTGAATGGGACGCGCTGCGCCAGCGCTACCTGCAGCCCCGCGCCACCCGTCCCGTCTCCGCGGCGCGCGGCGTGCATCACGTCGCCCTGTTGTGCCACGACGTGGAGGCGACGATCGGCTTCTATCAAGAGGTCCTCGAGTTCCCGCTCATCGAACTGTTCGAGAACCGGGACTACCAGGGCTCCACCCACTTCTTCTTCGACATCGGTCACGGCAACGCGTTGGCGTTCTTCGACCTGCCCGGTCTCGACCTCGGGCCCTACGCCGAGGTGCTGGGCGGACTGCACCACCTCGCCATCTCGGTGCCGGTCGATCGCTGGACCACCATCAAGGCCCGGCTCGACGAGCGCGGCATCGCGTACGCCCACGTCGACGGCAGCTCGCTCTACCTGTCCGGTCCCGACGGTGAGCGCCTCGAGCTGATCAGCGACCCGCTCGGCCACATGTACGGCAACGACATCGGCTGAGGATGGTGCCGGTGCTCAGCTGGCGAGGGGACGGGCCCAGGGGGAGTCGAAGGCGGGCAGCGCGGGCACGTCGGGCAGGGTCGTCAGATCGACGTTCATCAGGTCGATCACGTCGGCCGATGGGCAGGCACGGTGCGAGGGGCGCTCGACGGTCACGTCGGCGAAGGTGCAGGCGATCGACACCACGCACTCGCCACGCACCTGCGGGCGGCAGGTCACGTTCAGCACGCGGGCCGTGCCATCGGGTCGGGTGATGTCGACCAGTGCGTCGCGCACCGGCAGACCCGACTGCAGCGCCACAGCGACCGGACACGGCTCGGGCACGCCGGCCGTCGGTCCCGTGCTGGCCAGGCGTCGGGCCAGCACGTGCAGCGCAGCGCCGACGAGCTCGTCGGGGGCGATGCCGAGCAGCTCGGCCGCCGCCGGGTTGGCTGACGCCACGGTACCGTCGGCCCACACCAACAGGGCGCCCTCCAGCGCGGCGAAGCGCCGCACGTAGGCCTGGGCGGGCAACGGCTGGACGTCGTTCGGGGGGAAGTCCCAGTCGACCATGCCGCCCCGATCGGAGGCGACCGGCCGGCCCATGAGGCGAGGCGGGCGTTCTTGCCGGCATCGTGCGGCAAGTTCTCGTCAACGCGTCAGCAGTGCAGGACCTGCACCGTCGAGCTCGTGAGCTCGCGGTTCTTGGTGAGGAGGGGCACCTTGAGGGAGTCCGCGAGCGCCAGTGAAGCGAGGGCGTCGATGTCGCTGGTGGACGAGGCCGACAACGCCACCTCGATCGCCAGCGCCCGCACGGGGAACCATTCGCGTGCGATGCGGGTCGCCAACGCCAGCTCGCTCCGGGCACGCTCCGGTGAGCCGTCATGGCGCACGGCGAGGTACTCGGCGACGATCAGGGCGGTGGCGTCGAGGACGAGGATCTCGTCGACGTCGACCGGGATCCCTTCGAGCAGCCCGGCGAGCACGAGCAGCCCGCCCGCGTCAGCGACGACCGCGGGGTGCACCGAGACGTCCTACAGCGACCTTGCGCCGGTCGGCAACGATCATGCGGGCCGCGTCGAAGTCGGCCTCGGTCATCGGGGTGAGCGAGGCTCGTTGACGGACGAGCTCTGCGGGGGACAGTCGATCGGCGGTGCGTCGCAGGATCTGGCGCAGCCACTCCTGCTGGCTCATGCCCTCGGCGGCCGCTTGTTCGGAGAGCCGTGCCAGCACAGCAGGCTCGAGACCCTTCACGTTCACGTCCATGAGACCCATGGTACCACGGTGGCACCACGGGGCGCCACCACTTTGGCACCACGATCCTGCGAGCGCCGTTCCGCTTTTTCTCGCCACGGTGACGTCGTCGCCACAGACCCGGCTCGGGCAGCCGTTCGAATGACCCCTTCCTGCGCCTCCCTGCGACGCCCATAATACTAGTTATGTCAGGTCGAAGGACGTGAAGCGCCACCACCACGGGCCGATCGCCTCCGTGACGAGGGTACGGTCCGCCCGATGGAGCTGAGCGACGTGATGCGGCACATGCCCGGGTGCCGGGAGTACGAGACCGACGACGTGCCCGACGAGGTGCTGCACCGGGTGCTCGATGACGCTCGGTTCGCGCCGAGTGGCGGCAACCGGCAGGGCTGGCGCGTGATCGCCGTGCGCGACGCCGAGATGCGGCGCCAGCTCGGCGCGCTCTACCTGCCTCACTGGCAGCGCTACGTCGCCGAGCACTACGGCCCCTACGAGGACATGACCCCCGACCGGCGTCGCCGCGTCGCCGACGCCGACCGCATGGCCGAGTCGCTCCCCCACGTCCCGATCCACCTCCTCGTGTGGGTCGAGCTGTCGGTGCTGGCCGTCACCGACATCGGTGCCGACCGGCCCAGCGTGGTCGCCGGCGGTTCCATCTTCCCGTTCATCCAGAACGTGCAGCTGGCCGCCCGCCAGGCTGGCCTCGGCACCCGCATCACCACGTTGCTGTCCTACGAGGAGGACGCCGTGCGCGCCCTGGTGCACGCGCCGGCCGAGTGGGTCCTGGCCGCCCTCGTGCTCACCGGTTGGCCGACCAAGCTGCCCACCAAGCTCGGCCGCAACCCCGTCGAGTCGTTCGCGTGGATCGACCACGCCGACGGCGCTCCCCTGCTGCCCTGACCGTTCAGTGCAGACGCCAGGCGTCGTTCGGGTCGTTCACGACGACGGTGCCCGAGACCTTGTCCCAGATGTTCTGGCGGCGCTTGTCCCAAAAGGGCATGAACAACAGGATGCCCAGCGTGAACGTGATGGCCAGCGACGCCACGATGCCGGCGATGAGGCCACGCAGGAACAGCATCGTGGAGAATCCCGCCGGCCGTTGGGTGTCGTTCTTGATCACCCGGAGCCCGAGCAGCTTCTTGGCCGGCGTCTGACCGTTGCCAGCGGTCATGGCCGCCCAGATCAGCCAGCCGATGCCGAGGGTCACGATGGAGAGCACGCCCTCGAGCAGGTAGGCGCCCAGCCGCAGCCACGGGCTGGCGAGGGTGACACCGGGCGGGAGCCCCGGGGCCACCACATGTCCCGTCGGCGCCGCCACCGGCGCGCCGTACTGGGGCGCGAACTGCGGGGCGATCGCCGACGGTGGCGCCGGTAGGTTGACCGGCGCGGGCGGGGGTGGCGGCGGGGGCGGCGGCAGCGGTGTCTGGTCCATCGTGGATTCTCCTTCACGACCGAGTCGTCCGGCCTCGCTCTCAACGGTATGCGGGCCGACTCGACTGACGGGGCGACCACGACCGTTCGCATGGGGGCGACGCCGGCTGGACCGGCGGCTGCAGCTCGAGCACCGCTGAAGGGTCGCACTACTCCCAGAGGGGCCGCACGGCACCGGTGATCGAGCTCGTCGGCACCCAGCTCACCTGCACGTTCATGCCCGGCGCCGGCGCCTGGATGATCGTGCTGTTGCCCAGGTAGAGACCCTCGTGGTGGAAGTCGTCGTGGAAGAAGACGATGTCGCCGGGCTTCAGGTCCGCCACCGCGACGGCGGGGAACGAGTTCTTCTGCAGCAACGTGTGATGCAGCAGGCTCATGCCGATCTTGCCGAAGGCGTAGCGCACGAGGCCCGAGCAGTCGAAGGCGTTCGGTCCGTCGTAGCCGAACTTGTACGGCTTGCCGATCTGAGCCTTGGCCGCCGCGATCACCAGGTCGACCTTGGCGTTGCCGGTGACGACCGACGTGGAGGCCCCGGCCGGGATGATCAACTTCTGGCCGGGCACGATCACGCTCTGCAGGTTGAGCTTGTTCAGCTTCAACAGCGTGTCCGGGTTCACGCCGAACCGGAAGGCGATGGCGATGGGCATGTCGCCCGACTGCACCACGTAGGTCGAGCTTCCGACCGGTGGCGTGACGGCGGCCGGCGCCGCCGTCGTCGCCGACGAGGTCGCCGCGGTGCGCGCCGTTGCGGTGGTGGCCGTCGTCGTGGGGGCGGGGACCTTTCCGCCGGCCGGGATCGCCAGCTTCTGCCCCGGGATGATGATCGCCGTCAACTTGATGTCGTTGGCCTTCAGCAGAGCGTCGATGCTGACGCCGGCGCGCGCCGCGATCGGGTAGAGCGCATCGCCCTCCTGCACCGTGTAGGTGCCGACAGAAGGTGTGGCTGTCGCGACACCAGGGGTGACGAGCAGACAGGTGACTGCGGCCAACGGCAGCACGATGGCTGACACACGCGCACGCATCGAGAGGGCCTCCGAGAATAGGAGCCCCACACGCCGCCGCTGCGTCACCATAGCACCCAGATGCGCGATGAGGTGCCGGCACGCGTCCAGGCCCGCGGACCGAGGTGGCTCGCGGTTGGATGCCGCCTGGGCCAAGATGGCGGTCCCACCACCTCGCTCACCGCCCGAGGAGCCCTGTCCATCGTGAAGCACCCCCTGCGGCGCCGTGCCTGCTGGGCCGTCGTCGGCCTGGTCGCCGCCGCCTGCTCACCCAACGCGCGCGGCGCCGGGCGACCCAGAGCCGACGCGACGACCGACGACCTGGTCGTGGCCACCACGGCCACACCCGCCGTCATCGTCGGTTCCTCCAGTCCGGCCACCGGGAGCGCGGCGACCTCCGGAGTCACCACGACGATGCCCGCCACCACAGCGCCGGGCGGCGGGGTGCCCGCGCTGACGGTTGGCCAGATGCCCACCCTGGTCGACCCGGCCAACGTCTACTCGGAGGCCGGCGCCGGCAAGTTCTCGGTGAACGTGGCCAACGCCCGCCCCCTCGTGTACGTCCCGTCCCCCCTGCAGGGCGGCTCGGGCACCGTCGACGTCATCGACCAGAACACGATGGCGGTCGTCGATGAGTTCACCGCCGGGGCCATCGCCCAGCACGTCGTGCCGAGCTGGGACCTCAAGACGCTGTACGTCAACGCGTCGGCCGCCAACCGGCTCGTGCCGATCGATCCGGTGACGGGCAAGCCCGGTACGCCGATCAAGGTCGAGCGCCCCTACAACCTGTACTTCCTGCCCAACGGCACGCGGGCGCTCGTGCAGAACGAGCAGAACAACCGGCTCGACTACTACGACCCGACCACGTGGAAGCTCGTGAAGTCGGTGCCGTCGCAGTGCAAGGGGAACAACCACGCCGACTGGTCGGCCGACCTCACGTACTTCCTCGTCACGTGCGAGTTCTCGGGCGAGATGCTCAAGGTCGACACCGCCACCGGCGACGTGATCGCCAAGGTGAAGCTGGCCGGCAAGGCCATGCCCCAGGACGTGCGCCTCACCCCCGACGGCAGGAGGTTCTACGTGGCCGACATGATGAACGACTGCGTGTGGATCCTGGACGGCGGGTCGTTCACCGTGATCGGCAAGATCAAGACCGACACCGGTGCCCACGGCATCTACCCGAGCCGCGACGCCAAGGTCATGTACGTGGCCAACCGCGGCCGTCACATGGGTGACGAGAAGCGTCGCTCACGCCCCGGCGAGGGCTCGGTGAGCGTCGTCGATCCGGCCACCGACAAGGTGGTGGCCACCTGGCCCATCCCGAACGGGGGCTCGCCCGACATGGGCGGCGTGTCGGCCGACGGCACCAAGCTGTGGTTGTCGGGTCGCTACGACAGCGAGGTCTACGTGATCGACACGAAGTCCGGCGACCTCATCAAGCGCATCCCGGTACGACCCGAACCCCACGGCCTGGCCGTGTGGCCCCAGCCCGGTCGCTTCAACCTGGGCCCCACGGGCAACCTGCGCTGAACGCCGCCGGCACGGGTCAGGACGCAGCTCGCACCCACGCGGGCCAGGCCGACGGGCTCGCCGTCGGCGTAGGCGGCCAGGCCGCGGCGACGGGCCGGATGGGACAGCATCGAGCTCCACCGCGGCGTCAGCACCTCGCGCCCGATCTGTCGGCACAGGGCATCGAACTCGGCGTCGGGAACTGCAGCGAGGTCACGGGTGTTGAGGTCGAACGAGACAACGGGGAGCGTGCTCATGCCCGTCATCATCGACCCCCGACATCACCACGGTGTTTCCTGGGCGTGAAGCTGCGGCGGACGTCGCGTGGCCTCAAGAAGGGTGACCCCACGCCGATGAACACCACATCTCCATCATGTTCCCGGCCCCGCATCCCTCGACGCGCCTCGACACCGTCGGGGAGCCACCGGTCAGCATGGCTCAGGCGTTGGCCCACATCCTCGAGACGGCCGAGATCCGCACCGTGTTCCAACCCCTCGTGTGGATGGCCGACGACCGCGTCGCCGCCGTGGAGGCGCTCACCCGCGGCCCTCACGAGCACCCGCTCTCCTCGCCCGACGCCCTGTTCGCCGTGGCCCGCGAGACCGGCCAACTGGCCCGGCTCGACCGCCTGTGCGTGCGCCACGCTCTCCTGGCCGCGCAGTCCCACGGGGTGAGCGACCGCATGCCGCTGCTCATCAACGTGGAAGCGGCCGTGCTGCGCCCGGAGGACGTGCGCGAGATCGCCGCCATGAAGGCCGGCATCGCCCCTCGCGCCCACGTCATCCTCGAGATCACCGAACGCGAGATCGGGCGCGACCCCGCCGCCGTGCTCGCCGCCGCCCGTGAGGCACGTCGGGTGGGCCTCGGCATCGCGCTCGACGACGTGGGCGCCGACCCCACCTCGCTCGCTCTGCTGCCGTTGCTGCGCCCCGATGTCGTGAAGCTCGACCGCCAGCTCATCCGGGGCGCCGACCGCGTGGCGGTGGCCGCCGTCGCCGCCGCGGTGTCGGCCTACGCCGAGTCGACCGGCGCGGTCGTGGTGGCCGAGGGGGTCGAGACCGACGACGACCGGGCGTGGGCGGTCGCCATGGGCGCCCACGTGGCCCAGGGCTGGCTGTACGGCAGGCCGCGGGAGCTGGTGGAGCTCGACGTGGACGTGACCCCCGTCGGCCTGCTGCGCGAGCACCCGGTGGAACCAGGCGAGACGCCGTTCTCGCTCGTGTCCCACCAGGGTGACATCCGGCTGGCCCGCAAGCGCGAGCTGCTGGCCATGAGTCGCCACCTCGAGCGCGTCGCCGGCCAGTGGCACGCCGACGCCGCCCTGATCGCCGCCTCCTTCCAGCACGACGGGAACTTCACGCCGCGCACGGCCAGATGCTTCGCCGAACTGGCCCACCGCTCCCCCCTGGTCGTCGTGTTCGGCGCCGGGTTCGCGTCGGCGCCGGCACCCGGGGTGCGGGGCGTGCCGCTCGGCCTCGACGATCCGCTCCGCGACGAGTGGAACGTGATCGTGCTCGGACCGCACTACGCCGGAGCCCTGCTGTCGCGCGACCTGGGTGACCAGGGCGCGGACCTGGACCGCCGCTTCGCGTTCCTGGTCACCCATCGGCGCGAGCTGGTGATCCACGCGGCGCGGACGCTCCTCGCCCGGCTCACCGCAGCCTGAGCGACGGCACCACGCTCGGCGCCATCCGAGACCACCCTCGGCGCGCCTGCACCACTACAATCCCGTGACGAACACCGAACCGGAAGGAGAGGCGCCGCATGCGCATCGCCCTGTTCCGGCGAGGGGTGGCAGGAGGCGTTCGACGGCGCCTGGGCCGCGTCGTGGCCATCGGGCTGCTCGCGTCCACCGCCAGCCTCGCCCGATCCGAGCCCGCCTGGGCCGAATGCTCCTCCAGCCCCACGGTCGACAGCTACGGCGGCGCCGGCCCCCTCGGCCCCATCGGCTTCCTGGGCGACTCCACCGGCATCGGCATGATCGAGGTGGGCACCATCGTCGCCCAACTGCGCGCCGCCGGATGGGGCCCGATCCGGGCGTCGGCCATCTGCGGCGGCCACACGTTCGGCACCAACCAGTTCGCCGGGCCCGTGATGCTGGCCGACTGGCGGCGCACCGGCTTCGACCCGCCGGTCTACCTGTTGAACTTCGGCTCCAACGACGTCGGGTTCTGCGAGGACCGCCTGGCCGAGTGCCGGCGCGACATCGACGGCATGCTGGCCAACATCGGCGACGACCACCAGGTGGTGTGGCAGAACATCAGCCATCCCCGACCTGACTGGGAGACGGCGTGGAACACCGCCCTCGCCGACGCGGCCAGGGTCCACCCGCTGGTCACCGTCTCCGACTGGGTGAGCGCGGTGAACGCCGACCCCACCCTCACCACCTGGGACCGCGTGCACGCCGCCAACGGCACCGCGTACCAGTTCCGTTCGAAGCTGTCGGTCGACGCCGCCGCCCGGTGGGCCAGGGCCAACACCGTGACCGGCACACCGGTGCCGCCCACGGCCGTCGGCGCGCCGGCGTCGTTCGACCCGCTCGTCGCCCCCGCCCGCGTCGTCGACACGCGCGACGGCACCGGCGGCAGCCGCCTGGGCGCCGGCGCGCAGCTCACCGTCGACCTGTCCGCGCTGGTGCCGGCCGGTGCCACTGCGGCCGCGGTGAACCTCACCGTCGACGCCGCCAGCGCCGGCGGGTACCTCACGGCGTGGGACTGCCAGGGCCCGGCGCCCACGGTGTCGGCGCTGAACCACCCGGCCCGGAGCCCGCGGGCGGCCCACGCCGTGGTGACCCTGCACGACGGTCGTTTCTGCGTCACCACCAAGGCGGCCACCGACGTCATCGTCGACGTGTTCGGTTCCTACGGTGCCGGCGGCGCGCTCCGGTTCAACCCGGCCACACCCACGCGCCTGCTCGACACGCGTGACCGCAGCACCACGCCGCTCGTGCCGGGCACCGTCACCGAGGTCACCGTGCCGGCCGTGGCCGGGGTGACCCCCGCCGCCGCCGTGTTCAACCTCACCGCCGTGGGCGCGCTCAACCCCGGCTACGTCTCGGCCTACCCCTGCGGGGGTACCACACCGCGCGTGTCTTCGGCGAACGTGGACTCGGCCGCTCCCCGGGCCAACCTGGTGCAGGTCACCGTCGGCGCCGGCGGCAAGGTCTGCCTGCTCAACCAGACGGCCATGCACCTCGTCGTCGACCTCGCCGGCGTGTACGGCACCACGGGCCTGCAGTACCAGGCGGCCGTGCCGGTGCGGCTGGTCGACACCCGCACCGGCGCCGGCGGCTGGCTGGGTGCGCCGGCTTCGCTCGCCGACCTGGCCCTGCCCACCGTGCCCGGTGCCGAGGCGCTCACGGTCACGACCACGGTGGCCAGCCCGTCGGGCAGCGGGTACGCCACGCTGCACCCCTGCGGCGGCGAGCCGTCCACGGTGTCCAACGTCAACTACGGCGACGGCGAGACGACCGCCAACGCCGCCATCGTCGGGGTCGGGAGCTGCGTGCTCACCAAGGCGCGCGGGCAGGTGGTCATCGACCTCACCGGCTGGTGGGTGGCGTGACCGCACGCCATGGCCGGCTCCGGTACGAGCCGGCGCTCGACGGCGTCCGCGCCGTGGCCGTGGTGGCCGTGCTGCTGTTCCACGGCGGCTTCTCCTGGGCCACCGGCGGCTTCCTCGGCGTGTCGGTGTTCTTCACGCTGTCGGGGTTCCTCATCACGTCGCTGCTGATCGCCGAGCACTCGTCGTCGGGCACGATCGCCCTCGGCTCGTTCTGGGGACGGCGGTTGCGGCGGCTCATGCCGGCATCGCTGGTGTGCGTCGCCGGCGTCGCCGTGCTGCTGGTGGCGGGCGAGCTCCCGCGCACGGCCACCACGCGAGGTGACCTGTGGGGCGCACTGGCCGACGTGGCCAACTGGCGCTTCTACTTCAGCGGCCAGTCCTACGCCCAGCTCTTCGCCACGCCGTCGCCGTTGCAGCACTTCTGGTCGCTGGCCATCGAGGAGCAGTTCTACGTCGTGCTGCCGTTGCTCGTGTGGGTCGTGCTCGTGCGGGCGCGGTGGTCGCGAGCCTCGCTCGCCCTGCTGCTCGTCACGGCGTGGCTCGCATCGGCCGCATCGAGCGTGCTGCTCGGCGGCCGCGACCCCGACCTGGTGTACCAGGCCACGTTCACACGCGCCGCCGAGCTGCTCACCGGTGCGCTGGCCGCGCTGGCGGTGCGGGCGCTGGCCGACCGGCGCGGCGAGCGCGCCCCCCACCGCGGGGTCGCCGCCGGCACCGCCGCCCTCGGCGTGGCCGCGGTAGCGGGACTGGCGTGGCTGACCGCGACCTCCGATCAGAACGACCGCTGGCTCTACCGCGGCGGCTTCGCGGCGTTCAGCCTGCTGTCGCTGGCGCTGGTGATGGCGGCCCGTCAGCCCGGCCCGCTGCGGGCCGTGCTGGGCCTCGCCCCCCTGGCGTGGATCGGTCGCATCTCCTACGGCATCTACCTGTACCACTGGCCGATCTTCCTGCTCCTGAGCCCGCAACGCACCGGGCTGGATCGCGCCCCGCTCTTCGCCGGGCGCGCCGCGGTCACGCTGGCCGTTGCGGTCGTGTCCTTCTACGTGATCGAGCAGCCCGTGCGACGCGAGCGCGTGGTGCACGGGGCCCGGGCCTGGGCGCTGGCTCCCGTGAGCGTGGCCACCCTGGCCCTGGCGGTCACCGCGGTGTCACCGGGCACGACCGCGGCCTGGGCCAGCCAACCGGGCGAGCCCGACGTGCGCGTGCTGGCGGTGCGCGGCCTGGCCGACGTGCGGGCCGCCTCCGCCGGCCCCTCCTCCCCCGCCACCGAGGCGACGACGCCCGGTCGCGCCGCGGCGAGCGCGCTGGGGCCGGCCACCACCGTCGCCGGTCCTTCCGACGCGGCGACGGCACCGGCGGCGACCACCGCGACGGCGCCGGCCCGACCGGTGCGCATCCTGCTGGCCGGCGACTCCACCGCCAACGCGTTCGCGCCCGGCCTGAGCGACTGGGCCCAGTCATCAGGACTGGCCCAGGTCGACCTCGGCGCCGTGAAGGTCGGCTGCGGCTACGTACGCGACGGCAAGGACAAGCTCGGTCCGAAGCCACGCGACATCGTGCCGACATGTGGCGACATCGTCGCCCACCTCGACCAGGCCGCGTCGGCCAGCGGGGCCGACGTCGCCATCGTGGTCGACGGCCCGTGGGAGGTCACCGACCACCAGGCGCCCGGCGACACGTGGCGCTCCCCCGGCGACCCGACCTTCGATGCCCGACTCAGCGATGCGCTCGGCAAGGCCACCGACGCGCTGCTGGCGCACGTGCCCCTCGTGGTGTGGACGACCTCACCGGTGATCCATCCCGGTTGGGGCTTCGCCACACCCGACCCGGCCTGGGAACCCGAGCGCATGGCGGTGCTGAACCGCATCATCGCCAACGTCGCCGCCGACCGGCCCGGTCGGGTCGTGGTGGTCGACTACGGGACGTGGCTCAACGGGCAACCCGCGGGCATGGACGCCGCCTTCCGTCCCGACGGCGTGCACCTGTCGCCCGAGGCCGCCCGCACCGTGGCCGACTGGCTCGGTCCCCAGGTCGTCGCGGTGTCGTCGACCCGCTGACCGCGCCGCTCGGCGCCAGCCACACCCACACCAGCTCGGGCCGCATCATCGGAAGAACCCCACGATGTCGACCACCACATGGGCGCTGAGGCTGTGGGCGTACAGGCTCACCTGGCCGGCGCGACCGATCTTGGCCATCACGAGGTTCGGCACCGTCTGACCCCGTACGAAGTTCAGGTTGGAGGCCACCGGTTGGGGCTCCCCTGCCGGCCACACCGTGACGAAGCCCGGTGTCGTCGGCTCGGTCACCGTGACGTTGAGCACCACGGCGCTGGCATCGGACGGCACGTCCACACCGGTCACGCCGAGCGTGGCGACGTTGTCGTAGTTGAGGAACGAGTTGTTCGTGCGGGTGTCGAGCAGACGACGGGGCGACACCGCGACGGCGCGCGAGTCGCCCCCGTTGGTCGCGAAGTAGCCGACGACGTCGGCGACCACGTGGGCGGCACCGGCATGGTTGGCCAGGTTGATCTTCCCGCCACCGAGCTTGGCGATGACGAGGTTCGGCACGGTCTGGCCCCGCAGGAAGTTGAGCGACGATGCGAGGGGCTGCGGTTCACCGGTCGGCCACGTGGTGATGAACCCGGGCAACGTGGGGTCGGTGACCGTCAGGTTGAGCACGACCGAGTCGGCGCCCTCCTTCGGCACGCCGGCCACGCCGGCCAGCTCGAGCTCCATCACGGTGCCGGCGACCAACGGTGCGTTCGTGGTGCGCGTGTCGATGACGCGGGCCGGTGACAGCGGCACGAGGCGGGTGCCATCGGAGGTGCTGAAGTAGCCGAGCACGTCGATGACGACCTGCGTCTGACCACCCGAGTTGTACACCTGCAGGCCACCGTCGGCGCCGAGCTTGCAGAACACCATGTTCGGCACGGTCTGGCCGGCCGTGAAGTTGAGGTTCGACGCCAGCGGTCGATCCTCGCCGGTCGGCCACACCGTGAGGTAGCCGGCCGTGGTCGTGTCGGTCACGGTCACGTTCAACGCCACGGCGACCACATCGGCGGCGGGCACGGTGCCGGCCCCGGCGATGGCGATCGAGAAGCTGGCCGCCGGGCCGAGGCGCGTCGCACCCTGGTTGATGCGCGTGTCGACGAGTCGGAACGGGGTGAGGCCGACGAACGCGCCCGGATCGGACGGCGGGTAGGCCGGCGAACCACCGTCGCCGATACCTGGGACGGCACCGCCACCCGTGCCACCGCTCGCCACGGTCGGCGCCGCAGCGGCGACCGCGTCGATGGGGCCACCGACGAAGGCCGACAACTGGCTGAAGGCCCCACCGAGCACCGCGTTCGGGTCGGCGTTCAGCCACTGACCGAGCACGGTCGCGTACACCGACCGGAAGTCGACGGTGTAGGTGAGCTGACCGTACCGGTCGGTGTTGGCCAGGTCGGGCAGCTGCCCGTGCATGCCACCGGCGACGCGGGGGCCGATGAGGATGACGTTGTTGGCCGTGCCGTGGTCGGTGCCGTTCGAGTCGTTGCCCCGCATCTCGCGGCCGAACTCCGAGTACGTCATCATCGTCACGCGGTTGGCCCACTCCACGCCGAGCGTGGTCCAGAACTCGCGCAGGGCATCGTCGAGCTGGCCCATGAGGCGGGCGTGGTCGGACTGCTCACCGGAGTGGTTGTCGTAGCCGCCGGCGTCGACGCAGATGACGCGCAGGCCGAGGTTGGCGTTGATGAGTCGGGCCGCCAGCAACAGCTGCCGCGAGATCGATGTGCCGGGCATCTTCTCCGTGTAGAGCGGCGCCGTCTGGGTGGCCACGTCGAGCAGCTGCACCTGTGAGGTGGCGATGGCGTCGCCCCACAGGCCACGCCCCGTGCCGCCGGCGGCCATGGCACGGATGGCGTTGTAGGCCCGCGTGTGGTTCTCCTCGGTGTCGGCGCCGAAGAACGCGCCGTAGTCGGAGAGCGCCGTGGCGTTGCGGGTCGCACCACGCACCATGAGCGGCACCGATTCGCCGAACGTCACGCCCTGCAGGAGATCGGTGGCGCCGCCGATGCCATCGAGGTAGCGGCCGATCCAGCCGGTGGGCGCCACCGAGTTGCGATCAGCCAGACCGCGCATCCAGATGTCCATCGACTCGAAGTGGCTGCGGTTGTAGTCGGGGTAACCGACCCCGTTCACGATGCCCACACGCCCCTGTTGGTAGAGCGCCTGCAGGTAGGGCAGGTTCGGGTGCAACCCGAACTCGCTGGTGAGCGCGAGCGTGCGGTCGGGCTGGATGGCCACCGCGCCGCGCTTGGCGTAGTACGCCCCGTTGGTGATGGGCACGACGGTGTTCAGGCCGTCGTTGCCACCGTACAGACCGATCAGCACGAGCACGCCGTCGGTCGCGCCGAGCGGCGGGGCGGCCCACGCTTCGCGCCAGGCGTCGGGCAGCACCGTCATGGCGGCGGCGCTGCCGCCGGCCACGGCGACAGCCTGGAGGAAGCGGCGGCGGGTCCATCCCGCCGCGCTGTGGTCGAGGGGGGACGAGAGGGCGGCGAGCGCGGCGGCGGCGTCGTGATCGATGGGCAACATGTGTCGGGCTCCCTTCAGGCGAGCTGCAGGTCGGGGCTCAACAGCGTGAGCAGCGTGAGGTACTTCGGTTCGGCCCAGTCCTGGCCGGGCGCGGCGCGTTGGGTCGTGACCCACTGCTCGAGCGCCTGGCGCAGGTGGGTGCTGGGCTCGGTGATGTGGAACGACGCCAAGGCCGTGGCGACCGTCTGGGGCCCGGTGTGCGTGGTGGAGTCGTTCAGGAAGCCGGCTTCGCTGAGCTTCCACGACAACCAGTCGGCGAAGCTGGCCTTGGCCGATGCCGCTGCGGCCGAGACCCAGTAGCCGTTGGGCCGCCAGCCCGACACGTTCGGCGGGTTGTAGACCTCCTGGCCCATGTTGTTCAGCCACCAGTCCGGATGGATGTCGGCCGAGGTCCAGCCGATCGACTTCATGACGGTCACCAGGTACTCGACCGGCGTGCGCACGAGACCCTGCTTGACCGCGTCCGCGTAGAACTCGGGCCGCAGGAACAGGGCCCGCATGAGCGGCTTCAGCTCCCAGTCGACCATGAACGCGGCCGCCAACTGGTCGACGACGGGGGCCGGCGGGTTCGGGGTGGCGAAGAACGTCCACAGCTTGCTCACGATGAACTTCGCCATCACCACGCGCGAGGTGGCGTTGTCGAAGATCGCGTCGATGGTCTCGGGGCCGTTCCAGTTCTTCGTGGTCCCGAGGAACGTCTTGTTCCCGGTGTCGTGCTGGTTGGCGTTGAAGGCGTACGCCGCGGTGTCGGCGTCGTAGTTGCCGGCGACCGTGTGACCGGTCCACGCGGCCGCGGCGCCGAACACGTCGCCCTCGGTGTAGTTGCCGATGCCCAGCAGGAACAGTTCGAGCAGTTCCCGGGCGAAGTTCTGGTTGGGCGACTTCTTCCGGTTCTGGTCGTTGTTGAGGTAGTAGAGCATGGCCGGTTCCAGCGCCATGCCCTGGGCCAGGGTGCGGAAGTTGCCCAGCGCGTTGGCCCGGTAGAGCACCATCTGGTCCCACAGCGCGTTGGGTCGGTACACCGAGTCGGCCGATGTGGTGAAGTGACCGTGCCAGAACAGGGTCATCTTCTCCACGACCGGCGTGGGTGAGAACGCCATGCGGTCGTACCAGTAGCCGCGCAGGGCGGTGAGCCGCTTCCACCGCTCCTCGTTGGGACCGGTCTGGTCCATCAACGCGGGGCGGGCCTCGGGCGGGTTCGCCGCGATGTCGAGCACCTGGGTCACCACCGCCGCGGTGTCCTGACCGGTGTACGCCGCTACCTCCGCCGGCGAGCCGCCGAAGCCGGCTCGCCGCAGCAGGTGCGCGACGTCAGCCGCTGACATTGCCGCCATGTGCTCTCCTCTTCATGTCGAATTGCCGCCTGCAGTTCGTAACAATCGTAAAGAAGAGGTGATGGCCAGGTGAGGGTGGTGCCCGCAAGAGTCAGTCAGGTTTGGCCAACTCTCGGTTAATCGCCAGCCAACTGGCACACCATCCGTCGATCGCTACGGACACGACGAGTGTCCGGTCGGGAAAGTGATGACACGCTCGGTGCTCGTCTCCGACCAGAAACCCACTGACAGCAATGGTATGGCCACTCAAACTGGTCAGTCGCGGGGCCCACTCGTCCAACACGGATGGCAACACGTTGGCCAGGACGATGTCGAAGATGCCGGTGACCCGGTGGTCGTCGACCAGACCGGCAGTGACCACCGCCCCCACCCCGTTGGCATCAGCGTTGGCGACCGTGGTCGCCACCGCGGCCGGGTCGATGTCGACGGCCACCACCTCGGCCGCACCCAGACGGGCAGCCACCACGGCCAGCACCCCGCTACCACAGCCGACATCGAGCACTCGGGCGCCGACGAAGTGCTGGCGGTGGTCCAGCATCAACTCGAGCACGAGACGGGTGGTGGCGTGAGCCCCGCTGCCGAACGTGCGCCCGGGCTCCACGGTCACGACCACCGTCGTCGGGCCGGTCGCCGGCGGCGGGAGCCACGCCGGCGCCACCACGAGCCGATCACCGCCGACCCACACCGCATCGTGGTGGGCACGCCACGCGTCCCACCACGACCCGTCGTCGTCGACCTCCGCCACCCACGCCACCCACGCATGGGCGCGCATCGCGGTGGCCACATCGGCCACGACGACGTCGTCGTCGAACGCCGTGGTGAGCACGAGCGTGCCTTCGGCGTCGACGGCCTCATGGATGCCGAGCGCACCGAGCGACCAGAGCCGATCGCTCAGCAGCTCGCCTCCGTCGGCCGGCACCGACGCCACGCCGATGCGCAGGTAGCTGCTCACTCGACCCGGCGAAGCTCGCGGCGATAGCGCTCGGCCTTCTGCAAGTAGCTCGCCACGCCGTGGTCGATCTCGCCCTGCCGGGCCGCGTCCTCGCGGATCTTGGCCGGCACGCCCATGGCCAGCGCGCCCGGCGGCACGATCGTGTCGTTCAACACGACGGCGTTGGCGGCGACGATGGCGCCCGAGTGCACGACGACGCGGTGCAGCACGATCGAACCGTTCCCGATGAGGCAACCGGCTTCGATGGTGCAGCCCTCGAGGTGAACCATGTGGCCCACGACGCAGTCGTCGCCGACCACGGTCGCCAGCTCCGCGGTGCAGTGCAGCACGCAGTTGTCCTGGATCGAGGTCCGCTCGCCGATCACGATGCTGCCGTCGTCGCCGCGCAGCACGGCACCCGGCCACACGCTGGAGCGGGCGCCGATCGTGACGTGGCCGATGATCACCGCGTCAGGGTGCACGAACGCCTCCGGATGCACCGACGGCACCGCGTCACCCAGGGCGTAGATCGGCATGGCGGTGGTCTCCTTCGACGGGGTACCGGGGGTATCGGGGCGGTCGCGGCGGTCGACCCTACGGCCCGACGCGCCACGCCGCGAAGCCGACCGCACGTCGCTCGTGCGGCGTCAGTGGTGGTCGAGGGCACCCGTCCAGTACGTTTGTCCCTCATGTCTCGACGGATCGACCTCGAGCTCACCAGTGCGCGCGCCGATGGATCGTGGACGTGGCGCGCTGCGGGAGCACGTGAACCCAAGGGTGTCCTTGACGGCACCCAACTTCCTCAGGGTGCCAAGGTCGGTGACGTCTTGCGAGCCGAGGCCGAGTTCGACCTCGACGGCATCACCGTGCTGCAGGTCTTTGCGGGCAAGAACGCCCGCAAAGAGGCCGAGCGGCTCGAACTGATCGGCACCAGCCGGCCGTTCGAACCCGTCACCCAGGTGTTGGCTCCCGGCCGACCCCGCCGTGACGACCGTGACCGTGGCGACCGGCCCGACCGACCCCGCCGGCCCCGACCCGACGGCGACAGCCGTGGCGGCCCGGGCGGCCCCGGCCGTCCTGGTGGCGTCCGGCCCGGTGGCGACCGGCCCGGTTGCGACGCCGGCATTGTCTGGGCGTGAACAGCCGGCGGA
>JANMAT010000125.1:0-2426 GCA_031359995.1 Actinomycetes bacterium
TTTGTGCCCAACGAACCCGACGAACCCGACGAGGACCCGTGGTTCATGGAGATCTTCGATCTCGGCTCCTACCAGGGCGAGACGACAGACTTCGCGCAGACCGTCACACCGTGCCGGCCGGAGATCGAACGCGCCGTCGGCTCCGACGTGATCGACTGGCTGTTCAGCCTCACCGCAGTCGGCCGCACCCAGACCGGTGCTCAGCTGCTGATCGGTCGGGACACCGACGGCAGCAACGGTGTGTGGCGTATCGACGCCTACGAGTTGGCTGGCGCGATCGTTCGCGACAAAGCCGACAACCCTGCCTCGCCGACGCTGGTCGAGTAGCTGATCGACGTGTTGGCGCGTCCCCTGGATCACATCGTGTACGACTGGCGACACCACGACGGCGCCGACCAACTTGCCATCCGCGACATCCAGTAGCCCACGCGTCACACCGCGACCCTGCCGCTCGGGAGATGTCGCCTGGACTCACGCGATCGGCGCTCCCGCCAAGCGACGATCCCGTGACCCGGTAGCGCAGACTCGAGCATGCATGAGCGCACGAGGACCACGTTCGGTGCGTTCGCTGATCGCCTCGTCGAGTCCGAGCGGCAAGCGACTCCAAGCGGGCCGAGCGGCCGCGGTCACGAGAGCGTGACGGGCGGGCGCGTGAGGTCGAAGTCGAACCACACGCGGTCCCACAGGCGGACACCGTCGACCATGATCGAATCGGGATAGCCGGTCTCGGGTGTGAAGGCGTCGCGCTCGATCCCCAGCATCCGAAAGCCGCAGCGCTGATAGAAGCGCAGGTTGCCGAGGTCGGCTGCGCCGGTCGACACCAGTACGCGGGCGCAGCCCCGCCGCCGGGCATGCATGAAGCAGGCCTCCACCAGAGTACGCCCGACGCCGTGCCGCTGGAGGTGGTCGTCGACAGCCAGGACGTTGATCTCCACCTCGTCGATGGCGCCGGTCTCGGTGATCTGTAGGACGCCGACCGGTCGCTCGTCGCGCACGGCGACCAGCACTTCCCCGTCGTCGATGTAGGCATCGAGATTCTCGGCCGAGTCCTCGGCAATCTCGAACAACCATCGTATCTCAGCGCGAGGACCCTCGTAGCGTTCAACGCGGACACCCTCGGGCATGCCCGCCAGGCTACGAGGTGCCGTGCCCGCCTCGGGCGCGACGGCGCCGTGTCACCTGCCAAACGGTTCGCCGCCGCACATAGTGTTCAGCGCCGGGTGCCCGTCGCACCGCACAGGACCGGCGAACCTGGGCGAGGGTGGCGCACCGGAGTGGCGCTCGTATCGCGCCGAGCGGGCGTGGGCAGCAGCATGGGGCCCGCCAGTTGTGGTCGTCCCTGTCTCGGCTGGCAGCACCTTCTCGGCGACGCCAACCCGGACCGCGGGCATCTTCACCCGAGTCGCCGTCCAATCTCCCGTCGATGCCCTCACCAGCGCAGGACTCCGGGGGCAACCGCGCAGGCCGAACGCGCCTTGGCCGGCGATCCCGAGCGGGTATCGTGGCGGTCATGCCCTTCACCCGGATCACCGCCGACGCCGAACGGATGGGTGGAGTGCCGTGCGTACGAGACCTTCGCTTCCCGGTGGCGTCGGTCGTGGCGATGGTTGCCGACGCTATGTCGGTCGCCGAGATCCTCGCCGAGCACCCTGACCTCGAGGCCGAGGACATCCCCGAGTGCCTGCGCTACGCCGCGCTCGCAGTCCAGGAGCGCGAGCTTCCCCTGCTCCGCTCGGCGTGAGATTCCTGCTCGATCAGAACCAGTCGCCCCTGCTCGTCGGGGCGCTCATCGTCGCCGGGCATGACGCGGTGCACGTTCGCGATCTCGGTATGTCACGGGCGACCGATCGAGAGATCCTCCAGTACGGCCTCCAGGACGAGCGGATTGTCCTGTCGAGCGATACCGATTTCGGTGAACTGCTGGCCATGTCCAACGCTGCGCTCCCGTCGGTCGTGCTGCTGCGCCGCCAAGGCGACCGTCGTGCCGCCCAGATCGCTGCGCTCCTGGTGGCCAACCTCGAAGCGGTCAGTGAGGACCTCGCTGCCGGTGCCATCGTGGTCCTTGAGACCGATCGCGTCAGAGTCCGCCGCCTGCCGCTTCGGCCACCGTCCTCGTAGCGCTGACTTCGTGGCGCGTTCCCGACGACGCTTGCCGGGTCGAGTCCACCCCGACTGTCGTGGGGGGCCGCGCCCGATATCACTCGCCAGCGGCGTCGACGTGGCCACCCGGGATCCGGCGAAGTGCCGTGCGGCCGTTGCGCGGCTTTGGCGCTCGTAACGCGCTTGCCCGCCGCGGTCGTGCGTGCGAGCTGCCTGAGCTCGCGCCCAGATGCCCGGGCGGCTGACGCGCGGCGCCTGCCTCGCCCACGCAACGCCGATGGATCATCGAGTCAACTCGTCAGGTAGTCGACACGGGATACGGTCAC
>JANMAT010000129.1:0-4441 GCA_031359995.1 Actinomycetes bacterium
TCCAGCTCGACGCCGACCACTACAGCTACTTGCGTCGCTTCGACGGCAACCTTGCCACCATCATCACGGCAGAGCGCAGCACCACCGGGTGGCGCGTCACGCGCTGGGCCGCGAGCGCGTGCTAGCTGGCGACATCGCCCTTGTGCCGTAGCTTGGCAAATCGCGTCGCCAAGAAGGGCGACGCGGCGCGCGGTCGTCGCGGCCGGCAGCATATGGGCCTCCATTCGGCCAGACTGGAGCCGTGGGCGCGGACTCGGCCAGGTCCAGCAGAGCTTGCACCACCATTTGCCGGAGGCCTCGATGAAGAGGCCGGTGCCTGCGGGCATGTAGTGGATGTGAGCCGCGACGACGGGCCGACGACGGCCATCGATCCTCCAATGCTGCGACCAGCTGCAGCGCCGCGATCGGTGATCGTGGAACTGTTCGAGGCGCACGGCCGAGACATCCATCGTTACGTCGAGCGACGGCTCGGCCATTCCCTCGCCCAGGACCTCACGGCTGAGACGTTCCGCGTGGCGATCGAGCAATGGCCACGCTTCTCCCCTTCGCTCGGACCTGAGCGTGCCTGGCTCTTCGGGATCGCATCGAACCTCATTCGCCGTCATTGGCGCACCGAGCGCCGCCGATTGGCGGCATCGGCCCGCCTGCCTGTCGACGGCGAAGCCGACTACGGCGGCGTCGGCGACGTCGAGGCAAGGATCGACGACCAGGCGCGGGTCGAGCGCGTCCTGAAGGCGATCGACCTACTCCAGCCCGAGGACCGGGACCTCATAGCGCTGATCGCCTGGGAGCGACTCTCCTACCGAGACGCCGCGAGTGCGCTCGGCATCCCCAGCGGCACCATCGGTTCCCGCCTCCACCGCATCCGCACCATTCTCCGCGAAGGAGCACCTGATGACTCCCAACGATGACCTTGAGCTGTTCGCCTCCTGGCGACCCGACGTCGACACCGTCGACGACGCCGCCTTTGAGGAGCTGCGGGCAAGCATCTTCGGCGCCGGTGCCGATCTGCGCGGCTTCACCGCCTCGCCCTCGGCCCTGCCCGTACTGGTCCATCTCGCCCACGATCAAGGACGTCCACGCTGGCGGCTCGTCCTCGCGAGCGCGGTTGCAGCGGCCGCTGTTGTTGTCGTGGGGCTCGTCGCGGCCCGGGCCGACCACACCCGCCCGTCAACCGGCGCCACATCGTCCGCCGTCCCACCCACGGTCGCGTCGAGCCAACCCGCGGGACCCACGTCGACGGCTTCCTCCCCGTCGACCGCGCCGGACACAACAGCCTCCACGACGCCGCCCGTCGCATACCGTCCCGGCCTGCCCGTGAGCCCGCAAGACCTCATCAAGACCAGCCAGGAATGGGATCTCCTCGTGTGGCAAGGACTCGAAGCTGCAGCAGCGACATGCGTCGCCGAACACGGACTCCACTACGTACGCCGTCCCGATCCCCTTCCCCGCACGGAGATCCCGTACGGACCCCACGACGCCGAGTACCGCTCGACCTACGGCTACGGCATGCCCGCAGGCCCACGCGACACCGACCAACGATGGAGCGCGTTCTACCAACAGCTCAAGAACCCCGCCATCAACGATCTCATCATCGGCACCGGCGACGCCCAAGCCGGTACCTGCCAAGCCCGGGCCTACCGCGAGATCTACCCACCCGACGGCAGCGCCGCCGCGCCGGGCCAAGCCACCCTCAACCAGGTACAGGGCGATGTCTTCCCCCGAACACTCGACAACCAGCCGTCGTTCGTCGCCGTGACCCAGGCGTGGTCCCAGTGCATGACGACGAACGGTTACACGTATGGCACCCCCGTGGACGCAGAGAATGCCACCACCGCAGAGCGGGTGCGGCAGCACCCGGACGAACCGCAGATGGAGCTCCCGCCGACAGCCGACGAAGTAGCAACCGCACTGACCGACTGGCAGTGCCAACAGTCCACCGGCTACGCCGATATCTACTGGGGAACGCTCCAGACGCTCACCGCGACAGTCGCCAACACCAAGGCAGACACGATCACGGCCATCAAGTCCTGGCAGGCCGACGTCGCGGCACGAGCACACCAGGCGATCGACACCGCGGCAGCGCGAGGCGCCTAGCGCTTGCTGGACTCAGGCTTGCGCATCCGGAGCGACGCCGACGATCCGCAGCCCTGGCACCCTGCTGAACACGCCGTCGTCACTGACGAGGTCGATGTCGAGGTAGAGCGCCGTCGCAGCAACCCACCGATCAGCCTCGTGGATCTTCTGGCCGAGCGGATGACCGGCCCGCTCGCAGGTGTGTCGAAGCTCGGCACAGCGCCGCATCAGCCCATCGTCTGGCTGCACGATGGCGAACCGGCTGAGGTCACGCTCGAGCGCTCGGCTCCGAAGCTCGCCCCAGCCGGCCTTCAGTGCGCCATACCGCAGCTCCGTCACCACCACGAACGAGATGACGATCGGGCGACCCGCGACCCGCTTCCGGTACTCCTCAGCCGCCGGGTGCGAGCGCGACGGATGGAGCAGTGAGCTCACGACCATCGTGTCGAGCGCGACGGCCGCCACGCGTCAGGCCTCGGAGAGCGCGTCCTGCAGCGCCTGCCACTCCTCGACCGAGAGGCCCTCGATCGCCAACACATCAGCGTCAGGCAGGGGGCGAGCGCGCTCAAGCGCCTGCTTCGGAGACAGGACCATGAGCCCCGGCTCCTCGGGCCACTCGACGACGGACATGACGACAGTGTACGAACGCCAGCAAGCGCGCCGCCGTCGACTTCTACCGAATCTCTACCGCACTCGGTAGAAGTGGGCACCACAAGGCAGCACCAGCTAGCACCAGACGGACACATCACACCTGGTAGATGCCACTGCTGCTAACTGGACAACACGGCCTGCAAGCACCCGGGCGGAGTCGATTCCCCCCAGCTCCACTCAATTTCTCCTGGTCAGCGGGCTGCGAGCAGCCCGCTGGTCACGTCTTGGTCACGGTTGTCGCCGGCGCTCACCGTGCCGGGCGACCTTGGTGGCTCGCGAGCCGATCCCCGACGTAGCTGTCCACACCTCGCACATCGGTCATCTGTCCGGCAACGACGGCGAACCAGACCGGATCAGCGAAGTTGGCTACGTCGAGTCGGCTGCCCTCGATGGCCGCGCCATCGGCCATCCGGACGACGAGGCGCGTGACGTCTGCGGGCTGAAGGCCGTAGACAACGACGCTGGGTGGGTTCGTTTGCAGATCGTTGAAAGAGGTGAGTCCGTAGCTGCCAGCCACCAGTGGCCCGCCTTCGTCTCGAATCCTGAAGAAGGCGTATCTGGGCGTACAGGTCCACACGGCGAGTACGGAGCCAGGCGCGAGGTCAGCGCTGGCGGCATCGGCGGGCGGCTCACCGCTCTCGCACTGCGGGCCAAGGTCGAGCGACAAGGTGCGGTCGCTGGTCGCTTCCCAGGTTGCTCGGTCGACCGGCCGGAACGACTGGGCGAGTCGCAATCGTTCCGCGGGCGACAACACGGCAGTCACGGTGACGGTGGTTCGACCCCGAACAAGCACCGTGACCCCTGGGGACGAGCCACTGTCGAGCACCTCCTGGCCGTCGGTGGTTGTCGTGACGGCATTCCGGTAGGTCGCCCTCGCCCGGTTCACCGCGAAGCTGCGCCCTTCCTCGACCTGAACGTTTCCGCTGAACTCATCGTTCGTGAACATGACGAACGAAGCGGCAGTCCACGCCGGAACGAGCTGTGGGCGCAGGTTTGGCGGCACGAGCCGCGCCAAGGTCCGCAAGTCACCGTCGAATACCGGTGCCAGACGTTCCGCCAGGCTGCGCAAGTCCGGTTCGCTCCAGCCGTGGCCCTGGAGGTCGAGCACGCCACCTGCGGGATGGTCGATCTCGATCTCGAGTCCTCCCGTCGGGGTGTCAGTCACGAACGCCTGCCGACCGGCGACCGTGAAGGGCTCGGTGAACGCCATCGGAGTCAGCCTGCTTCCGGCAAGCCACTGGACCATCAACCCGCGCTCGTCGTTCGAGGCGACAATGGCAGGGACGCCTTGCGCGAAGTTCGACTCCTTGTGTGTGATCTCGTAGCCCGTTGGCAGCCAGCCCCGGTGCCGCTTCCGTCGCCCCAGCTCATGGGAGCCCAGCCCACGGGCGGTTGACGGCCCTCGGTAGGATTCAGGCATGGCACACAAGGTCTGGACCGCGCAGGAGCTCGAGCGCCTGTCACCGGCCGAGCAGGATGCCATCTTCGAAGCCAGCATCGTCACCGACCTCGACCAGGTGCCTGCCGACTTCCTGAACCGGGTGAGAGCACGCCTCGAGCTGCGCATCGCCCAAAGGGACCTCCCGAAGGCCCAGTGAGCGCCGAACGCCGGGTCGTCCGTCCGACCGCCGGCTTCTTCGACGACCTCGACCGCCAGCTCGGCTCCGAGCGCGGACCGAACGGCGAGCCCTCCACGAACGACTTCCAGGTGTTC
>JANMAT010000140.1:0-8381 GCA_031359995.1 Actinomycetes bacterium
GGTAGACGCTCAGATGCCGCGTGACGATGCTTCGAACGCGGCGACGTCGTCGGCGTCTCCCTGCACGACGACCCGCGTGAGCTCGGTCGGGCGGCCGAAGGCCACCAGCGTGATCTCCGACGGCAACCCCACGACGGTCACCCCGTTCGGGCGCGCCTTGGCCACGAGCTCCTTGCGGCCCGCGGCGCTCAGCGTCACGCCGACCGACGACCGGCGGAACAGGATCCGCCCCATCAGCCTCAGGCCGCTCCACAGCGCATCGTCGCGAGTGGCGTCCTCGGGACGCGGGGCCCAGTCGGGCTGCGCCCGGCGGATGTCCTCGTGGTGCACGAAGAACTCGAACAGGTTGGCCCGATCGCCGACGACCGGGATCGCCCACGGCAGCGCCCACATCGGTGGACCGTTGCGCAGGGACTCGACCATCTCCGGGAACGGTCGCGCCGCCTCGGCCGCCATGGCGCGCTCGGTGTGCTTGGCCAGAGCCGGGATGACGATGCCCAGCGCGGCATCTGGTCGCCGCTCCCGCACGAGCAGATGCGCCAGCAGGTCGCGGGTGGTCCAGCTACCGCAGAGCGTCGGTCGGCTGGGACCGATCTCGTCCAGCAGGTCGCACATGGCGCGGCGCTCGTCACGGGTCACGGTCATGCTCGCACCCGTACCCATCCGGTCGAAGGATCAGCCCCGCCGGCGGCGATGTCACGTCGGGGAACTGGGCAGCACCAAGCGCTCCGCACCGACCGCCGGGAGGCTCGTACGGGCGCTCAGCTGCCGACCACCCCGAGGTGCACGATGACGTCGCCGGCGACGCCCACCCGCTGCACCGGGCCGCCGTTGCCGGCGAAGCCGACCGGGCCGCCACTGACCGGGGTGCTGCCCGTTCAGGTTCACGGCGGTGTCCCCACCCGCTCCGCCGCGAATGAGGCCGTTGGGCTGCCTGCCGCCCTGCGTTCCACCCTTGCCAATGGCCACGCTGATCACGTCGCCGGCCTGCACGGGCACGAGCGCCTCGACCGGGTTGGTCGAGACGTTGTAGATCACACCGATGCGGCCCAGGCAGCCGGTGAAGGTCAGAGGGTCGCTGGTGGCGTCGCTGGCGAGCGCGCTGCTGCCGACACCCACGGCCACGAGAACCACGGCGCCCGCCGTGAGACGGCTCACCAATCGCCCCCGGGATGAAGGGCGGTGCGAAGAGGACAGGCCGATGGTCATGGTGGCTCGGTTCTCGCGATGCCCGCCTCGTTGCGGGCCGCCCGGCGATCGTCCGCCGCAGCCCCGGCCCGGACCACTCACGCCACCCTCACATGACCCTCACGTCGCGACGGCGGGCCAAGGTGGGCCCCGGTCAGTGCGGGTCTCGGGCGCCGGAGAGCAGGTCCTCGATGGCGACGGCCACCCCGTCGTCGGCGTGCGTGGCCGTCACCCAGGTGGCCGCCTGCTGCACCTCGTCGGTGGCCTGACCCATGGCCACGCCGGCGCCGGCCACCTTGAACATCTCGACGTCGGTCTCGGAGTCACCCATGGCGACCACGTCGCCCATCGCGATGCCGAGGTCGGTGCAGGCGACGCGCAGCGCGCGGCCCTTGTCGGCCAGGCTGCTCGTGAGGGTCAGCACCGACGCCCCGGCCCGGTTCTTCGACACGAGGAAGCGCACGTCGTCACCCCATCGTGGCGCGAGGGTTGCGAGCACGAGCGCGTTGAACTCGTCGCCGAACAGCAGCGCGCACCGCGGCCTTGCCATGGCCACGCCCACGAGCCGCTCGGTCCAGTGGATCTCGGGGTGCGGCGCCGTGTTCGGGGCCCGGTGCATGCGCAGCAGGACCTCGCGGTCCTGGCACACCATGGCCAGGGCGGCCTCGCGGTCGCACACCTCGTACAGCTCGGCCGCGAAGGCCGCGGGCAGCCGCTCGTCGAACAGTTCCTTGCCGTCACGGAGGCGGCGCACCTCGGCGCCCGAGCAGGCGATCACCGGGTCGACCAGATCGAGCTCCACCGCGGTGCGCTCGGCCTGCTCGTACCAGCGGGCGGTCGACAGGATCACGTGCCACCCCGCGTCGACGGCGGCCCGTACGGCCCGTCGGTTGCGCGGGCTCACCTTGTCGTCGGGCCCCAGCAGCGTGCCATCGAGATCGAGGGCCAGCGCTCGGTAGCTCATGAGCGCCGGACGGTACAGGGGCCGCTGCGCCACGACCAATGGAGGCCGCCGAGCGGACGTCGACGCAGCCGGATCTCGTCGGCGCCGGGGCCGACGCCGGTTGGCTACGGTGGTTGGCCGCCGACCGTCGGTCGGCGCAAAGCACGGGGGGAACCCACCATGAGCACGCAACCGCTGCAGGCCGCCATCGCCAGCACCAAGGCCATCCTCGCCACCGTCACGCCCGAGCAGCTCGACCTGCCGACACCGTGTGCGTCGTGGAAGGTGTCCGACCTGGTGAACCACATCGTGGGCGGGCAGCACTTCTTCACCGCGGCACTGAACGGCGAGGCGCCTGCCGGCGAGGCTCCCGACTTCTCCTCCGGCGACTTCAACGCGGCCTTCGACGAGGCGGCCAGCGCCTGCGTGGCCGCGTTCGCCGTGGACGGCGCGCTCGCCCGCACGGTGAAGCTGCCGTTCGGTGACATGCCGGCCATGGCATGGGCCGGACTCGCGGCCACCGACACGTTCACCCACGGCTGGGACCTGGCCAAGGCCACCGGTCAGTCCACCGACCTCGCGCCCGAGCTCGCCGCCGGCCTGCTGGCGGCGTCGAAGCAGATGATCCAGCCCGCGTTCCGCGGCGAGGACGGCAAAGCGCCGTTCACGGCCGAGCGCACCGCGCCGGCCGGTGCCAGTGCCGCCGACCAGCTCGCCGCCTTCCTGGGTCGCGACGTCTGATCGACGCGATCCGATCGACGGGGGTGTGGGGCCGCCGAACCGTTTGTGATGCGATGGTGCCGGGTATCACGGGCGACGTGATCGAGGATCTCACCACCCTTCCAGAGTCGCGGCGACGCGGCCGCGATCTGACCGCGGCCGCGGCGTTGGTGATCTTCTTCGTCCTGTTCGGCATCGGCGTCGTGTTCGTCACCGTGCAGCCCGACCTGTACCAGGAGCGGGTCATGTCGCTCGTGTTCGGCATCCTGCTCGGTTTCGCCATGTTCGTGGCCGTGATCTACGCCGCCCATCTGCGCAGCACCGGCCCCTGAACGAGGTGTGGCCCCGGCCCCGCTGCGAACACGGGACCGGGGCCACGAACGGCGCGGTCAGAGGTAGTGGCCGACCACGTCTATGACGAGGTGCGTGGAGCCACCACAGCCAGCGATCAGGGTGACGCCGGCTTGGCGTCGGCACCCGTGCTGACCGGCACGATGGCCAGGTTGGCGCGGTTCTGGGCCGCGCCGTCCCAGTCGATGTTCGAGAAGGCAACGTTGCCGCCCGAGTCACGGATGTCAGCCAGCGCCGTACCCCCGCGTACGCGCTGTGGAAGCCGCTGCCCTCGGCGTCGGTGACGGTCAGGTTGATCGCCACCGCCGACGCCAGCGCGCCGAGCCCGGCGAGCGCCTTCGCCAGGGTGACCGTGGGGTTGGTGCCCGACGGCACCTTGGCGCCGCCAGCCACCCGAGTGTCGAGCACGCGCACCGGCACCGGCGTGATCGGGTGGTACGAGCCGGCGCTCTGCGGGCCGGCCAGCTTCACCGGGAACACGGCGGTGGCCGTCTTCACGAAGAACCTCGGGCTGAGGCTGCAGATCTGTCAGGGACCGGGTTCTCTCGGGGAGGAGCGCTCCTTCGCGCGACGCGGCCCCGTCGGCCCGTCGCAACGCGCCGAGGTTCTACGGAACCGCGGCCGTGGTGGATGAGGCGCCCTCGCCGCAGCCGTCGTTCGACGATCGTCGAACCTCGTCCTGCGAACGGGACTCGTCGAAAGGTGTATGTCAGGCTCGACGCGGCCCAGGGACGGCCCGGGTCGCTCAAGGAGGACCACCATGATCAACCGGAAGACGTTCATAGCCGCGACCGCCGTCGCGGCCGGGCTCGGCGCCATCGCCACGGCCACGATCCTGTCGACCACGGCCGGCGCCGACGAGGGCTCGTCGGGCAAGGGGAAGGACGACGTGGCGTCGATCCGCGTGCTGTCCACCGGCCTCGCGCAGAGCGCGGCCCAGGCGGCCTTCGACAAGTGCACCGAGCAGGGTCTGCGCGTCACCGTGTCGGTCGTGAACCGCGACGGCGCGCTCATCGCCCTGCTGCGCAACGAACTCGCCGGGCCGGCCAGCGTGGACAGCGCCACCGGGAAGGCCTACGCGTCAGCCGGCTTCCGCGCGCCCAGCGGCAACCTCGGTGAAGCGGCCAAGACGAACCCGGGCATCCTGCAGATGCCGAAGTTCGTGGTGCTGCGCGGCGGCCTGCCGTTCAGCTCGCAGGGCGAGGTCATCGGCGCCATCGGCGTGGGTGGCGCGCCCAGCGGCGATCAGGACGAGGTGTGCGCCAAGGCCGGCGTCGACGCAGTCGCCACCAAACTGTAGCCGTTCGCGCTCACAGGCCCGAGGACGCGGCGGCCGCGAGTTCCGGCTCGCCCGTCGCGACCTTGGGCGGGCGCGTGGCGAGGTAGCAACCGGCGAGCACCAGCGCGAAGCCGGCCACGGTGGCCGCGGTGATCTTCTCGTCGAGCAGCACCGCGCCGAGCACCACTGCCACCGCCGGATTGATGAACGTGATGAAGGTGACGCGGGCCGGACCCACCTCGCGGATCAGCGCGAAGAACCCGACGAAGGCCAGGCCGGTGCACACCAGCGCCAGTGTGATCACCGCCAGCACGGCGCGCCCGGGTGGGTTCACGTCGGGCCGCGAGATCCAGGCGATCGGCGCGTACACGACGGCGACGGCGGCCAACGACAGGGCGATCACGCCGAGCGTGGGCACGTCGCTCAGCTTGCGCGCCGCGATGAACGGCGCGGTCGCGTAGCCGACGCACACCGCCAGCACCTGCAGCACGCTCCACCACGGGATGCCGCCCGGCCCGCTCAGGTCGTGGCCCACCAGCAGCACCACACCGGCCAGCCCGCAGGTGATGCCGGCAAGCCGTAGCGGCCGCAGCGCGGTGCGGTCACCGAGCAGGAACGCGGCCACCGCTCCCACCAGCGGCACGCACGCCACCAGCAGCCCGGTGAGGCCGGACGGCAGGGTGCGCTCGGCGTTGGTGAGGAGCCACCACGGCCCCGCCATCTCGATGGCGGCGAAGGCGAGCACCGCCCGCCAGTGGGCGAGCGCGGGCCGCAGGGCGCCGGCGCGAGCGGCCAGGGCCAGCAGCACCACCGCGGCGATCGAGGTGCGACCGAACACGATCACCGGTGGGTCCAGGTGCTTCACCGCCACCTTGATGAGCAGATAGGGGATGCCCCACACCGCCCCCATCAACCCGAACAGCACCCAACCCCGCCGCGTGATCGCTCCCTGCACGCGGTGGACCCTACCGACAGATCGGCGACAGTCACTGGTGGGTTCCGGCCGTCGCGTTGACGCGAAGATGACGCCGTGACCCCCCTGCTGCTCGCCGCCCCCGACGTGGTCGGCGCGCTCACGGCCGCCGGCATCGTGCGGGGACGGTCGCTTGCCGTGGCGGTCGCGCCCGGGGTGGGCGTGGGCCTGGCCACCGACGACCGGTGCTGGGCCATCGGCGCGGTCGATGTGGTGACCGTGGTGGCCGCCATCGAAGATGCGCTGCACCCCCGCTGGCTGTGGTGGAGCACCGACACGCCCGCGGCGCTCGTGGCGGGCGGTCTGCGCGTGGGCATCTGCTGGGACGTGGCCGCGGTGCACCGTCTGCTGTTCGGCGGATGGCGGGCCGAGATCGCCCACCTGTGGGCGGTGCTGCACGACCGGCCCACCGACGCGCTGCCCGGCATGGGCCAGATGGATCTGCTCGGCGGCGGGGGCGACGAAGGCACCGACTTCGAGGACCCGGTGCGCCCCGACGGTCACCTGCGCCCCGAGTGGGTGGCCGGCGGATGGGCCGACGCACCGTCGCGGCTGGCCCTCTGGGCGGCGACCGCGTTCGCCGCGGCCACGCGCCAGCGCGAGCGCCTGGCCGCGCTCGAGGTAGGCGGCAACGCCGAGGCGACGGCCCGGTCAGAATCGGCCGCCGAGCTGCTGTGCGCGGAACTGGCCGCCGACGGTCTCCCGATCGATGTGGCCACCGCCACGGCCATCATCGCCGACGCCGTGGGGCTTCGGCCGGCCGACGAGACCGAGGCCACGGCCCAACGCGTCGCCCGCGACGACGCGGTGCGCGAGCGCGTGCCCGGCGGCGGCTCGGTCGACCTGCGCAACCCGCTCGACGTGCGGGCCATGCTGCGCCGCGTCGGCATCGACGTGCCCGACACGCGCGCCTGGCGGCTCGAGGCGATGCGCGACGCCCATCCGGTGGTGGACGCGTTGCTCACGTGGCGCAAGGCCGAGCGCATCGCCACCACCTACGGCTGGTCGTGGCTCGACGAGCACGTGGGAGCCGACGGTCGCCTGCGCGGCGCGTGGACGGGTACCGACGGCGCCGCCGGTCGCATGACCGCACAGGCCGGCCTGCACAACCTGCCGGCCGAGATGCGGCCGGCAGTGGCGGCCGAGCCCGGCCACGTGCTGGTGCGGGCCGACCTCGGCCAGATCGAACCGCGCGTGCTCGCCGCCGTGTCGGGCGACGCCATGCTCACGCGGGCCACCGCGTCCGACGATCTGTACGCGCCGGTGGCGGCCCGCCTCGACGTGGAGCGTTCGGTGGCCAAGGTGGCCGTGCTCGCCGCCCTGTACGGGCAGACGTCCGGCGTGGCCGGCAAGGCGCTGCAGGGGCTGGAGCGGGCGTATCCGGCGGCCATCCGCTACCTGCAGCAGGCCGAGGCGGCCGGGCGCGCCGGCCACGACGTGCGCACCCACGGCGGGCGCCTCGTGCGCATGTTCGACACACCCGACGACGTCGACGAGCAGCGGGCCCGCGCCATCGTGGCCGGCCGCGGTCGCTACGCCCGCAACGCCGTGGTGCAGGGCGCGGCGGCCGAGCTGTTCAAGGTGTGGGCGGTGACGGTGCGGGCGCGCGCCGCCGCGCTCGACGCCCGCATCGTGCTGTGCCTGCACGACGAACTGCTCGTGCACACGCGGCGCGACGCCGGTGCCGCGGTGGCCCAGCTGCTGCACGACTGCCTGGGCGAGGCCGCCCACCGCTGGACGAACGGCGGTGCCGTGCGCTTCGTGGCCGACGTCAGCGTGATCGACCGCTGGTCGGAAGCGAAGTGACGCGCCGAGCCGACGGCCTCTGGGCCGGTTCTGTCCCACCGGCGGGACGCAATCCGCCCAGGCTCGCAGCTGCGGCCGTCGCCGATCGCCAGGCTCAGTCGACGCCGAGCAGGTCGACGACGAACACCAGCGTCTCGCCGCCCTTGATGGCGCCACCGGCGCCCCGGCTGCCGTAGCCGAGATCGGGCGGGATGGTGATGCGGCGGCGACCGCCGACCTTCATGCCGGCCACACCCTGGTCCCAACCCTGGATGACCTGGCCGACACCGAGGCGGAAGTCGAACGACTCGCTGCGGTCCCACGACGCGTCGAACTGCTTGCCGGTGGACCACGCCACGCCGACGTAGTGCACCATCACGACCTTGCCGCTGGCCGCCTCGTTGCCGTCGCCGGCGACGAGGTCCTCGAGCTGCAGCGTGGTGGGCGGCTCGCCCTCGGGGATGGTGACCGACGGCTTCGATGACGTGCTCATGGTCGGCCACCGTAGCGGCCGGCGTCGCGCCAGCGGGTGCCCTGCAAGGCGACGTAGGTGCGCACGTACCCGCGGCCCACGACCTGCAGGTCGCCGGCCATGGCGCGGTGCAGCGCCGGCAGCTGGTGGAACGGCACCTGCGGATGGGCGTGGTGCTCGGTGTGGAACGGCATGTTCCACGCCAGGAACCGCACGAGCGGGTTCGTGAGCGTGGTGCGCGTGTTGGCCGTCATGTCGGGCACCGTGGGGCAGCCGGTGTGCTCGGCCAGCAGGTAGCCGCGCAGGAGCGGTTGCCCTACGAGCGCCGGCACGATCCACACCTGCACGAGCAGCCACGAGCGGGTCGCCGCGCTGGCCACCACCGCGGCGACGATGGCGACCGCGAGCCGTCGGGCCTGGCGCACGACGGCGGTGCGGTGGCCCGGCGCCAGGTACGGAGCGTCGGCCCGACCTCGGGCCAGCCGAACGACCACACCGCTCATGGCCCACCAGTACGACAGGCCGAGTGCGTGGGCCACGATGCCGGCGTGCGTCCTCGGCTTCCAACCCCGGAGCTCGGGGTCGCGGGCCGGGTCCTGCGTGAAGCGGTGGTGGGCGGCGTGGAACAGGCGGAACCAGCGGCTCGGCAGCAGCAGAGGCGCGCCCGCCA
>JANMAT010000173.1:0-27841 GCA_031359995.1 Actinomycetes bacterium
CGCGTCCGGCTTTCACCAGCACCTGGGTCCCGGTCGGGTCGGCAAACCGCGCCTCGCGCGCGCCCCGACCGTGCACGCGCGCCGCCACCGGTACACCTGGCGCCGCTCGGGCGCCGGTAGCAACGGCGCCCGCGCGGCCAGCTCGCGATGGGCGGCGCCCACCGGGTCGGCGTCGCCCCGGGCGACGACGGCGTGCACCTCGGCCGCCAGCCGAGCCAGCACCTGCGCCGACGCCGCGCTCACGCTGCGGCCCGGACACTGCGGGTGAGCGTGCGGGGCAGGCGGCCGGCGAGGAGCAGCCCGGCGTCGACCGCGCGCGCCACCGACGGGTCGTACGGCACCACGGCCACGACCGGCACGCCGAGCACGTCTTCGATGTCACGCCGGTCGAGCGAGCGACCCGGTTCCTGCACCAGCACCACACCCGATGGACGCACCGGCAACGCCACGGCCCGCCGCAGCGCCAGGTAGCAGGGGCGCAGCACAGCCAGTGACGACGGCGCCGTAGCCAGCAGCTCGTGCCACTCGGGCGAGTAGCGGCCGGCGTCGACCACGACCGGCTCGGGCCACGAGTGCAGCACCTCGGCCAGCGCGGCGACGCGGCCGCGGGGCCAGGGCGGCACATGGCCATCGCCGGCGGGCACCACCCCGAGACCGTGGGCCGCCGGCTGCACCAGGCGTCGCAGCCCGTCGGCGTCGGCGTGCTCGGCGGCCAGCCAGCTGCGCACGCCCCAACCGCCCTGGTCGGCCAGGCCGAGCACCGACGGCACGTCACCGTCGAGGTCGACCACCACCGCCTCACCGTGGGCGCGGGCCAGCTCGAGCGCCATCGACGCGGCGACGACCGTGGTACCGCTGCCGCCCTTGGGCGACCAGCACACCGTGACCATGGGAACCTCCTGGGATCACCCCGCGACCGGGGAACGCACAGCGAGCAAGCTCGCGATCAGGAAGCTCTGTGACCGTACCGAAGTCGGGCCGATTCGGCAAGGGGCTCGTGGTCGGTGAACCAGAATCATCGTCTGGGGCTCTTGGGGTGGATGTGAGGGCTGGCAGCGACGAAGCGATCGTCTCGTTCGAGACGTTCGCCCGCGACGCCGAGCCCCGCCTGCGTCGGGCCCTGGCTGCCGCTTACGGGCCCGAGCTCGCGGTGGAGCTGAACCGTGACGCGCTGGCCTACGCCTGGGAGCACTGGGCCGCGGTGCAGGCGATGGCCAACCCGGTCGGCTACCTGTACCGCGTGGCCCAGTCGGCCGCCCGCCGCTACGTGCGCTGGCAGCGCCGTCCGCCGCTGCCGCGCGAGGACACGATCGACGGGTTCGACCCGGAACCGCGGCTCGACGCCGCGCTGGCCCGCCTGAGCCGCGATCAGCGCGTGGCCGTGGTGCTCGTGCACGGTTACGGCATGAGCTACCGCGAGGCGGCCGACACGCTCGACGTGCCGGTGACGACGGTCCGCAACCACCTCAACCGCGGCATGAACCGGCTGCGCACGATCCTGGAGGTCGACGCGTGACCGACACGCTCGAACATCGTCTACGCCGCTACGCCGTCACGCTGGAGCGCGCGACCATCGCCCACGACCTGCGCGTCACCGACATCGAGCACGACCTGCGCGACGTGCCCGAGGTTGCGGTCGCCGGCGGCCGCGCGCTCCCGAGGCCGCGGCCGGTGCTGCTCGCCGTGACCGCCGCCGGGCTGCTCGTCGGCATCGGCATCTCGGTCGGCCTCGGCCAGCGCTCGTCAGGCCCGGGTGACGCGCCCCGCGCCCCAGTACCGGTGGCGACCGCGTCGCTGCCACCCGGGGCGATCGCCGTGCCGCAGGCGTTCACCGATCCGGCGCCGGCCGTGTGGGACGACGTGCCAATGGCCGCTGGGGTGGTCGGCTGGTACGACGTGGGTGACGCCGTGCCTGGCCGCGTGGCCGACGAGTTCGCCGACCCGCGCTACCTCGCCCGCTTCCTGCGCTGCGCGCGCTGGACCGGCGACGGTCGGACCGATCCGCCCACGTGCGACGCGGTCCAGGGAGGCGTCCTCAGCGGCGGTGTGAACTACCGGCCGTCGACGGCCCGCGAGCTCGGCGTGATGTCATCCATCGGCACCGACGTCGACGTGAAGGCGGCGGCTTGGGCCCAGGCCGACGGCAGTGTGTGGGGCTACGAGACGTTCACCACCCCGCCCGACCCGAATCCGTTCTCGGTCGGCGGCATGTCGGTGTTCGGCTACCGCAACGGTGACCACGCGCAGCTCACCTGGCAGCCGGCCCCGGGGAACATCGTGAGCCTCGACGGACGCGGCTTCACCGACGAGGAGCTGCTGGCGCTGGTGTCGCAACTGCGACCGGTCACACTGCCCTCGGTGCTGCCGCTGACGTTCCAGGTGCGGGCCCCGGCGAAGCGGCCGGCGCTGGTGGTCGGTTGGCTGCGTGGCCGCCGCTGCGCGACGTTCGACCCCGACCACAGCTGCGTGCCGTTCGGCGAGGGCGACGCGATCGTGCAGGGCGGCGCGTTCTTTGGTCAGGTGCCGGCGGTGGCGGCGCTGGTGGCACCGGCCTCGACGGCGCGCTTCGACGTGGAGGTGGCCGGTGGCGATCACCGAACGCCGGTGGGCGACCAACCGAGTGTCTTCGGCCACGAGGTGATCGTGCACGACGACGAGCGCGCGCTCCCGATCGCGGCGCGGCTCGTGTACAGCGACGGTCGCGTGGTGGAGCAGATGGTCGAGGCCAACCAGGCCACGCCGCCGACCACAGGGGTCACCCTGCCGGCGTGATGGTCCCCGGACAGTTCGGAGTCGGCTCTGAGGGTCCTCCCAGACGGGAGGTCTGGAATGAGAGTCACCAAGGCGGTCGAACCTCCCCCGGCCGCCGAACCTCTCAGGAGCTCACGATGCGCAAGAAGATCATGGCCGGCACCCTCGCAGCAGCCAGCATCGCCGGTCTCGGCGTGGGCGTCGCCCTCGGCGTCCCCGGCATCTCCAACGCCGCCACCACCGTGCAGGCCGATACCAGCACCACCACCAACACGTCGGGCACCGCCGCTGCCGCGGTTCAGCCCGCCCGCACCCAGATCGTGTCCGACGCGCTCGCCAAGCTCGTCACCGACGGCACCATCACCCAGGCCCAGAGCGACGCGGTGGCCAAGGCCCTCGCCGATGCGCTGCCCGCCCGCGGTGACGGTGGCCAGGGCGGCATCCGCAGGGGCAGCGGCATCGGACGCGGCAACGAGATCACGGTGGTCGCCACCGCCCTCGGCGTGACCGACGCCGAGGTTCGCACCGCCCTGCACGGCGGCCGGACCATCGCCCAGGTGGCCGCCACCAAGGGCGTCGCCATCGACACGATCACCGCGGCGCTGAAGGCCGATCTGCAGACCCGTGTGGCGACCGCGGTGACCGACGGCAAGATGACGCAGGCCCAGGCCGACCAGATCCTCGCCGACGCCGACACGCACCTGACCAACCTGGTGAACGGCACGGGTGGGCACGGCTTCGGCGGCGGTCGTGGCGTGGGCGGCCCCGGTGGCATGCACGGCCAGCCTCCCGTCGATGGCAACGCCCCGGCCGCCCCGGCCGCCCCGGCCGACGCCAGCGACGCCACGTCGGCGACGACGACCGCCTGACCCACGGCACCCTTCTCCCCCAAGAGCCCGGTAGCGGCCCGCTCATCGTGGAGAGCGGGCCGCTGCCGCGCGCCCCGGGACCGCACGCGGGCGGGCCGCTATCGTGCCGCCGATGCAGGTCTCCGTCGAGCGCTTCGAGCTCCGCAAGCGCCACGCCCTCACCATCAGCCGCGGCACGATCACCGGATCGGTGAACCTGGTGGTGCGGGTCACCCACGACGGCATCACCGGCCTCGGCGAGATGGCTCCCGGTGACGTGCGCGAGACGGCCGATGCCGCCGAGGTCGACCTGCAGACGTGGGCCGCCCTCCTCGACGCGCTCGCCCCGTGGCAGCGACAAGAGGTCGACGACGTGCTCGCCGCCCACCCCGGCCGTTCGGCCGCGGCGGCCGGGCTCGACCTCGCGCTGCACGATTGGTTGGGCAAGCGCGCCGGCCTGCCGGTGTGGAAGCTGTGGGGGCTGTCGCTCGCCCGCATCGAACCGACGTCGCTCACCGTCGGCATCAACCCGCCCGATGTCGTGCGCGAGAAGGTGCCCGAGATCATGACCCGCACCGGGGCCCGCGTCCTGAAGGTGAAGTTGGGCAACCCCGACGGCATCGAGCACGACCAGGCCAGCTTCGTCGCCGCCCAGGAGGCCGCGGCGGCCCTCACCGCCGAGCCGGTGCGCTGGCGGGTGGACGCCAACGGCGGGTGGGAACCCGACGCCGCCGTCACCATGATCGGCTGGTTGGCCGAGCGGAGCGTCGAGTACGTGGAGCAACCGCTGGCGCGCGGGCGCGAAGCCGATCTGCCCTACGTGTTCGCCCGCACGGTGCTGCCGCTGTACGCGGACGAAAGCGTGCGCGTCGCCGCCGACGTTCCGGCGTTGGCCGACCGCGTGCACGGTGTGAACCTGAAGCTGATGAAGACGGGCGGCCTGGCCGAGGCGATGCGCCTCGTGCACACGGCGCGTGCCCACGGTCTGAAGGTGATGATCGGGTGCATGGGCGAGTCGTCGCTGTCGATCACCGCCGGCGCGCACCTGTCGCCCCTGGTCGACCACGTCGACCTCGACAGCCACTTGAACCTGTTGACCGATCCCTTCATCGGTGCGGCGTGGTCCGGTGGCCGTGTGGTGCCCAACGACAAGCCCGGCCTCGGTGTGAGCCTCAGCGCGGTGGAGGAAGCATGATCGCGTCCGGTTCCCGCATCGCGCTGCTGATGCACGACTACCTGGTGCCGCGAGCCGGCATGCCCGGGTTCGGGAAGATGGGCATCGGCCTGTTGCGCTACAGCCCGAACCCGGTGGTGGCCGTGCTCGACGAGACGACGGTCGGTCGATCGCTGCTCGACGTGGCGAGTGTCGACCACTCGGCTCCCATCGTGGCCACGGTCGCCGAGGCCACCGCGCTCGGTGCCGACGTGCTGGTCATCGGTGTGGCCACCGTCGGCGGCGTGCTGCCCGAGCGGTTCCGCGCCGACATCGTCCAGGCGCTGCGCGCCGGCATGTCGGTGGTGAACGGCCTCCACGTGGTGCTCAACGATGACTCCGAACTGGTGGCCATGCTGCACCCCGGCCGCATCATCTGGGATGTGCGTCAGGAACCGCCGGGGCTCATGCCCGGCACGGGGGCGGCGGCGGCGCTGCCCGGTCGGCGCGTGCTCACGGTGGGCACCGACATGGCCATCGGGAAGATGACGGCCTCGCTCGAGCTCGACCGTTCCGCGAAGGTGCTAGGGCTGCGCTCGGCCTTCCTCGCCAGCGGGCAGATCGGCATGTGCATCTCGGGGGACGGCATCCCGCTCGACGCGGTGCGTGTCGACTTCGCCGCCGGTGCGGTGGAGCAGCTGGTGGCGCGCCACAGCGCCACGAGCGACCTGCTGTTCGTAGAGGGGCAGGGCTCGATCCTGCACCCTGCCTCCACCGCGTGGCTGTCGCTGATCCGCGGCTCGTGCCCCACCCACCTGGTCCTGTGCCACCGGGCCGGGCAGACCCGTATCTCGCGCCAGCCGGTAACGATGCCGCCCCTGCGCGAGGTGGCGGCGCTGTTCGAGTCGGTGGCGTCGGTGGCTGGTGTGCAGCCGGGCCCGAAGGTGGTGGGCGTGGCGTTGAACTGTGGTCATCTCGACGACGACGACGCGGCGCGCGCCCTGGCCGAGGCCGAGGCCGAGTGCGGCTATCCCACCGTCGACGTCGTGCGCCAGGGTGCCGATCGGCTGCTCGACGCGATCCTGCGGGCCTGACCGCGTCCCTGCTCACCGGGGGTGCCATCCACTGCTCACGTCGCCGCACTGCGTAGCCTGACCCGGCCCCTCACATCCGAAAGAAGGCAGCAATGGCTACAGGGAAGTTCGTGCTCGACAAGGGCCGCACCGGCAAGTTCCGCTTCAACCTGCTCTCGACGAACGGTCGCATCATTGCCACGAGCGAGTCGTACGAGACGAAGGCCGCGGCCCTGAAGGGCATCGCGTCCGTGCAGAAGATGGCTGCCGACGCCCGCCTGATCGACAACACCGTCGCCGCCGCGGCGGCACCGAAGAAGGCCGCCAAGACGGCGGCCGCCCCCCAGACGGCCGCGGCGAAGAAGGCCGCTGCCCCCAAGAAGGCCGCGATCCGCCGCACGTGAGTCCGTCGTCGCGCCCTGCCTCCGATCGTGCGGCGAGCCGGTCGGGGCAGGGTGGCGGCGAACCGGCGGCCGTGCGTTAGCGTGATGCACGGAGGTGTCCGCGTACCTGGTGGGCGCCGCCGCCTTCAAAGCGGTTGGGACAGGCGATCCCTGTCCGGCGGGTTCGATTCCCGTCCACCTCCGCGACGTTCTCCCTGGTCAGAGCACTTTTCCACAGGCCGAAATTGGCCCTCTGGTCACAGAATGGTCACGATCTTTGGGGCAGTGCATCGGCGCGACGTGCGCAGGCGTCGTCTCAGCACTGCGCGGTGAGCGCTTCGGCGATGTCTGCGACCGCTCGGCCGGAACAGCGCACGGGTCGGGAGCCCGGGGCCACTGGCTCGCCGCCAGTAAGCGCGCGACGTGCGACTCGGCTCCACCAACCGACGCGCCGACCCGGCGCTCATTGCCGAGATGCGGCGTTCAGCCATCCAGGTGTCGTTCGACGAGGAGCCCGTCGCTCAGCTGGACTCGGAAGCGATCGACTTCCGAGTCGCTTCCGAGTACTTCGCGCCGACCCGCCGGCTGCGCCGATCCGACCTCGAGAGCCTCGGGCTGATGACGAGACACCAGGGACGCACGGTGCCGACGGTGGGAGGTCTGCTGCTGTTCGGCCGGGACCGCAGCAACACCTTTCCCGACGCTTGGATACAAGCCGGGCGCTTCGCCGGAGTCGACCGCAGTGCAATCATCGACAGCGTCGACCTGCAGGACGCGCTTCCGGCGATGGTGGAGGACGCCCTTCGGTTCCTCGACCGCCACCTCGCCACGGCACTGGTGATCGACGGCGTGCGGCACCGAGGAGCGAGGCCAGTGCCGCTCGTGGCCCTACGCGAAGCCGTGATCAACGCCGCTGTGCACGCCGACTACTCCCAGGCTGGTGCGCCCATCCGGCTCGCCGTGTTCGACGACCGCGTGGAGATCGAGAACCCTGGTCTGCTGCCGTTCGGCATGACCGTGGACGACATCCGCATGGGCGTCTCCCAGGTCCGCAACCGCGTCATCGCACGCACCTTCCGCGAGCTCGGCTACATCGAGCAGTGGGGCAGCGGCGTGCCTCGCATGGCGGCCGCTTGCCTGCAGATGGGTCTACCCGAGCCGCAGATCGACGACTTCGGTGGCCGCGTGCGCCTCACCTTCCACGCGGAGCCGTCCGCCACGCCCCAGCTCGATGACATGGATCGCCGGATCCTCCATCACCTCGACAGTTCCGACGGACTCACGACGGCTGCCCTCGCCACGACCCTCGGCCGGACGACACGGGCGACGCGCACGCGACTCGCTGCACTCGTCGAGCGAGGTCTTGTCGTCGAGATCGGCAGTGGACCGCACGACCCGAAGCGCCGCTACTACCGGGCAACGTCGACGCCGGACACCCGCGCTTGACGGCAGAACGCTTCTGAGTCGACCAATGGTCACCCTCCTTCGAGCAGTGCGTCGGCGCGACGTGCGGCGTCCTCGTCGTCGCCCGGCATGACGTGCGCGTAGACGGTGAGCGTCACGCCGACGTCGGCGTGACCGACGCGCTGCGAGAGCACCTTCACCGGCACGCCGGCGGCGAGCGCGGCGGTGGCATAGCTGTGGCGAAGAATCGTGCAGCCGGATCGGTGGCGGTCCCGCCGCGCGCACCAGCTTGGCGAAGAGGTTGGAGAAGGCCTCCGGGTTCGGGGCGCTACCGTCGAGGTTGGTGACCACCAGACCGTGCTCGCCCTGCCAGCCGCCGCCGATCTGCAGCCGCTCGGCGGTCTGCGTCCGCTTCCACGCCTTGAGTGCCGACAGCGTGGCCGGTCCGATGGCGATCGTCCGGTTCCCTCGCGCCGTCTTCGGTGTCGAGGCGGCGGTCGTCTTGCCGTAGCGGATGCGGGTCGAGCGGATGGTGATCGTGGCGGCCTTGAGGTCGACGTCGGTCCATCGCAGGCCGAGCACCTCGCCCCGCCGCATCCCGGTCGATGCCATCAGCATCCACACCGCGGCCCACCGGTGCGACTCGGCGGCTTTCACGAACCGACGCAGCTCGTCGGCCGTCCACGCCTTCATCTCCGGGACGCGGCCGCGCGGCGGATCGGCCGTGTCACACGCGTTCCGCTGCAGCTGACCCCAACTCACGGCGTCGCGCATCGCACGCGTCAGCACCCCGTGCACGTTGCGCACGGTCTTGGGTGACAGGCCGGCGCCGAGACCGCGGCGAGACTCCGTGCGTCCTTCCGTGAGGAGCCGGCTGTAGAGGCGGTTGAGGGCGGCGCCGTCGACCGACCGGAGGCGAGCCCGACCGAGCTCGGGCAGGACGTAGAGCCGGATGATGCCTTCGTACGCTGCTGCGGTCGAGGGCAGCAGCGATGAACGGCGCCCCGGCAACCAGATGTCGAGCAGGTACGAACCGAGCGTCGCCTTGCTCGGCGCCACGAGCACGCCACGGTGCTTGTCGGCGAGGATGGCGGTGAGAGCGGCCTGGGCGTCCTTCTTGGTAGCGAAGCCGCGGCGCCGCAGCTGCCGCCGGCGGCCGTTGGCGCCGGGAAGGTCGACAACCAGCGACCAGGTCCCGTTGTCCGCTCGTGAGATCGATCCGGCGATGCTCCCACTGGTGCAAACCGCGACCGGCCGCAGGATCGTCGCAATGAGGTCTGTGTCGGACCGTGCTGGTTGGTGCTGCGTCGTGCGGTTCGCGCTTGGCTTCCGCACGTCACAAGGGGGTCGATGCGACGCCGCGGCGCTAGTAGCAGTCTGCGAGGGTGTTGAGGGCGGTGCAGATCTCGTGGTGGCGGGCGGGGTCGAGGCGGCCGAGGCGTCGGGTGAGCAGCGTGCGGGGGATGGTGGTGAGGTTGTCGAAGCTGGCGACGCTCTCGTGGTCGATCCCTTCGGCCGGCCCGACGGGAATCGCGGTGGGGATAGCGCGGATCGTCGAGGTGATCGGGGCGACGACGAGGTTCGTGACGACGGGGATGACCTCGTTGCGGGTGACGACCAGGACGGGGCGCCGCTTGCCGTTGGGTGGCTCGAGGAGCCAGATGTCGCCTTGCGCGGGGGCGGTCACCAGGGTTCGGCTTCGGTCAACGCCAGGGCGTTGGCGAGGGCCCAGGCGGCTTCGTCAGCCGTCTGAGGTTGGGCCCGGTACGCGGCGGCGATCGTCTCGCCGGTCTTGGCCCGGTGGTGTTGCTCGGCAAGGCGGGCGACGGCGAGGCGGATGACTTCGGAGCGGGAGTCAGCGACCCCGTCTGCCACCAGTTCGTCGATGGCCTGGACCTCGGTGTCCCGGAATCGGGTGGGTACCTGAACTGTCACCCGTGCAGTATACCAAGGTGCATCACCCGCCGGGTTGGTAGGGAGTGAGGCAGCGGTGCCGCCGCCGACCCATTCGATCGGTGCTGTGGGTGGCCGGCGGGCCTCAGCCCGTCTGGTCCCATCTGGCCGGGTCTGGAGTGTTCGAGCTGGCGAGGCCGTTGGCGAGCAACGCGAGCAGCTCGGGCGTGTCGTCGGCCACTCGGGTGGCGGCCAAGCACACATCACCCTGCCAGTGGCTGATCACGAACTGAGCGCCTTCGGGATGCCACCTAACTCGCAGGAACCGGTTGTCACCGCGCGGATCGGCCAGGGACACCCGATGCGCGAACGGTCCCCCCAACTCCACCACAGCGCCGATCATGCGCCGAGATCACCCACTCAGCAAGCGCGGTGGCGCCGGCAGGGGTGAGACGATTTCGGCCGCCGAGGGTCTGGTTGGGTGTGAGGACGGAAGGAGGGCGCGTGGCGAACGCCGGCGCCGAGTTCGAGCGGTTCGCGACGGACGACGGGCAGCGTGTACGGCGAGTGCTGGTGGCGCGCTTCGGGGTCGACGCAGGCAACGATGTGACGGACGAGGCGATGGCCTACGCCTGGGAGCACTGGGATCGGGTGCGTTCGCTCGCCAACCCCGTCGGCTACCTCTACCGTGTCGCCCAGTCGGCCGCCCGGCGCCACGCCCGCTGGCGACGAGCACCGCGGTTCCCGCCGGAGACGAGCGCGCCTGCGGGGATCGGCGAGCCCGGTCTACCCGCTGCGCTCGCTGCGTTGAAGCCGGTGCCCCGCACCTGCGTCGTGCTCGTCCACGGGTAAGCCCCGCCCGACGCGGGGTTGTGAGCCGCCATCGCGTTTCCTCAACGCGGGATCAACGCCGGTCGTCACGGGAAGCGCGGTTCAGCAGGCGACGCCCCGCCTCACGGGGTGGCCAGCGTCGGCCGTTCCGTCTCCCTGCTGGTCAGGTAGACGACGACGGCGAGGATCGCCGCCAGAGAGATCAGGCTGGTGACGGTGGTGCCGAGGCCGAGCCCCCCTTGGAACCCTTCGGGGTCCGCGCCTGGGGCAAGGTGCCGGGGCTGCGACAGCAGGTCGCCGATGGAGGCACCGAGGGGACGGGTGATCACGTAGGCGACCCAGAAGGCCAGGATCGCGTTCAGCCGGAATCGGAGGTGGGCGATGGCCACGATGGCGATGAGTGCGGCGAAGAGGAGCATCGACCTGAAGTAGCCGATCGAGTACTTCTCGGCGACGAGATCCCCGGCGGCGGTGCCGAGCGCGAACGTGAACAGGATCGCCAACCAGTAGAACGCCTCGCGTCGGGTCGTGGTGATCGAGTGGATCGACAAGGTGTGCTCGACCCCGTACCACACCGCGAACGTGGCCAGCATGGCCGCACCGAACACGATCGTGCTGGTCGTGAGGCTCCAGTTGAAGTGCTCGACGAGGTTGTCGGTGATGAGCGTGCCGACCACGCTGATGAGCACGACCGCAACCCAGTAGATGGCGGGTACGTACTTGCGGGCACGGAACTGCACGACGAGCGCGGTGATGAGCAGGCTGCCCATGACCACGGTCGTCGTGTTGAGGTTGTCGCCGAGCTTGCCGTTGATGAAGTCGGCGAAGGTCTCGCCGACCGTGGTGCACAGCACCTTGATGATCCAGAAGAAGATGGTGACTTCGGGAACCTTGCTGAGCGCGGCTCGGGCGGTGCTGGGCTGTTGCTGAATGGCACCCACGGAGGACCTCTTTCCGGACGACGGTGCTCCACCGTTGCGACGGACTCTGGCCACGGCGCGTTAGAGCGTCCCGCTACTCGCCTGTGAGTCAGCTCGGTGTATCCCCAACGCCAGCTCAACACCGCACCGGATCGGACGCCTCGGGCCTACCATGTGGCCGTGGAGGCGCGGGTGCTGGTCGTGGAGGACGACGACCGGATAGCGGTCGCGGTGGCTGACTCGCTCACCGCCGATGGCTACCTTACCCGTCGCGCGGGCAGCATCCTCGAAGGCCAGCTGCTGGCCGGCGAGTGGGATCCAGCGCTCGTGCTGCTGGACCTCGGCTTGCCCGACGGCGACGGCCTGATGCTCTGCCGCCAGCTTCGTGCCACGCGCCAGCACGTTCGGATCGTCATCCTCACCGCGCGGGACGACGACATCGACGTGATCGCCGGGTTGGACGCTGGCGCCAACGACTACGTCACCAAGCCGTTCGCACTCCCGGTGCTTCGTGCGCGGGTACGCGCCCAGCTCCGGCCCGCGCCGGCCGACGGCACCGTCGCCGAGATCGGCGAACTCCGCGTGGATGTCGCGGCCCATCGGGCCACGTGGCGGGAACGCCCGCTCGACCTTCGACCTCGCGAGCTCGCGTTGTTGGTGCTGCTCATGCGGGACCACGGCCGCGTGGTCACCCACGAACGCGTCCTGTTCGAGTTGTGGGGACCCGAGTGGGACCAGGCGAGCCGAAAGAGCCTGGACACCCACCTCCACTCGCTACGACGCAAGCTGGCCGCGGACGGCGGCCCCGGCGATTGGATCACCACGATCCGCAGCATCGGCTACCGGTTCGACGCGCCGTGAAACAGTCGATCACGCGCGTGATCGTGCTCGTGACCGCCGCGACCGTCATGGTCCTGGGTCTTCCGCTGGCGTTTCTCGTCCACCGGAACTTCCACGACAACGCGGTCGTCGTCCTGCAGCGCCGCGCTGCGTTGGCGATCGGCGAGGTCACGCTGCCGCTCGATGCTGCGACCGTCACCAGGGCGCTCAGCGAAGCTGACGACCCGCCCGACGTGACGGTCTACGACCAGCGGGGTCTCCGCCTCACCGGACCGGGTCCCGACCGGGCTGACCGTGCCGTCCAGGAGGCGATCGGGGGCCAACCCGCAGCCATGGTGATCGGTCGGTCGCTCGTCGTCGCAACGCCGATCAACGACCGCTCGACCGAACGTGTCGTCGGTGCGGTGCGGGTCACGGCCGCCCAGTCCACCATCTGGATCCGAACCCTCTGGGCTTGGACGGCGATGGCTGGCGCGGCGACGGCGGCGCTGTTCATGGCCTGGCTCGCCGCCCGCCACCAGAGCAAGCGATTGGCCACCCCGGTGAACGCCCTCGCCGCGACCGCCGAGGCGATCGACGCCGGCCGGATCCCCGATCCACCGTCCACCTGTGGCATCGACGAGATCGACGCCGTCGCCGACGCCCTTCACGCCAGCAGCACGCGTGCCGCCGCGGTCCTCGCCCGCGAGCGGGCCTTCACGAGCGACGTTTCCCACCAGTTGCGCACTCCGTTGACCCGCCTGCGCCTGACCATCGAAGGCCTTGCGGCGTCAGACCTGCCCTCAGACGAGGTCTCCCTGGCGCTGCGCGAGATCGACCAGATCGAGGCCACCGTCGAGCACCTGCTGGGGCTGGCACGGGGAAGACACCAGCCGACCGCTCGATCCGATCCCGCAGCGGCCACACGAGCAGCCGGCGATCGCTGGCGACCGAGCGCCGAGCGCGACCAGCGCTCCCTGACGGTCGACATCGCCAACCAACTGCCGGCGATCATCGCGACACCAGCGGCCCTCGACCAGGTGCTCGACGTGCTCATCGACAACGCCATCCAGCACGGTTGTGGTGTGGTCAGCGTCCGAGCCCGCCACGCACCCGGCGGTGTCGCCATCGAGGTCACCGACGGAGGCACGCTCGCCACATTGGACGTGACCCAGTTGGATCGGCGTTCGTCGAGCCTGGCCCATGGCATCGGACTCCCGCTGGCACGAACGCTCATCGAGGCCGATGGGGGGCGAATGGCGCTGATCGCCGCCGACCCGACCACGTTCCAGATCCTCTATCCGGTGCACGCCGAGGATGTTCCCCTCGCCGTGAACGGCACCCTCACGACTCCGTGATGGGCCTGTTTGAATGTGCGCCGTGAGCGCGCCCTCGGTCATCCCGCCCGAGGTCGAGCGTCACTCGGCGCGCACGGCGCTGACGGGCTTGCTGTCCCTGGCGGTGCTGGTCGCGGTGGCGTTCGTGGCTGGGGCGGGCGATCCGGCCGACTGGGAGATCCGCGTGTTCCGGTCGATCAACCACCTGCCCGGCACCTTGTCGGCGCCCCTCACCGGTGCGATGCAGTTCGGGGCGCTCGCGGCGGTAGCGGTCGCCGGTGGCGCAGCGGCCGTCGGCCGACGGCGTCGGCTCGCCCGCGCCGTCATGGTCGCAGGCACGGCCAGCTGGATCCTCGCCAAGGTGCTGAACGCGGCCGTCGGCCGTCGGCGGCCGGACGAGATCCTGGACCAGGTCGTGGTGCGTGGGCGGGTGATCGCATCGTCGTTCCCGTCGACGCACTGCGCCGTCGCGGCTGCGCTCGCCGTTGTCGCGGCGCCGTACCTCGGCCGCGTCGGGCGCCGCCTGAGCGTTCTCGGCGCGATCGCCGTCGGGATCTCGCGGGTCTACGTCGGCGCCCAGTTCCCCCTCGACGCCGTCGGCGGGCTCCTGCTGGGAGCGACGGTCTCGTTCGTCTACACCTACGTCGCCGGGGCGCCGGCCCGCCGTCTTTCCGCGGCGCAGATCGCTTCGGCGTTGGCCTCGCGATCGATCGTCGTCGGGCACCTGCAGCCGTGGCCTCGAGCTCTGCCCGGCTCGCGGTTCGTCGGGCACACCGACACCGGCCCCGTTCTCGTGGTCATCACCGGTCTTCACGAGCCCGGACGAAGTTGGACGTCGCTCGCGTGGAAGTTTCTGGCCTTCCGTGACACGGCCGGTCTCCGACCACTGCGTTCGCCGCGCGAGCTGAACGAACACGCAGCCCTCATGAGCGTCCTGGCCGAACGCAGCGGCGTGCGCACGCCCCGGCTTCGCTACAGCGGCGACGTCGGACCCGAACACAGCCTCAGCATCTACCAACTGCCCGAGGGAGCACACGTCGGCACGCTCCCGCCGGAGCAGGTGAACGACGGGTTCCTCCGGGCCACGTGGGAAGAGCTCAACCGGCTGCACGAGGCGGGGATCGTGCTCGCCCTGGCGGGTCCCGATGACATCACGGTCGACGGCGACAACCGCCCGTGCCTCGTCAACCTCGCCGACGCCCGGCTCACGTCCTCACGCGATGACCGCTCACGAGATGTCGCTCGCACCTTCGCCGTACTTCTGCCGTTCGCCGAACCCGACCGCATCGCACACGCCGCCGCGCACGTGCTCGACATCGACATCCTCGCCGATGCCGCCGCCCACCTGCACCCCCTCGCCATCCCGACCTCTCTGCGGCAACGACTCGGCGAGCGCGACGACGTGCTGGCGCGCAGTCGACGGGCCATCGCCGCCGCTACCGCCACCACCGAGGTCACCGTGATCGGCCCCGCCCGCACGGCCTTGCGCAACCTCGGACTCCTCGCCGCCGGTGCGATCGCCGTCTACCTCCTCCTCGGCCAGGTCGGGCAGGCCAAGCAGACGATCCGGCTCCTGCGCACTCCGAACCCTGGCTGGATCGCCGCCACCGGTGTCGCCATGGTCTGCACCTACCTGGCCGCCGCCGTGGCGCTCATGGGTTCCACGACGATGCACCTCCCCCTCCGACGAACCCTGTCGGTCCAGTTCGCCGCCACGTTCAGCAACCGGCTGGCGCCAGCCGGGCTCGGCGGCATGGCCACCAACGTCCGCTACCTCGAACGTGCCGGCAGCGAACGCCCCGCCGCCCTCGCCGCCATCACCGTGAACACGCTCGCCGGACTGATCGTGCACGTCATCGCGATCGCCGCCGTGCTGCCCGCGGCCGGGCCGATCAGCACCGTCGACATCGACCCACCGCGCTACTGGCCTGCTCTCGTCGCCGTGATGGCCACCATGTCCATCGGCGGCGTCATCGTCTTGATCCGCTTCCTACCGGCCAACATCGGAGCCAGAGTCCGCGCCGCGCTGCGCTCACTCGCCGACGTCCTCACCTCACCGCCACGAGCACTCGCCGTCTTCGCCGGCTCGGCTGGGATCACCGCCACCCACGTCGCCGCGCTGTACTGCTCCATGCGCGCCTTCGGCAGTCACATCCCCATCACCGACGTCACGGCGGTCTACCTCGGAGCGTCGGCAATCGCCGCGACGAGCCCCACGCCGGGCGGCCTCGGTGCGCTCGAGGCCGGCCTCGTCGCCGGATTGGCCCACGTCGGGGTTCCCGCCAGCATCGCCGTTGTCGGCGTGCTCACCTACCGACTCGTCACCTACTGGATTCCGGTGCTGCCAGGGGCCTTCGCCTTTCGCTCCCTGCGCGCCCGTCGCCTTCTCTGATCTGCACACCGCGCTCGTCAGTTCGATGTGCGGTCGCTGTCGGGCGGCGGGGCGTCATTCGTGAAGCGCTGCGCCCAGCGGGCGGGGTCGAGGCGCTTGAGCACCGGGATCGACGGCATCTCCAGCACCAGGAGGAACAGCGACGCGACCAACGAGGCCAGCACGAACCGCGCCACTCCTGCGATCACACCGACCGAGGCGATCGACCAGATCGCCGCCGCCGTGGTCAGGCCGCGCACGTGCCCGCTCGGGTCCCGCAGAACCACGCCGGCACCGATGAACCCGATGCCGGTGACGACGCCGGCGATGAGCTTCTCGGCCGTGGCCGGGAACGCGTCGATCGCGATCGCGGTGAATCCGGCCGATCCGGCCGCCACCAGTGCGAAGGTCCGTGAGCCGGCGGGGTGGCCCCGTACCTCTCGCTCCCACCCAACGGCATAGCCGAGCCCCGCCGCCAGCGCGATGCGGCCGAAGAGCGCGAGGTCGTGGTTCCACATCGGGTGGTCCTCCTTCACCATTCGTGTTCACGAGTCACGCAGCGCCGGGCACGGATAGAGCCTTGGAGCAGATCGGACAGACGACGATCGGAGCAAGCGGTGGCTCAGCGACAACAGGGGTCAGGCTACTCGGCCTCGCCGAGGCATCGCAGCAGCTCATTGACCACGACCGGATGCAGCCAGCGCACGATCGGCGCGGTGGTACGGTCGAGCTCGATGCGCTACGGGTTCAAGACCGCTCCGATGAACACCACCTGGACCGCGATGCTCGACGTCTGGCGCGCGGCTGACCAGCTCGACGTGTTCGAGTCGGGGTGGAACTTCGACCACTTCGAGCCGATCTTCTCCGATCGGTCCGGGCCGTGCCTGGAGGGATGGTCCATGCTCGCGGCGATGGCCCAGGCGACGTCGCGGCTGCGGCTCGGGTGCCAGGTGACGGGGATGCCCTATCGCCACCCGTCGGTCCTGGCCAACATCGCCGCGACCGTCGACATCATCAGCGGCGGGCGGCTCATCATCGGGCTCGGTGCGGGCTGGAACCAGGAGGAGTCCGACGCGCTCGGCATCCGTCTGCCTCCGTTGAAGGAGCGCATGGACCAGTTCGAAGAGGGCGTGCAGGTCGTGGTCGCGCTGCTGTCGCAGGACCGGGCGTCGTTCGCCGGCCAACACTTCGTGCTCAACGATGCGTGGTGCGAGCCCAAGCCGGTGCAGCGTCCTCATCCGCCGATTGCCATCGGTGGCAACGGTGAACGGCGCACCCTACGTGTCGTCGCGCGGTATGCGCAGCATTGGAACTCCACCGTTGCCGACCCCGTCGAGTGGCGACGGAAGTGCGACGTGCTCGAACAGCACTGTGCCGATGTCGGTCGTGATCCGTCCGAGATCGAGCGGTCCGTCAACGTCCGCTTGAACCACGGCCAAGACCCACGGGAGATCCAACCGATCGTGGCCGGATGGCGCGACGCCGGCGCCGACGTGTGCATCGTCTACCTGAACACACCCCACGACGCGTCGGTCATGGAGCCGCTCGCCGCGGCCCTGCGCGATGTGCGCTGACGACCCGGCCGTCCGTCAGATCGCGTCGACCTTGGGCATGATCTCCTCCTTCAGGCGCTTGAGGTCGTCGAGTGTCTTCGACACCGGTACGTCGGCGAACGGTGGCCACAGGAGCGGCATCGTGAGCCCAGCCTCCTTGTAGCGCTTGAGGTTGTCGGTGATCTGCGCCGCAGTGCCGGCCATCAAGTTGCTGAGCTTGCCATTCGGCGCCTGGTCGGTCGGCTCATCGGTGATGACGAACCAGATCATGCTGCACATGTCGAAGCCATCGTCGAGCGAGCGGTCACTGCCGAGCTCGCCGAGCTCACGCTGGATCTCGCCCTTCCACTTCGTGATCTCCTCGGGCGTGTCCTGGATGCCGATCCAGCCCGACAGGTTGTACTTGGCGATGCGGTTCGCCGACCGCTTCGGGTCCTTGAGGCCGCTGAAGTAGATCGGCGGGTGCGGCGTCTGCACCGGCTTGGCACCGAACCCGCACCGGTCGAAGTCGGCGAACTCACCGTGATACTCGAACAGGTCGTTGGTCCAGATGCCCTGCATGATCTCGATCGTCTCGCGCACGTGCTTGTGCCGCTTCGGGAAGATGTGGGCTGCGCTCGACGCCGCGAACTCCTCGGGCATCCAACCCGACCCCACGCCCACGTTGACGCGGCCGTTCGAGAGCTGGTCGACGGTGGCGATCTCGGTCGCCAGCACACCGGGCGCGCGGTACGGCGTGTCGGTGATGCTCATGCCGATCCGCACCCTCGTCGTCTTCGCCGCGAGCCACGGGATGAGCGGCCAGCCCTGGAGCCACTGACCCCGGGCCGACACCGGCAACGCCTTCGGGAACTGCTCCATCATCCCGAACGGGAACTGGAGCTCCCCTCGGTCGGAGGCCTCCGGCACCACGATCCGGTCGAGCGTCCAGACCGAGTCGAAGTCGAGGTCCTCGGCGAGCGCGGTGAGATCTTCGAGCTCCTTGACGGTCACGTGGTCACGGAAGTTGGGCAGGTACAGCGCGAGCTTCATGAGAGACAGCCTCCTCCACCGTTCGCCGGTGGTTCGCAATGGGCCAACGTCGGGATCGAGCGGCACACCCCCGTGCCCATCGACCCGCCTGTGCCCGAACTCTACAGATCACCGACACCCGCCTCGACCTCGGCCCGGAGCTGGTCGCGTAGCTCGCGCTTGAGCACCTTGCCGTAGTTGTTGGTCGGCAAGGTGTCGACGAACCGGTACTCCTTGGGCCGCTTGAAGCGGGCGATGTGGTCGAGACACACCCGATCGAGATCGTCGACCGGTGGTGGCGTGGCGCCCTCGGCGACCACCACGAAGGCCACCACCGCCTCGCCCCACTCGGCGTCGGGTCGGCCGACCACCGCGGCGGCGCCCAGGCCAGGATGGCGCAGCAACGCCTCCTCCACCTCGCGCGGGTAGATGTTCATGCCGCCGCTGATGATCAGGTCCTTCGACCGGTCCCGCAGCGTGAGGTAGCCCTCGTCGTTGAAGCTGCCGACGTCGCCGGTGTGCAGCCAGCCGCCCCGCAACGCCTCGGCGGTGGCCTCGGGGTTCTTCCAGTAGCCGGCCATGACCACGTCGCCGCGGACCAGGATCTCACCGGCCTCGCCGGTGCGCAGGTCGCGGTCCTCCTCGTCGACGACGCGCACCTCGACATCGGTGCGGGTGACGCCGACGCTCTGCATGCGCTCCAGCCACCGCGGGTGGGTCCGGTCGGCGTGGTCGGCCTTGGACAGGGCGGTGATCGTCATGGGCGTCTCGCCCTGCCCGTAGATCTGGGCGAAGCGGGGGCCGAACACGCCGAGGGCGTCCTGCAGGTCGGCCAGGTACATCGGCGCGCCGCCGTAGATGATGGTCTTCAGATTGGACAGGTCGGCGGTGGCGATGGCGCGGTCGCCGGTGAGCCGCTTCACCATCGTGGGCGCCGCGAAGAACGACAGCCCGGGCCAGCGCCGCAGCAGCGTGGCGATCTCGTCGCCGTCGACGCCACCCGAGACCGGCACCACGCTGACCGCCCCACGGGCGATGTGAGGCAGCCCGTACAGGCCCGAGCCGTGCGAGATCGGCGCGGCGTGCAGGATGCTGTCGTGCGCCATCACCGGGTCGATGTCGGCGAAGTAGCTGAGCGACGCCATCAGCAGGTTGCGGTGCGTGAGCGTGGCGCCCTTCGGCCGCCCGGTCGTGCCGCTCGTGTAGAACAGCCAGGCCGCGTCCTCGGGCCGCCGGCCCGCCAGCGGCACGGGCGACGACGCCATGAGCCGGTCCCACCGCTCACCCGGTGCCAGCACCACGGCCCGCAACGACGCCACGCTCCCGACCAGTGACTCGACGTCGTCGCCGTGCTCGTCGTCGGTCACGACGACCGACGTTGCGCTGTGCTCGAGGATGTAGGCGAACTCGTCACGGTGGAGGCGGGCGTTCACCGGCACGGCCACCAACCCCGCGTGCCAGATGGCGAACAGCGCCTCCAGGTACTCCGGCCGGTTGCGCATCACGATGGCCACCCGGTCGCCGGGCGACAGGCCGAACGTGTCGCGCAGGCCACCCGCGGCTCGAGCGGCGCGACCGGCGAAGGTACGCCAGTCGGCATGGACGCGCTCGCCGTCGGCCAGCGCCGGATCGTCGGCCCGCAGACACCCGTTGCGCTCCACCCAGACAGCCAAGTTCATGGGTCCATCCCTGCCTCGCAGGCCACCGTGACGTCATGGAGCATCTCTCCCTGCCCCATGACGTCACCGTAGCTCCGGTCGAGGCGGCGAGGGGTGGTGGTTGGAGGGACCGACCCGCCGGACGGCGTCGTGACGTCGAGTCGGATCAGTCGTCAATCCGGCCATGCCGGCGTCGCCGAGGTGACCGTGACCACCGGCGCCGCCCGCCGTGAGACCGAGCAGGTCCTCGATGCCCCGCGCTCACCGCGGCCCGATCCGTCGGCGGCGGCGACCGGTCCGGCCACTCCGAGCCGCGTCGCACCGGCGATGACCGCGGCGGCGAACGCGGGACGATGTTCCCTGCGCACTGTTCCAGCGAGACCCCAGCACCGAGCGGCTGCCGATCGGAAGTTCACCGTCGCGTCCCGACCTGTTCGCCGACCGGTGGCGCGCGGTTCGCACGGACGATGTGCTACGGCACGAGTCCGTGGGCGGCCATCGCCACCGCGCACCCGAACGCAGCCACGACGGAGCCGGCGGCGAGCGCTCGCCTGGCGCCCGTCGACAGCCGGGCCAGCGGTGCGCTGGCGGCGATGGCCACCGGGAAGCACTCGGCGCTGTAGCGCCCCAGCCCGACCAGCCCGGTGACGGCGGGGAGCGCGAGCGACACCGAGGCGAGCGCCCGCCACGAGCGCGGCAGGCGCCGCCACCCGAGCGCCAGCGCGGCGACGGCGACGGCGCCGAGGACGACGTGCACGTCGAGGCTGTCGACGGTGGCGGGAGTGAGCACCCGCCGCACCAGCCCCACCAGGGTGACCTCGTGCCAGGCCGTCTTGGCGGTGGCGAACACGAGCGGGTTCCCGGTCCGGACGAGCCCGACCAGCATCCAACCGCCGAACGCGACCGCCGACGGCGCACCGGTGACGACGGCTTCCCGCCATCGGCGCGGCGGCGCGGCCCGCGCCGCGGCGAGCACCACGAGCACCGCGGCGACGACGATGCCGTTCGGACGGGCCGACGTGACCACCGCAGCCAGCGCGCCGCACCAGACCCAGTTCCGCCGGTCGGCGAGCTCGAACGCCCACACCGACGCAGCGAGGAACACGGCCGACGGGTACAGCATCGAGAAGACGCCCGCCATCGGTGCCAGCGCCAACGCCCACACGGCCAGCGACGCGTGCGACCTCCCCAGGTGGCGGTCGGTGAGGTGCCACACGCCGACCAGCGCGGCGAACAGGAACACATGGTTGACGACGACCATGCCGGTCGCCGCCGGCAGGCCAGCGCCATGGAGCAGTCGCAGCAGCTCGGGTAGCAACGGGAAGAACGGCCACGGCGACGGTCGGCCCGCGATGGGCGCCGCCCCGTAGCCGCGCCGAGCCGCCCGCAGGTACCACTGGCCGTCCCAGCAGACGAAGCCGGCGAGCAACCCGCGACCGCGCCACCATGCGCCCGTGGCCAGGCCCACGGCGGCGATGCCCTGAGATGCGACCCACGCCATCGTCACCGGCTGGCGCCACGTCGGCGCGTCGGCTTGCGCCCCCACCGGTACATCCGCCCATGTGCTCACGAGCCAGGCAGTGTACGACGCTGCAGGGACCTGCGGGCACCGCTCGAACGGCGTCAGCGTGACCAGCGCCGGTATCGAAAGCGGTCTAGGCATGTACGGGAGGCGGCGGCGGCGCCTCACAGGTGGCGACCGATCCAACAACCGAAAGCGTCCTGACGCTCATCTCCGCCGTCGCCGCGCAGACCAACCTGTTGGCCCTCAACGCGACCATCGAAGCCGCTCGCGCCGGGGAAGCAGGCCGCGGGCTCGCCGTCGTGGCCGGTGAGGTCAAGGACCTCGCCCGCGAGACGGCGCAGGCCACCGCGAAGATCGCCCAGCAGATCAGCGCGATCCAGGCCGACAGCCGCGAGGCCGCGGACTGCGTCGCGCAGGTCATCGTCGTCATCGACCGGATCAACGAGCTGCAGTCGGCCATCGCCGTTGCGGTCGAGGAGCAGTCGGCGGCGACGGCCGAGACGGCCGAAACATGGCCCAGGCCGCCATGGGGACACACGACATCGCCGACCACGTGGCCGACCTCCGCCTCTGCGCAGGGCGCCGCCGATGCTGCCGAACAGACCCAGGATGCCGCTCGGGGGCTGGCGACCACCTCGGCCAGCCTCACCCGGCAGCTCGCCACCTTCCGCTACTGATCAGGTGATCGCCTGCTCCGTGTGGGGCCCTCCTCGCGTACACCGGACGAACACCCGCGCTTCACCCGGCCGCCGCCCGACGGCCATCGGTGGTTCAGCGGTCGCCGCGAGCATCCGGCTGCGGACCATCACGAGAGGCGAATCCCATGCCCGGACTCAGGCACAAGCTCACCCGACCAGCGATCCTCGGACTCATGCTCGGCGCCACGGCGATCGCGGTCCCCGCGATCTCCTACGCGTCGCGCCAGCCCACCAACACCAACGAGTTCGAGTACTCGGTCGGCCTCTGGGGTGACCTGCCGTACTCGGCGGCCCAGGCCGACATCGGCGTGCCGAACCTCATCGCCGACATGAACAGCCAGAAGCTGGCCTTCACCGTCCACGACGGTGACCTGAAGGCCGGTAACGGCCCCACCGCCAACCCGCCGTCGGTCTTCTGTGCCGACGAGCTCTACGACACGGCGCTCGGCTACCTGAACCAGCTCGACCAGCCGGCGGCGTTCACCCCGGGCGACAACGACTGGACCGATTGCGACCGCCCGTCGAACGGCGGCTTCAATTCGCTAGAGCGTCTCGACCGTGAGCGCCAGGTGTTCTTCAGCACGCCGTACACGGCGGGCAAGAAGCAGCTGAAGCAGGAGGTCCAGACGGCGCCCACGTGTCTCGCCTACGTGAGCGGTCCGGCCGCCGGCCCCACGGTCACCAAGCCCGCCCCCTGCGTGGAGAACCGACGTTGGCTGTACGAGGGCGTCACCTACGTGACGGTCAACGTCCAGGGCTCGTGCAACAACCTGTGCGACACCGCTCCGAACGCCGACGAGTACGCGGCGCGCAATGCAGCGAACATCGCCTGGCTGCAGGAGACCTTCGCCCAGGCCAAGGCCAAGCGTTCCGTCGCCGTCATGATCATCGCCCAGGCCGACCCCGGCTTCGACGGCAGCGACGCCACGCGGGCTCCGCTGCGCAACGCCCGCACGCTGGCCGAGACCGACAGCGCCCCCGACGGCTACCAGTCCTACCTCGTCGCCCTGCGCAACGAGACCATCGCCTTCGGCCGCCCGGTCGCCTACGTCCACGGTGACTCGCACTACTTCCGGGTCGACAAGCCACTGCTCGACGCGGCCGGCAAGCGCCTGGAGAACTTCACCCGCGTCGAGACCTTCGGCGACAACGCGGCGACGGGTCTCAATGACGTCCACTGGGTGAAGGCCCTCGTGGACCCCGAGAGCCGCGACGTGTTCGCCTTCCAGGCCCAGATCGTCCCCGGCAACGTCGTCGCCCACTGACCCCTCACGTCGAGTCGCTCGAGCAGCGGCCGCACCATGTCGGCGGCGTGCGATGTCGCCGCGAGACCGCGCGCCGTGAAGTCGTTGCATTCGTCGTCCCAGTCGTCGAGCGCGGCGAGCGCTTCGAGCGCGGGACCCACGTCACGGCTGCAGGCGGCGGTCGCCAGGGCGTCCCAGACGCGGCACTGCTGGACGCTGCGAGCCCCGGCAACGCGCCACGCCTCCACCACCGTCTGGCGATCGATCCTGGTGAACATCGCCACCAACTGGAGCTCCACCTCGCTGTCCACCGAGCGAAGGTACGTCGACTGTACGACGCGGGGAACAGGGCCCGCCCGTTGCTCATCGAAGGTTCGGATCGCGCTCACGCGCGCCCATGCGTTTCGCCGGGAGCGCACCACCGGCCCGTGCGCCCCCGCTACCGAGCGCGGCGCGGCGGTGACGTCGGGATGACCGTTGAGCGAGCACTCGCCGCGGACGCTTGCCGATGCCCACGGGCGCGCACACGCTGGCGTCGGCGCGATTCGACGGAGCGAACAGGAGCGGGTCCGGTGCAGGAGACCATCCAGTGGAAGACGGTGCGGGCGGCGCAGCGGCGAGCGGACCCGGAGCACCTCACCGGCGCAGGGGTGGTCGCGCTGACCGCCGCTCTGCATCTCGTCGGCGAGCTCGGACCGTACCTCGTCGGCGAGGACATCGTGCGGGAGCGCCTGCGCGTCGCGCTGGCACGGTGCCGCCGCCTGGCCTACGAACGGGGCGAGCCGACCCTCCATCTCATCGCCGGCCGCCGCGGCGCGTGACGCGGAACGGCCCGCCGACCGCCGCTCGAAGCGGTGGACGGCGGGCCGTGGCGTTGCGGTGAGCCGGTGGGCTCACCGCCAGCCGGTGATGTCGAGGATCGTGCCGAACGGACTCGAGCCGTGTTGGATGCTCACGTAGTAGTGCGTGCCGGTAGCGTCGAAGAAGCCGCCGGTCGACTCGGCGTCGAGGTCGTTCAGCGTGATGACGCGGACGCAACCGTCGGTCAGCGTGTCGTCATCGGCGCCGTCGTCGAGGCAGCTCCAGATGTCGTTGTTGCGCGAGCCGTCGATGTGGTCGCTCGTGCTGCCGTCCTCGTGGACGATCCAGTTGGCCCGCTTCGCCTGGAAGGCGATGTTGTCGGGCATGTTCATCTGCGAGGAGCCCTGCACCAGCAGTTGCACCTGCGGAACGGTCGCACCCGACGCCGAAGCGGCCACGCTGCCGTCGGTGAAGCAGATGGTCTCGCCCCAGTACCGGGCCGAGTCACGGCCGGTGTTGTTGCCGCAGAAGCGCACGTTGCCGACGGCGAGGGCACGGGTGTCGACATCGATGTCCTCCGGACGGTAGTAGCCCGTCAGCTTGGCCGCGATGGCCAACGGACGCAGCGGCGCCGCCGTGGTGCCGGTGAGCGGCTGCCAGGAACCCGTGCCGTACGAGAACCCCTGACCGAAGTTGCCGCCCTGGCCGACGCGCAGACCGAAGACCGAACCTGAGGCCAGCGGCGACTGGTCGAGCGACGTGATGGGGGCGCTCCCGGCGACCCACGGGGTGGTCGGCACAAACTTGAAGTAGGCACCGCCGGGGTTGCCGTTGCCGGCCGAGAGTTCGTCGCCGTAGTACGTGACACCGTTGGGCAGCACCGCGAGGCCTTCGAACGAGAGCAGACCGTAGGCATCGATCCGACGGATGTTCGGCGATGACGACACTCCGGTCGTGCGGTCGACGGTGGCGCCGGTCACGGCGAGCGGATCGATCAGTTCGTACATGCCGGCGGTGCTGCCGGCTTCCTCGCCGAAGAGCACGGTGCCCCAAGCCGTCACGCGGACCGGATCACAGGCTGCGGTGCCCGTGAGGATGGTCGTCGCCACACCCGTCTTCAGGTCGATCTTCTGCAGACCGGCCGCCGTCGGGCCCTCCTCGTTGCAGGCGATGATGTGGGTCGGGTTGGCCTGCGGCCAGAGCACCATCTGGTCGATGTTGGGTGCGGCGTTGCCCGCCGACACCACGTTGACCTTCAGGCCCTTGGCCACCGTGACGAGGCCGGCCGGGTTGGCCAGCGCCTGCGCCGTGGTGAAGTCGACGTTCGACGACGCGGCCACGGGCTTCAGCACCCCGAACAGCTCGAGCGAGTCGTCGGCCAGCTCCTTCTGCTGCTTCACGCCGTGGTCGAGGGCGGCGAAGGCCGTCCCCGCCGCCAGTGCGGTGGTCAACACGCCGAGCACGACGGCGCGCCGAGAGATTCGCATGTGGGTTCTCCTTGTTCGGCACCGGGACCGTCCCGATGGCCGGACGTCATCGTGCGTGCTCCGGGTGTCAACCACGTGACCCGTGCCGTGCGCGACGGGGAACAGCCGTCGAACCTTTCCCAGCTGCTCCGACGCCTGTAGCTCAGGCGAACCAACCGACGACGTCGGCCACGAGATCGGTGCTGCCACGCGCGTTGTACAGACCGATCGCGCCGTCCCGACCGAGCCGTGTGATCACCAGGTTGGCCACGTCACGCCCGGGCGACAGGTTCAAGCTCGACGTCTCCGGTCGCGTCTGCCCGGCCGGCCACACCGTGATCCAACCGAACGAGCTCGGATCGGCGGCCGTGAGGTTGAGCGCGACCGCCATCGCATCCCCCGGCACCCCGACCACCCCGCCGAGCACGAGCTCGATCGCCTCCATCGGTACGAGGCGCCCCGCAGCCCCGAGACCCTCCCGCGTGTCGAGCACCCGCGCCGGCACCATCGTGTGCAGCCGCGCGCCAGAGCTGGCGTCGGTCAGCACACCGACGACGTCGATCACGACATGGGCCGATCCGGAGGACACCACGAGGTCGATAGCACCGTCGGCCAGGCGCGCCACCGCCAGGTTGGGCACCGTCTGACCCGGAAGGAAGTTCAGGTTCGACGCGACGGGCCGGCTCTGAGCCGCTGGCCACACGGTGAGATAGCCCGACTCCGTGGGCTCGGTCACCGTCACGTTGGCAACGACACCTACGACGCCGCTCGCGGGCACCGAGCCGCGACCGGCGACCGACACGCGCCGTGGCTCGTCGGCGCTGAGCGGCGCGCCGGTGCGCGTGTCGAGGAGCCGGAACGGGTCCAGGGGGAGGAACGTCGCCCCGGGCGCCGGCCCGACGTAGGCCACCACATCGGCCACGAGATGGGTCGTGCCCGCCGAGTTGTACAGCGACACCGCACCGTTGGCGCCGAGGGCCGTCAGGACGAGGTTCGGCACCGTCTGTCCGGGCGCCATGTTCAGGCACGACGCCAGCGGGCGTTCGCGCCCTGCGGGCCACACGGTCACGTAGCTGCGCGCCGTCGTTTCCGTCGCGGTGAGGTTGAGCACGACACCGGTGGCGGTGGGTGGGACGGCGTCGCCGGCGATCATCACGTCGATCGTCTGCCCGGCACCCACCGGTCCCGCCACGCCGCCCGTGCCGTCACGCGTGTCAAGCACACGCACCGGCCGTACCGGTTCGACGAACCCGTCGCCGGCCAGGCGGGTCACGATGTCGGTCGTCCCCGACCCGGGCGACGGCGGCGCCACGAACAGGTCGAGCTGCTCGAATGACCGCCCGAGGATGGCGACGTCATCGGCGGCCAGCCAGCGCGCCAGCACGGTGGCGAACACCGATCGGTGCTCGACGGTCGCCGAGAGCACGGTCCCGACCGACTGATCGGCGAACGACGGCAGGGCCCCGTGGCGCCCGCCCCGCACGTTCGCGCCGATCAGGAGCGCGGCACCGGCGGCTCCGTGGTCGGTGCCGCCGGAGTCGTTGGAGGTCAGCGCACGGCCGAACTCGCTGGCGACGTACACGACGACCCTGCCGGCCACGTCGGGCGAGAGGACCCCGAAGAAGGCGGCGAGGCCGGCGTCGAGCCGGCGCAGCAGACCGGCGTGGTAGCCGAGCTGCGTGGCGTGGGTGTCGAAGCTGCCGAGATCGACGTTGATGACGCGGACGCCAAGACCGGCGTTGATCAGTCGGGCCGCCAGCGTGAGGTCGCGCGCCGGTCGCTCGGTCGGTAGATCGCCGGTGTAGAGCGGCGCGGTGACCGTGTTGACGTCGACCATCGCCCGCCCTGCCCTGGCCACCGCGTCGGCCAACGCGCCGCGGTCCTGGGGACCGGCCGCCAGGTCGCGCACCGCCCGGGCCAGGCGCTGATCGTTCACATCGAGCGAGGTGCCGAACGAGCCGCCCACCTCGCCGATGGCGCAGGCATCGCTCTGGTAGCCCACCAGCGTCAGCGGCACGGTCGGGCCGATGGTGACGCCGACGAACGGGCTGTCGCCGGCCACACCGTCGAGGTACCGGCCCAACCAGCCCGTGCGCGGTGAG
>JANMAT010000182.1:0-4198 GCA_031359995.1 Actinomycetes bacterium
GCCGACGCCAACAGGCGACCGCGTCTGCGATCAACGGTCCAGGCGGGCGGCGTGACGTAGGAGCCCGGGCCGCTACGCACAGCGGTCGAGCAATCGATGCGGTCGCCCCTCGAGTCGAACCCAGCGGCCGGCTCGGCCGCGTGCCTCGAAGGGTCGAGCGCGGTATCTCGCGCGCCTCGGCGCTCGTCGTCGGTTAGCGAGCAACGGACTCTTGGACGGAGTCTTGGATCGGCGCGTGACCCTCGCACCCCGGTGACCTGCGCAGACGTCGTGCCGGCGGGCATCCGTTGCGCTCTGTCCGACTGGTACCAACGAGTACCAACAAGAATCTTGGATGAGCGGCGAACGCATCGTCCCATCTCAGAGGCAGGATTTCGGGCGTTTCGCCGCCGAAATCTTGGCTGTGCCGCTCAGCGGAACGAGATGGTCTCCCGTTCAGCATCGCTGACCAGGTCTTTTGTGCGCCCCCTGGGAGTCGAACCCAGAACCTGCGGATTAAGAGTCGGATCTCAATCGTCCGACCAGTACCAACCCGTACCAACTGAGCTGGGAAAACGCCCTCGGCGGGTACGGGGAGTACCAGCCAGTACCAACGAGTACCAACGAGAATCTTGGATGGAATCTTGGATGAGCCCGCCCCGCAAGGCGTCAGGTATGGAGGACCAACGAGCCTGCTGTTCACGATCGCGCCGGTCGCCTGGTGAGTCCAGGCACCCTGTGCACTGCGGTCACGCTGCGTGAGAGGGAGCGGCAGGGTGTCGCGGGTGAGGACGACGTCGGTCTCGTCGGTGATGATCGACGCCTCAAATGTAGTAGTCCTGCTATATTTGACTGAATGGCTGGTTCGGTGATGGTCAGCGTGCAGGAAGCAGCGGAACGGCTCGGTGTGCACCGGAGTCGGGTCGAGGCGTTGATCCTGTCGGGGGTGTTGCCGGCTGCCAAGACGGGGAGCCAGTGGATCCTGGATCGTCGTGAGCTCGATCGGTACGACAACGTGCGGCCGTATCGCCGTGGTCGGCCGCTGAGTGCCGTGGCGGCGTGGGCTCGCATCGTCGATGCCGGCGACCTTCTGCGGCGCCGTGAGCCTGGTTCGCTCGACGCTGAGCGACGGGACCTGCGGGCACGCGCCGCTCATGAGCCGTTGCACGTGCATCCCGGTGTGCTCGGCGACGCGCTCGATGATCCCTTGGTGCGGTTGGGTGGACGCGAGGCCGCTATCGCTGCGGGTGCCCCGCTTGATGTCGATGCCGATGGCGTGCACGACGTCTACCTGCCCGCCGGTCCTGCCGTCGGCTGGAAGAAGCGGGTGCGGGCCCGGTCCGAGCGTGAAGTGCCGAACGTGTGGCTCCACGTCGTCCCTGACGAGGCATGGGATCGCGTGCCCGACGCCCGGCATCTCGGCCTGTTCGTCGCGTGGCTCGACCTCGCTGACCGGCTGGACCGGGGTGCCGATCTCGTGCTGGATCGTTTGGGGAGGGGTCGTGCCCGTGCGTGAGGTCGACCTGAGCACCGATTTGCTGCCACGGCATCGGGAGGTGTTCCGGCTCCTTGGTCTGCTCGGGCGCGCGATCCCGGCCGATCGGTGGTGTCTCGTCGGTGGGCTCATGGTGCTCGTGGCTGGTCGGTTGGAAGGGGCCCGTGATCATCGGGCGACGCAGACGAAGGACGGCGACATCCTGATCGACGTCGTCGCCGACCCGTCGGCGTTGGCCGCGATGGTGGCGGAGTGTCGCACCTACGGGTTCGACTTCCCCCGTCACGACTGGCCCGACGACGAAGGCTTCGCCCGATGCACGCTCGTCGCTCACTCCGCCCAGGTCGATCTCCTGTGCCCGGACGACGCGGCCGAGCACCACCTCGTGGCCGGTGGGGCGCGATCGTTGGCGATCCCGGGCGGCCGCCGTGCGCTCGAGGTCGCTGAACCGGTGACGGTGCTGCTGGGCGACGACTGGGCTCCGGTCGACGTACGGGTGCCGACGCTCTACGGGGCGCTCGCAGTGAAGGCCGCAGCAGCGACCGATCCACACACCCGCGACCAGACGCGCCATCTCGAAGACGTAGCGTTCCTCTTGTCGATCGTGCCCGACCCGCGCCGCCTGAGCGAGGAGGTCGCCGAGAGCGACCTCGATCTCCTCCGTGCGCTCGCGGCGGAGCTGAACGACGATTCGAGCCCGGCGTGGGCGCACCTCGACACCACGGCACGCCTCTCGGTCCAAGCCGCGCTCGGGTTCCTGTAGCGCGTTCGGGGCCGCTGGTTCGCGCACGCCTGCTCGCCGAGCAGGTCGACCGGGAACCAAACCACCGAGCCGCAATCAAACCCAGGGTCGGCTCAGAGCGGTCACACTGTCTGACAGGATTGCGTTGGTGAAGGCTCCGGGCGGCATGCTCAGGCATCTCAAGACGGGCGCAAACTACGGCATTCGTCGCAGCCGCTATCGCCGCTACTGGTCGCGGGCGGCTGGCGTGCTGGCGCGTGCGTTCGGTATGCCGGGGAAGTCCTCTGAGTTCGAGGCCGCGGTGTTTCGCGCGGTCAAGGTGGCGGGGCGGCCAACGCCTAGGAGTCGGGTCGAACGGTTCATCCTCGGTGGCATGCCAGCATCGGAGTTCCGCTCGATGGTCGATCGGGTCGCGCAGGAACTGCCGGACGAGCTGAGGCGCGAGTTCCCTGATCTGGACCTGCCGCCCGAGTACATCACAATGAGCTTCGGGCGAGCGGTTCTGGACGTCGTGGCCGCCAGCGAGAACGACGAGTTCGCCAACCAAGTCCTGGAACAGGGTGACTCGGCGGTTGAACGCCGGAAGAAGTGGCGTACCTTGACCGGGGTGGTCACGCCGAGCGTTGTGACGGGCGTTGGCGTGGCATTGTTCGTGGCCGCACTCGCGCATCGACCTTCGGGCGTGGCTCTCGCTGCCGGGGCCGGCATCGCCACGGTGGCGGCCATCGGTGGCGCTCAGCTCGTCAGGGACGGTGCGCACGTGAGCCGCGCGCGCGGCGCACTCGAGCGCCTCATCGACGCTCTGCTTCGGCCGGTCGTCGCTGGCTATCGACCGCGGCCCGACCGCGAACGGGTCTTCGAGGACCGTATCGATGACCAGCTAAGCCTGCTTCTCGAGGACCTTGCGGAGCGAGGATTCGGTAACGTCAAGCAGCCTACGGGGCCGCCGAGACGGCGCGCCGAGTTGCTCGTGGCGCACTACGACGGCCCTCAGATCGACGCCATCGCCGAAGCAGCGGAGGACTTGGCCGACGAGCTGAGGCCCCTCAAGCTCGACCCGACCTGGCCGCCAGCCCGTCTGCTAGTCGACGTAGCTGTCCTTGTCGCGCTTCAGCGGGCGTGTGCGGAAGTGGATCCTGAACGCGCGCGCAAAGCTGTGCTCAACGCGCTGCCGCGCTCCGGAGTGAGTGAGCCGCTCGCACCTTCGTACCGGGCTCTGCTCGCAGCGCTTCGGAGCGCCAGCGCAGGCGAGCCGCTCGGGCTTGAGCCGGCCATCGGGGCGGTGATGTTGAACGTGCTGCTCGGTGCTGCGGCGTTCGACCGGGCCCTGGATCAGATCATCGACAACGCGGATCGTGTCGTCGCACAGCCGGCTGCGTGACGCGTCTCATTTCCAGGCCAACTGTCGAATCGCGGTCGGTCTTTGGAACCGCGCACAGCGTTCAGCATTGTGGGCTCGCGGTGCGCCGCGACCCGCTCGTCCACGGAATCAGCGGCCGGTGCGGCCGGTCCGGCCATCGCCGCAGGGCCGACGCAGGCGCGTCGCCGGCAGACGTGCGACGTCGTCTGTGCCGAAGCGCCGGAAATCTTGGGTGAGATCTTGGCTGGGAGCTCCGTGCCGCGACCGCTCGCTACCTGCGGCAAGGCGCCTCCCGGAGTGTCCGTTGTCTTTCGTCCGGCTGGTACCAACGAGTACCAATAAGAATCTTGGATGGACGGGCGACGCATCGCCCCAGCTCAGAGGCCAGATTTCGGGCGTTCGGCCGGCGAAATCTTGGGTGTACCGCTCAGCGGCACGAGATGGCCTCTCGGCCACCCCATCTGACACGAGAATCCCCTTTAGGTCTGAGTGCTCGGGCGCGCGCGGGGTGCGGGGCGGCAGCCCCGTTCGGGCGGAGCCCGATGTTGTTGGTGGTCAGGCGGCGGGGGTGATGGCGACGTCGTGACCGAGCCGGCGCAGGGCGGCAACGTGCCGTCTGGTC
>JANMAT010000183.1:0-3497 GCA_031359995.1 Actinomycetes bacterium
GCGCACCGGCGCCGGGCTCCGCGTCGACGACGCCCCGTTCTCCACCGGCCAGATCGCCTGCACGCCGTCGGGTGCGGTGGCCTACGTGCAACCCGACGGCGTGTTCGTCTCGACGGTGCCGGGCAGCAACGTGTTCAGCTACGTCGGCGGCCGGTACGAGCGCGTCCGTTCCGTGCGCTGACGCGTCAACGGGACGGCGCGCTCGGGCGTCTGCACGGGCATGAACGACACGATGTTTGCCCGGCGGGCAGCCCCGATCGCGGCGGTGGTCATCACGGTGATGGCGGCGTCGCTCGCCACGTGGGCGGCGGTCACGCCCGGGAGCGGGGCGACGGCACCCGTCGTCACCACGGCGGACCTGCCGGCTGCCACGTCCACGTCGGCGGCGGCCACGGCGGGGGCGCCGACCACCACGGCGGTCCCGGTCACGACATCGGCGGTGCCGTTCACGACGACCACCCCGACGACGACCACTGAGGCGCTGGGCGCGACGGCGGTGGCACCCACCACGACCACGGCCGCGCCGGTCATCACGGCGGTCGCACCGGCACGCTCCTCGGACGAGGTCGTGCTGGCCACCCTGGGCCAGGGCACCATCGAGGCGTGGACGCCCGAGGGCCGCGTCGGCTCGGCCGGCCCCTGTGCCGGCGAACTGGCGTGCCTCGTCCTGGCGAGCGCCTGGGCCGACGGCGCCGTGGTGAGCGCCGTGGCCGTGCGCGATGGCTCCTCGTCGCGCACCTCGCTCGTCCGGTCGCCGCTCGACGGCGGTGCGCCGCAGGTGCTGGCCGATCTCGATGCGCAGGCGTGGGTGGGCGCCGTCGCCATCGTGGGTGCCGACGTGTGGTGGCTCGAGCAGCCATCCGACGGCACCGTCGGCGGCCGCGTGCGCCGGATGCCGCTGGGCGCGTCGCTCGGCGTCGCCACCGAGGTGGCCCACGGCGTGGAGGTGTTCGCACCCCGCCCCGACGGCGGCGCCGTCGCCTTGCGACGGTCGGGCCTGCCCGGACCGGACGGGCCAGAGCTGACCGTCGTCGACCTGGCGTCGGGCCAGGAGCGGTCGGTGTCGCTCGGGTCCGGGATGTCCTGGTCGTCGGCCATCATGTGGCTCGACAACGTTCGCCTGTTCGTGCAGGGCCCCGACGGTGCCGTGGTCGTCGACGCAGGGCCCGACCTCCGCGTCGTGCGGGACCTGCCGTTCATCGTGGCGTGCGTCGAGACCTCGTCCCGTGTGATCGGCGTGGTCCGCACCACGGGCACCCGGGCCGACCAGCCGCTCATGCGCCACACCTTGGCCGAGGCCGACCCGTCGACCGGTCGGGTCACGGCGTGGGCCGGTGGCGATCTGTCCGACGGCATGATCGCGTGCCGCGGCGACGGCGCGGTGCTGACGGTGTCCTTCACGGCTGAGGGTATCGGCACGGAGATGGCGGCCGTGCGGGCGTCGGGGCGCACGGTGCTCGGCCGTGGCTACGTCAGCGTGGCCGGCCGGCGCGGCGCCGGTGGCTTCTCGTCGATGAACTGCGGCCCCGCGCGCGACGGCGGGAGCGGGCCGCTCTGATCGTGCGGTGGGCGCGGCAACCGTGCTCGGAGGGCTCGCGGTCGCACGGGTGTGCCACGATGAACCGGTTGAGCGACGAGCGGATCCCCAGGTGACGGCCGACGGCGGCAGCGGCGCGGCGGCCCCCGGTGGACGCCTCAAACACCTGGACGGTCTTCGGGGCGTGGCCGCGGTCGCGGTCGTGTTCCTCCACTGCGTCGCGCAGTTCCACTACCCCTGGTCGTTCGGTCCGGTAGGCGTCCTCACCGGGTGGTCCCGCGTGCTGGCGGCAACGCCGCTGAACGTGTTGTACGCGGGGAACCTCGCCGTGTGCGTGTTCTTCGTCCACTCGGGCATCGTCCTGGCGCTGCCCCATCTCCGGTCGGACCGGGTCTCGCTCCGCTCGGTGCTCGACATGGCGGCGCGCCGGCCGATCCGTCTCGTCGTGCCGATCGCCGGTGCGCTGCTCGTGTCGCTGACGCTCACCAAGCTCGGGCTGTTCGAGGTGAACGTGACCGTGCGCAGCGCGCTCCGGACGATGTCGCCGCAGACCGAGGAGATGTTGAACCGGGGTGCACCGTGGGGTCGTTGGCTGTGGGACATCACCGGGTTCGGGGTGATGTTCGGCTCGGACTCTCGCTTCCTGCCGGTGCTGTGGACGATGCCCGTCGAGTTCGCCGGTTCGTACGTCGTGCTCGCACTCGTCGGCGTGTTCCCACGTCGAGGCGTGCGCATCGCCGCGGGAGCCGCGGCGTTGGTCGCCGCCCTGTGGCTCGATCAGCTCTACATGACGGGGTTCATCGCTGGTGTGCTGCTGGCCGAGGCCGTGGTGTGGCACGAGCGTCGGGTCGCTCGCGACACCCGGCTGGTCGAGGGCACGGTGCCGGTGGCGCTGCGCCGTTGGCTCGTTTTCGTCGCGCTCGCGGCCGGCCTCTGGTTCGGCACCCTGCCCGAGTTTCGGGCCGACGCGTGGGCGCCGCTGTGGCGGGGCGACGTGTCCCTGAGGACCCGCCTGATCGGAGCGCACCTGGTCGGGGCCACTCTCATCGTGATCGCGGTGCTCGGCAGCGCGGTGGCCAAGAGGTTGCTCTCCCACCGCTCGATCCGCGAGCTCGGCCGCATCTCGTTCTCGCTGTACCTGCTGCACGAGATGGTCCTGTTCGCGCTGGGCAACCGGGTCTTCCTGCGGTTGCGCGCTACATCGGTCCCGTACGCCGTCGCCTCCACCGCCACGGCCCTCGTCGTACTCGTCGTTTCGCTGGTGGCTGCATGGTGGTTCACCCGCTGGATCGACGAGCCCGCCATCCGCCTGGCCAAGCGCGTCTCGGCGGCCTTCGGCCTACGTCCTCGACCGAGTGCATCGCTCGATGCGAGCGCATCCCGTCCGCGTGTGGAGCCGACACCACATCGTCATGTCTCCGGGTCGACTCCGACGGGCTCATGAGCGTCATCGGACCACCGGGGACGTCGCGTCCCACCCACGAGGAGCACCCATGGCCAGGTCGGACGATGATGTGGCGATGACCCCGACTCCGCCCCGTCGGCGCCGCACCTCGTTCATCGTCACCGGCATCGTCGTCGCCGTGGTGGCCGGGGTGGCCGGGGTGGGGCTCTGGCTGGTGCTCGCGTCGAACGGCGACAGCAAGGACGTCGCGCCCACCACCACCTCGTCGGTCGCCGCATCCGTCACGGCGGCGGCCACGTCGTCCAGCGCGGTGCCCGCCACCATGGCGGTGACCACGGTCGCACCGACCTCGGCCGCCCCGACCACCACGGCGTTGCCGGCGACCACGACCGCACCCTCCCTGGCGAACGGGGTGCCCGACGGCTACGTGGCGCTGCGGTCCGACCGCGTCGACCTGCGCACGGCGACCGATGCCGTCGCGGTCTCGACCGCCCTCGGGTGCCGGTACGCGCTCGACGGTACGGGCTGCATGGTGCGGGCCGACGTCAGCGCCAC
>JANMAT010000191.1:0-42958 GCA_031359995.1 Actinomycetes bacterium
CGGTGGCGTTCAGGTACGCCTGGCCGGAAGCACCGATCCTGACGCTCACGGCACCGGCGACGAGGTTGGCACCAGGCACCGTCGCACTGGCGGGCGCGGTGAAGAACGGCAAGGGCCTCGGCTCCGGCGGCGTGCTCGTGACACTGCAGGCCCGGGCCCCGGGCGCCGCCACCTTCGCCAACCTGGCCACGGCCACGACGGCCACCAACGACACGTTCTCGTTCAGCCGGGCGGTGACAGCGTCGACCGAGCTGCGGATCACGGTCATCAACGACATCGCCTCGCCCGTGCTCGCGCTCACGATCGTGCCGCGCCGTCGGTCGGGGCATCTCTGCCTCCACGGGCACCCGAAACGGCGGGCAGACCATCACGCTGACCGGCACGTACCTGAGGAACGCCACGGTCACCGTCGCGGCACGGCGGCCCGATCGGTCGTGGTGAACGCGGCCGGTGCCTCGCTCACCTTCGTCACGCCGGCCCGTCCGCTGGGGGTCGCCGCCGTGGTGGTCACCACGCCGACCGGCGCCGGCAAGCCCCTGAACTTCGTCTATCAGGCCTGACCGCGCCGGCCCGTCAGATGCGCAGCGGATCGACCTCGACCCGCACCCGGGCCGACGGGCGCACCGCGGCGTCCAGCGCGTCGCACAGCACGCCGTGGTCGGGCGCCCGCACCAGCCAGCGACCGTCGGCGGGACCGAGCACCTCGAGCCCGGCGGGCCTGGGCAGGGTGGCCACGAACGCCTCGGCTCCCGCGCCCGACACCGCGGCCATGGCCACCGCCGGTGGGAAGCCCAGCTCGGCCCGCCGGACCCGTTCGTCGTGCACCAGGCGGGCCGGGTCGGCCAGCAGCGCCGCCTGCACGACCGGGTGCTGAGGCAGCTCGGTCTGGAGCAGGAGCCGACCCCCTCCCGCCCGATCGCCCACCAGTCGGGCCGCCCGCACCAACAGCCCCATGGCCTGTTCGTGGGCCCGGTAGCGCGGCGCCAGCAGCTCGGCGTCCAGGTCGAGGAACGCCACCAGGTCGGCTTCGCGCACCTGGTGCAGCGCGGCCTCGGTACCGACCACCACGCGTGCATCGGTCGGGCCCTGGTGGGCGGTGGCGGCCGTGAGCTCGGCCACGGCATGGCCGGTGGCCGCCTCGAGCTCGGTGCGCAGGCGGCTCACGCCGGGGCGCAGCGCCTTCATGCGGCTCGCCCCGCAGCTGGTGCACACGACCGGCCGGCGTTGGCCGCACCGGGCGCATTCGAGCCCGTCGTCGCCCTGGGCCACGGCCGCCTCGCAGCGCTCGCAGCGGGCGATCGTGCGACAGGTCGCGCACGACAGCAGCCGGGCCACGCCCTTGGTGTTGAGCACGCACACGATGCGGCGGTCGCTGCGCAGCACGCGCGCCAGCGCATCGGACACCAGCGACCGGCGGGTGCGCGGATCCTCCTCGCCGCGGTCGACCACATCGACGATGGGCCAGCCGGCCCGTTCGTCCTGGCGCGACGGCGACCGCTCAGGCCCCAGGCCCAGGGCCTCCAGCGACGGGCACGGCGAGGTGAGCAGGCAGGGCACACCGGCCCGTCGGGCCCGTTCCACGGCCACATCGCGCGCGTGCCAGGTGGGCGTGCGCTCCTCGTGGTGGGCCTCGTCGTGCTCGTCGACCACGACGACGGCGGCCAGGTGGGGCACCGGCGCCCACGCGGTCACGCGCGCCCCGACGACCACGTCGCACCGGCCGGCCGCGGCGATGGCCCACTGGCGCGGGTAGCGGGCCACGCGCAGACCGGCCCGCTCGTGGGCCACGGCCAGGCGACGGGCCAGCGCGATCGACGGCGCCACCACCAGGGTCTGGCCACCGCGGTGCCACGCCACGACCTCGTCGAGCAGGGGGCCGGCGGGGGCGATGCGGGCCACGACGACACCGTCGTCACCGACCGACGGCACCGACGCCGGCACCCCGGACGCGGCGGGCAGGGGCGCCACGCTCGTGGGCGGTGACGCGGTGGCCAGCAGGTGCTGGGGGGTACCGGCCCAGCGCCACGCCGCCCAGCGGGCGGCGTCCACGACGTCGGGCGGCGGACCGGCCGACGACCACCTCGCCAGGGGCTTGAGCCCGACGCCCGCGGGCGGCTCGACATCGACGGCCACGATCCACGCACCGACGCGCCGACCGTGCAGATCGATGCGCACCTGGTCGCCGACGCGCACCTGGTCCCGGAGCTTGTCAGGGACCAGGTAGTCGAAGGTCTTGTCGATCCCCCGCACGTCGGGGAGGACGCGCACGACCAGCGGCGCGCCCGGGGTCACGGGGTCAGACGCCGACCGCGGCCTTGAAGTCGGCGAGGCGCGTCGTGTGCTCCCACGTGAACTCGGGCAGCGATCGGCCGAAGTGCCCGTAGGCCGCCGTCTTGCGGTAGATCGGGCGCTTCAGGTCGAGGTCGCGCACGATGGCCGCGGGGCGCAGGTCGAACACGTCGCGCACGGCCTGCTCGATCTTGCCTTCGTCGACGGTGTTCGTGCCGAAGGTCTCGATGAAGATGCTGACCGGCTGGGCCATGCCGATGGCGTAGGCCACCTGCACCTCGCAGCGCTGGGCGGCACCGGACGCCACCACGTGCTTGGCCACCCACCGGGCGGCGTAGGCGGCCGAGCGGTCGACCTTCGACGGGTCCTTGCCGGAGAAAGCGCCGCCACCGTGGCGGCCCATGCCACCGTAGGTGTCGACGATGATCTTGCGGCCCGTGAGGCCGGTGTCGGCGTGGGGGCCACCGAGCTCGAACGTGCCCGTGGGGTTGATGTAGACGGCGTAGTCGTCGTCGGCGAACTGGGCCGGGATGACCGGTCGGATGACCTGCTCGATGAGGTCGGGGCGGATCATCTCGTCGCGGTCGATGCCCGGCGCGTGCTGGGTGGACACGAGCACGGCCCGCAGGCGCACCGGCCTACCGTCTTCGTAGTCGTAGGTGACCTGGGTCTTGCCGTCGGGGCGGAGGTAGGGCACCACGTCGGCCTTGCGGACCTCGGTGAGGCGCTCGGCCAGGCGGTGCGCCGTCCAGATGGGCAGCGGCATCAGGTCGGGCGTCTCGTCGCAGGCGTAGCCGAACATCATGCCCTGGTCGCCGGCGCCCTGGGCGTTGAGGAGGTCCTCGCCGCTCTTGCCGCCGCGGGTCTCTTCGCTCTTGTCGACGCCCTGGCCGATGTTCGGGCTCTGCTCGTCGATGGAGACGATGACGCCACAGGTGTTGCCGTCGAAGCCGTACGAGGCGTTGTCGTAGCCGATGCTGTTGATGACCGTGCGGGCCAACTTCGGGATGTCGACGTAGGCGGTGGTCGTGATCTCACCGGCGACGACGCACAGGCCGGTGGTCAGCAGGGTCTCGCAGGCCACCCGACCGTTGGGATCCTCGGCGAGGATGGCATCGAGCACCGAGTCGGAGACCTGGTCGGCCATCTTGTCCGGGTGGCCCTCGGTGACCGACTCGGACGTGAACGTGTAGCGGGACAACGCGTGCTCCTGGCAGTGCGAACGGGGTCGGGATCAGTGGTCGGCGGCAGCTTCGACCGCGCCGGGCGCATCGCCTTCGACAGCGTGCACGATCGGCTGCGGCACGATCTTGTCGGCGGCGATCTCCTCGAAGCCGATGGACAACGGCTTGCGGGCCACGGAGGTGACCTGCGGCGGGATCATCGAGCCGAGGCTCTCCCCGAGGTGGTTGAAGTAGGAGTTGATCTGCCGAGCCCGCCGGGCGGCCAACGTGACCAGGGCGAACTTCGACTCGACCTTGTCGAGCAACTCTTCGATGGGCGGGTTGACCATGGAGTCGTGGGCGCGCGCCATGACCTCTCCTTCTCGGGAACAGCTGGACGATGATAGCAGCAGGCCTGGTGGAACCGCGGTATCCCGGGCGCCGCGGCGCTACGGGCACAGGGCTCAGAGATCGCTGACCGAGGACCGTTCGAGCCGGTGGGCCAGCTCGGTGCGGATGACGGCGCGCAGCTCAGCCACCGTGTGGTCCAGGTCGTCGTTGACGAGCTGGACGTCGGAGATGGCCTGCCCGATGGGCTCTTCCTCTTCGGCCTTGCGGAGCCGGGCGGTGACCTTCTCCTCGGGGTCGCCCCGACCGCGCAGGCGGCGCTGCTGCTCGTCACGCGAGGGCGGCATGACGAAGATGAGCACGGCGTCGGCGTGCCGGGCGCGAACCTGCTTGGCGCCGTCGACCTCGATCTCGAGGATGAGCACTTCGTCGACGGCGGCCGACGGCACCGGCGTGCCGTAGTAGTTGCCGAGGAACTCGGTCCACTCCAGGAAGCCGCCGGCGGCGATGCTCGCCTCGAACGAGGCCCGGTCGGTGAAGACGTACGCGTCGTCGGGCTCACCTGGGCGTTGGGCGCGGGTGGTCCACGAGCGGGAGATGGTCAGTGTGGGGTCGGCGTCGGCGAGCGCCCGCACGATGGTGCCCTTGCCCACGCCACCGGGGCCGGAGATCACGACGATCACGGCTGGGGTCCGCCGCCTGCCGTGACCGGGCTCAGCTGAGCTGCTCGAGCAGGGACGACCGCTGCTGCGGGCCGAGGCCCTTCACGCGACGGCTATCGGCGATGCCGATGTCTTCCATGATGCGCCGGGCCTTGACCTTGCCCACGCCGGGGAGCGACTCCAGCAGGGCGACGACCTTCAGCTTGCCGACCGTGTCGTCGTTCTCCGCCTGCTTCAGGGCTTCGGCCAACGTGAGCGATCCGAGCTTCAGGCGCTCCTTCAGCGCGGCGCGAGCGGCCCGGGCCTGTGCGGCCTTGGCCAGTGCTGCCGTGCGCTGTTCAGGGGTGAGGACAGGGGGAGTGGCCATGACGCCACCCTAGCGCGCCCCTCCCCCGTCGCCACCAGCATCCGGGCTGGTGAACGCCGCGATCTCTGCCCGGATGGCCCGCGCCGCCGCCGCCGGATCGGCGGCCTGGGTGATCGGCCGGCCGACCACCAGGATCCCCGCCCCGTCGCGAACGGCCTGCTCGGGGGTGGTGACCCGCGCCTGATCACCCACCGACGCCCCCGCCGGGCGGATCCCCGGCACCACCCGGATGAGGCCGGTGGCGACACCACGCAGCGTGGGTAGATCGGTGCCGGCGCACACCAGCCCGCCGCATCCGGACGCCTCGGCGAGAGCGGCCCGGCCCTGCAGCAGCTCGTCGGGGGCGTCGGGATCGCTGGTGAGCACGGTGACACCGAGCGTGAGCGGCGCCGGCAACCCGGCGGCGGCGGCGCCCTCGGCCAGGCCGTCGACACCCGCGCGCAACATGGCGGCGCCACCGCTCGTGTGCATCGTCACGTACCGGGCGCCGAGCCCGCCGAGCACGCGGGCCGCGCTGGCCACCGTGTTGGGGATGTCGTGCAGCTTCAGGTCACAGAAGACCTCGAAACCGGCGTCGACCATCGTGGTGACCGCGCTCGGACCGGCGGCGCAGAACAACTCGAGGCCGACCTTCACGACGTCGACCTCGCCCCGCAGTCGGTCGGTCAGCGCGCGCGCCGCGGCGAGGTCCGGCACGTCGATGGCGACGGCGAGCTTGGCGGTGCGCGTCAGGGTCATGGCACGACTCTCCTCAGAGGCGGTGGGCGGCGCCGACGAGCGCGGCGACGGTGGTGCGGTGGGCGGCGCAGTGCTCGGCGATCTCGTGCTGCACGCGCGCCGCGGCGCGCGGGTCGGCGAACGTGGCCGTGCCGACGGCGACCGCCGACGCGCCGGCCAGCAGCAGCTCGACGGCGTCACGGCCGCGCACCACCCCTCCGACGCCGACGATGGGCAGCGACGCCAGCGCGGCGCGCACGTCGAACACTGCCTTCACCGCGACTGGGTGGATGGCGACACCCGACAGGCCGCCGCTGCCGTTGCCGAGCACCGGGCGGGCGGTGACGACGTCGAGGCCGAGCCCGGGCAACGTGTTGATCAGCGTCACGGCGGCGGCCCCGCCCTCGGCCGCGGCCGTGGCGATCTCGGCCAGCGAGGTGACCGCGGCGGTGAGCTTGGCCCAGCGGGGCAACCCGCACCCGGCGGTGGCGGCCATGGCCGCCCGGGTCGACTCGGGCGACTGGGCGAACATGCCCTTGCCCTTCAGGTTCGGGCACGACAGGTTCACCTCGACCGCGACGATGCCGACAACGCCGGCCAACGCGGCCGCGGCGGCGGCGTAGTCGTCGACCGATCGGCCCCAGATCGAGGCCACCACGGTGGCGCCCGTGGCCACCAGCGCGGGCAGCTCGTCACGCACCCAAGCGGCGACGCCGGGCCCCTGCAGGCCGATGGCGTTGAGCATGCCGGCGGTGACCGGGTGCACGCGCGGCGCCGGGTTGCCGTCCCACGGGTAAGCGGCCAGCGACTTCACCACGACGCCGCCGAGGTGGCCGAGCGCGAGGTACGGCGCCAGTTCGGCGCCGTGCCCCGCCGTGCCCGACGCCAGCAGCACCGGGCTGGTCAGCGCCACGGTGCCCACCTGCGTGGCCAGGCTCGCATCGGGCGCCTCGGGCGGCGGTGCCGCCGATCGGCCCCGCCGCCAGCGGCTCATCGGGCGTGGTACTCCTGCAGCGAACGCACCGCCAGCGGTGTACCGGCCCGCTCGGCCATGCCGGTGGCGAGAGCCAGAGCCGCCTCCACGGTGGTGACCGAACCGACGCGGTTGGCGTTGGCGGTGATGCGGATCGACTCGCCGTCGGTGCGGGCGCCCGAACCCGATGGCGTGTTGATCACGAAGTCGATCTGGCCCGCCTTCAGCAGCTCGACGGCTGAGTCGCCCGTGTGGTCGCTGACCTTCGGCACCACGCGGTCGACGGTGAGCCCGAACCGCTCGAGGTAGTCGGCGGTGCCCTTGGTGGCGGCCAGCCCGAAGCCGAGCTCGCGCAGGCGGCGCGACACGATGAGCCCGGCCGGCTTGTCGCGGTCGGCCAGCGAGAGGAACACGATGCCGCCCGCGGGCAGCACCGTTCCGGCGGCCAGCTCGGCCTTGCCGAAGGCGAGGCCGAACGTGGCGTCGATGCCCATGACCTCGCCCGTGGAGCGCATCTCCGGCCCGAGCGCCGTGTCGACGTCGGGGAAGCGGTTGAACGGCAGCACCGCCTCCTTCACGGCCACGTGGCCGTGGTTCACGGGTGGCTGCAGCAGGCCCTCGGCCCGCAGGCCGGCGAGCGTGGCCCCGAGCATCACCCGCGAGGCCACCTTCACCAGCGGCACACCGGTGGCCTTGGCCACGAACGGCACCGTGCGGCTGGCCCGCGGGTTGGCCTCGATCACGTACACCTGGTTCTGGCGCACCGCGAACTGCACGTTGATGAGGCCGCGCACGTCGAGGGCGTCGGCGATGGACCGCGTGTAGGCCTCGATGACCTCGACGACCCACGGCTGCAGCGTCTGCGGGGGCAGGGCGCAGGCCGAGTCGCCCGAGTGGACGCCCGCCTCCTCCACGTGCTCCATGACGCCCCCGATGAGGACCTCGCCCGTGTGGTCGCGGATGGCGTCCACGTCGACCTCGGCGGCGTCCTCCAGGAAGCGGTCGACGAGCACGGGGCGATCCTTCGACAGGCCCCCCTCCTTGCCCAGCGAGCCGAAGCCGTCGAGCTGCTCCATGGCGTCGACCAGCTCGCCGTGGTCCTCCACGATGCGCATGGCCCGACCGCCGAGCACGTAGCTCGGCCGCATGAGCACGGGGTAGCCGATCTCGGCCACGATCGCCTCGGCCTCGGCCAGCGACCTGGCCGTGCCGCCCGGCGGCTGGGGGATCCGCAGCGACGTGCACAGCTCGTTCCACTTCTCCCGGTCCTCGGCGAGGTCGATGGAGTGCGGGCTGGTGCCGGCGATCATGCCCACGGGCAGGAGGCCGGCGAGCTTCAGCGGCGTCTGCCCGCCGAGCGACACGATGATCTTCGGCTCCACGCCGTTCGATGCCGCCGTCTCGGCCTCGATCACGTTGAGCACGTCTTCACGCGTCAGCGGTTCGAAGTAGAGGCGGTCGCTGGTGTCGTAGTCGGTGGAGACGGTCTCGGGGTTGCAGTTCACCATCACCGTCTCGAAGCCGGCGTCGCGCAGCGAGAAGCTGGCGTGCACGCAGCAGTAGTCGAACTCGATGCCCTGACCGATGCGGTTCGGACCCGAGCCGAGGATGATCACGCGCGGCTTGTCGCTCGCTCGCACCTCGTCCTCGTCCTCGTAGGTCGAGTAGTGGTAGGGCGTCTCGGCGGCGAACTCGGCGGCGCAGGTGTCGACCGTCTTGAACGTGGCCCGCACCCCGACGGCGAGGCGGGCGGCTCGCACGGTCAGCTCGTCGGTGCTCCACAGGTAGGCGAGCTGGGCGTCGGAGAAGCCGAGGCGCTTCGCCCGCTTCCAGCGGGCACGGGTCATGTCGCCCATGCCGTAGGTCTGCAGGGCCTGGCGTTCGGCGGTGATCTGGGCCATCTGGTCGAGGAACCACGGGTCGACCCTGGTCGCCTCGTAGATGGTGTCGACCGACACGCCGCGCTGCAGCAGGACCTCGAGCTGGAACGGCCGGTCGGGCGTGGGGATGGCCGACTGGACGAGCAGCTGGTCGTCGGACAGCTCGTCCCATTGGTGCTCGCCCGGATCGCAGTTCAGGCCCAGACGGCCCGTCTCGAGCGACCGCAGGCCCTTCTGGTAGCTCTCGGCGAACGTGCGGCCGATGGCCATCGCCTCGCCCACCGACTGCATCTGGGTCCCGAGCACGCCCGACGTGCCCGGCAGCTTCTCGAACGCCCACCGCGGGATCTTGGTGACCACGTAGTCGATGGCGGGTTCGAAGCTGGCCGGCGTGGCCCGTGTGATGTCGTTGGGGATCTCGTCGAGCGTGTAGCCCACGGCGAGGCGGGCGGCGATCTTGGCGATCGGGAAGCCGGTGGCCTTCGACGCCAGCGCAGAGGACCGCGACACGCGCGGGTTCATCTCGATGACGACCAGGTCGCCGTCGACCGGGTTCACGGCGAACTGCACGTTCGACCCACCGGTCTCCACACCGACGCGACGGATGCAGGCGAACGCCGCGTCGCGCATGCGCTGGTACTCGACGTCGGACAGCGTCTGGGCCGGCGCCACGGTGATGGAGTCTCCGGTGTGCACGCCCATCGGGTCGAGGTTCTCGATCGAGCAGATGATCACGCAGTTGTCGGCCCGGTCGCGCATGACCTCGAGCTCGTACTCCTTCCACCCGGCGATCGACCTCTCGATCAGGATCTCGGAGATGGGGCTGGCGTGCAGGCCGTTGATGGCGACCTTCTCGAACTCCTCGGGTGTGGCGGCGATGCCGGTGCCGCGCCCGCCCAGGATGTACGCGGGGCGGATGATCACGGGCAGGCCGATCTCGGCCATCACCATGCGGGCCTCGTCCATGGTGTGCGCCACGCCCGAGGCCGGCACCTTCAGGCCGATCTCGATCATCGCCTTCTTGAAGAGGTCGCGGTCCTCGGCCGTCTCGATGGCGGTGGCGTTGGCGCCGATGAGCTCGGGCGTGCCGGGCACGCCCACCAGACCGCGCCCGTACAGCTCCATGGCCAGGTTCAGGCCGGTCTGCCCGCCGAGGGTGGGCAGCACCGCGTCGGGGCGCTCGCGTTCGATGATCTTGGCCAGCACGTCGGCCGTGAGCGGCTCGATGTAGGTGCGGTCGGCGAAGTCGGGGTCGGTCATGATCGTGGCCGGGTTCGAGTTGGCCAGCACCACCCGGTAGCCCTCGCTGCGCAGCACCCGGCAGGCCTGGGTGCCGGAGTAGTCGAACTCGCAGGCCTGGCCGATGACGATGGGGCCGGACCCGATGAGCAGGATCGTCTCCAGATCGGTGCGCTTGGGCATGTCAGACTCCCTTCGCCATGAGCGCGTCGAACTGGGCGAACAGGTAGCGGGCGTCGTGCGGACCCGGTCCTGCTTCGGGGTGGTACTGGACCGAGAACGCCGGGGCGTCGAGCACGCGCATGCCTTCGTTGGTGTGGTCGTTGAGGTTCAGGTGGGTGATGTCGGCCCGGCCGGCCAACGAGTCGGGGTCGACGCAGAAGTTGTGGTTCTGGCTGGTGATCTCGACGCGGCCGGTGGCCAGGTTGCGCACCGGGTGGTTGCCACCGTGGTGGCCGAAGGGCAGCTTGAACGTGTGGCCACCGAGCGCCCGCGAGAGCAGCTGGTGACCCAGGCAGATGCCGAACACCGGCACCTGGCCGAGCAGCTGGCCGATGGTGTCGCTGGCGTACGCCACCATGGCCGGGTCGCCGGGCCCGTTCGACAGGAACACGCCGTCGGGGTTGTGCGACAGGATCGCCGCCGCCGGCATGGAGGCGGGCACGACCTCGACCGTGGCGATCGATGCGAGGTGCAGCAGCATCGTGGTCTTGATGCCGAAGTCGAGGGCGACGATGCGCCGGGGTCCACCGCCGAAGGTGTAGGGCTGCGGCGTGGTGACCTCGGCGACGAGGTCGACGCCGTCGGTGCCGCGCTCGGCGGCCGCCGCCAGCTGCAGCGTGGCGTGATCGGTGGCGCCCTCGCCCTCGACGGGCCCGAACGCCCCGCCCATGGCCCCCGCGTCCCGGATGAGGCGGGTGAGGCGGCGGGTGTCGATGCCGGCGATGCCGGCGACGCCCTGGCCGATGAGGAAGGCCTCGAGCGACTGCTGCGAACGCCAGTTGCTGTGGCGCGGCGGCAGGTCGCGCACGATCACCCCGCGACAGAAGGTGCGCCTGGCTTCCTGGTCGACGGCGGCGGCGCCGTAGTTCCCGATGTGCGGGTACGTGAAGGTGATGATCTGCCCGGCGTAGGAGGGGTCGGTGATCACCTCCTGGTAGCCCGACAGGACCGTGTTGAACACGACCTCACCGGCCGTGTAGCCCGATGCCGGGGTGGCGCCGACGGCCTCCCCCTCGAACACCGAACCGTCGGCCATCACCAGCAGCGCCGCTCTCGGCTCCCGACCCGTGCCCATCACCCGTCCCGTCCTTGCATGATCATGCACTCTAGTGCATGGCTATTCATGAGCCTCATCGTTGGGCCTCGCCGTCACGCACCACGAGCTGCCCGGCGAACACCGTGTGGCGGACCTTGCCCCGTACCGACCGCCCGGCGTACGGCGTGTTCCGGCTCTTCGATGCCAGCAGCGCCGGCGTCACCGTCCACGTGAGGTCGGGGTCGAACACCGCCAGGTTGGCCGGCCGCCCCGCCTCGATGGGGCCGCCGTGGCGCTCCTGCAGGCCGGCGATGGCCGCCGGCTGCCACGACAGCAGCGCCACTACCTGGGGCAGGTCGAGGCCCAGCTCCCCCAGGGCCAGCGCCAGCGCCGTCTCCAGGCCGAGCATGCCGGGCGGCGCCTGATCGAGCGCCTGCTCCTTGGCCTCGGTCGGATGGGGAGCGTGGTCGGTGGCGATGGCGTCGATCGTGCCGTCGCGCAGACCCTCCTTCAGGGCGGCGATGTCGGCCGCGGTGCGCAACGGCGGGTTCACCTTGTACACCGGGTCGTAGCTGGCCAGCATCTCGTCGGTGAGGGTGAAGTGGTGGGGGCACGCCTCGGCGGTGACGGGCAGGCCGTCGGCCTTGGCCGCCCGTACGAGGGCGACGCTGCGCGCCGTCGACAGGTGCAGCAGGTGCAGCTTGCACCCGGTGAGGCGGCTCAGCTCGATGTCGCGGAAGACCATCAGCTCTTCGGCGATCGACGGCCAGCCCGGCAGGCCGAGCCGCGAGCAGCACGAGCCCTCGTGCATGACCGCACCCTTGGTGAGGCTGCTGACCTCGCAGTGCTGGGCCAGCGTGAGGCCGAGGCCCTTGGCGTACTCCATGGCCCGGCGCATCACCAGCGGGTCCTGCACGCCGTTGCCGTCGTCGGTGAACAGGCGCACCCCAGCCCCGGCTAGTTCGGCCATGGGCGCCAGCTGCTCGCCGGCTCTGCCCATGGTGATGCAGCCCGACGGCGCCACCTCGCACAGGCCGGCGCGCTCGCCCGCCCGCTTCACGTGCTCGACCACCGCCAGGCTGTCATGGGGCGGTTCGGTGTTGGGCATGGCCACCAGAGCGGTGAACCCGCCCTTGGCGCCGGCGCGCGAACCGGTCTCTACGGTCTCGGCCTCTTCCCGGCCCGGCTCGCGCAGGTGGGTGTGCAGGTCGACGAAGCCGGGCGCCACGATGCAGCCCGACGCGTCGATCTCGCCGTCGCCGCGCAGGTTCGCACCGACCTCGGCGATCAGGCCCCCCTCGATGCGCACGTCGGCCGGGCGTTGCCCGGTGCGGTCGAGCACCGTGCCGCCCTTCAAGATCATGCTCGCGTCCTTCACGATTCGCTCCCCAGACCCGTGCCGCTTCCCAGCAGCTTGAACAGCACCGCCATGCGCACGGCCACGCCGTTGGTGACCTGTTGCGTGATCACCGAACCCGGCAGCTCCGACGGATCGACCGCCATCTCGATGCCGCGGTTCATCGGCCCCGGGTGCATCACCAGCGCGTGCTTGCCGAGCCGCCTGGCCCGCTCGGGCGTGAGCCCGTAGAGCGAGGTGTACTCGCGCAGCGAGGGCACCAGCGCCTCGGTCATGCGCTCGCGCTGCATGCGCAGCAGGTAGATCACGTCGAGCTCGGCCATGAGCGGGTCGAGCTCGTGGCTCACCGTGACAGGCCAACCCTCCACCGCCGGTGGCAGCAGGGTGGGCGGCGCCACCAGAGTGACGTGGGCGCCCAGGGTGCTGAACGCGTCCACATCGCTGCGGGCCACCCGCGAGTGCTTGATGTCGCCCACGATGGCGATGCGCAGGCCGTCCAGGCTCGGGCGGTTCAGCGCGGTGCGGATCGTGTAGCAGTCGAGCAGGGCCTGGGTGGGGTGCTGATGCCAGCCGTCGCCGGCGTTGATGACGCTGGCCTGCGTCCACCGGCTGATCTGCCAGGGCACGCCGCTCGACTTGTGGCGCACCACGAAGGCGTCCACGCCCATGGCCTCGACCGTCTCGATGGTGTCGCGCAGGCTCTCGCCCTTGTTCACGCTCGAGGTCGACACCGAGAAGTTCATGGTGTCGGCCGACAGGCGCTTGGCCGCGGTCTCGAAGCTCATGCGGGTGCGGGTCGAGTCCTCGAAGAACAGCGACACCACCGTGCGCCCCCGCAGGGCCGGCACCTTCGGCATGGGGCGGGCGTTGATCTCGGCCATGTGATCGGTGAGGTCGAGCAGCTCGAGGATGCCGTCGGCGCCGCCGAGCTCGTCGATGGATCGCAGGTGCGGTCGGCTCATGTCGGTGCTCCCTCCGCGGCGGCCGGGCGTTCGATGACGACACCGTCGGCGGTGACGCTCACGTTCTCGGACCGGCTCGTGGGCAGGTTCTTGCCGACGTAGTCGGGCCGGATCGGCAGCTCGCGGTGGCCGCGGTCGACCATCACGGCGAGCTGCACGGCCCGGGGCCGCCCGTGGTCGCCGATGGCGTCGAGGGCGGCCCGGATGGTGCGACCGGTGAAGAGCACGTCATCGACCAGCACCACGGTGGCACCGTTCAGGTCGGGCAGATCGGTGACCGAGCCGGGCACGATCGGCCGCAGGCCGATGTCGTCGCGGTACATCGAGATGTCGACCGTGCCGAGCGGCACCGTGGTGCCGGGCTCGATCTCGGCCAAGCGGGCGGCCAGGCGCTGGGCCAGCCACACCCCGCCCTTCTGCACCCCCACGAGCACCACGCCGTCGAGGCCCTTGTTGTGCTCGACGATCTCGTGGGCGATGCGGGTGACGGCCCGCTTGAGGTCGGCCTCGTTCAGGGGCCGGGTAGAGAAAACGCCCCCGGGAGGGGGCGTGCGCGAAAGATCTGGTTCGGCCATCGGCACATGTCCTTCCGTGCGGGCCTCACAGGACCCGCTTCACGGTCGAACCCCGACCATAGCGCGATCGACCGGGTGGGCGCGGACCATCGTTCGGGCCATCGGCCTGGCCCGGCTGCCGGTGCTGCGGGCGACCATCGCCGACCTCGTCGGGCTGATCGGCGAGCTCGAGTCGCTCGGACCGCGGCGCCGCCTCGTGCTGGGTCATGTCGGCGCGCACGTCGGCGCCGGAAGGACCCAGCACGAGGTGAGCTTCCTGGCCGGTTCGGCCACGTGGTCGACCGGCACGCCCGGCTCGCCGCCTGCCGCGGCGTCGATGTGTGAGCGGTCAGCTCTTGGCGCGGACGTCGCGGGCGATGGCGGCGAGCACGCCGTTCACGAAACGCCCGGAGTCGTCGGTGGAGAAGCGCTTGGCCAGCTCGACCGCTTCGTCGAGCACGACGGCCACCGGCACCTCGGGCCGCGCCAGCAGTTCGAACGTGGCGATGCGCAGCACCGTGCGGTCGACCTGGGCCATGCGGGCCAGCGTCCAACCCTTGGCGTACCGGGTGATCAGCTCGTCGATGCGACCCTGCTCGGTCTCGACCCCGCGCACGAGCAGCTCGGCGAGGGCGTCGGGCGCGACGGGCAACCCGTCGACCACGGCGCCGGCGCCCATGCCCTTGGCCTCGGCCTCGTACAGCAGGCTCAGGGCGCGCTCGCGCGCCTCGGACCGCTCGTCATCGAGCCGGGCGATGTGGGTGCGACGCGTCACTCAGACCCGGGTGATGTAGTCGCCGGAGCGGGTGTCGACCTTGACCCGGTCTCCGATGTTGATGAACAGCGGCACCTGCAGGGCCTTGCCCGTCTCGAGGGTGGCCGGCTTGCGGGCACCCGAGACGCGGTCGCCCTGGATGCCGGGCTCGGTCTCGGCGATGGTGAGCTCCACCGAGGCCGGGATCTCGCAGCTGATGATCTCGTCACCGAAGAAGGCGAGCACGGCTGTGGCCTGCTCGATGAGGTAGTCCTTGGCGTCGCCGAGGGCGACGGGCGCCACGTTCAGCTGGTCGTAGGTGGACGTGTCCATGAACACGTACTCGTCGCCGTCCTTGTACAGGAACTGCATGTCCTTCTTCTCGACGATGGCCTGCTCGACCCGGATGCCGGCGTTGAAGGTCCTTTCGATCACCGCGCCCGTGCGGGCGTTGCGGATCTTCGTGCGCACGAACGCACCACCCTTGCCCGGCTTGACGTGCTGGAACTCGACGACCGTGAACAGGCCGTTGTCGAGCAGCAGCGTGATCCCGTTCTTCAGGTCGTTCGTGGTGATGGCGGGCATGAGAGATCCTTGGGCGTCTTCGTGAGTGGCCGGCACCCGGAAGGGGTGACGAGCACGGTGTCCTCGACCCGGACACCGCCGAATCCGACACGATAGACGCCCGGCTCCACGGTCACCACGTTGCCGACCGCCAGGGTGTCGGTGGCCGCCGGTCCGGCCCACGGCGACTCGTGGATCTGGAGGCCCACGCCATGGCCCGTGCCGTGGGTGAACAGCTCGCCCAGCCCTCGTGCGTCGATGACCCCCGCACAGGTCTCGTGCAGCGTTCGGCCGCCCAGGCCGGGACGCACCGCGGCCACACCGGCGGCCTGGGCCGCGGTGGCCGCCTCGATCAGCTCCTCCTGCCAGCCGGCGGGTTCGTCGCCCACCACGACCGTGCGGGTCATGTCGGAGCAGTAGCCGTCGACCACGCACCCGAAGTCGATCACCAGCAGGTCGCCCAGTGCGATGGGCGTGTGGTCGGCCCGGTGGTGGGGCAGGGCGGCGTTGGCACCGGCCGACACGATGGTGTCGAAGCTCGGCCCGCCGGCGCCCCGGGCCCGCATGGCGTCCTCGAGGGCGTGGGCGAAGGCCCGCTCGCTCACGCCGGTGGCGGCCAGGGGCAGCATCTCGGTCAGGGCGGCCGACGCGATGTCGCAGGCGGCCTCGATGCGGGCGACCTCGCCGGCGTCCTTGACCGCCCGCAGGGCCTCCACCAGGTCGTGGGTGGGCACCACCTCGGCCGCCCCGAACGCGGTGGCCAGGGCCCGCTGCTCGGCCCACGTGACCGAGCCGGCTTCCAGCCCGATGCGGCCCGCCCCCCTGGCGGCGGCGGCCAGCAGCTCGCGCTGCTGGGGCTGGGTGCGCCCGATGATGAGCCGGCACTCCACACCGGCGGCGACCAGTTCGGCGGCGGCCTGGTCCTGGTAGCGGCCGTCGGTGACCAGTACGGCGTCGCTCGCGGTCACCAGCAGGCGGGCGGCCGAGCCGGTGAAGCCGGTGAGGTAGCGGATGTTGGGCAGCGACGTGACCACCACGGCGTCGACACCGGCGGCCGCCAGGCGATCGCGCAGACGATCGAGCCGAGGCGCCTGGTCGAGCGGGGGCAGACCCGCGGTGGGGTCGGCCGTCACCGTCACCCGGCGCCGTCCACGCCCAGGAACCGGGCCACCGCCTGCACGGCGAGCTCGTAGCCGTGGATGCCGAAGCCCATCAGCGAGCCCTTGGCCACCGGCGCGACCACGCTCGTGTGGCGCCATGGCTCGCGGGCGTTCGGGTTCGAGATGTGGACCTCGACGATGGGCCCGCTGAAGGCGCTGAGTGCGTCGTGCAGACCCCAGGCGTAATGAGTGAAGGCGCCGGGGTTGATGACGATGCCAGCACAGCGGTCGCGGGCGCCGTGGATGACGTCGATCAGCACACCTTCGTGGTTCGACTGCTGCGCCTCCACGTCGAGCCCGAACGGCCCCGCCGTGGCGCGCACGCGGTCTTCGTAATCGGCCAGCGTGAGGGTGCCGTAGATGTGGGGCTCGCGCTGGCCCAGCAGGTTCAGGTTCGGTCCGTGCAGCAGCAGCAGGATGGGTCGTTCGCTCATGGCCGCCGCCCACGGTAGAGGACGTGGGGACGCAACGGATCGCCCGTGGCGACGTTGGGGTGCTCGAAGTCGGCCGCGGGATCGCGCACCAGGCCGATCTTCTCCATGACGCGGCGGGACCTCACGTTGGCGACCGTCGTGAACGACACGACCTCGTCCAGTTCGAGCACGTCGAACGCGAAGGCGAGCACCGCGGTGGCGCCCTCGGGCGCGTAGCCCCGACCCCATTGATCGCGGGCCAGCCGCCAGCCGATCTCCACGCACGGCGTGAACGGTGCATCGAAGTCTGGCGCCCAGAGGCCCACGAACCCGATGCAGGCCGGGCCGCCCTTCACCTCGACGCACCACAGGCCGAAGCCGCGCTCGTCGAAGGACCGCTCCTGGCGGTCGAGTCCGGCGTCGCTCTGCTCACTCGTGAGGGCGGGGCCGAGGAACTCGACCACGGCCGCATCGGTGTTGATGGCGTGCATGACCGGTCGGTCGTCGGCGTGCCAACGCCGCAGCACCAGTCGCGCCGTCTCGATGGTGGGGCCCATCACGCGAGCGACGCCTGGAGGTCGAACGCGGCCTCCACAGCGGCGAGCGGCACTCGGGCCACGACCGCGACCCCGTCGGCGCCGTCGAGCACGAACGTGAGCCCGTCGATGGCCTTCTTGTCCCGCCCCATGAGCTCCACCAGGCGGCGGCGATCGGCACCGGCGGGTACGGTGGTGTCGAGCCCGTACTCGTCGCCCACCACCCGCACGTGCTCGGCGACGCGGTCGTCGTCGATGCGGCCGAGCACACGGCCCAGGCACGCGGCGTACACGAGCCCGATGGCCACCGCCTCGCCGTGGCGCAGATCGTGGTCGCCGGCCGTCTCCAGTGCATGGGCCAAGGTGTGCCCGTAGTTCAGGATGGCCCGACCGCGCGTGTTGTCGCTGGCGATCGACTCGCGCTCGTCGGCCCCCACGACCTCGGCCTTGATGGCCACGCAGCGGGCCACGCGCTCGGGCAGGGCCATGGCCAGCAGGTCGTCGCCGGTGAGGAAGTGGTACTTGGCCATCTCGCCCAGGCCGCAGCGCTTCTCGCGCTCGGGCAGCGTGGCCAGCGCGTCGATGTCGCACACCACGCCGGCCGGCTGCCAGAAGGCGCCGACCAGGTTCTTGCCCTCGGGCAGGTTCACGCCGGTCTTGCCGCCGATGGCGGCGTCGACCATGCCCAGCAGCGTGGTGGGCACGTGCACCACGTCGATGCCCCGGTGGTAGGCCGCGGCGGCGAAGCCGCCGACGTCGGTCACGATGCCGCCGCCCACCGCGACGATGCAGTCGGCCCGGCTCATGCCCCACGCCGCGAAGCCCCGGCACAGGTCCTCGACGGTGCTCAACCGCTTGTGGGCCTCGCCGTCGCCGATGGTGAACACGCGGTGCTCGCGACCAGGGTCGACGGTGAGCGGGATGGTCGCCTGCGTCACCACGGCGACACGCCTGGCCCGCGCCGGCACCAGCGAGGCCAGTTCGGCGACGGCGCCGTGGCCGACGAGCACACCGTAGGAGCGCCCGGCGACGACTACCTCGACGCGGATCATCGGATGGCCAGCTCGGCCAGGGCGGTCACGGCCTGCTCGGCGGTGAGCTGGTCGACGTCGATCACGTGGTGGGCGGCGGCTCGGTACGCGCTCTCGCGTTCCACCGCCAGGCGCCGGATGGTGCCGGCCGGGTCACCGTCGAGCAGGGGCCGGGCCTCCGCCCGGCCGCTCAAGCGGTGCAGCAACGTCTCGGGCTGGGCCCGCAGCCACACGACCTCGGCCCGGGCGCGGGCGTGGGTCCGGTTGTCCTCGCGCAGCACGGCGCCGCCACCCGTGGCGATGACGGACGGGTCGTCGTCGTCGAGCAGATCGGCCAGCACGCGCGACTCCAGGTCGCGGAAGCCGACCTCGCCGTCGCGGGCGAACACCTCGCGCACGGTCAGACCGACGCGGGCCTCGATGGCGGTGTCGGCGTCGACGAACCGCCACCCGAGCCGTTCGGCGGCCCGGCGGCCCACCGTCGACTTCCCCACCGCCATCATGCCCACGAGCACCAGGTGCGGCCGCCCGACGTGGGCATCAGAGGGTGCCACGGAAGCTCTCGCAGTTCCGCACGAACTCGTCGAGCGAGTCGCCGCCGAACTTTCGCTGTGCTTCGGCCGCCAGCACCAGGGCCACCATCGTCTCGCCCACCACGCCCATGGCCGGCACCGCGGTCACGTCGGTGCGCTCCTTGAAGCTCACCGTCTCTTGCTTGGTGACGGTGTCGACGGTCTTGAGCGTGGGCCGGTTCAGGGTGGCCAGCGGCTTCATGGCCGCCCGCACCACCACGAGCCCGCCGGTGGTCATGCCGCCCTCGGTACCGCCGGCCAGGGTGGATTCGCGCCGGTACGAGTGGGTGGCTACGTCCCAGCTGATGGCGTCGTGGGCGTCGCTCCCCCGGCGGCCGGCGACCTCGAACCCGTCACCGATCTCCACGCCCTTCACGGCCTGGATCGAGAGCATGGCCTGGGCGATGAGGCCGTCGATCTTGCGGTCCCAGTGCACATGGCTGCCGAGGCCGACGGGCACGCCGTAGGCCAGCACCTCGACGATGCCGCCGAGGGAATCGCCGACCTTGGCCGCCGCCTCGATCTCGCCGATCATCGCCTCCTCGGCCGCCTTGTCGAAGCAGCGCACCGGGCTCTCGTCGACCGCGGTGAGGTCGGCGGGCAGGGGGCGCTCGGTGGCCTTCGTGCGGGCCGGCCCCATCTGCAGCACGTGCGACAGGATGTCGATGCCGATGGCGCTCAGCAGCTTCTTGGCCAGGCAGCCGGCGGCCACGCGGGCGGCCGTCTCGCGGGCCGAGGCCCGTTCGAGCACGTCGCGCGCGTCGGTGAACCCGTACTTCTGCATGCCGGCCAGGTCGGCGTGGCCGGGGCGCACCTGGGTGAGCGGGTCCTTCGTCTTCCCCGGCGCCGGCGACATCTCCTCGTGCCACTTGTCGGAGCGGAACCATTCGGAGTTCTTGATCTCGATGGCGATGGGCGAGCCCAGGGTGCGCCCGTGGCGGATGCCACCGATGAGGGTGATCTCGTCCTGCTCGAAGCGCTGGCGGGGCCCCCGCCCGTAGCCGAGGCGGCGGCGGGTCATCTCGCCCTGCACCTCCTCGACCGTGATCGGCATGCCGGCCGGGAGGCCCTCGACGATGACGACGAGGGCCTGGCCGTGGGACTCGCCGGCGGTGAGGTAGCGCAGCATCCGACCAAGTCTACGAGGGGCTACTGCCGCTGTCCCAGGGCGGCACGCGCCGCGGCGTCCATGGCACCCAGCGGCGCCTCTCGCCCCGTCCACCGGGTGAACTGGCGAGCGGCCTGGTGCACGAGCATGCCCAGCCCATCGACCGGGGTGGCACCCGCCGCCCGGGCCGCGGCCAGCAACGGCGTCTCCAGCGGGTGGTACACCAGATCGGCCACGGCCTGGCCGGCGTGCAAGCCGGCCGGGTCGAAGGGCAGGCCGCCCGACGCGCCCATGCCCACCGACGTGGCGTTGACGATCAGGTCAGCGGCGGCCAGGTCGGCGGCGGCGTCGCCCACCCGGCCTACGGCCCCGGCCAGGGCGGCCACCGCGATCGCGCGCTCGGGCGTGCGGTTGACCACGGCCAGGTCGGTCACGCCGGCCGCGGCCAGCGCGACGGCCACGGCCCGGGCCGCCCCGCCGGCGCCCACCAGCACCACCCGACGGCCGGCCGGTTCCACGCCGGCCGCCCGCAAGCTGTCGACGAAGCCGGCGCCGTCGGTGTTGTCGCCCAGGAGGCGACCGTCGCCCAACGGCACGACGGTGTTGGCCGCTCCCAGCGCGGCGGCGGCCGGTGTCAGCTCGTCGACGGCAGCGGCCACGTCGAGCTTGTGGGGCATGGTCACCGACAGGCCGCCCAGGCCCAGGGTGCGCATGGCGTCGAGCGCCCGCGCCGCCTGCCCGGGCGCCACCTCGAAGGCCAGGTAGGCCCAGTCGAGGCCGAGGGCGGCGAAGGCGGCGTTGTGGATCGTGGGCGACATCGAGTGCCGCACGGGCGAGCCGATCACCGCGGCCAGCCGGGTGGTGCCGGTGAGGGGCAGCGCGCTCACCGGCCGCTCATCGGTCGCTCGTCGGTCGCTCACCCGAGCAGCCCGGCGGCGCGGGCCTTGGCCACGTTCTTGTCGTGATCGGCCAGGTTGGTGGCGAACACGTGCTTGCCGCTCTTGTCGGCCAGCACGTAGTACAGCCACTTGCACGGGTCACCGGCGGCGCACTGGCTCGGGTCGGGGTTGGCCGCTGGGTGCAGCGCGGCCCTGATCGACGCCGCGCCCGGGTTGCTGATGGGCGTGGGCGGCAGGCCCTGGTGCAGGTAGGTGTTGTACGGCGTGTCGGTGTTGCGCAGCACGGCGAAGGGCGTCTTGGGGTCCTGCTGGTAGAGCAGGGTGGCGTCGATCTCCAAGGGCATGCTCTTGCTGAGGCGGTTCCAGATGACCGCCGCGATCTTGGCCCGGTCCTCTTCCACCTTCGCCTCCTTCTCGATGATCGAGGCGATGGTGAGGATCAGGTACGGCGTCCACCCCTCGTAGGGCGGCTTGTCGATGCCGAGCTGCGTGGCGACGCGGTCCATGCGGTCGGCCATGCGCTTGATGACCTGAGCCTCGGTCTCGTTGCCGGCCACCTGGTAGGTGTCGGGGAACAGCACGCCCTCCAGGCTCGCCACCTCGGCCGGCTTGAGCCGCGATGCGATGCCGTCACCGCTGTAGGCGGTGTCCTGGAAGGTGGCGACGTTCAGGCGCGTCACCTCGGTGGACAGGCGCTTGGCCATGTCGACGATGGTGAAGCCCTCGGGGAACGTGACGTTCTGGAACGTGAGCGCGGGCGGGGTGCGCAACACGCTCATGATGTTGCCCATGTTGTCCTTGGTGCGCACCGTGTAGTAGCCGGCCCGCAGTTCGAGCCCACCCTTGCGGGTCACGTACTCCTTGAAGACGCGGGCGTTGGTGATGATGCCCTGCGTCTGCAGGCGCGTGGCCACCGACTCGACGGTGTCGGTGGCGCTGACCGTGAAGTTCACCTTGGCGCCGGGATCACCGGGCGGGTTGATCTGGCGGATCGTCCACCAGCCCACGGCCCCCACCACGAGGATGAGCACCATGGCGGCACCGAACACGGTGATGCCGAGCACGCGGGTCAGCACGGCCGGCCGGCGGGGTCGTTCGGAGGCGACCTCGACCAGTTCGGTCGGGTCGTCCCACGGGTCGGGCGCCCAGTCCTGCACCACCTTGGTGCGACGGCTCATGCCCGCCGCCCGCCGGTCTGGTCGCGGCCACCGTCGAGCCACGCCTGCAGCATGACGGCGGCGGCCACCTTGTCGACCACCTTGCGGCGGGCGTCGGCGCGCATGCCCATCTCCCGCATCGGCCGTTCGGCCGACACGGTCGTGAACCGCTCGTCGTAGCTCACCACCGGCACGCCCACCACGCTAGCGATCACCTCGGTCTCGGCCAGGGCACGTTGCGCGGCGACGCCGACCGAACCGTCGAGCGACAGGGGCAGACCGACCACCACCGCTTCGGCCTCCTCCTCGTCCACCAGGGCCTTGATGGCCAGGTGGTCGCGGGCCACATCGCCTGAGCGGGCCAGCACGGTGAGGGGCGAGGCGATGGTGCCCGACCGGTCGGACACCGCCACGCCGATGCGCTTCGAGCCGAGGTCGAGCCCCAGCACACGCCGCCACGGCGCCGGTACCGCCTCGGTCACCCCAGCCCGGCGGCGCGCGCCGCGATGGTGAGCGCCTCGTCGATGCCGGCCGGGTTCTTGCCACCGGCGGTGGCCACGTCGCCCTTGCCGCCGCCGCCCCCGCCGACGGCACGGGCCGCGTCCTTGATGAGGGCACCGGCCTCGAGGCCGCTGTCGGCGGTCACCGCGCTCACCAACGTGACACCGCCCGTGTCGGACTCGCCCACCAGCACGACGGCTCGCACCTGAGGCTGCTGGCGCACGGCCAGGGCCAGCTCGCGCAGGTCCCCCGGCGCCAGTCCGTCGACCCGGGTGACGACGACCCCGTCGCGGCCCTGGGCGGCCAGCTCGGACGCCTGCCCGGCGGCGGCCTTGCCCCGCAGGACCTTGATCTCGCGGCGCAGGGCCTCGATCTCCTCGAGCCGCTTGGCGATGCCGTCGACCACGCAGTCGGGCGTGGTGCCCAGCAGCTTGGCCGCATGCGCCAACGTCGCTTCGTCGCGCTGCAGCAGGGCGACCGAGCCGGCACCGGTGACCGCCTCGATGCGGCGGATGCCCGAGCCGATGGAGCCCTCGCTCACGATCTTGATGGTGCCGATGTCGCCGGTGGCGCGCACGTGGGTGCCGCCGCAGAACTCGAGCGACGGGCCTGATGAGACGACCCGCACGGTGTCGCCGTACTTGTCGCCGAAGAAGGCGATGGCGCCCAGCTTCTCGGCGTCGGCCTTGGTCATCTCCTTCGAGTCGACGGGGTCGTTGGCCAGCGTCTTGCCGTTGGCGAGCTGCTCGACGCGCTCGATCTCGTCGGCGGTGACGCCCTGGAAGTGGCTGAAGTCGAACCGCAGCCGGTCGGGCGCCACCAGCGAGCCCTGCTGCTTCACGTGGTCGCCCAGCACCTGGCGCAGGGCCCAGTGCAGGATGTGGGTGCCGGTGTGGTTGCGACGGATCGACGATCGGCGACCCGGGTCGATGGACGCGGTGGCCGACTGGCCCTCGTCGATGGCGCCCTGCACGGTGGCGACGTGGCGGCGCAGCCCGGGCAGGGCGAAGGTGGTGTCGATCACCGTGGCCGTGCCCGTGGGCGTGACGATGGTGCCGGTGTCGCCCACCTGGCCGCCCGACTCGGCGTAGAACGGGGTGCGGTCCAGGAAGATCTCGAACGTCTCGGTGCCGTCCTCCAGCGCGTCGCCGGGGAGCACGGCGACCACTTCGGCCGGCGTGGTCTGCTCGGTGTAGCCGACGAAGGTGGTGATGCCGCGGCGCTCGACGACGTCGCGGTAGACCTCGACGCGATCGGCGTCGGTCCTGGCGCCCTTGCGGGCGTCCTTGGCCCGCTGGCGCTGGGCGTCCATCTCGGTCCTGAACGCGGCCAGGTCGACGACGACACCGCGCTCCTCGGCGATCTCCTGCGTGACCTCCAGCGGGAAGCCGTACGTGTCGTGCAGCTTGAAGACGGTGGCGCCGGGTAGCACCTCGGCCCCGTCGGCCAGCTCGTCGTCGAGGATGGTGAGGCCGTTGCGCAGCGTGCGGCGGAACTGCTCCTCTTCCCGCGTGATGATGTCGATGACCATGTCGCGGCTCTGGGCCAGCACCGGATAGGCCAGCTCCATCACGCTGATGGCCGTGTCGACCAGGCCGGGCATGACGAGCTTGTCGGCACCGAGCAGGTACGCGTGGCGCACGGCCCGGCGGATGATGCGGCGCAGCACGTAGCCGCGCGCCTCGTTGGAGGGGAACACACCGTCGGCCACCAGCATGGCCGACGATCGGGCGTGCTCGGCCAGCACGCGCAGGCTGAAGCTGGCCCGGTCGTCGTAGTCGCCGGCCAGGTACTGACGACCCGTGAGCGACGCGGCGTGGTCGATGAGCGGCACCATGAGGTCGGTCTCCCACACCGCGTCGACACCCTGGATGAGGGTGAGGATGCGCTCGAGGCCGGCGCCGGTGTCGATGGACGGCTTGGGCAGCGGCGTGCGGCTGCCGTCGGGCGCCTGGTTGAACTGCATGAACACCAGGTTCCAGAACTCCATGAACCGGTCGCCGTGCGGGTCGTTCAACGGGCCGCCCTCGGGCCCGAAGGCCGGGCCGCGGTCGATGTGGAGCTCGGAGCACGGGCCGCACGGGCCGGTGTCGCCCATCTGCCAGAAGTTGTCCTTGTCCCCGAGGCGCTGGATGCGTTCCATCGGCACGCCGACCACGTCGTGCCAGATCTGCTCGGCCTCGTCGTCGGAGTCGTGCACCGTGATCCAGATGCGGTCGCCGTCGAGCCCGAACACGTTGGTGACGAGGTCCCAGCTCCACGGGATGGCGTCGCTCTTGAAGTAGTCGCCGAAGCTGAAGTTGCCCAGCATCTCGAAGAACACGAGGTGGCGCTTGGTGCGGCCGACGTCATCGAGGTCGTTGTGCTTGCCGCCGGCCCGGGCGCACTTCTGCACGGTGACGGCCCGCTTGTACGGCGCCATTTCGTCGCCCGTGAAGTACGGCTTGAACGGCACCATGCCGGCCACCGTGAACAGCACCGTGGGGTCGTGCGGGATGAGGCTGGCCGAGGCCACCTCGGTGTGGGCCCGATCGGCGAAGAAGCGGATGAACGCCTGGCGGAGCTCGTGCGCGGTCTGGGGAGTGCTGGCCATGATCGGGCCAGGTTACCGGGCCGAACCCTGCCGACGCCGGGCCGATCGGGGCAGGTCAGGCGCGGTGACGGTGGCGGTGCAGCCCGCGGCCTCTGGCCCGGGTGCCCGCCTCACGACGCCAGGCGTCGAGGTCGCGGACCTCGGCGTCGATCACCGGGCCGGTGGCCAGCAGGGGGTCGACGACCGGCACCTGGCCACCCACGACCGGATGGCCGTCGCGCCGGGCCCGCAACTCGTGCTCCTTGGCCACCATGGCCGCTTTGCCCTCGCGCACCGCGGCCACCACGGCCTGACGACGGCGCTCGACACCGTGCATGGTGCTACGGGCGACGTTGGTGGGCATCAACTTCTCGGCCGCTCGCCGCACGCGGCGTCCGGCGGCCACGGCACCTGCGGCACCGGTGGCGGCACCGGCCACGAACCACGTGACCCGCTTGATCATCGGCGTGCCTTTCTGCTCTGGGGGGTGGGCAGGGCCCGCTGGCCGTCGTCGGCCGGCGCGCCCCGCAGCCGACGGGCGGCGCGGCGGGTACCGGTGGCCAGGGCCACGGTCTTGATGAACGGGGCCGACAGCGCGGCGCGGGCCACGCGGCTCGCCCCTTCCACGTTGGCGCTGATGGCCTCGGCCGAGCCGAGCACCCGATCGAAGCGGTCGAGGTCGCTGCGGGCCACCTCTACCGAGTCGCGCAGGTCGTGCAGCAGTGGGCGCGTCTCGGCCCGCAGCTCGGCCAGCTCGCGCTGCACGGCCCGCAGGGCGTCGAGCACCCGCACCAGGGCCACGCACAGGGCGGCGAAGCCCAGCGCGCACAGCACGGTGGCGACGACGAGCGCGAGCTGGCCCGCGGTCACACGTCACCCCTGGGAGCGGGGTGGCTCGTTGCGTCGGCGGCCGAGGCCTTCAGCTCACGCATGCGCCTTGCGATCTCCTGCTCGCGCCCGTGGGAGGACGGTTCGTAGAACGTCTCGTCGACCCCCTCGGGCAGGTAGCGCTGGGCCGTCCAGCCGCGGGGGTCGTCATGAGGGTAGCCGTAGCCGGCACCATGCCCGAGCGAGCGGGCGCCCTTGTAGTGCGCGTCGCGCAACGGCATGGGCACCTCACCGCTCGGATGGGTCTGCACGTACGCCCGCGCGTTCCAGATGCCGAGGGCGGCCCGGTTGCTCTTGGGTGCCGTCGCCAGGTGGACGACGGCCTGGGCCAGGTTCAACTGGGCCTCGGGGAGGCCAACGAACTCGACGGCGCGGGCGGCGGCGTCGGCCACCAGCAGGCTCACCGGATCGGCCAGACCGACGTCTTCACTGGCGAGGATCACCAGCCGACGGGCGATGAAGCGGGCGTCCTCGCCCGCCTCCAACATGCGGGCCAGCCAGTACAGACCGGCGTCGGGATCGGAGCCGCGGATCGACTTGATGAACGCGCTCACGACGTCGTAGTGATCGTCACGCCCGTAGCGCAGGGCCCGGGTGCCGAGCGCATCCTCGGCGTCGGCCAGGGTGAGGTGCGGGTCCTGGCCCGGCCGGCGGTTGGCGGCCAGTGCCACGGCAACCTCGAGCGCGATCAGCATCTGGCGCCCGTCGCCCGCGGCGCGGGTGGCGAGGTGCTCGATGGCGTCGGCGTCGGCGGTGGCCGCCTCGGCGTGCAGGCCGCGCTCGGCCAGCGCGGTCAGCTCGGCGGGGCCGAGCGGCTCCAGTCGGAACAGGCTCGAGCGCGACAGCAACGGCGGGTTCACTTCGAAGAACGGGTTCTCGGTGGTGGCCCCGATGAGCACGAGCAGCCCGTCCTCCACGCTCGGGAGGAGGGCGTCCTGCTGGGCCTTGTTGAAGCGGTGGATCTCGTCGAGGAACAGGATCGTGCCGGCGCCGTGCTGGCCGAGCCGCTGGGTGGCCCGCTCGATCACCTCGCGCACGTCCTTCACCGTGGCGGTGACCGCCGAGAGCTGCTCGAACGTCTTCGACGCCCGCTCGGCGATCAGGCGGGCCAGCGTGGTCTTGCCCACCCCCGGCGGCCCCCACAGGATCACCGACGACAACCGGTCGGCCTCGACGAGCGCCCGTAGGGGCCGGCCGGCGCCGAGCAGGTGCTGTTGACCGAAGACCTCGTCGAGCGAGCCCGGCCGCAGGCGGGCCGCCAGCGGGGCGCGGCGGGCCAGGCGCTCCTCGACGGCGGCGCTGAACAGGTCCTCGGGCACCATGCCACGGTAGGCGGTGACCACCGGAGGCGCCGTGGCACGAACGATCCGAGGCCCTCAGGAACTGGTCGACTTCGTCCAGCTCGTCCCACCAGGTGGACTAGGGTCGCCCCTCGGCGGGCGAACGCCACCGACCAAGGGGAGCCTCACGCATGTTCCGACCTCGACGTGCACCACTGGTGCTCGCAGCGACCGCGCTCGGCGCGGGCCTGCTGACCATTCCCAACCTGCCGGCGGCCACCGCCGCCAGCACGGCCACCACCGAGCACACCTACGTGGTGCTCGCTGACACGCCGGCGGCCATCGCCGCCGCCGAGACCGCGGTGCAGGCGGCCGGCGGCACCGTGACCGGACGCAACAGCGCCATCGGCATGATCAGCGCGACGTCGTCGAGCGACAGCTTCGCCGCCGAGGTGCGCGCCGTGGCCGGCGTGGCCGGTGTGGCCACCGACCGTGCCATCGGCAAGACGCCCAAGCGCCAGGACGATGCCACCGCCGACGTGGCCGCCGCCCGCGCCGAGGCCTCCTCGTCCGACCGTAGCAACGGTGACCACGGCGACCGCAAGGTCGAACCCTTCGCCGACAAGCAGTGGGACATGAAGATGATCGGCGCCACCGCCGACGGCTCGTACGCCGAGGAGCAGGGCAACCGCAAGGTCACCGTCGGCATCATCGACACCGGTGTCGACGGCACCCACCCCGACATCAAGCCGAACTTCAGCTACGAGCTGAGCCGCAACTTCACCACCGACCGCGTCGACCTCGGCGACGGTGCGGTGTGCGAGCACCCCGACGCGGGGTGCAAGGACCCCGCCGACGAGGACGACGACGGTCACGGCACCCACGTGGCCGGCACCATCGGCGCGGCCCTCAACGGTCTCGGCATGGCCGGTGTGGCGCCCAAGATCACGTTGGTCAACATCCGCGCCGGCCAGGACTCGGGCTTCTTCCTGCTCGACAGCACCGCCAATGCGCTGACCTATGCCGGCGATGCCGGTATCGACGTGGTGAACATGAGCTTCTTCGTGGACCCGTGGCTGTTCAACTGCCCGAACAACCCGGCCGACAGCGCCGATGCCCGGGCCGAGCAGCGCACGATCATCGCCACCATGCAGCGAGCCCTGCGCTACGCCAAGTCGAAAGGCGTCACGCTCGTGGCCGCCCTCGGCAACTCGCACTACAACTACGACGACATCACCAAGATCACCGATGTCGTCAGCCCGGACTTCCCGTTCCAGACCACCTACGACCGTCCGGTGCAGGCCGACTGCCTGGACCTGCCGACGATGGGTGACGGCGTGATCGGCACCATCTCCGTGGGCCCGAGCAGGCGCAAGGCCGACTACTCCAACTGGAGCGTCACCTACGGCGAGGTCAGCGCCCCCGGCGGCTGGTTCCGTGACGGCCTCGGCACCCCGAGCTTCCGCACCAACGGGAACCTCATCCTGGCGCCCTACCCGAAGAACGTGGCGTTGGCCAACGAGGACATCGACCCGGTCACGGGCGCCTCGTTGAACCCGGCGGTCCTGCGTGACTGCAAGGGCACCACCTGCGCCTACTACCAGTACCTGCAAGGCACCTCCATGGCGTCGCCCCATGCCGCCGGCGTCGCGGCGCTCATCGTCAGCAAGTACGGCGAGGAGAACCGCAAGGGCAGCTTCGGCATGAACCCGGACAAGGTCGCCAAGATCCTGTTCAAGACGGCCACGAACGTGCCGTGCCCGGCCAACCCGGTCATCTCCTACACCGACGTGGGCCGCCCGGCCAGCTTCACCGCCACCTGCGTCGGTACGGCCGAGCAGAACAACATCTGGGGCAATGGCATCGTCAACGCCGAGGCCGCCGTCAGCGACCACGACGACTGACCCTCTGTCGTACGTGCGTTGGGTCGTTCGGGGCCGCTCCGGCGTTCCCGAACGACCCAACGCGACCGATCATGCTGACCGTTGGGTCGGTCCGGGCCGCTGGGCGATTCCGGAACGACCCAACGTCGCGATGGCGCGGCCGACGAGGGCGACGATGTCGATGTCGCTCATCCCATCGGTGACCTGCAGGACGGTGAACCCGGCCAGGGTCAGGTCGTTGCGCCGAGCGCGATCCCGGTCGAACGTGGAACGCCACTGGTGGTACGCCCAGCTGTCGATCTCGATGGCCAACATCAGACGGGGATAGCAGAGGTCGACCCGCATGCGGCGACCGTCGACCCGCACCCGGTGCTGAGCCGTCGGCATCGGCAGGCGGGCAGCGGCGAGGGCGCGGATGATCCTCGCTTCGAGGTTGCTGTCGCCGGGCTCGTAGCCGGTGAGGCGGGCCCGGAGGAGCTCGTCGATCGCCGCCGGTCGCCGGCCGCGGGCCGCACCGAACCGGCCGCGTGTACGGGCGAGGTCGTCCAGGCGCAGCAACCGTCGCCGGAGCATCTCATCGACGAGGTCGCCGAGCGCAGTCGCGTCGAGCCGTCCGCTGAGGTCGACGACGATCCGGGCCGGCGCGCTCACGAGGAGGCCGTTGCGCAGCCGGCTGTCTTCGGGCAGCCACAGCACGCTGCGATGGGCCGTCACGCCCGGCAGTCGGACCTGACGGGCGCGCGGGGTGCTGATCTCGTAGTCACCGATGGTGCTCTTCACGCCGTAGCACCTCGTGCCCGTGGCATGGCTGGCGACGGCGCCGCCCACACTCAGCAGGATGGCCCACAGGCCGTGTTCCCACGACGTCGGCGCACCCCACACGCGGTAGACGCCCGGACGCGCTTCCTCCAGGCGGCCGGTGCGCTGCAGGTGTTTGATCGCCCGTGGTCGCACACCGGCGTCGATGAGCTGCCGGCGGGCGATGAGCCCGTGCTGGCGGCCGGCCACGCCGGCGAGTTGCTTGTCCATGGCCGCGCTCCCTCACGCTGGGTCGTCGGGGAACGCTCCGAGGTTCCGCGGCGACCCAACGCTCGACCACCTCGGTCGCGTTGGGTCATGGGGGAACGCTCGGGTGGTCCCGAGAGACCCGACACCGGGGCAGCCGGCGCTGGGTCCATCCTGTACGTGTGCGGAGCCGACCCCGGCGTGGAAGCGGTCAGGCCTTGGGTGGCAGGACGCGGATGCCGAGGTCGGTGAGCTGCTTGGCGTCGACCGGGGTGGGCGCGTTCGTCATGGGGTCGGTGCCCGACTGGGTCTTCGGGAAGGCGATGACCTCGCGGATGTTCTCCTCGCCGGCGAGGATGGCCACCAGGCGGTCGATGCCGAAGGCGAAACCGCCGTGGGGCGGGGCGCCGTAGCGGAAGGGGTTCAGGAAGAACCCGAAGCGCTTGTCGGCCTCCTCACCGCTGATGCCGAGCAGCCCGAAGATCCGCGACTGCAGCTCGGGCTGGTGGATCCGGATGGAGCCCGACCCGAGCTCCCACCCGTTGAGCACCAGGTCGTAGGCCTGGCTGCGCACCTTGAGCGGTTCGGTCTCCATCAGGTGCACGTCGTCGGGGTGCGGCTGCGTGAACGGGTGGTGGCCCGGCCGGGGTCGGCCGGAGATCTCGTCGACCCCGACGAACAGCGGGAAGTCGACGACCCACAGGTACTGGTACGGACCCTGGTGCACGGGTGGCCGACCGAGGTCGTTGCGGAGCTGACCGAGCACCTCGCACGTGGTCGTCCACTCGTCGGCGACGATGAGGATCAGGTCGCCCGGCTCGGCGCCGAACGTGGACAGCAGCGCCGTGCGCTCCGCGTCGGAGATGAACTTGGCCACGGGCGACTCGAGCACGCCGTCGGCGCGCACCTTCAACCACACCAGGCCCTTCGCCCCGAGCTTCTTGGCCTTGTCGGTGAGCCCGTCGAGCTTGTTGCGGCCGTAGTCGTCGGCCGCGCCCTTCACGCCGATGCCCTTGATGGCGCCGGCGCCGGCGAACGCCTTGAACTCGGTGGTGGCGAAGATGGCGGTGAGCTCGGTGAGCTCCATGCCGAAGCGGAGGTCGGGCTTGTCGACGCCGAAGCGCTCCATGGCCTCGTGCCAGGTGATCTTGGCGATCTCTTCGGGACGCACCCCGGTGGCCGCCTCGGCCGCGTCGAGCACGGCCTCGCCGATGGCGGCGAGCACGTCGTCCTGGGTGACGAAGCTCATCTCGGCATCGAGCTGCATGAACTCGTACTGGCGGTCGGCGCGGAGGTCTTCGTCGCGCAGGCAGCGGGCGATCTGGAAGTAGCGGTCGACGCCGCCCACCATGAGCAGCTGCTTGAACAGCTGCGGGCTCTGGGGCAGGGCGTAGAAGCTGCCGGGCGACTGGCGCGACGGCACCAGGAACTCACGGGCGCCCTCGGGCGTGGACGGCACCAGCATGGGCGTCTCGACCTCGATGAAGCCCTGCTTCTCCATCGCCCGGCGGATGGCCGAGTTCACCGCGGAGCGCACGCGCAGGTTGCGCTGCATGCGCTCACGGCGCAGGTCGAGGTAGCGGTACTGCAGCCGCGTGGTCTCGGCCACGTCGTCGGCGCGGGCATCGACCGGGAAGGGGGGCGTTTCCGCCACGTTGAGGACCTCGACCGTGCAGTCCTGGATCTCGATGCCGCCGGTGGGCATCTTCTCGTTCACCGTGCCGGCGGGACGACCGGTGACCGTGCCGGTGATGCGCACCACGTACTCGCTGCGCACGTCGACGGCGTTGTCGACGACGCACTGCACGAGGCCCGTGTAGTCGCGCAGGTCGACGAAGGCCAGCTTCTCGCCGTGCTCACGGCGGCGGGCGACCCAGCCGCACAGCTGCACCGTGGTGCCGATGTGCTCGGGGCGCAACTCGCCGCAGGTGTGGGTGCGCATGCTCATGGGAACATCTTCCTCAGGTGGGGGGTGAGATCGGGACGAGGCAGCACCTGCTGGTCGCCGCCGCCCCGCAGGGGCCGTACGGTGACGGTGCCGGCGGCCAGCTCGTCGCTGCCGACCAGCACCGCTACGGTGGCGCCCGAACGGTCGGCCGCCTTCATCTGGCTCTTCATGCTGCGGTTCTCGAAGGCCCGGTCGACCCGCAGGCCGGCCGTGCGCAGCTGATCGCAGATCACCAGCGCCTCGCGGCCACCGGTCGTGTCGACGACGAACACGTCCACCGTGGCCGCCGGCGCGCCGAACACGCCCTCGTCGTCGCACGCGAGCAGCGTGCGGTCGACGCCGAGGGCGAAGCCGACGCCGGGGGTGGCCGGGCCGCCGAGGTCTTCAGCGAGGCCGTCGTAGCGGCCGCCGCCGCCGAGGGCGTTCTGGGCCGAATCGAGCGTGCCACCGGCGTATTCGAACGTGGTGCGCCGGTAGTAGTCGAGGCCGCGCACCAGCCGGTCGTCGACCGTGAACGGGATGTCGAGCACGCGCAGGCCGCCCTGCACGACTTCGAAGTGGGCGGCGGCCGCGTCGCGGTAGAAGGCGCCGATGCGCGGCGCGGCGGCCACGAGCTCGGCGTCCTGGGGCCGCTTCGAGTCGAGCACGCGCAGCGGGTTCTTCTGCAGCGTGACCTGGCTCTCGGCGCTCAGTGCGTCGAGGTTGGCGCCGAAGTGGGCTTGCAGCGCCTCGGTGTAGCGGGCCCGGTCGGCGGGGTCGCCGAGCGAGTTCACCAGCAGGGTGACCTGCTGCAGCCCGAGGGCCTGGTAGAAGCGCCAACCGAGGGCCACGACCTCGACATCGAGGTAGGGATCGTCGCCGCCGAGGACCTCCACACCGACCTGGTCGAACTGCCGGTAGCGGCCACGCTGGGCCCGCTCCTGGCGGAAGTTCGGGCCGGCGTACCACGCCTTCCAGGGCGTCGGTGGCTTGTGTTGCACGAAGGCCCGCACGACGCTGGCCGTCTGCTCGGGGCGCAGGGCGAGTTGGCGGCCACCGCGGTCGACGAAGTCGTACAGCTCCTTGGTGACGACATCGGTCGCCTCGCCGAGGCGCAGGAACACGCCGATGTCCTCGAACATGGGCGGCACGACGAGGCCGTAGCCGGCCCGCTCGACGAGGTCGGCGAAGATCTCGACCATGCGCCGCATGCGGCCCGAGTCGGGCGGCAGGATGTCGCGGGTGCCCGGGGAGGTCTGGAAGGCTGACATGGCTGACATGGCTGCTCAAGGCTAGCGGGGAGGTCCCGTTCCGACCGAGCCATTGCGCCACCGCGCCCGGCCCGCATCACCCGCGGCGAGAGGACGGTGGCGGCGGGGGAACAGCGCCCGCTCGTCCAGCGTTGCAGCCGACATGTCGCCCGAGGATCGCCTGACCGCCCACCTGCAGTCGTGGTTGGGGGCGTGGCCCCCGGCACCCGGCGGGGTCACGGTCGTGGGCTCCGAGCGTCGTACCACCCCGAGCTGGGACGGCTCGACCCGGCCCGTCGTCGGCGTGGCCGCTCCCGACGGCGCCGTGCTGTCGGTGCCGCCCGACCGGGTCGACGCGGTCCGGGCGCTGGGCGCCGACCTCGCTACGGTCGGGGCCGGCCTGGCCGACGCGCTCGGCATGGACGGCTGGCGCTTCTTCCCCGGCGTGTTCCGGTGGAGCGTCGCGCCCACCCCCGGCGACGACCCCGGCGTGTGGGTCCCGACCGACGACCCGCGCCTGCCCGAGTGGCTGCGCCCGTTCAACGGCGACGTGCTCGTGGGCTTCGCCGACGACGGCACGGTGGCCGCCGGCGTCGGCCGCAAGATCCACGACGGGTTCGGCCACGAGCTGGCCGTGGTGACCGAGCCCGGGCACCAGGGCAGGGGCTGGGCCCGCCAACTGGTGACCCAGGCGGCCCGGCGCATCCTGGCCGACGGCGCCGTGCCCACCTACCTGCACGCGCCCACGAACCTGGCGTCGGCGCGCACCGCGGTGGCATCGGGCTTCCCCGACCTCGGCTGGAAGATCCTCAGCCTGTTCCCCGGCCGCCCGGGCTGACGCCGGCGTCCATCCGGGCCGCTCAGCCCTTGCCGCCGCCGGGCACCAGTCGGTAGGCGTCGTACACCGAGTTGACGGTCTTCACCTTGCGCAGGAGCGCGTCGAGGTGGCCGGGATCGGCCAGCTCGACGTCGAAGCGCATGATCGAGATGCGGTCGCTGCCGGTGTGGGTGGACGACCCGACGATGTTCAGGTGGTGGTCGGACACGGCTTGGGCCACGTCGCGCAGCAGACCCGAACGGTCGAGGGCCTTCACCTCGACCGAGGCGACGAACACCGAGTCGGCCGCCTCGTTGTCCCACTCGACCTCGACGGTGCGAGACGACTGCTCGGTGGCCAGCGACACGGCGTTGGCACAGTCGGCGCGGTGCACGCTCACGCCGCGGCCACGCGTGTTGAAGCCGAGGATCTCGTCGCCCGGCACCGGGGTGCAGCACCGCGACAGGCGGACCATGATGTCGTCGAGGCCCTCCACGTGGACGCTGGCGTTGGGGCGCTTGCGGCGCCGGGCCGTGCGTTGCACCGTGGCCGGGATGAACTCGCCCTCGTCGCCCGAGCCGAGCGCCTTGGCCACGCGCTGCGCGATGTTGCGGGCCGACACGTGGTGCTCGCCGATGGCGACGTAGAGCGCTTCGAGGTCGCCGTAGCCGGCGGACTCGGCCTCCTTGGCCATGGTGTCCGACTTCAGCAGCCGGTTCACCGGCAGGGCCTGGCGGCGCAGCTCACGGGCCAGTTCCTCACGCCCGGTCTCCAGCGAGTCCTCTCGGCGTTCGCGCAAGAACCACTGGCGGATCTTGTTGCGGGCCCGGGGCGACACGACGAACTCGAGCCAGTCGCGGCTGGGGCTCGCCGACGAGTCGACCTTCGAGGTGAAGATCTCGCACGTGTCGCCCGAGGTCAGCTTGTGGTCGAGCGGCACGAGGCGGCCGTTGATCCGGGCGCCGATGCAGCGGTGGCCGACCTCGGTGTGGATGGCGTAGGCGAAGTCGACCGGTGTGGACCCGACCGGCAGCGTCACCACCTTGCCCTTGGGGGTGAAGACGAAGACCTCGTCCTGGTCCAGGTCGGTCTTCAGGTTCTCCATGAAGACGGCCGGGTCCGACGTCTCGGCCTGCCAGTCGACGATGCGGTTCAGCCAGGCGATGTCGTCGGACGGCGAGCCTTCCTTGTAGGCCCAGTGGGCAGCCACGCCCCACTCGGCGCGCTGGTGCATCTCCTTGGTGCGGATCTGGACCTCGACCGGTTTGCCGTCGGGCCCGATGACGGTGGTGTGCAGCGACTGGTAGAGGTTGAACTTGGGCATGGCGATGTAGTCCTTGAAACGACCCACCACCGGTCGCCACTGACCGTGGATGCACCCCAGCGCGGCGTAGCAGTCCTTCACCGACTCGACGATGACGCGGATGGCCAACAGGTCGAAGATCTCGTCGAACTCGCGACCCTTCAGCACCATCTTCTCGTAGATGCTCCACAGGTGCTTCGAGCGAGCGGTCACGTCGGCGCTGATGTGGAGCTCGTCGAGGCGGCGCCGCACCTCGGCCACCGAGCGGGCCAGGTGGATCTCGCGGTCGGTCGTTCGGCTGGCCACCATGTGGTCGATCTCGGCGTAGCGCTTCGGGTGCAGCGACGCGAACGCCAGGTCCTCGAGCTGCTGCTTCAGCTCCTGCATGCCGAGGCGGTGGGCCAACGGGGCGTAGATGTCGAGCGTCTCCGCCGCGATGCGGGCCTGCTTGTCGGAGGGGCGCGCCGCGATGGTGCGCATGTTGTGCAGGCGGTCGGCCAGCTTGATGATCAGGACCCGCAGGTCCTTGGCCATGGCCACCAGCATCTTGCGCATGGTGGCGGCCTGCTGGGCTTCCTTGCTGTCGAACTGCAGCCGGTCGAGCTTGGTGACGCCGTCGACGATGGCAGCCACATCGGGGCCGAACGACTTGTGGACCTCGGCCACGGTGAGCTCGGAGTCCTCGACGGCGTCGTGCAGCAGCGCGGCCGACACGGCCACGTCGTCGAGGCCCAGGTTGGCCACGATCACCGCCACGGCCAGGGGGTGCAGCAGGTACTTCTCGCCCGACTCGCGCCACTGGTTGGCGTGGGCCTGGGCGGCCACGTCGTAGGCCCGCAGGATCATCGCCGTCGGCTTCTTCGGGTGCCGCGACTTGAACGCGTGCAGGAGGGGGCCGAGCTCCTCGGCCGTGGGCGGCGCCGCTCGCCGCCACGGCAGAACACGGTCGACCGTACCCATGCTCAGTAGCTCAACAGGCTCACGGCGTCACGGCCGGCCAGTTTGGCCCGGCCTCCGAGCTCGGGGAGCTCGATGACGAACCCGAGCCCCACCACGTGGGCGGCCAACGCCTCGACCAGGCGGAGCGTCGCCCCGGCGGTGCCTCCCGTGGCGAGCACGTCGTCGATGATGGCGACCCGTTCGCCGGGGCGGATGGCGTCGCGGTGGATCTCGAGCTTGGCCGTGCCGTACTCGAGCGTGTACTCCTCGCGAGCCACCGCCCAGGGCAGCTTGCCCGCCTTGCGTACCGGCACGAACGCCGCCCCGAGCTTGTAGGCGACCGGCGCCCCGACGATGAAGCCCCGGGCCTCCATGCCGATGACGGCGTCGATGCAGGCACCGGCGAAGTGGTCGGCCAGGGCATCGATGGTGGCGGTGAACGCCTTCGCGTCGCCGAGCAGGGGCGTGATGTCACGGAACGTGACCCCCGGCTCCGGGTAGTCCTCGATGATCCGGACGTACTGGTCGAGCCAGGCGGTGTCGGCAGGCATCCGGCTCAGCGTATCGGGCCGAGGGCGCCGTCCGCGGCCCGGCGAGGGGCCGGTCGCCGCACGGGGGCGGCGGACGGGTCGGCTCAGTGGCGCCGCTTCTTGCGGGGGCGGGGCGGGTGCGACAGGCCGGTGCCGCCGACACCGCCCATGGGCGACGGCAGCACGACCTCGTCCCCCTCGGCGTTGTGCACCGTCGTGGGGCCCGTGACCCGGGCCCGCGACGAGGTGGCCGAGCCGGCCATGGCCATGCGGGCCGCCGCCACCTCACCGGTGGCGGCGCCGAGCTTGTCGCGCAGCGTCCCCCACCTCGGCTCGAAGCGCTCCTTCAGCCAGGCCAGGATCGGCGTGGCGATGAAGATCGACGAGTACGAGCCGGTGATGAGACCCACCAGCAGCGCGAGGGCGAAGTCCTGCAGCGCCACCGCACCGAGGATGAACGAGCCCACGATCAGCAGCGACAACACCGGGAGCACGGCCGCCAGGGTCGTGTTGATGGAGCGCATGAACACTTGGTTCATGGACAGGTTCACGATGTCGCCGTACGTGTAGCGACCGCCGCTGAGGCGCTTGGTGTTCTCGTCGACCTTGTCGTACACGACGATCGTGTCGTACAGGGAGAAGCCGAGGATGGTGAGGAAGGCGATGACGGTGGACGGGGTGACCGGGAAGCCCACCACGGCGTACACGCCGACCGAGATGAGCACGTCGTGGATCACCGCGACGATGGCACCCACCGACATCTTCCACTCGAAGCGGATCCAGATGTAGATGAACAACAAGATGAAGAACACGATCAGAGCCTTGACGGCCTTGTTCGTGATCTCGTTGCCCCACGTGGCGCTCACCGAGTCGACCGAGACCTCTTGCGCGTCCACACCGGCCTTCGTCGCCAGGGCCTGACGCACGGCCTCCTGCTTGTCGCGAGGCTGGTCGCCGACCTGCACCCGCAGACGGCTGCCGTTGGCCGCGTTCAGGGTCTGGATCTTGGCGTCGACGGCGTTGATGCCGTTGTCGGTGAGGATGGTCTTGGCCGCGTCGGCGGTGAGCGCGCTGGTCTGGGGCGCGTTCCACGCCACGCCACCCTCGAAGTCGAGGCCGAGGTTGAGGCCTCGACCCAACAGCGCCACCGCCGTGATGACGAGCAGCACGGCCGAGATGGTGAACCCGATGCGGCGCCGGCCCACGAAGTCCCACGTGGTCTCGCCGTGGTACAGCTTGGTCCACACCGAATGGTGCTCGGCCCCCGCGGGTCGGGCCACCGGTGACTCGGACGACGGGATCTCTGGGGTGCTCACGACACGCTCCCGGCAACGGCCTCGCCGGCGTGCACGCCGAGCACGTTGCCCTTCCGGAACAACCCGGAGAGCGACAGCAGGCGGACGGCGGGGCGGGTGAAGAAGTAGGCGACCAACAGGTCGATCATCGTGGAGAGGCCGAGGAAGAAGGCGAAGCCTCGCACCGAGCCCACCGTCAGGTAGTACAGGACGCCGGCACCGATGAGCGACACCAGGTCGGCCGCCACGATGGTGCGCCACGCACTGGCGAACCCGCGACTGGCGCTGGACCGCAGCGTCTTGCCCGAGCGCACGTCGTCTTTCAACCGTTCGAAGAACACCACGTAGCTGTCGACGGTGACGCCGATCGACACGATGATGCCGGTGGCGCCCGACAGCGTCATGGTGGCGCCCGCCCAGGACACGAGCGTCCACAGGATCGCGCTGGACAGGAGCAGGCCGGCTAAGACCACGAGGGCGAGGGACCGGTAGTAGACGAGCATGAACAAGATGACCAGGCCCACGCCGACGATGCCGGCGACGACACCAGCGCGCAGTGAGTCCTTGCCGAGCGTGGCCGACACCGTCTGCACGGCCTGCGGCTCGAGCTTCACCGGCAGGGCGCCGTAGCGCAGCACGAGCGACAGGTTGTCGGCGTCCTTCTGGGTGAAGTTGCCGGTGATCGAGATCTGGTCGGCCTGGAAGCTGGCCGCGTTGATCTGGGGGGCCGACTGCACGACGCTGTCGAGCACGATGGCGATGGCACCCCGACCGCCCGACGACTGCGGCGGGCACTCGGCGCTTTGGCCGCCGTAGCACTTGGCCGCCATCTGGTTGAACTTGTCGATGCCGCTGCCGCCACCCTTGAGCTGGAGCAGCACCGCGTACTCGAGGTTCTGGAAGTCGGTGGAGGCGGTGTTGACGCCGCTGCCGGTGAGGAACGCCGGGCCGAGCTCGTACCGGGCGGTCACCTTCCCGCTCGAGTCCTTCTGCGGGAGGATCACCGTCTTGTCGGCGGTGTCCTCTTCGGCCTTGGTGTTCGGGATGGTGACCCGGGTCGTCTCGGCGCTGGTGGTCGCACCGGCGACGGTGGTGGTCGTCTCGCCGGCGGCCGTGGTGGTGGCCCCGGCCGCGGTCGTGGTGGGGTCGGCCTTCGGCAGGTGCGTCTTGCCGGCACCGGCGACGGTGGCCCCGGTGGTGGTGGCCCCGGCCGGATCGGCCGTGGTGGTGGGCGCGTTCGGGTCGACCGTGGTCGTGGTGGTGACGAGCTGCGGGAACTGCTGCGTCTCGTCGCCGGGCAGCACCGACAGCACCGGCCGGAACCGCAGCTCGGCCGTCTGGCCGACCACTTCGAGGGCCCGGTTCTGGTCCTTCACGCCCGGGAGGGCCACGACGATGGCGTTGCCCTGGCGGGTGATCTCGGGCTCGCCGACACCCAGGCCGTCGACACGGCTCCGGATGATCTGCTTCGCCTGTTCGATGGCGTCGCTCTTGTAGATCCCCACCGGCGTCAGCACGACGGACGCGCCACCCTGGAGGTCGAGACCGAGCGTGGGCCTCTTGCTGAACACGAACGTCGACGCGAACGCAGCGAGCGCGGCGACGACGATGGTGACGAGGGAGATGAGCGAGCTACGACGCATGGATCATTTGGCCGCGTCGGTCGTGGGTTCCGCGTCGGTGGGTTCTGACGCGGTCGGCTCCGCGGCGTCGACGCTGGGCACCTTTTTGGCGATGGCCGACTTCGTGATGCGGATGTCGACCCCCTCGGCGATCTCGAGCCAGACGATGTCGTCCTCGATGGCGGTGACGAAGCCGTACACCCCGGACGTGGTCATCACTTCGTCGCCCTCGGCGATGTTCTTGCCGAGCGCCTGCTGGGCCGCCGCGCGCCTCTTCTGCGGGCGGATCATCAGGAAGTAGAGAGCGACCGGGATCGCAATGAAGAAGAGCAGGGAGATGGGGCTCCCGCCCGAGTTGTTGGTAGCTGCAAACATCAGGATCCTCGGCTGGATGGGCAGCGGAGGAGGTTAGCCGCCCCACCCCCGTTTCCCCAGCCACCCTATGGTGAACAGAACGGTTCGGGCACCGACGACGACTCAACCCCAGGCGGCGAGGACCTCGGCACGTAGGGTGTGGAAGGTACCCGTTCGGATGGCCTCGGCCATGCGGTTGCACAGCTGGAAGGTCCACGCCAGGTTGTGCAGGCTGACCAGGCGGGAGGCGGTGGGCTCGGCCACCTGGAACAGGTGGCGCAGGTAGCCACGGGAGTGCCGGGCGCACACCGCGCAGCGGCAGGCGGCATCGATCGGGTCGTCGGATCGGATGAACTCGGCCCGCTTCAGGTTCAGCCGACCGGCGTCGGTGAAGGCGGTGCCGTGGCGGCCGAGCCGGGTCTGCATGACGCAGTCGAACTGGTCGACCCCCAGCGCGACCGCCTCGACCAGGCGGGCCGGGTCGCCCACACCCATGAGGTAACGGGGCTGGTCGGCGGGCAGTTCGGCGGTGGCGGCGGCCAGCGCCGGCAGCATCTGCGGGCGGCTCTCCCCCACCGACAGCCCACCGATGGCGTAGCCGTCGAAGCCGATGCCGGCGATGGCCTTGGCGCTCACCGCCCGCAACGTCTCGTCGATGCCGCCCTGCACGATGCCGAACTGGGCCTGGTCGGCGCGCGTGTGGTGGGCGCGGGCCTGCTCGGCCCACGCGCTGGTGCGGTCGACGGCCAGGCGGATCACCTCGGGGGTGCTCGGAAGGGGCGGGCACACGTCGAGCACCATGGCGATCGACGCACCCAGCTGCTCCTGCACCTCGACCGCCTTGTCGGGCGTGAACCGGTGGTACGAGCCGTCGTACACCGACCGGAAGGTGACGCCCTCGTCGTCGACCTTCGGGTCGAGCGAGAACACCTGGAAGCCACCGGAGTCGGTCAGGGTGAGCCCGTCCCAGCCGGAGAAGCGGGCCAGACCGCCGAGGTCGGCCACCACGTCGGCGCCGGGCCGCAGCATCAGGTGGTACGTGTTGCCCAGCACGATCTGGGCGCCCAGGACCGTGTAGTCGTCAGCCGACAGGTACTTCACCGCGCCGCGGGTGCCCACCGGCATGAAGCACGGCGTGCGATAGCTGCGGCCGTCGGCGAAGCGGGCGACCCCGGTGCGGGCGGCGCCCTCGGTGGCCTCGGCCGTGAACGTGACGCGGTGCGTCATGGAGCGCTCGACGCGGGGGCGGCCGGGGACATGGCGGGACACCGTACCGGGCGGGTGCAGACTGGTGGCGTGTCGACCGGGCCCTACGAGCCGTCCTCGCTGGCCGAGGCCGCCGCCAACGGCGGGATGCTGCTGTTGAGCTCGTTCGCGCTCGTGGAGCCGGGCGAGGGTGGCGTGGTCGACCTGGACCTCGACCGGCACGTGCCGGCGGCGTGGGTCGTCGGCCGTGACACGGGCGGTGCCTGGTGGTCGAGTCGCGTCGCCCTGGAGCAGGACCCCCTCGGCGGTTGGATGGCCACCGGCGAGGACACGTCGTCGTGGGACGGCTGGTCGACGCTGGCGTGCTCGCCCCGTCCGCTCGAGGAGTGGCCCGCGTGGGGCGTGGTGCTGGCGCTGGCCCACACCGGCGGGGCCGGCGTGCCGGGCCTCGGATACCTCAGCGTGTGCGGGTTGGCCGTGGGCACCGTGGCCGCCGTGCAGTTCGGGTGGCCGGGCAAGAGTCGACGCCGCATCGTGGAGACGGCCACCGGCGGGTTCCTGCTGTCGGTCCCGGTGCCGCCCGGCGGCATGCCCAGCGACGTACCGGTGCTGCGTCTGGTCGACGGGCGTGGCGGCACCATCGCCCGGCTGTAGACGGTCTCGTCAGGTCACGGCCGCTCAGGGGTTGGCGCGGCCCGCCAGGAAGTGGCGCAGTTGGCGGTCGTGATGGCTCTGGGCGCTGCCCCGGCCCCGGGTGTACGGCTGCCACCGGGCGGGCCCGCCGGTGGGCTCGTCGCCCATGATCGTGACGCGCTGGATGATGCGCTCGCCCTCGAAGTCTTCGAGCACGAAGTGCTGGGTGCACCGGTTGTCCCACATGGCGATCGTGCCCTCGCGCCAGCGGTAGCGCACCGTGAAGCGCTCCTGGTGCACCCACGCGGTCAGCAGCTGCAGCAGCGCGGTCGACTCCACGTGCGACAGCTCCACGAGGCGCCGGGTGAAATGCTCGTTCACGTACAGCGACTTCCGCCCGGTATCGGGGTGCACCCGCACCACCGGGTGCACGGCCATCGCCTCGGGCCGGCCGTGGGGCGTGGAGTCGTGCAGCGCGGTGAGGCCGGCGCACAGCTCCTGCAGGGGCGCCGACAGCGCATCGTGGGCCTTCTCCAGGTTGGCCCACATGGTGTCGCCGCCTACCGCCGGGCACCGAACCATGTTCAGGATCGACATGACCGACGGCTGCGCCATGAACGTGAGGTCGGTGTGCCACTCATCGGCGATGCCGCCGCCCGACGCCGCCAGTTCGAACAGTTCGGGATGCGGCGTGAACGGGTTCTTCAGGTGGGGGCGGCCAGGGCGATGCCGTGCACCTCGGCCCCGAGCGAACCCGCCAGCGGTGTCACCTCGAGCGCCGTGCCCGTCTCGCGCGTGTCGGTCATCGCTCCCCCTCCGTCGCCCGCACGATCGTAGTCCCCGGTTCCTCGCCGGTTCCCCGTCACCCGTGACCGAACACCCGCAACGGTCTCAGGGCGCGTGGCGGTCGAGCAACATCGCGTCGCCGAAGCTGAGGAAGCGGTAGTGCTCGGCCAGGGCGGTCTCGTAGAGGCGGCGCCAGCGGGGGCC
>JANMAT010000199.1:0-12677 GCA_031359995.1 Actinomycetes bacterium
TCGCTGGCGAAGGGGAGTATCCCAACCACGGCACTGTCGCCATCACGGACCGCGATCGGCCCCGGCAGCCCGGCTCCAAGCGAGCGGAGAGACCTTCGAACGGACGCACGTCCCTCGAAAGGTCACGGATGCTCACCCCCATCAGCGCCCACCGCAGGCGGAGCGCCGCGTCCACCGCGAAACGACTGCTCGTCATCTCGGCAGGGTTGCGCTCTGCGGTGCTGGGCTGATGATGCTCGTGCTCCCCGGCCCCGGGATCCTCGTCATCTTCCTCGGCCTAGTCGTGCTCGCCACCGACGTACACGTGGGCCGACCGAGCCCTCGAACGCTCTCGCAGTCGCGCCGCGGACGCCACTGGCCGTCTCCGGACAACCCAACGCCTCATCGACCATCCACGCCCGTCAACCCCTGGCGAGCCCACAACGGCAGATGCCAACCACAGCCCGACTGCCCCTGAGACCTGAGAGAAGCCCGACATGAACCGCGTGATCCTCAACGAACTGCAACGCCAACGGTGCTATCCGAGCATCACCCTGCTCATCAACACCACTCCGGGCGCCCCGCTCACCCCGAGCGAACTCAACAACGCCACACGACTCGTCTGCCACACCGACGACCGCCTCGACAGCGATGTCAGCGAGACCCTCCGCCACAAGTTGATCGCCGGCCTCACCGACATGATCAACGAACAAGCGGGCCAACCATCCACTCACGCCCTCGCCCTGTTCATCTCACCTGACTACACCGCCACGGTGCGCCTCGGGCGCGCTATCGACGAGCGCGTCACCATCGACGACACCTTCACCACCCGCGACCTCGTCGCCGATCTCAACCGCACCGCCCTCTACCGCGTCATCACCATCAGCGAACAAACCAGCCGTGTGTTCATCGGTGACCGCCGACGACTCGTCGAGCAACGCGACGGCACCTGGCCGCTCACCCGTTCCGACGAACACACCCCCACCACCTGGGCCCGCGACATCGACCAACGCCTCCGCAACGAACACGCCACCCACCCACTGCCCACCGTCATGGCCGGTGTCCAGCGCTCGGTCCGCAAACTCGCTCCCGACTTCACCGATTCGATCGGCGTCATCCCCGGCAACCACGACCGAACCACCGCCACCGAGCTCCACCACGCGGCCTGGCCAATCGTCACCGACTGGCTGCGCACCGACGTAACCCGCGCGATGGACCGACTCGACCAGGCCCTGTCCACGAATCGCTACGCCGGAGGCATCCACGAGATCTGGCCCCTCGCCCACGACGGACGCATTGCCGTTCTCGTCGTCGAAGACAACTACACCCTCCCCGCCCGTATCGACGCGAACAATCAACTCCACCCCGCCGCCGACCCCCACCACCCCGACGTCAACGACGACATCATCGACGACACCATCGAGACCGTCCTCCAACACGGCGGCCAAGCCGTCGTCGTCAACAACGGCACCCTCGTCGACCACCAACGCATCGCCGCCATCCTGCGCTACTGACCCTCCAACGAAACGACCCGACCGATGAAGACCACACATGGGAACCCCACTGCGGGGTCCACCCCTTGCGCCTGTGGGACCCGCACCCAGGTGCGCGCCGCCCGCGGTACGAGATGAGCAACCCATCTCAAAGGGAGACCGCGGGATCAGGCGAAGCCGGCGACGCTCAGCCCGACTCCTCGCTGACCCCGGACACCGGGGACGATCGCGGCGGCCGCAAGTCGGCGGTCGGTGCCGGAGCCCTGGCCATTGGCGCGCTCGGCGTCGTGTTCGGCGACATCGGGACCAGCCCGCTGTACGCCTTCCGTGAGGCGATCGAACACCAGCACCTCGATGTCACGCGGACCAACGCGATGGGTGTGGCATCGCTTGCGTTCTGGGCGCTGATGGTGATCATCTCCGTCAAGTACATCGCCGTGGTCATGAAAGCCCACAACCACGGCGAGGGCGGCATCCTTGCCCTGACGGCGTTGATCATGCCGAAGTCGACCACCAGCCGCGCGACCGGGGCACTGATCACGCTCGGCGTGTTCGGCACGGCGCTGCTCTACGGCGACGGTCTGATCACCCCGGCGATCTCGGTACTCAGCGCCGTCGAGGGGTTGCGGATCGCCTCGAGCGCGTTCGAATCGGCCGTGATCCCGATCACGTGCGTGATCCTGGTGGCGTTGTTCGCGGTGCAGCGTCGCGGCACAGGCGCGATCGGCAAGGTGTTCGGACCGATCATGGTGGTCTGGTTCGCAGTGCTCGGCGTTCTCGGACTGTCGCAGACCGTGCAGGAACCCGGCGTGCTCGGCGCCGTCAACCCCATCCACATCGTCCACTTCTTCGCCGCCGAACCCCTCAAAGCGTTCCTCGCCCTCGGCAGCATCTTCCTCGTCGTCACCGGCGGTGAGGCGCTGTATGCCGACATGGGACACTTCGGGCGGCGCCCGATCGCGATCGGTTGGTACACGATCGTGCTTCCCGGTCTGCTCCTGAACTACTTCGGGCAAGCGGCGCTGCTGACACGTGATCCCGCCGCGATCGAAAGCCCCTTCTACCGGATGGCGCCGGAGTGGGCCGTCACCCCGCTGGCAGTACTCGCGACGCTCGCATCGGTGATCGCTTCGCAGGCGCTCATCTCAGGAGCGTTCTCGTTGACGGTCCAAGCAGTCCAACTCGACTACCTGCCGCGGGTGGCGATCCGACACACCTCGAGCGACCACCACGGTCAGGTCTACGTGCCGCTCGTCAACTGGGCATTGATGGTGGGCAGCGTCGGGCTCGTCATCGCGTTCCGGACGTCGAGCAATCTCGCCGCCGCATACGGCATCGCCGTCACGAGCGTGATGCTGATCACCACCATCCTGATCGCCGTGCTCGCCCGCCGTAACTGGCGCTGGTCAAGAGCGAAGACCGCGATCGTGATGTCCCCGCTGCTTGCCGTCGACGCCGGATTCCTGGCCGCCAACATCCCCAAGATCCCGCAGGGTGGCTGGTTCCCGCTCGCAGTCGCCGTCGTACTCCTCGCCCAGATGGCCACATGGCGCACAGGTCGACAACTCGTCGCCGCACGCATCCGACGAGGTGAACGCTCCATCGACGAAGTACTCGACGAATTCACCGACATCACCCGCGTGGATGGCACTGCTGTGTTCCTGTTCAAAGACCGGGGCACGGCGCCCCCAGCCCTGATCAACAACTTGCTGCACAACAAGGTGTTGCACACCACCACTCTGATCGTGTCGATCGTCATCGAGGAGCTCCCACGCATTCCCGCCCACCAACGCGCCGAAGTGACCCGGGTGCAACCCGGCGTGTACCAGGTGTGCCTGCGATTCGGGTTCATGGAGGAAGCCGATGTCCCCACTGCGCTCACCAACGTCGACCTCCCAGGGCGCAGCATCGACCCGAACCAGGTGACCTACTTCCTCGGGCACGAGTCGGTGATCGCCGGCAAAGTGCCCGGCATGCACCCGGTCCGCGAGCAACTCTTCGTCGTGCTGAATCGCGGCGCTGAAAGCGCCAGCCGATTCTTCAACCTCCCGCCCGACCGAGTCTTCGAGATCGGATCCCACGTCGAGATCTGAAGTGGGCCGTTCACGATCGGTGGGCGAGGGGACCGAACACGTCGGCGATCTGATGGCCGGCCTCGAGTGGGTGACGCAGTGGTCGATCGAGGAACACTTCGTAGACGTTGTGGTTTCCGTTGCGGGTGCGTGTGACGTAGCCGGTGTCGACGAGGTCTTGGACGATGCTGTGCACGGCTCGTTCGCCGATGCCGACGAGGCGGGCGATCTCGGCGAGGCGTACCTCGGTGTTCTGAGCGATGCAGACCAGGACGTGGGCGTGGTTCGTCAGGAACGTCCACGACGGAACTTGCGCTGGTGCCGACGGCAGTTCCTTGACCATCGCCCCACCGTACCTCTTCCTGCGACCAGCTGATGGCCTTTGGAACACGGTTTCGGCACCATGGCCTCACTGAGCAGTTGCAGGTACTCGAAGCCTTCGCCGCCACCGGGGTCGTCGTCGCGGGACCGGATGCTCCTGCCCGCGCGCTCGGTGGGCAGCGCTGCCGGGTATCTCACGGGGATCCCGTCCAACTTGACTCTGCACCAGAAAGCATGTTCTACTAACCATGTTGTGAGCGACGGGAGATCTGGATGATGGTGCAGACGGCGTGTGTGGAGATCGACTGCGAAGCCGACAGCGCTGATGTGGCGGAGGTGTTGCGATCGCTGACCTCTGGTGGTCCGTTCGCGGTGGCCGATGTCGAGTCGGCAGGTGCGGGTCGGTTGCGCTGTCACTTCCGTTTGACCCGTGCGGACATGGCGGTCGGGTATCGCAGCGTGATCGAGTTGCAGCATCGGATCGACCGCGAGTTCCACATCCTCAGCGTCGACCACCACTCCACCCACTTCTCGAACAGGGACTTCGTACACTCATGACTTCCACCACTGCCCGGACCGTGACCGTCATCCCCGGCGACGGGATCGGCCCCGAATGCGTCAACGCCGCGATCGACATCGTCAACGCAGTTGGCGTGAACATCGACTGGGAAGAGCGCCATGCCGGAGAACGGATCTTCGAAGCCGGTGTCGCGTCGGGGGTGCCAGAGGACACCATCGAATCCATCAACCGGACCCGGGTCGTGCTCAAAGGCCCGCTCGGCACACCAGTCGGTTACGGTGAGAAGTCGGCCAACGTCACGCTACGGAAGTTGTTCGAGACGTACGGCAACATCCGCCCGGTCCGCGAGCTGCCGGGTGTGACGACCCGGTACAGCGGGTCGGGGATCGATCTGGTCGTGGTCCGCGAGAACGTGGAGGATCTGTACGCCGGGATCGAGCACATGCAAACCCCTGGCGTCGCCCAGTGTCTGAAGCTGATCTCGCGCAAGGGGTGCGACAAGATCGTCCGGTTGGCGTTCGAGTTCGCTCGCAGCGAGGGGCGCCGCTCGGTCGCGTGTGCGACGAAGTCGAACATCATGAAGCTCACCGAGGGCGAACTGAAGCGGTCGTTCGAACGGATCGCTCCGGAGTACCCGGAGATCGAGGCGTGGCATGTGATCGTCGACAACTGCGCCCACCAACTGGTCAAGAAGCCCGAACAGTTCGACGTGATCGTGACGACGAACATGAACGGTGACATCCTGTCCGACCTGACCTCGGCCCTCGTGGGTGGTCTCGGCTTCGCTCCGTCAGCGAACTTGGGGAGCGACGTCGCGATCTTCGAAGCGGTCCACGGGTCGGCGCCCAAGTATGCCGGGCGGGACGTGATCAACCCGTCGGCGGTGGTGCTGTCAGCGGTGATGATGTTGAAGTACTTGGGAGATTTCGAAGCCGCGGAAACGGTCGAGCACGCTGTACTGGCGACGTTGCAGCAGGGAACGCTGACCGGTGACGTCGTCGGATACGACCGGGGTGTGTCGACGAGTCAGTACGCGAAGGCGATCATCGCCAATCTCGGTGCACGCGTCGACGGTTACACCGTTCGCCCTGCCCAACCGATCCTGATCCCCCCGGCATTGCGTGATCCGGTCATGGTGCGCCCAGCGAGTCGTGAGATCGTCGGGACCGACATCTTCGTCGAGACAGGACTGTATCCCGAACAGCTGGGCCCGGTCCTCGAACGGCTCGCCGAGGGCAGCGCACTGCGGTTGAAGATGATCTCCAACCGGGGAACCAAGGTGTATCCCGACGGCAACCGCAACATCGACGTCGTCGACCAGTACCGCTGCCGGTTCATCCGCCGAGGCGACGAGCCGCTCGCGCTCGCCGCGGTCCGCGACTTGATCGGCCGAGTCGAAGCCGAACTCGCCTGGTGTCACGTCGAGCTGCTCCAACACTTCGACGGGCAGCCCAGCTTCACCAAGGCCCAAGGCGAGGACTGACACAGTGCGGTTCGGATGGGATGGACCGTGGGCCGAGACAGTCGTCCGATGAGCTCTCGCACGGTGGCGCAGGTCGGCGTTGTCGGGCCGGTGGAGTCGGCGCGCAAGTTCGAAGCCGTAGCGTCGGGCCTCGGAATCGACCTCATCACATTCAGGACCGACGGCTCCGCAGGTTCCGAGGAAACCGGTGAACGTGCTGAGACGCTCGATGAGTTCGTCGGCCGTTCGGCAGCGGTCGCGGTCGAGTTCGGTTGCTCGTATGACATCTTCTGCGCCCTGATGGATGTCGCCGACCGAAAGCTGCGACCGAACTCGTCGACGATTCACCTTGCGCACGATCCGCTCGCGGCGCGGTACGCGTTCCATGACTGTGGGTTCGAGGTTGCCGAGTTCGAAGAGGTCGACGCAGGCGCTGATGGCGACGTGCAACTCTTCGGCCGAAAGCATGGTTGGCCGGTCCGTCTCCGGCCGTCGCGTTGGGGACTCGAGAGGACTGCGGACTCTGTGGTCCGACCGTACAGCGGTCTTGATCACGTTTGGGCGGGCAACAGCGCGCGCCGGTGGCTGCTCGAAACGTGGATTCCGTTGGCACCCCATGTCACGGTCGTCCTGGCTCGCCGACCGTCGGGACAGCAGGCCATCCACGCCGTGACCTCGACCCTCCAGAACGAGCTTGGGCCTCGCCGCGAAGTGCTGCTCGCCGGGTCGATTCGTGAACGTGCGATCTCGACGGCACGATCGATCGTCGACGGGCTCGACGCGACGGGCATCGTTACCGTGCAACTCGTGCACTGCCCGGACGGACGCCTGATCGTCGACGACCTGACATGCGGTCCCGCCGCATGTGGCGCGGTTGATTCCCTCACCGGCAACGCGTTCATCGCCGAGCACCTGCGGGCGATCCTCGACATGGCTCCCGCTCTGACGGCATCCCCGTCGCCACCGTCGCGATCGACGGCGGACGAAACGCCGGCCTGCCCGCCGCTCCGATCCTCGCCCTCACCGACGCGGACATGACCGCCCGACGCGAAGACCACCGCGACTCCCTGGCCCAACGCGCCACAGACGCCGACGCCGCAGTCCGAAGCGCACACCCAACCGCGACAGCGCATGAGCACTCCACATCTGGAAGCTGCGCAAGCGTCGGGGTACATCGGTGCGGTCGCGGCGTTGGCGACGATGCACGACAAGCTGCCGCTGATCGGGCGAACGGAGGCATCGCATGCCCGAAGAATCGCCGCGCTCTCGCGCCGCCGCTGAGCGAGCGCTCGTGACGTTCATCGTCACCGTTCGGTTGTCGTCAACGTCGAGCGCGGCGATGAGTTGCGGCTGGTGGTCCACGAGAGCGCCTTCCAAGCCCTTCGCGCGCCGAGCGGCGCGGCGACCGTGCGCGCCGAGGTCTGCGCCTCGACGCCCGGGGCCGGCGAGCGGTTCGGGCACCATGATGTCGAGGTAGACGCCGCCCGTACTGAGCCAGCCTCCCGGGTGCTGTCGTGGCGTGAAACCGCGCTGTGTGAGGAGGGCGTCGAGCAGCGGCGAGTTGCCGAGGGTCCGCGGTTCGACCGAGAAGTCGGCGTCGGTGGTGGACGCGGCAACGGCGAGATCGGCTTCGCCGGTGTGGAGGTAGATCGCCTGGGCGCCCACGAGGACGACGGCGTCGAGGTGCGGCGCCAGTGCTTCGGCCGCGTCGAGCAGCGCTGTGCGAGCGAGTACGTATGCAGGATCAAGATCGCCAGGCATCCTCGTGTTCCTCCATCCATGCGAGCAGTTCGTCGCCCTCCGCAGTGTCGCGTCCAGGGCCGCAATGGGTGCGTATCGCTGCGCTCCGAACGCGCCGGTGACTGCGTATCCCTTCTTCAACTTGGCGAGCTTGTCGGTCAGTGTGGTGAAGCCGCCAGTCGACGCTCGTCACCGGCCCACGCGGTGCCCGCGCCACGAGGTTCTCGCGCCCGAGCAGGTCGAGTGCGCGGGCCAGCGAGGCGAGCGGTACCTCAGCGCGCCCAGCGAGCTCGCGAACGCCATAGGGCGGGCGGAAGTCGAGCAGTGCCCGCACGGCGCGAGCCGCACCCTTGCCGCGCAACGACCGGAGCGTCTCATCCGACGGCCACGGATCTTTCGTTCGTCCGACCGTGCGCAGGTAGATCGCCGGCCGTGACGAACGCAGCGACACGTTGCCGGTCGTGTCCAGGTAGCTCAGGCCGGCCTTTGTGAGCTGGTCCGGGGTGCCCGGACTCAGGTACGGCGCCGCAGCGATGAGCACGGCGGCCTGACCATCGGGTCCGGACCGAAATCAACGGTTGTCCTCAGACACCAACCGACATTTGGGAACGCGAATCCCCAGCTCAGCAGCACTCGACAACACAGGGCGTCGGTCAGGGTTGCTCGAAGATCGCGTGCGTGCCGACCCGGCGCCAGATGACGTGGGGTTGGCCCTCGGTCACCTCCGGTCCGTACTCGAACGTGGCCCGGCCGTCGGGTCTCCAGGTCATCTCGAAGAGGCCGGACGCACCGCGGACTCCTTTGACGCGGAGCCCGTTGCGGAACCTGCGGGCCGCCTGGAGATCGTCGACGAACTGCTGGACGGCGACGAGGAACGCCGCCTGTTGGGCGGGCGTCAGTCGCTCGAAGTCCGCCCGGAACCGGGCGAGCCAGGCGTAGATGGGCACGCGGCTCAGCGCTTTCGGCGGGGCCTGACGGGCTTGGCGATCGACTGCAGTCCGGCGATGAGCGCCTCGCCCGAGGGGAAGGCCTCGACGCGGCCGGCGACGCGGTCGGCGTCGGCCGCGCGTTCGCCCGCCTGCCAGGTCGGGTTCCAGAACCACGCCTGGGTCGCGTCGATGAGCTTCTGGGGGCGCAGCAGGATCCCGTCGGGCGTGATCTCGGCCTCGAGGAGGTCACCCTCTTCCAGGCGGGCGGCCGACCGGATCTCGTCGGGCAGCGTCAGCTGCCCCTTTGCCCGAAGCGTGGTCCGTGCCAATGGGCCAATCCTACCTTCGGATTCTCGGAAAGCACTACCGTCGCATCGCCTTCGCCACCATGAGCGTCGACCATGATCCATCGCCGCTCGCTGGTGTCCCAGTACTCCGCCACCCAGTGGTCGTCGTACCAGCCAGGCACGAAGTAGGCGGCGAAGCCGCAGCGCGCTCGCGCCGGGATGCCGCCGGCGCGCAGGAGCGCGACCGTGAGCAGCGTCTGCCGGACCCGCACTCATCGGCAGATCGTGCTAGCCGACATTCGGCGACGATCCGGAGCGGGCAGCATCGGCCGGCCACGAGCACGCTCGGCGGGCGCCGCGCGCCGCACGCAGTCTCCGATGTGCCGGATTCGGACGCCCCGAATTCGCTGTCGCCTCGATCGCGTGTGAGCCATGATCCCCGGAGCGGGGAGGCCGAAGTGGTGGGCGACTTCGAGCAGGTGGAGCGGATGGACGGGCCGGCGGTTGTCGCCGCGGTTGCGACCGCAGGTGGCCCCCTGCTCGAGCTGGTGGCCCGGTTGGCCGGTGGCGAGGTCGGCGCTTGATTGGTGCGGTGGCCCGACGGCCCGACGGCCACGACGGTGTGCTCACGTGGTCGCCGCCTCTCCCGCCTGGGCACGTTGCCCGAGCGTCGCCCGGCAGGAGGCATCGCATGCCCGAGGAGCCGCCGCGCTCGCGCGACGCGGTACCTGATGGCGTACGGGAAGCGGGCCGTCGTGACTCGTCCCTCCACGACCTTGCCGTCGTCATGGCGCGTCGGCGCGCCGGCGTTCGGCTACTGGGCGGCCCGATCGAGTGCGACCCACACGGCGGCCGGGAACCGGTCACCGAGACCCGTGAGCTTCTCCTCGTACTACTCCCAGGCCTCGACGAAGTTGTGCTCGGCGAGCGGGTGGAGAACGACCTCGAGGTCCATGCCGCCTACGACCGGCGTTCTGCGATCCGGGCGGTCAGATGGTCCCAACTCACGGGCGTCGTCTCGTACCGGCCGGCCGCCAGCCGCCGGCGTGACGGCCGCTCGCCAAGCCCGGCGCGGTGGCCAGGCGTGACACGGTCGCGAGCTGCAACCGCCTCGCCCCGGCGCCGAGGTGGTTGGGACTGGTTCAGGTCTGGCGGTGGGCACCGACGAGGACGACGACCAGGCGGCACGGCTCGTCGAACGGGTTGCGCCAGGCGTGGCGCGTGCCGTTCTGGACGACGGTGTCGCCGGGGCCGAGCTCCACCTTCACGCCGTCGTCGAGCTCGAGCACGCAGCGGCCCGAGATGACGTACTCGTAGTCGACCGTGTCCGACGTGTGCATGCCCGGGCTGTCGGGCTCCATGTGGTCGCGCAGACCGGGCACGGCGGCGTCCCACGTGGCCAGCGCGGCCTCCACGTCGACCCCGCTCAGATCGGGCGCCGGTGTGGACGCGGGCGGCACGACGAACAGGCCGAAGCGGAAGCCACCGACGGCCGGGAACCACGTGACGTACGGCGGCTTCGAGCCGTCGTCGGGGAACGTCGGCGCCCCGTCGCCGCCCCACAGGCCGTAGAGCTCGCTGCCCGGCGCGACCGGCGACCTGACCGGCTCGACGATCTCGTCGCTGGCCACGATCGCCTTGCCCTCGGGCGTGTGCCCGGTCACCACCCGTCGAATCCCCATGTCGTCCCCCTCGTGGCGTCCACGCTCCCCACGGCGTCGACGACGCCCTTCCTAGCAGGCGTGGTCGTCGGCCGGTGCCGGCCGTTGCGCGCGGGGCCATGACGGCCTAGCTTCGCGACCGATCACCACGGTGATCTTCGAAGCCCTGCGCTTCCTGTTCGGAGCCCCTGCTGGGGCGCTCCGCTGCTCACGCACCAGGAGGCCGCCATGCTCATCTGCCCGTTCTGCTTCACCGACCTGTCCACCTGCTGGTGCCCGGATGAGGATTGGGACGACGAAGGTGTGCCGCTCGGCGTGGACGGCAACGGTCTCCCGGTCGAGCACCGGGCGGCCGGCGGGCTCGACGTGGTCGTCCACTACGGCGACATCCCCGAGTCGGACATCACCGAGGTGCAGGGCATCCGGTGCACCACCGCGCTGCGCACCGCCATCGACCTGGCGCCCGAGCTCGGCCCCGCCGACTTCCGGCAGATGGTGACCGACTTCCTGATGCGCGGCCTGTTCACCGTCGACCACGCGTGGGAACGTCTCGGGCGACCGGACATGCGCTCCTACCCCGGCGCCGAGATCCTGCGCCGGTTCCTGCGCGAACGGTGAGCATCGTGAACGCAGGTGGTCGGCCGGACCAAACCCGACCTAGGGTTGGAACCCTCCTACCACGGTCGTACCGTGCCCCGCGGGAGTCCGTCGCCCAAGCTCGCCATCACGGTCGATCCCGATGTGCACGACCGCGTGGTCAGGGCCGCGGCAGCAGAGGGCGTCAGCGTGTCGGCCTGGATGACCGAGGCCGCCCGTCGGGCGCCCGGCAGGTGCAGCTCAGACGCTTCCTCCGCGGCTGCGATGTCGTGGCGTTCGACGGCAGCCAGGCCCACGCCGTCGGCGCCCCGTCCTGTGGATCGGGATCAGCGCGGCGTTCGTGGCCTGGGCGCGCCCCAACCTGCCTGCGCGGCGGTCAGCGCTCGACGCTCGGGCCGCTCGACGTAGCGCTCGTTCGGGTGTGCCGACTCCGTGTGTTCGCTAGCGTGGCGCGCCATCGAGGGGTGAGCCCTCGGACCCGGGGGAGCAGCCGATGGCGTACGTGGTTGATTTCGTGACGGTCTCCACCATCGGGCTCGAGTCGTCGCCGGTGGCGGATGCACTCGCTGGTCTGCGGGCCAACGAAGCTCGCTACTTCAAGAACAAGTACGACCACACCTTCACGGTGGAGCCGGCGGCCACGGCCAAGAAGGCCGTCGAGTGGGTGCATCGCATCCTGTCCGAGGAGCGCGACATCACCATCGAGTCTCGCCCGCTGGAGGCGACCTCGTTCCAGGTCGAGAACCTGCGCATGGCCTACGTGTTCTACGAGAGCGGCCTGTCGATCAACGTCATGTACTCGGTGGACGACCCGAAGAAGCGGGCCGTCGGCTTCAAGCTGTCGGACGGCATGGAGATCCCGACCGAGCTCGCCGAGCGGTTCAAGTTCGCTCGGCAGAAGTCGAAGTTGGCCGGCACCATCCGCGGTTCCTACTTCGTGATCAAGCGCGAGTACTGATCCCCCTCACGGCACCGGCGATCGGAGCACGTCGGCGTCGGGGCGCGCCAGCAGCTGACCGACGAGGGTGGGCTCGTAGCGCCGCTGCACCTTGATGCCGTAGAAGTTCTCGTAGAGGTCGGGCACGACCGCGAGCTCCACCAGGCGACCGCTGCTGAGCTCGCATCGGGGTGTTCGAAGGCAACGGCGGCGACCTGCGCATCGGGCTGGCGATGCAGTCGCTCCATGATGGTCGCGAGCTCCGCCATCAGCCGTTGCGGCTGTCGGTGTTCGTGGAGGCACCCCGTGCGCCGCTCGATGCCGTCGTCTCGGACCACGCGGTCGTGCAGGACCTCGTGCTCAACGGCTGGGTCCACCTGCTGCGCATCGACCCCGACACCGGCGAGGTCGAACTCGGCCCACCGGGCCTTGTCGGGGTCGGGCTGCACGGGAGTGATGATGGCGATCGTCGCTGCCGAACGGGCGACGTGGCGCGCCCCCTGCCACACCGTGGCCAGCTCGACCAGGGCGTCGCGGCCCGGTGACGACGACGAAGTCCCACGGCTGCGAGTTGAACGCCGACGGCGCCCGCCGGCCGGCGTCGAGGATGCGGTCGACGACGGCGTCATCGATGGTGCGGTCGTCGTAGTCGCGGATGTTGCGGCGGGAGCGGTAGGCG
>JANMAT010000215.1:0-2866 GCA_031359995.1 Actinomycetes bacterium
GCGAAGTAGTGCGGTGCTCGTCGCTGCGCTCACGGTCACCTGTGTCCCGATCGCCCGGTGCCGTGTGGGGATGCGGCGGATCGGCTGCTACCGGTTGCGTTCCTGTCGCTCGTCGCTCACGAGCCGGCTGTACATCACCACGTCCGGTTGGGTGTCCTTCACCGGCTCCCAGGCGCGCAGCACTCCCTCGCGGGAGAAGCCGCAGCACTCCGCGACTCGCTGCGACGACACGTTGTCCAGATGGGTCACAAGTTGCACCCGCACGATGTCGAAGTCGCGCAACGCCCACCTGGTGACCAGCTCGAGCGCTTCGGCGGCCAACCCTGCACCCCGGACTGCGCGGTCCAGCCAGTAGAAGGCTTCCGCGCGTCGCATCGGCAGATCGAGCTGGGCGCCGATCTGACCGACACAATCGACCGCTGGTGGGATCGTGATGGCGAACCGGGCCACACCTTTTGGCCACCACTCCAATCCGCGCTCGATCCACTGCTTGGCCTGCTCTTCGGTCATGGCATCGGGCATCATCGTGAACCGGGGAATGTCCGGGTCCTGGCACGACTGCGCAATAGCGCCAGCATCGCTGACCTGGAACGGGCGTAGAGCGATGCGCTCGCCGACGAGCGGCGGATCAGGCGGCACGACCTCGATCAAGGACGCCAGTGTTACACGCTCAGCCCGCTGCTCCACCGTGATTCCAGCAGCAACGGGCGGGAGCGGCCGGTCGCCAATCCCGAGGGCCACGCGTGACAACTCGCCTCGATCGTTCCCAACGCGCCGAACGGCGTTCACCCGCCGCGGTCGTGAAGCATGAGCTGATCCGGCGCACAGCGCGCCGGGTTCGCCGGAAGTCGAGCCCTTGGGCCCGTCGTATCGTGAGAGTGATATCGGGCGCGTCACACCGGGCGTGGAGGTCATGCTCGAGTGGCAGTAGTCGATGTGAGTCGTGTCGGTCGGGCGCACGGGTCCGACGGCGATCACGACGACGCCTCACCGCCGGCCTCACCGACAGGTGACGGCGCCTTGGCCGCTGGTGACCGCCCGCGCGATACCGTGGGTCTGCGTCTCGGGGGCGCATCTGGTCCGCAGGCAGGATCCCGGATCCACCTCGCATCGCACAGCGGTCGTCTCAGCGATCTTCCATGGCCCGACACGCGGACGGCGGGCGCCTGCAGGAGTGATCGCCTATGAACCCCGCCCGCATCGACGTCGCACGCGCCCGACGCGACGCCAAACGGCTCCTCGCCGCCGCCCGCGCCGGCGATCCGCAGGCCCTCGCCGCCCTGCGTAGGGACCGCCCACCCCGCCTGGCCGACGCCCAGCACGCCGTCGCCCGCTCCCTGGGCTACGCCCGATGGAACGAGCTCGTGCTGGCGTGCGAGGACTCCGGCGCGGCCCTGCGTCGCGCCGCCCGCGCCGGCGACGACGACGCGCTCTACCGCCTGCTCGAAGACGGCGCGCCGCCGAACGCCGCCGATCCGCGCACGGGTCGCACCGCCCTGCTCGATGCGGCCGCCGCCGACCAGCTCGACACCGTGGCCGCCCTGGTGGGCTGGGTGCCCGTCGACCGCCAGGCGCGAGACCGTCGCGGTCGGTCGGCGCGGGACCTGGCCCGTTCGGGCTCACCGGTCGAACGGGTGCTGCTCTCGTGCGGCTTCGGTCCGCCCCGCGGGCCCCTCGCCCACGCGCACGCCACGCTCGCCGACGCCGCCGAGGCGGCGCTGCTCGACCACCTCTCGCGGACGCCCGGCGTCGACCGGTTCGAGGTCGGCGACGGGTTCGGTCTGCGCACCGGTCTGCACGACAACAGCCGCAACGGCGTCGTGTCCAGCCGCCTCCCCCACGACGTCGATACCGGCACGGTGATCGCCCGCTTCACGGGCACGCCCGCGCGCTGGTACGTGGGCGAAGACGGCACGGAGGCCGGCGACCTGCGCAAGCGGCTCGTACGCGCCGGATGCGAGCCCGAGCGCTCATCCGTGCACATGGCCGCCGCGCTCACCGCCCTGGACGCCGCGCGCAGCCCCGACGTCCGCGAGGTGCACGACGTAGACGATCTGGTGCATCTCGATCTGGCCGAGGCCCGGCTGCTCGCCGCCGCCGGCGCGCCGCTACGCCACTTCGTCGTCGGTCGCGTCGCCGGCCTCACGACGTTCACCACCGGGACCACGACGCTCGGCGTACACCTGCGCGTCGAACGATCGATGCGCCGCCACGGCCTCGCACGCACCCTCGTGCGCCACGCCACCACGCGGGCCGTCGACGACGGCGCCACCCACGCCGTCCTCGCCCCGACACCCGCCACGATCCCGCTCTACGAACGCCTCGGCCTCGTCCTCGAACAGTCCAGACCGGACCGCTGGTACTACCTCCCAGACCCCTGAGCCGGTGGCGACGAGCGCAGTCGGAACGATGCGAACGCCGGTCGGCTCAGCGCTGGTCGTACGCTCGCAACAGCTCGATGCTCACGCACACGTCGGCGATCGCGCGGCCCGAAATGTCGACGATCCGCGTCGAGGCAAGGATCTCGCTGCCTTGCGCCAGCATCCCGCGCGCCTCGACCATGGCGAACTGATCGCGGATCCCGGGCACGAGGAGCGCAGCACTGCGCCGGCTCGCGGGCGGGTGGTCGCGCCCGTGTCCTGAGCGAAGTCGTGTGTCGCGAGATGGCCGGACGTGCAGAGTGGCCTCCGTTGGGAGGGCCCGGGCTGTCGACAGAACGCTCCGGGCTCAGACGAGTTCGGCGCTACCACGGAGCACGTTGAAGACCGTGCCGTTCATCCTCAACGAGTCGTTGGTCTCGTAGCACTGGCGCAGCTCCCGGAAACGGCCGTCGGGGTCGACGGTAAGGGCCGCTACGGCATCGAAC
>JANMAT010000164.1:0-1696 GCA_031359995.1 Actinomycetes bacterium
AGCGGCGTCGGAACGTGCTCAGGGTGCCGTGCAGCACCAATGGTCGGGCCTGGGTTGCGATACAAGGCATCGTAACTCCTGTCTGTCGCGGTCGCTCGCTACAGACAGGACACCCCAACACCAGGTCGAAGTGGTGGATCCCCAGGCCAGGCAGGCTTCACACGGCCACGCTCACGACCAAGCGTCGTCACTCCAGCGGAGCCGCACCCACCCGAATTGGGCTCGCCGCGGCAGCCACAACCTATTGGGCCGTCTATGTTGCGCGGGTCGCCGCCCCTGACCACGGGCTCGGGATCAAGGCCGAAGTGTGGGCAGGACTGCTCACCTGGTCCGGTCTCACGGTCCTCGCCATCGCCTCCACCCCCATCCCACCAACACACATCGCGAACGCGCAGCTACCCGCCAATAACCACACCAAAGGCCCCCCGCCTGGTCACACGGACGAGGACGTTGAGGATCGAGTGGAGCGCTCAACCAACCTGTCATACGGAACTTGAACCTCGACCGGGCCGGTCGTGACACATCGAGACCGGCGCGACGAAGACAGCCGAAGCGACGATCGAGCGGGAGCCACGTCGTCGCTCGACCCTTCGCGCCCGCCCGCGTCCCAACGGGTGCACGCCAACGACTTGGACGCGATCACACACTCGGGGCCCACTACTTCGCTCCGCCACATCAGCATCCAGGCCGCCCGGGATCCGGCGAACTGCAGTGCAGCGAGCGCCCGGAAATGCCGAGCAGAACGCGACCACGGTCGGCGGCATGGGGTAGCCGGGTTCGATGGCCGTCAGGTGGTTGGTAACCAGTTGCCGTCGAGAAACTCGAGTGATTTCTCGTTGAGCGACTCGGTGTGGCCGTCGAAGAACGGGGTGTGGGTCCCGTTCGGCAGGACCCACAGATAGGATGTCGGGATCCCCCGGTACATCTCGACGGCGATCTCGACGGGGAAGAGGTGGTCACGGTCGCCGTGCACGATGAGGGTCTGCGCGGTGATCGACGCGAGGCGCTCGGGGTTGAACGCTCGACCGCGGCTACCTGCGTTGCGATCGAATCGCGCGCTCCAAGGGCCAGGCGTACCGGTACCGATGGCGAGCTCGAGCGCGCTCCGTCCACCGGCCAGCTCGGCCAGGAACGCGAGCACCTCGGGCCCGAACTGCGCCGCCGAGGTCGCGTCGTAGTGCTCGGCCACGTCCCCCACGAACACGTTCTGCGCCATGCACCGCGAGTCTTCTCGACCAGGCGCGACGCACGCCGCCGATTTCGCTGCGCCGTCCGGGACGGGCTCGGCGTCGGTCTCACGCACGAAGGGAGGAGCGACAGACCGATGGCGTTGTGTGCGCCGCAGCACGGTGGATGCGTGGGCGGCGCAACGGTTCGTTCGGGCGGTTCTTCGTACCTTGATGTCACGCCAGCACGGCGGAACGACAAGGCGGGCCGAGTCCCGGAAAGGAACCCATCATGAACATCCGCACCAACCTCCTCCGGCTCCTCGGAGTCACTGCGATCGCTGCGACGGCGAGCACGATGATCGCCCCGGTGGCCGCAAACGCAGCGTCGTCGGTCTGCACGCAGGGCGTCGCCCAGACCGTCGTGGGCGGCGTGCGTGTGGCCGTCACCGATTCCACGAGCCTGTTCGCCGATGCGTGTGTCCGTGTCAGCGGCATCTCCCGTACGGGCAACACGGTGAACTTCACCC
>JANMAT010000028.1:0-2830 GCA_031359995.1 Actinomycetes bacterium
TGCCGAGCAGCACGACTGGGCGGGGCACTGGCCATCGCGGTCAACCTCAAGGGCGCCATACACGCCGCGGTGGATGCCCGGCGTCCGTAGGTAGCGGGCCGCCCAGCATCAGTCGAGTTCGAGCGCCAGCCTGAGCGCGTCGTTGATCATGGTCAGCTCCTCGTGGCTAGCCCGGCCCACGAACGCTCCGAGCCTCTCGGGGGCGACGGCTGCGGTCTGCTCGACCAACACCTGTGTCTGTTCGTCTTCGATGACGATCGTGGGGCGGAAGATGCGCGGTGGCGCAGAACGAGATGTCGGCGCCACGAGCACGGTCGACAGCATCAGGTCGTCGGACTGGACGATGACGGCGAATCGTGCGCCTTGCTGCTCGCGTCCGCGAGCGTCACGAGGTGCTCGGAGGCGGTGGATGTCACCACGCACGAAGCTCGTCCATCTCGGCGAGTACCTGGCGGCTTTCGTCGCGGTCGGCTTCGTCGTTGGCCAGGGCACGGGACTCGGCGCGCATCTGCTCGCGTCGACGCAGGCGAACGGCGTCTACGAGGGCTTGGCGGATGGCGTCCGATGCGGTCGCGCCGTCGGCCATGAGCTCGGCCAGTGCCTTTTCGGATCGTGGGTCGGTTCGGAAGTTCAGCACCGGCATACGACGATGATACGACGGTGCGTAAGACAATGCAACGACGCTGGAGGCGAGGGCGCGTGATTGTCGCCGGTGGTGTCGCGGCCCGAGCCCTTGTGTGACCGGGAGCGTTCCGCACTCGACGAGATCACACGGGCTGGGCGCGGCTCGGCCCGGGCACCTCCTGGCCCATCTGGTGGCCCATCCGATGGCCCATCCAACCTGCGACAACCGGGGACGCGGCGAGACACGGTCGGCGCGTCGGCCCTGGTCAAGCACCATGCCGGGACGCCTTGGAACACCTCGGACGGCCGGGTGGCGACTTCCAATCCGACGGTCGCACGTTCGAATCGTGCCGGGGGCGCCCTCCGTCCACTGCCGACGTCTTGGACGCACAACAACAAGGCTCCAGGCGGAGCACACAAGCATGCGCCGTGTCGATGACCGTGAACGTTCCCGACGTGGGAGCCGTGCCGCGCCGCCGACGTCTCAGCTTTGCTGGGATGGGAGCGAGCAAGCACGGCATCAGCAACCAAGTCGACGAACTGCTCGCCGACGGGTTCGGTCGCGACTGAGCAGTGCTGATCGTTGACGATGCGCTACGACCGGACCCGCCACAGCCTCGACCGTCGTGCCACCTACATCGTCGCCGCGTCCGTAGCCGGTGCCAGCCGCACCAGCTGACCCACCGCTGAGCGCGATCAACACCGCGCGCCGATATCGCCGGGCACCGTCGCACCCGGGAGGGGTGCGTCGCCGTGGTGTGTGGGGCGTTGTCGGGTGCCTCTGACACGTTTGAGCGATCGGGCCTCCCTGGAGCCGGGTTGCTTTGTTCGTGCGGCCGATCGGAGCTGCGTTGGGCCGTCGGTGACGGACGTTGCCCGAGATGATCGCGGCCCGATGGCGACGCGCTCGTCGAGGCTGACCTCCCCGGGGCGGTACGCGGGCGCCCAAGCCCGTCTCATGACAGCCGACCACTGAGCCTCATCCGGACGGTGGGGTCGCCAGCGACGGCGTCAGGTGTGGTTCACCCCCGGGGTTTGACCGGCCTACGGAAGGGTTCGGTCCGGTGGGATCAGCACGGTGTCGATCACGAGGATGGTCCCGTTGGTGGCTTTCGCTCCGCGCGTGACGTTGGCGCCGTTGACGGTGGGGAACGCGCCAGCGGCCTTCAACGTAACCGTTGAGCCTTCGAGCGTGGAGACCTTGCCGGCGCTGACGTCCTTGGCGGAGATCTTCTTGGCGACGACGTGGTAGCGAAGGACGTCTCGTAGCAGGTCGGGCTGGCGTTCGAGCTTGTCGAGGGTGGCGGGGTCGAGTTTGGCGAAGGCGGCGTCGGATGGTGCTAGCAGGCTGAAGGGTCCACCGCCGCTCAACTCGGCGCCGAGGCCGGCGGTCTTGAGCAGGCGGAGCAGGGTGGTGAGGGTGCCTTCGCTCTGGGCCAGTTCGAGGATGCGCTTCGTGGGTACGGCGGTGGTCGACGTGCTCGACTGGCTGATGGTCGTCGCGCCGGCGCTGGCTGTGCTGGCGGTGATGGAACCGACCGTGGACGTCGAGTTGGCGCTTTGGGCGCGACCGCTGGTGCTGGCGCAGCCGGTGAGCGCGAGCGAGACCAGGCACGCACCCACCACCCGCCGCGACACGCGGGGCGAACGCTCATTCACCCCTGCCAGGGGGATTCGTTCAGACGTCACTTGACGATGGCCAGCTTCCGGGGTCGGGGTGCGTTGCGAGAGCACCAGGCTTGAACGCTATGGTATGGCGTGGTGCGGTTCATGTGGCGGGAGTCAAGGCGCCGCAGTCAAGGGCTGGCACCGGTCCCCTGTCTTGGAGCATGCACGCCAGATCTGGTGCTGATCCGCATGTCAGTAGACGGCGCCCGAGTCGCCGGCCAGGAGCCACCGATCGCCGGATCGACGGCGGCCGTCAAGCGACCGTCGATCACTGGTGTATCCGCGGAGGAGGCACCCGGTATCGCCGCTCGAAAAACACCGCTCCGGAGCCGGTGGGCGGGCACTGCACTGCGGTGTCGGTGGACACGAGGATCTGCCCAGTGGCGGCCATCTGGACCTGCCCGCGGATGGCCATCTGAACACGGCGAGCGGTCGGCACCGAGGCTGCGGACCATGCGTCTCCTACCGGCGCACATGGGGACATGTTTCGCGCCTGGCGCCCCGTGATGCGCTGTTGGGTTGCGTGGAGACCAACCGC
>JANMAT010000074.1:0-9109 GCA_031359995.1 Actinomycetes bacterium
CATGAACGGACGGCCGAGCCACTCGGCCTCCATCTGCTTGCGGTCGCGGGTCACGCCGGGTACGTCCTCGACGATGGCGACCTGCTTGCCGAGGATGCGGTTGAACAGCGTGCTCTTGCCCACGTTGGGGCGGCCCACCACCACCACCACAGGCAGGTCGGGGGTGATCTGGACGGGACGGGGGCTCATCGGCCCACCTCCAGGGCTCGGCGCAGCGCCACGCCGTCGGTGGCGATGACCTCCACGGGACGGGGTAGGTCGAACGGGGTGAGACCGTCGAGGAAGCGACCCTCGGACAGGCACACGTCGGGCAGCAGGTAGCGGTGGCCCTCGGGCTCGTCGCCCAGGGTCCGGGCGATGTCCTCGCCCACCATGAGCCCGGTGACGGCCACGTTGCCGCCGAAGTAGCCGTTGGGAACGACCACGAGGCGCACGTCGCCGCGGTCGAGGTCGGCCAGCAGCGGGGCGAGCACCTGGGCGCCGTAGGGCGCGGTGACGATGCCGATGGGGGCGCTGCGGCGGGCCCGCAGGCGCACCACGTTGCCGGCGGCGGGCACACCCGGGGCCGCGGCGCCACAGGGGTCGACGGCCCCGAGGCGGCTGGCGCGGTAGCCCTCGGCCGGCGCGCCGTCGACCGCGGCGAAGAAACCGGCCTTGGGGCCGGTGCGCCCGGTGGACGCCCCCTGGAACTCGAGCTCGAACGTGCGGGCCATGCCGATGCCGTCCTCGTGCATGCCGAACCCCTCGTAGCGGTCGGGCTCGGGGAAGGGCAGGCCGGTCAGGAGGTAGTACTCGTCGGCCGCGTGCACCAGGCGTCGCCCGAGCACGCCGCGGTAGATCTCCTGCCACTCGTGCACCAGCGCGACCACCGCCTCGGCCTCGGCCGGCGTGTGGGGGCGCAGGTCGGGCTCGGTGTTGAACCGCGACACGCCCAGCGGCACGACGGCGAGCGACGCCAGCTCGGGATAGCGGTCGAGCACGCCCACCAGCGTGTCCTCCAGCGCGGCACCGTCGTTCACGCCGGGGCACAGCACGACCTGGCCGTGCACGGTGACGCCGTGGTCGAGCAGGGCCCGTAACCAGCGCAGGCTGGTGGCACCGCGCTTGTTGCGCAGCATCGTCGAGCGCAGCGCCGGATCGGTGGTGTGGAGCGACACGTTGAGCGGCGACAGGCCCTCGGTGATCACCCGTTCGAGATCGAGCTCGGTGAAGCGGGTGAGCGTGGTGAAGTTCCCGTAGAGGAACGACAGCCGGTAGTCGTCGTCCTTCAGGTACAGGCTGCGGCGCATGCCGGGGGGCAGCTGGTAGATGAAGCAGAACGAGCAGTGGTTGTCGCACGTGCGGACCTGGTCGAACAGGGCTGATTGCACGGTGGCGCCGAGGGCCTCGCCTTCGGCCTTGGACACCACCAGGTCGTGCACGAGGCCACCCCGGCGGACCTCGAGCTCGGGGTCGGCGGCGTCGACGAGGAGGCGCCAGGCGATCACGTCACGGGGCACCTCGCCGTCCACCGAGAGCACCTCGTCGCCGGCGTGCAGGCCGGCGCGCTCGGCGGCCGAACCGGGCTCGACGGCCATGACCACGGGGGCCCTGGCGCCGGCGCGGGGCGCGGCGGATGTTTCGGTGGCAGGCACGGCCGTCCAGCCTACCGGGCCGGGCCGGGGTGACCCCGAGGCGTGTGACGGGCGGCTCGCAACCGGTCGGCCCCACCGGCCAGCCACTACCGTGGCGCAGCGATGACAGAGCCCGTCGAACCCGGCGCCCCCGTCGGCGTGGACCGTGTGCTGCTGGCGTCGCCGCGGGGCTTCTGCGCCGGGGTCGAGATGGCCATCAAGGCCCTCGCCTGGCTGGTGCGGGTGTTCGAGCCGCCGGTGTACTGCTACCACGAGATCGTCCACAACAAGCTCGTCGTCGACCGGTTCAAGGCGCTCGGCGTGGTGTTCGTCGACTCGATCGACGAGGTGCCCGAGGGCCGCCCGATCATGCTCTCGGCCCACGGTTCCCCGCCCGAGGTGGTGGCGGCGGCCCGGGCCCGGGGCAGCTACGTGGTCGACTCGGTCTGCCCCCTCGTGACCAAGGTGCACCACGAGGTGAAGGTGCGCGCCGGCAAGGGCTACGAGATCGTCTACGTCGGTCACGAGGGTCACGAGGAGGCCGTGGGCACCATGGCGGTTGCACCCGAGGCCATCCACCGCGTCGAGACCGTGGCCGAGGTCGACGCCCTGCCGGCGTTCGCCGGACCGGTCGCGCTGCTGGCCCAGACCACGTTGTCGCACCGCGACTGGGCCGGCGTGGCCGAGGCCACCCGCGCCAAGTTCCCCAGCGTCTGGACCCCCGGTCGGTCCGACCTGTGCTTCGCCACCACGAACCGGCAGGCCGCGCTCATGGCCATGGCCGAACGGTGCGACGCCATCGTGGTGATCGGCTCGGCCAACTCGTCGAACACGCGGGCGCTCGAGAAGCTGGCCGTCGAGGCCGGGTGCGCGCGCGTGCATCGGGTGAACCGCGCCGACGAGCTGCCCGCCGACCTGTCCGGTGTCGTCGGGGTCACCGCCGGCGCGTCGGCCCCCGAGGAGCTCGTGATCGCCGTCATCGCCCGATTGGCTCCCCGCAACGGCGTCGACGAGGTGAACGTGACCGACGAGGACGAGTACTTCCCGCCGCCGCGCAACCTGCGCGAGCTGCAGGCCGCCGTGGGGCTGGCCGCCACCGTGCTGCTCGGTGGCACGCTGGCCACCCAACCGGCGCTCGACGATCGCGCGGTCGCCGCCAGCTCCGTGCTGGCCGCCCTGGGGAGCTGAGACCACCGTGCTGTCACCGTCGCTGGCCACCGTCCGTCTGTTCCTGCACGTGCTCGCCGCGTGCGTGTGGGTCGGCGGTCAGTTCGTGCTCGGGGCGCTCGTGCCGACGCTGCGGGCCGTGTCGCCCGACGGGCCGCGCCTGGCGGCCCGCCGCTTCAACCAGATCGCGTGGCCGGCGTTCGCCGTGCTCGTGGTGACCGGCATCTGGAACCTCGTGTCGGTGAACCTGACCGACACCTCCACCGCCTACCAGGTGACGGTGTTCCTGAAGATCTTCATCGTGGCGCTGTCGGGTGTCGGCGCGTTCTGGCACACCAACGCCAACGGCCGCCGCCTGGCGTTGGCCCTCGGTGGGGCCCTCGCCGGGCTCGGCGGGCTGGTCGCGCTGTTCCTCGGCATCCTGCTCCACGTCCACGGCAGCTGACCGCGGGCCGCCGCGGCGACCTCGTCAGTTGCGGGGCACGTCCTTCCAGGGGCCGTCGCGGTCGGTGCGCACGTCGCCGGGCAGCCCGAGCACGCGCTCGCCCAGGATGTTCTTCATGATCTCGGACGTGCCGCCCTCGATCGAGTTGGCCCGGCTGCGCAGGAACGCCTTCTGCACCGTGTCGGACTCCATGGCCGTCTCGGGCCGGATCATCTCGTAGCTGCCGTAGAGCATGCCCTCGGCGCCCTGGAGCTCGACGCAGAGCTCGTAGATCTTCTTGTTGAGGTCGGCCATGTGCAGCTTGGCGATGGAACCCTCGGGGCCGGGCGTGCCGATCTTGCGGTTCTGCGAGGCGCGTATGTTGGTGAGGCGCAGCACCTCGGCTTGGCTCCACAGGTTCGTGAGGTGGTCGCGGGCGTCGAGCGTCCTGCGCTCGGTCGGCATGGCGTTCCAGATGCGCACGGCGTCACGGATGGGGCCGGAACCGCGCTGCGGGATGGCGCCGCCGATCGACACCCGCTCGTTCATGAGGGTGGTGAGCGACACGCGCCAGCCGTCGCCCGTGTTGCCGAGGCGCTCGGCGTCGGGGATGCGGGCGTCGGTGAAGTAGACCTCGTTGAACTCGGCCTCGCCGGTCATCTGGCGCAGCGGGCGCGTCTCCACACCCGCCGAGTGCATGTCGACCACGAAGGCGGTGATGCCGGCGTGCTTCACCGCCTCGGGGTCGGTGCGGGCGATGAGCAGGCCCCAACGCGACACGTGGGCCAGGGTGGTCCACACCTTCTGCCCGTTGATGATCCACTCGTCGCCGTCGCGCACGGCCTTGGTCGACAGACCGGCCACGTCGCTGCCGGCCCCCGGCTCGGAGAACAGCTGGCACCAGACCTCTTCGCCGGTGAACAGCGGGCGCAGGTAGCGCTTCTTCTGGTCGTCGCTGCCCCACACCGCCACCGTCGGGCCGCACATGCCGTGCCCGATCGGGTTGCGCATGACCGGGTTGGGCGCGCCGGCGGCGAACACCCGCTCGTTGACGATGCGTTGCAGCCCGGGCGTCAGACCGAGCCCGCCGGAGCCCTCCGGGAAGTGGACCCACGCGAGGCCCTTGTCGAACTGGGCGCCCAGGAAGTCGGCCGGCTTGGTAGTGGCCGGCGGGAACTCGCGCAGCAGCGCCTCGACGAGGTCGGCGACCCGCTGCTCCTCGGCGCTGGCGGTGGTCTCGATGGTGCTCATGAAGGAATTGACCCCCTGGTCAAGTGACGGGTCGAACTGTACCGAGACCGCGCCCGGCGCGGTCAATCGAGCGTCAGGTACGGTCGCTGCCTCGGGGATCGCGCGAGGAGAAGCCATGGGTGAGCACCGTGACCGCCGTCCGACCCGCGTGCTGATCGGGATGGTGCTCGTCGCCACCGGGCTCGCGCTGGCGGCGCGGCCCGCGGCGGCCGACCGGCCCCGGGTGACCGTGATCGGTGATTCCACCCTGCTCGGCCTGGGGGTCGACGGCGAGGCCCGCATCCGCCTGCACCACGACCTGAACCTGCAGGCGGCCAGCTGCCGGCGACTCATCGAGGAGAGCTGCGACATCCCGTTCCGACCGACCAACACCATCGAGGTGATGCAGGGCCCGCAGCGCGGGAACCTGGGTACGGCGTTGGTGCTCATGGCCGGCTACGACGACTTCTCCATCGCCGACGGGGTCGACACGATCGTGGCCGAAGCGCGGGCCCAGGGCGTGCCTCACGTGGTGTGGCTGACCTACGTGGAGGACGTCTCCTACACGGGCCTCGGCGGCCTCACCTTCGCCGAGGTGTTCCGGCGCCACAACGCCACGTTGCGGGCCAAGGCGGCGACCGAGCCGCTGCTGAGCCTGGCCGACTGGAACGCCTACGCCGATCCGCATCCCGAGTGGTTCTCGCGCGACGGCATCCACCTGTCCCCCACCGGCAGCGCCGCCCTCGGCGGCTTCATCGCCCAGTCGCTCGACGCCATCCCGGTGTCGCGCTGCGCCGACATGGCGGCGGGGGGCTCCCTGGAGCCGGGCGGCAGCCCCACCGTGCCCGACGCCGCCGCCGCCGGCTTCCATGCCGTGGAGCCCACCCGCGTGCTCGATACGCGCAACGGCGCCGTCACCGTCGGTGCCGGGCGGCGCACGACGGTGGAGACGAACGGCATCGTGCCGCTGGGCGCAGTGGCCGTGGCCGCCAACGTGACCGCGGTCGACACGTGTGCCACCGGGTTCGTGACGGTGCACGCCTGCGGCGGGTTGCCGCTGGCGTCGAACCTGAACCCGCTCAGCGGCAGCATCGTGGCCGGCCACGTGGTGGCGCCGCTGGCGCCCGGTACGACGTCGTTCTGCGTGACCACCTCGACCCAGTCGGACCTCGTGGTCGACATCACCGGATGGTACGGGCCCGGCGGCGATCGCCTCTCCCCCGTCGCGCCGCGCCGGCTGCTCGACACCCGCGTGCGCGGTACCCGTGTCGCCGCCGGGACGGCCGTCGGTGTGGCCACCACCGCCGGGGTCGGCCGGGGCGCGGTGCTGAACCTGACGACCACCGGCTCCCTGGCGGCAGGGTTCCTGACCGCCTACTCGGCCACGGCGGTGGGAGCGTGTGACCCGTCGCAACGACCGTTGGCCTCGAACCTGAACGCACCGGCCGGCGCCACGCGGGCGAACCTGGTGCAGGTGCCCGCTGGCGGTGGTGGTGTCGTGTGCATCTACAGCTCGGTCGACACCCACGTCGTGGCCGACCACACCGGCTCCTACGGGCCCACCGGCGGCGCCGCCGCCCACGCCACCGCGCCGACCCGGCTGGTCGACACCCGCGGGGGCGCCGGTGCCCCGGTGGGCGGTGGGTCGGCCCTGGCCGTGCGCGTGCCCGATGCCGGTGCGGTGGCCGCCGCCCTGAACGTCACGGCGGTGGGCGCGGTGGGCCCGGGCTTCGTCACCGCCTACCCCGCCGGTGCGGGAGGGTCGTGCGCCGCCACCCCGCCGCTGGCGTCGATGCTCAACCATGACGGCGCCGACGCCGTGCCCAACCTGACCATCACCGCGGTGGGCGGGGGTGGCGTCGTGTGCCTGTTCACGCTCACCACCGCGCACCTCGTGGTCGACGAGACCGCCTGGTTCGGCTGACGCCGGCCGTCAGTCGGTGTCGTCGTCCGCGCCGCCGGCCACGTCGAAGCCGGCGGTGGCCAGGCGTTCGAGCAGCCGGTCGCGCACCGACGAGCCGGGCTCGCGGGCCTTGTCGCCGGTGATGCGCCAGCCGTGGCGGCTGGAGTACAGCAGCGGCGGCTCCTTCAGGCGGCCGGCGCCGTACTCGGTGACGCGGGCGAAGAACAGCTCGTGGTCGAGCTGGCCCAGCACGCCGGGGGTGCCGGCCGACGCACCGACGCGCTCGACGGTCTCGCACCGCAACCAGGCGACGGCGTCGCGCACGATCGGCTGCCCGTCGGGCAGCGCCTCCAGGTACTCCTCGGCGATGTAGTGGAACCTGCGGCCCGGGTACGAGAAGTACTGGCCCACGTCGACCTGGTCGCCGGCCAGGATCGACACCGTGAACTGCCCGGCGGCGACCATGAGCGGGTAGGTGTCGTGGCGGGGCGACACCGACGCCATCACGATCGGTTCGGCGAAGCTGACCTGGCTGACCCAGTGGGAGCAGTAGGCGCGGGTGGTGCCGTCGTGGTGGGCGCCCACCACCTGCACGCCCTTGATCATCTGGCCGAGGCAGCGCTTGAGGGCGGGGTCGATCACGGCGGGAAGGATGGCACGACGGCGGGGCCCGGCGTCGGACCCGGCGGGGACCTCGCTCAGTTCGTGTCGGCCAGCAGGCGGGCGAGCTCGTCGTGGTCGGCGGCGGTGGCGGCGGGGCACCGCACCCGCAGGCGCATCACCCAACGCTGACCGCGCTGGTCGCCGTTGCGCTGGAACGTGAGGCGCAGGTTGGCCACCATGCGCTCGACGATGGCGACGGGGCTCACGGGCGTGAGGTAGGCGTCGTGCCACGGCGCCTGGCGACCCATGGTGCGGCGGAACAGCTGCTGGCAGTCGCCCGGGTGCAGCAGGTGGCCGGCGTTGAACGTGTCCACGTACACCTCGGGGTTCTTCCAGTCGCGCACGAGGAAGTGCCCGGGCATGCCCACGCCCACGAGGGGGACGCCCACCCTGCGCCCGACCTCGATGGCCAGGACGCTCAACGTGATCGGGATGCCCTGCCCGCGGGCTACGACCTGGTCGAGGTAGGAGTTGCGCGGATCGTAGTAGTCATCGCTGTTGCCCCGGTAGCGCCCCGAGGCGAACAGGAACTGCATCAGGGTGGCCACGTCGGTGGCTTGCGACTCCGTGGCGAGCACGTCGAGTCGGCCGAGCGACTCGTCGATGTCGAGGTCGGGTTGGGCCACTGCGGCGATGCACAGCGCCGCCTCGTCCAGCGGCAGAGCCGGCGCGGGGCGGGCCAGCAGATCGGCGAATCGAGCCAGCGCGTCCACGGCGGCACCGTACCGCTGACTAGCGGCGGGAGGTGGTGTCGTCGTTAACCTTCGCGGCCATGTATCCCGGAGCGCACGCCGCGACCACTCCCGACAAGCCGGCCGTGATCATGGGATCCACCGGCGAAGTGATGACCTACCAGGAGCTCGACCAGGCCGCCTGTCGAGTGGCCCGGGTCTTCCACGACCTCGGACTGCGTGCCGGCGACCACGTGGCGTTCTGCATGGAGAACCATCCCCGCTACCTGGAGGTGGCGTGGGGTTGCCGCTACGCCGGCCTCATCTACACCGCGGCATCGTCGCGGCTCACCTCGGGCGAGCTCGAGTACATCCTGAACGACTGCGAGGCCAAGGCCTTCATCACGTCGCACTACAAGGCCGACCAGGCCGCCGAGATCGTGGCGGCCACGCCGAACGTGCAGCTGCGGCTCATGCTCGACGGCACCATCGACGGCTACCAGTCCTACGAGTCCACCGTTGCCGCCGCGTCGCCCGAGCCGCTCCCCGACCGTGTCGCCGGCACCGACATGCTGTACTCGTCGGGCACCACGGGCCGCCCGAAGGGCGTGGCATCGGTGTGGACACCCCAGTCGCTCGAGGAGAGCGGCGCCGGCGTGATGCCGTTGCTGACGATGCTGTTCGGCGTCACCAAGGAGTCGGTGTACCTGTCCCCCGCGCCGCTCTACCACGCCGCCCCGCTGCGGTTCTGCATGGCGGCGCAGTCGCTCGGTTGCACCGTCGTGGTCATGGAGCACTTCGATCCCGAACAGACCATCGCCCTCATCGAGACGTACCAGGTGACCACCTCGCAGTTCGTGCCCACGATGTTCGTGCGCATGCTGAAGCTGCCCGACGAGGCGCGCCAGAAGCACGACGTGTCGTCGCTGCAGGTGGCCGTGCACGCCGCCGCGCCGTGCCCGGCCGTGGTGAAGCGCCAGATGATCGAGTGGTGGGGGCCGGTGCTGCACGAGTACTACGCCGGCACCGAGGGCAACGGCTTCGTGTACTGCAACAGCCAGATGTGGCTGGCCCACGAGGGCACCGTGGGCGCGCCCATCGGCTGCGTGCTGCACATCTGCGACGAGCAGGGCGACGACCTGCCCCAGGGCGAGTCGGGCACCATCTACTTCGAGGGTGGCAGCCAGTTCGAGTACCACAACGACCCCGAGAAGACGAAGAGCTCGCGGCACCCCAAGGGCTGGTCCACGCTCGGCGATGTGGGCTACGTGGACGCCGACGGGTTCCTGTACCTCACCGATCGCAAGGCGTACATGATCATCTCGGGCGGGGTGAACATCTATCCGCAGGAGGCCGAGAACGTGCTCGTGACCCACCCGAAGATCATTGACGTCGCCGTCTTCGGCGTGCCCAACGAGGACTTCGGCGAAGAGGTGAA
>JANMAT010000096.1:0-41231 GCA_031359995.1 Actinomycetes bacterium
CGAGGTGCCGAAGCGGGTCATGGACGCCCTGCTGGGGCAAGCCGACCTGTCCGTGGTCGTGGTCCGCAACGGGGTCGTCCTCCACGCCCCCGGCTGTTTGGACGAGGGCCGCAACAAACGCACCGCCAACCGGGCCCAACGGCGTGCGTTGCGCGGGTTCTACCGCTGCTGCGCCATCCCCGGCTGCACCGTCGCGTTCGACCGGTGCAAGATCCACCACCTCCGCTACTGGGAGAACAACGGCGACACCGACCTGGCAAACCTGCTCCCCGTTTGCAGCAAACACCACCACTGCATCCACGACAGAGGCTGGGCCGTGACCATGGGACCCGACCGGTCACTCCGCATCGACCTCCCCGACGGCACCGTCATGACCACCGGCCCACCCCAACGACGCGCCACCGGCTGACCCCGGCCAGCAGCCCGCAGCCGGCAGCCGGCGAGCATCACATGATCAGCGGCGTTGCCCCACCGAACGTCGCAGCCCCAGACCACGCTCCTTGACAACCGAACCCGCCCGCCCCGGCCGCCGTCGCGTGACCCGGCCGTGCGCGAGCGACGACGTCAGCTGGCCAAGCCCGCCGGCTCGGGCAGACCGAGCCACCGGCCGAGCAGCTCGTCCACCTCGCGGGGCGAACGTGGCGCGCTGAACAGCCGGCCCTGGGCCTGGTCGCAGCCGGCCGTGCGCAGGGCGGCCAGCTCCTTGGGGGTCTGCACGCCTACGGCCACCACGATCAGCTGCAGCGAGTGCCCGAACCGCACCATGGCCTCGAGCACGGCCGACCCGGTGGGCTCGTCCAGCGCGTCCAACACCGAGCGGTCGAGCTTGATGGCATCCACCGGCAGGCGCTGCAGCACGGCCATCGACGACGAGCCCGTGCCGAAGTCGTCCAGGCACACCCGGGCACCGATGCGGCGCAAGCGGGCCACGTGCCCGGACACGCGATCGAGGTCGGTGGCCACGATGTGCTCGGCGACGTCGAGGCGCAGTCGCTCGGCCGGCAGGCCACTGGCCCGGATGAGATCGCCGACCGTGTCGGACAGGTCGGGTAGCTGCAGCTGGCGGGCCGACAGGTTCACGCCCATCAGCAGCTCGTGGTCGGTGACCCGGCGCGACCAGCGGGCCAGGTGCCGCATGGCCTGGCGCATGGCCTCCGTGCCGATCCGGCCGAGCAGCCCGGCATCCTCGGCCGCCTGCAGGAACCGGCTCGGCTCGAGCACGCCGAGGGTCGGGTGCTCCCAGCGGGTGAGCGCCTCGAAGCCGACCAGGTCGGCGGTGACCACGTCGACAACCGGCTGGAAGTGGGCCACGAACTCGTTGTTCTGCAGCGCCCGCTCCAGTTCGTCGACCGACCACTCGGCCTGATCCACCACGGCCGGCTCGTTCATGTCGAACAGGCAGATGCGCTCACCGCCCAGGGCTCGGGCTCGGTGCCACGACCGCGACGCCAGGGCCACCAGGCGATCGGCGGGGCCGGCCTCGCGACCGACCATGGCATACGAGGCGCTGGCCCGAACATCGATCTGCTGGGCCATGAGCGACACCGGGCCGCTCACGCCGGCCACCAGGCGCCGGCACATGGCGTGCAAGACCTCAGGCGCGGGCGCATCGGCGACGAGCACCAGGAAGCCGTCGCTGCCGAAGCTGGCCACCAGGTCGGTGGAACGCAGCGACGACGTCAGCCGGCGCGCCACTGCGGTGATGAGCGTGGCGTCGGCCACCACGTGCTCGCCAGGCCGCTCGTTCCACGTGAGCCCGAGGGCGATGATGCCCACGGTGCCCGGCTGGTCGAGCTGCTCCTGGAGCGCGGCGTTGAACGCCACCCGGGGTACGAGCCCCGTCGCCGAGTCGCGCATCAGTTCGGCCGCCACGTGCTCGATGACGATCCGTCGGCGGGGCACCGCGGTGCGCCGCAGGTTCCGGGCCGACGCTGCCTGCTCGTCTCGCTCCTCGTCGCCATCACGGGTCGACGATGCCTCCAGCTGCGGTTCCATGCCTTGGTCATCGGCACAACCAGACCGAAGTTGAGAAGAAAGAGAGCGTCGGCGCTACACCCCGGCGTCGACGGCCCGCGCCGAGCGCGCCACCGCCAACAGGGCGTCGACCTCACGAGCCGGCACCGGCCGGGAGAACAGGTACCCCTGGCCGAGTAGGCACCCCATGCGGACCAGATCTCGGACCTGGGCATCGGTTTCGACGCCCTCCGACACCACGGCCAGGCCCATGGCGTGGCCCAGTCCCACCACGGCGTCCACGATGGCGGCATCGCCCTGGTCATGGCCCAGGCCGGCGACGAAGCTGCGGTCGATCTTCAGGCACTCCACCGGGAACCGGGTCAGGTAGGTCAGCGACGAGTAGCCCGTGCCGAAGTCGTCGACCGCCAGGTGCAGGCCGAGTTGGCGGAGCTCGGCCAGGATCGTGCGGGCCAGCTTCACGTCGGCCATGAGGGCGCCCTCGGTGATCTCGACCCAGAGCGTGTCAGGGTCCACGCCGTGGCGGGCGATGGCGTCGGCGAACATGGTCGTGACGTTCGGGGCCGCGAGCTGGCGGGGCGACAGGTTCACGTTCACCGCCAGCTGCTCCCAACCCGGCCGCTGTTGCCAGCGGTGCAGGTCGGCCAGGGCCAGCTCGAGCACCCGCTCACCGACGGGCACGATCAGACCGGTGTCCTCGGCCATCGGGATGAACTCGGCGGGGCCCACCATGCCGCGCTCGGGGTGGTGCCAGCGCACCAGTGCCTCGAAGCTGGTGATGCGGCGGTCGTCCAGGCGCACCACGGGCTGGTAGTGCACGACCAGCTCGCCCCGCTCGAGAGCCCGGTGCAGATCGGTCGCCGTGCGAAGCGTGCTCACCACCTGGGTGCGGGTCTCGGCGTCGAAGCGCTCGATGCGGTTGCGGCCCCGATCCTTGGCCCGGTGCATCGCCGCGTCGGCGTCACGGATCAGCTCGTCGGCGGTGCCGGCACCGGCCGACAGCGTCAGACCCGTGCTCGAGGTCATGTACAGGTCGCCGGAGTCGAGCTTGATCGGCTCGGTCAGGGCCGCCTGCACCCGCTCGGCCACCGTGCGCACCGCGTCCTCGTCGGGTCCGCGAACCAGGATCGTGAACTCGTCGCCGCCGAACCGGGCGACCACGTCGCCGGCCCGCACCGCGCCCGTGATGCGACGCGCAGCCACGCGCAGCAGCTCGTCGCCGGCCCGATGACCCAGGCTGTCGTTCACCAGCTTGAATCGGTCGAGGTCGACGAACAGCACCCCCACCACGCGGTCGGGCGCCACGCCGGCGAGGGCGTCGTCGAGCGCGGCGACGAAGCGGACCCGGTTGGGCAGGCCGGTGAGCGCATCGTGGCTGGTCGACCAGGCCAGCTGGTCGGCCGTGTGGCGGGCCACCGTCACGTCCTGGACCTGGCAGATGCTCATCGGCCCAGCGGGACCCCCGACCTGACGCCCCGACGTGGTCGTCACGACCCGTCGGCCGCTGCGGTCCACGAACACCAGCTCGGTCGACCACGGGCCCCCGCCGTCGACCAGGCAGGTGCGGAGGCCGGCGGCCTGGACGGCGTGGTCGTGGGGCGACAGCAGGTCGGCCATCACGCGGCCTTCGAGCTCCACCGGGGTGTAACCGAGCATGTGGGCGAACGCCGCGTTGACCTCGAACAGGCGCCCGTCGACCCCGGCCATCACCATCCCGATCGGTGCGCTCTCGAACGCCGAGGTGAACATCGACTGGGCGCGGGCCAGATCGTCTTCGGCGGCGCGGTGCGCGGTGATGTCGCGCAGGCTCACGACGACCGCCTCCAGGGACGGGTCGTCCAGCAGGTTCTGCCCATCCACGTCGACCCACAGGACGCGGCCGTCGGCGGCGAGCACGCGCACCTCGAGGCGGTCGGCGTCCTCGCCGGCGAGCAGGTGGCCGATGGCGGCGATGCTGGCGTGACGATGCTCGGGCGCGGTCAGCTCGATGCCCGGTCGTCCGACCACGTCGGCCGGCGCCCAGCCCGTCATCTCGACGAACCGGGCGTTCACCTCGATGACGATGCCGTCGGCGTCCATCAGGAGCACCGCTTCGGCCAACCGGTCGAGCACGAGCCGGCACCGGTCGGTCGAGCGCTGCAGCTCGGCCACGTTGGCCCGCAGCTGCGCGGTCTGCGCCTCGTTCTCCCGGCCTGCACCGCGCTGGCCGATCAGGAACAGCACGACGACAAGAGCCATCAGCGCGACCGCGAGCGCATGCGTGGCGAGGCTGTGAGGACGGCGCAGCACGACCGCCAGCATCGTGAGGGCGAAGCCGGCGGCCACGTCCCTGCCGCGGGCCCGCCCGGCCCCTTGTCCTGCCCACATCACACGACACGGATCGGTCTAGCGGTCACCACCTTGAGGCCTTGACCAGATCCAGAGCATCGACGCTGTCAGCGCGTGTCGACGACCCGGAAACCCTCGGCCGCTCGACCTTCGCCCAACGAGTGCTGGCCGGCCGTCAACCGCATCCAGCCCCGTACCCGCTCGAACAACGCGGTCGGGTCGGTGTGCTGGCTGGCGTGGCAGGCCAGCGCAGCCAGCTTGCGCTCGACCTGGTCGGTCACGTCGACGGGGTGGTCGGCCTCCGGCCCACCCATGATCCACACCTCGGGCACGGTCCACGCCCCCAGGCCCTCCTCGGTGAGGAGCTCGGTGAAGGTGAACGGGTTGCGGGCGTCGGGGTACACGGCGCACAGCGCCGCTTCGCCGGTGGCGAGGTGGTCGGGGTGGCTGGCGTAGATGCGGGCCAGGTTCCGCTCGGGGCTCTGGATCACCACGCGCTGGGGCCGGACCTGGCGGATCACCCGGCTCAGATCGCGGCGCAGGTCGAGTGAGGCCACCACCATGCCGTCGGGATGGCCCAGGAACACCAGGTCCTTCACGCCGACCTCGGCCGCCGCCGCCGTCTGCTCGCGGCGGCGCAGCGGGCCTATCTCCCACCGCGGGATCGACGGGTCGAAGCCGCCGGCGTCGCCGTCGGTCACCAGGCAGTACGTGACGTTGATGCCCCGGTCGGTCCAGGTGGCCACGGTGCCGGCGGCACCGAAGTCGACGTCGTCGGGATGGGCGCAGATCACGAGGATCCGCTCGATGTCGGCATCGTCGAGCATCAGCTCAGCGTACCGACACAGGGACCCGACCAGCGGACCGGAGCCAGCCACCCGACGGTTGCCCGACGGTTGCCCGACGGTCGCCCCGACGCCAGGTTCACGACATGTTGCACACCCGGTAACACCACGGCAACGCAAGGGGGCGATCCTGACCCGGTGACCGACCGCTACCGCCTCCGCGTCGAACTGCCCGATCGTCCCGGGGCGCTGGCCTCGCTGGCTGCGGCCATCGCCGACGTCGGCGGCGACGTGGTGTCGGTCGACATCCACGACCTCGACGCCGACTACGCCATCGACGACCTCGTCGTCGTGCTCCCCGACGGCGACCCCGAAACGCTCGGCGTGCGCCTGGCCGCCGATGGCACCGCCGTGCTCCAGTCGTGGCGGCTCGAGGTGGGCACCAGCGACTCGGTCGTTCGGGCCCTCGGCTGGGCCCGCCACGTGCTGCAATCGGGCGTGGGCTACTCCGATCTCGAGGTCAGCCGGGCCCTCACCGAGGTCTGCACCGCCGACGCGGCGTGGGTCGCCTCGCGCACCGAGGCCGACATGATCCCCCTGGCCGCCGAGGCGATCAGCACCGGCCGCAGCCAGGTGAGCTACCACGACCCGCTCCCCCGCCAGGTCGGCGGCGACGGGGTGGGACCGGGCTGGCTCCTGATCGCGCCCGACGACCCCCGCGACCCGGCCACCGTGGCCTTCGTGGCCCGCCTGCGTCCGCACCAGTTCACCGCCACCGAGGCGGCCCGGGCCATGGCCCTGCTCGCCCTGCACCGCGAGCTCAGCCCGGGCGTGACGCGCTCGTAGCGACGCTCAGGCGCGGCCCACGGTCGGGCGCCTACGCCGTCCTGATGCTGGCGGCGTCGTGCAGGCCGAGCATCTCCACCGCGGCTTCGCGCATCTTGTACTTCTGGATCTTCCCGGTCACGGTCATGGGGAAGTCGTCGGCCACGTGCACGTAGCGCGGGATCTTGTAGTGGGCGATGCGCCCCTGGCAGTAAGCCCGCACGTCGTCCACCGACAACGGCACCGCGCCTTCGCGCAGCTTGATCCAGGCCATCAGCTCCTCGCCGTACTTCACGTCGGGCACGCCCACCACCTGCACGTCGACGACGTCGGGGTGGGTGTACAGGAACTCCTCGATCTCGCGCGGGTACACGTTCTCGCCACCACGGATGATCATGTCCTTGATGCGGCCCACGATGTTGGCGTAGCCGAGCTCGTCCATGACCGCGAGGTCGCCGGTGTGCATCCAGCCGGCGTCGTCGATGGCCTGGGCCGTCTTCTCGGGCTCGTTCCAGTAGCCCAGCATCACCGAGTAGCCGCGCGTGCAGAACTCGCCGGTCACCCCGTGCTCCACGGTGAGCCCGGTGTCGGGGTCGACGATCTTGAACTCGACGTGCGGATGCACCCGGCCCACGCTGCCCACGCGCTGGTCGAGCGAGTCGTCGGCCGCGGTCTGGGTCGACACCGGTGACGTTTCGGTCATGCCGTAGCAGATGGTCACCTCGTCCATGTGCATGGCCGAGATGCACTGCTTCATCGTCTCGACCGGGCAGGGCGAGCCGGCCATGATGCCGGTGCGCAGGCTGGACAGGTCGAAGCGGTGGAACTCGGGGTGGTTCAGCTCGGCGATGAACATCGTGGGCACGCCGTACAGGCTCGTGCAGCGCTCGTCCTGCACCGCCCGCAGCGTGGCCTCGGGGTCGAACGCGGGCGCCGGGTACACCATGGTCGCCCCGTGGGTGGTGCAGCCGAGGTTGCCCATCACCATGCCGAAGCAGTGGTACAGCGGTACCGGGATGCAGACACGGTCGCGCTCGGTGTAACGGCAGCCTTCCGCTACGAAGTAGCCGTTGTTGAGGATGTTGTGGTGGCTGAGGGTGGCGCCCTTCGGGAAGCCGGTGGTGCCGCTCGTGTACTGGATGTTGATCGGGTCGTCGAACGACAGCGTGGCGCTGCGGGCCCGCAGGTCCTCGGTGGTGGCCCGCGCTCCGCTCGCCCGCCACTGGTCCCACTCGGGCGTGCCGATGAACAGCACGTGCCGCAGGTCGGGCAAGTTCGGTCGCACCTCGGCCACCATGGCCCGGTAGTCGCTCGTCTTGAAATCGGTGGCGGCCACCAGGGCGACGCAGCCCGACTGGCGCAGGGCGTACTCGACCTCGCTGGTGCGGTAGGCCGGGTTCATGTTCACCAGGATGACGCCGATCTTGGCCGTGGCGAACTGCACGAGCGCCCACTCGGCACAGTTCGGCGCCCAGATCCCGAGGCGGTCGCCCTTGCCCAGGCCGAGGCCCATGAGCAGCCGGGCGTACTCGTCGACCTCGGCATCGAACTCTCGGTACGTGAGCCGCACGCCCTGCGGCACCGACACCAGGGCCTCGTTGTCGGGCCAGCGGGCCGCGGTCGCCTCCAGGTTGGCGCCGATCGTCTGCCCGATCAGCGGTGTGGACGAAGCACCGTGTGCGTACGACAGCATCGGATCCCCCTGGATGCGCAGCCCTGCCCGCAGGCTAGCCGGGCCCGGCGCCGGTCAGGGGGCCTGTCAGCGGGCCGGGCGGGCGGCGACGCCGGCCCGGTAGTGGCGGCGGCACAGCAGTTCGTAGCGCACGGTGTCGCCGAACAACGGCTCGCCGGCCTCGTTGGTGTCGCCCACCACGACGGTCTCGCCCTCGTAGACCACCCGGCCGTTCACCAGGCGGGCGTTGTGGGTGGCGCGGGCGCCGCACCAGCAGCGGGCCTCCACCTGCATGGCCATGCGCTCGTCGGCCACCTCGAGCAGTCGCTTCGTGCCCTCGAACAGCAGGCCGCGGAAGTCGGTGATGAGCCCGAAGGCGTACACGTCGATGTCGAGCCCGTCGACGGCCCGGGCCAGCTGGTCGACCTGGCCGTTCGTGTAGAACTGGGCCTCGTCGCACACCAGGTAGTCGAGGGGGCGCCGGTGGCGGGCCAACTCGAACAGGTCGAGGTCGGGGTCCACCTCCATGGCGTCGGCCGACACGCCGAGCCGGCTGGTGACCTGGCCGCCGTCGCGGTCGAAGCGCGTCAACAGCAGCCCTCGCAGCCCGCACTGCTGCAGGTTGTGGTGGATCTGGAGGGCCAGGGTGGACTTCCCCGACCCCATCGTCCCGAACGAGAACCGCAGCACCGCCATCGGCCGCGGAGGCTACCGCGTGCCGATGCGCGAACACCCAGGCGTCAGAACGCGAGCCCGAGCTTCACCAGGCGGGCGTACAGACGGGCCCACAGCCGGATGGGGCCGCGACGGCCCGTGGTGGGCACGTTGGCCGGGACGGGCGCCACGCCGGTGGTCACGTCGGCCGCCGCGCACGACTGGACCACCGGCTCGTCGAAGTGCACGAGCCAGTTGGGGCGGGCCACGCCCGACACGCCCGTCCAGGTGTCGGTGTCGCGCAGGTTGCCACGGGCCCGCCGGTCAGGGGTGCGGTCGCCGTCGGCGGTGGCGGCGTAGCGCAGGTGCATCGCCGCCGGGTTGGGCGTGGCGTCCAGCGTGATGGTCACCGTGGTCGCGTCGGCCAGCTGCACGCCGGCGATGCCCGGGCTCTCACCGGTGCGGTCGTCGAACTGGAAGCCGAGGTGGGCGGCGGCCACCACCGCGCCGGTGTCGATCCGGATCGGCGGGGCAGGCACGTCGAACCGGGCGGTGATCACGCGGTCGCACAGCGTCAGCCGCCGGGGGGCGAACGGCGTCCAGCGCTGACCCTGGCGCACCTGGCGCTCGTAGGCCTTGGCGTAGTACTCGCCCAGTATCAGCTCGGCCCGGTTGGTCAGGTGGTCCTCGACCCCGTAGTCCAGGAAGTACTTCGGACCGACCAGCACGATGCGGTCGGGGTGGTCACGTGCCGCGGCCCACTGCTGCATCGGGATCGTCGACGTGTCCAGGAACGAGCCCATCTGGTCGGTCATGAGCAGCACGGGTTCGCTCTGGCCGGTGATGGCCTGGACGTCGGCCTCGTAGTCGTGCTGCCACTCGACCAGGTCGGCGGCGTAGTGCTGGTTGCCGACGATGCCGTCGTCCTCGCCATGGATGACCGCCACGGCCCGCACGATGTCGCGGTCGCCCTGGCCGGTGGCGAGCTGCGAGGCGGCGGCGACCATGTCGAGACCCTGCTGGTACGGGCCGGTGCCCCGCTTCAGCTGGGCGTAGGTGGACGACCCCTTGGCGTTGTTGGTGACCACCATGCGCACACCGGCGTTGCGGCTGGCCACGCTGTCGGCGAGGCCGGACGCGATCGTCTCGGTGGGGTACGGGTACACGCCTTCCACCAACGGCACGAACGCCGGGAACGTGGCCGTATCGCCGTTGAACTCGGCTTGCAGCATCAGGTTGCCGTAGGCCTGCGTCGTCGACAGCGCCGGCCCGCTGGTGAAGCCCTCGGCCAGCGACTGGCCGGTCACGAGCACGTGGTCGAGCGTGCCGGCCGCCTGCGCCCGACCGGCGCCGGGCACCACAAGCGCGGCCGCCATCGCCAACGCGACACCACCGGCCACGCCGACGCGTCGGTCCACCGTTCTCATCCGCTCCGCCACCCTTCCGCCCGCACGGCACCCGCCTCCGGAGCCGTCATCCTACGGGCGCTCGTCCCCTGGTGGCGCGTCGTAGGCGGCTCAGCACGACGCCTCACCATCCGACGGCACGGCCCGTGCCAGCAACTGGCGCAGCGCCGCCAGCGTGTCGGCCTCGGCGGGATCCTTGTCGGGTCGGTAGCGCCGCACCCGAGCGAAGCGAAGGGCGAGCCCGCCGGGGTACCGGCGCGATCGCTGCACGCCGTCGAGCGCGACCTCCACGACGAGCTCGGGTCGCACCATCACGACCCCGGGCGCCCGTTCGACGGCCAGCGCCTCGAACCGCTCGGTCTGCCACGCCAGCAACTCGTCGGTGAGGCCCTTGAACGTCTTGCCCACCATCACGAACGAGCCGTCGCGTTCGTCGCGTGCGCCGAGGTGCAGGTTCGACAGCCGACCGGTACGCCGGCCGTGGCCCCACTCGGCGCCGAGCACGACGAGATCGAAGGTGTGCACGGGCTTCACCTTGCGCCACGACGCGCCCCGCCGCCCGGCCTCGTAGAGCGAGTCGAGCCGCTTCACCACGACGCCCTCGTGGCCGGCGTGCAGTGCCGCGGCGGCGAACGCGTCGGCGGCAGCGACGTCGGCGGTGGCCAGCGCCGGCACCGCCAACGGTCCCACGACGCGCTCCAGCACCGCCCGTCGCACCGAGAGGGGCACGTCGACCAGATCCTCGCCGTCGGCGTGGAGCACGTCGAAGAACCAGACCCGCAGCGACCGACCGGCGGCGTCGGCACCGAAGCTGCTCATGGTGTCCTGGAACGCGTCGGGCCGGCCGTCGTCGCCGACCCCGAGCACCTCGCCGTCGAGCACGAGCGTCGTACCCGGCAACGCCGCCACCCGGGCGACCACGTCGGGCAGGCGAGCCGTGATGTCGTTCAGGTTCCGGGTGAACAGGCGCACCACGCCGTCGCGGCGGTGCGCCTGCACACGGGCGCCGTCGAGCTTCCACTCGACCGAGCACGCGGCCCCGGCCATCGCGCCGGCCACGTCGGTGGCCGTGGACGCCAGCATGGGCTGCACGGCCTGCAGCACGCGCAACCCCACGGCGGCCAGGGCGTCAGCCCCGCCGGCGCGGGCCACCACTGCGGCGATGCCGAGGTCACCGCTGAACATCGCGGCGCGCCGCACCAGCTCGACCGACACGCCTTCGGCTTCGGCCACCGCGTCGGTGAGCACGCCGTCGAGCGCACCGTGGCGCACCTCGCCGGCGAACACCCGCCACAGGAACGTCGCCTCGCCCGCGGTGGCCCGTTCCATCATCGAGCGCAGCAGCGCGGCCCGACGGGTCTGGCTGCCGGAGCCGGCCGTGGTGGCGAGCGCGTCGAAGGTGGCGTCGACGTCGTGGAGCGTGAGCGTCGGCCCGGCGGCCGTGGCCACCTCGACGGCACGCAAGGTGTTCCAGCCCACCCCGACGCGCCCCTGGCGTGGGTCGCCCCGCAGCAGACCCAGCGCCACCGGCAGTTCGTCGAGCGTGAGGTCGCGCAGGAGCGCGGCCAGCAGCCGCCGCTTGGCCAGGCGCGACGATGTCGCGGTGAGGGCTTCCGAGGTCGCGACGAGCGGTGCCAACTGCACGATGCCACCTTCGCCCGGCCGGTCGGGAACGGCAAGGCATGACATGGCGGATGCCGATTCCACGGCCGGCGAGTCATGAACCAGATGGGTGGGTTCGCCTAGGGTGGACCCATGCCGTTCCTCACCCCTCCGGCGGAGCCCGAGGCCCCGACCCAGGCACGAGACGACGAGCAACCGTCGGTCGACGGTCGCCGGGCCCGACGCGATCGCAACGCCGACACCGTCGTCAACGCCCTGCTGGAGCTGTTCCGCGAGGGTGAGATGTACCCGAGCGCCCAGCAGGTCGCCGACCGCTCGGGCGTGTCGCTGCGGTCGGTGTTCCGCTACTTCTCCGACCTGAACCAGCTGGCCATCCAGGCCTTCGCCACCCAGGTGGCGCGCACCGCGCACCTTTGGGTGCTCGAGGTACCAGCGCCGGGCACGCCACTGGCCGAGCGCATCAGCGCCCTGGCCGCCCATCGCGCCCGCCTGTACGAGGTCATCGCCCCGTTCGCCCGGGCCGCCATGGTGCGGGCACCGCGCCTGCCGTTCGTGGCCGCAGTCTTGGAGCAGCGCCGCGCCGCCGGCCTCGACCACCTGCGGGCATCGTTCGCGCCCGAGCTCGGGCGCCTGCCCGAAGCCCGCCGGGCGGTCGAGCTCGACTGCCTCGATGCCGCCACCACGTTCGAGGCGTGTGATCACCTCGTGTTCCGCACGGGACGCAGCATCGCCGAGCTCGAAGCGATGCTGACCCTCACCCTCACGCGCCTCCTTGCCCCCATCGCCTGATCCCCTCCGCGGCGTGCGAGGTACGGCCCGCTATCGTGCTCGCGCCCGGCGGGACGGCACTGCGCCGCCCATCCCACGGCGGGGGCGGAGCCGCACGACACGATGAGCACCTCCAACGATCTCTGGGTGGCCAACCGCTCCGGCGGCCTCATGAGCTACCTGCTCAGCACCCGCCTCGGCGCCATCGTCGCCGTGCCCATGGTGCGCCGCCGCGTGCGCCCCGCGTGGGTGACGCTCATGAGCCTGGGCACTGGCCTGGCCACCGCCGTCGTCGCCTGGTTCTGCGTCACCCGAGGCCATCCCCTGGCCGCCGGCATCATCACGCTCGTGGGATGGCAGACGGCGTACGTGTTCGACTGCACCGACGGCATCGTCGCCCGCGCCACCGACACCACCAGCGCCCACGGGGCCCGCATGGACGTGCTCACCGACTTCGCAGTGCAGGCCGGCGTCGTCGCCGTGGTCGTGACCGCGGTCGATGGGGCGACCGCCACGCCGGCGTGGGTGCAGGCCGTGTTCGCCATCACCTGGACGATCAACCTGTTCCTGGGGGTGCTGTCGAAGGTCGGTGGCAAGGAAGGCCACAGCCTGCTCTCGCAGGAGCGGTCGCTCGTCAACGACGGGGCGCGCCTGCTGCGCGACTACCCGTTCCAGGCACTGGCGCTGTCGCTGGCCATGCCGTGGCCGACCACGGCGCTCCCCGCCGTCGTGGTCGCCCTCGCCGTGCTGCACGGCGGCTTCCTGATGGCCAGCCTGGCCAACGAGACCCGCCTGGGTCTCATCGCCACCCGCAGCCGGTGACGGCAGCGTCGACCCCGCGACGACAGACGCCGGACACCGGTTGTTAACCTGCTTCCCGGGCAGCACCCAGATGCCTCACAGCAGGAGTCACGCCAATGACAAGGGTCTACGTCGACATGGTCGGCGACCTCTTCCATGCCGGCCACGTCGCCATGTTGCGGCGGGCCCGGGCCCTCGGCGACGAGTTGCTCGTCGGCATCTGCGCCGACGAGACGACGGCGAGCTACAAGCGCCTGCCGGTGCTCACCCTCGACGAGCGCGTCGCGGTGATCAGCGCCTGCCGCTACGTCGACGAGGTGTGGCCCGACTGCCCGCTGCGGCTCACGCGTGAGCACATCGCCCAGAAGGGAATCGATCTGGTCGTGCACGGCGATGACTGGACGACCGAGCAGCTGCGTGCCGACTACGGGGTACCGATGGATCTCGGCATCTTCCGACTCCTGCCGTCGACCCCGTCGATCAGCACCTCGATGATCATCGGCCGGGTGATCAGCCGGGCCGAGGAGCTGCGGCCCAGCGCCAAGCTCTGATCTAGAACACCTGAAGTGTTGGCCAAGCCGCGGATAGTGGCATGAGGCGCCCCGGCGGGCGTCGGCTCGGTGAACGGTGGTTCGCGAGGCCCATGTTCCACCCCTCGCCGGCGCCTACGGTCGGTGAGGGCACGCCACCCGGCGTGTCACATCCGCCCGCCAGAGTTCCACGTCGGAGGTACCCCATGAGGTTCCGTCCCCGTCGCGTCGTCGGCATCGTCGCCGCCGGAGCGCTGCTCACTGCGCTGGCCTCACCGGCCCTCGCCGGCGGCCCCGCCGCTGACGACGGCTCGAAGGCCGACCACCAGCGCAGCGCCGTGTTCTTTGCGTCCGATGGCATGCGCCAGGACGCCGTGGCCCGCTACGCGCGCCAGGGCGTGATGCCGGAGATGGGTGAGCTGATCAAGGACGGCGTCGTCGGCGCCGACAACGGCCTGCTGACCCAGGCCCCGCCCAACACGGGCGCCGGTTGGTTCACCCTGGCCACCGGCGCGTGGCCGGGCGTGCACGGCTCCACCAACAACACCTTCGCCACCAACGGCCGGGCCCTGTCGGCACGCGTCAGCAGCTTCGACACCGGCGTGCTGCAGGCCGAGTCGCTGGCCCAGTCGGCCGAGCGCAGCGGGTTGAAGGTCGCCCAGGTCGAGTGGGCCGGCGGCCGCAACGCCGCCATCAACGGCCCCACGGTCGACTTCCGGTCGTTCTTCTCGGGCCGCGGTGTGGCCACCAACGACGTCTCCCCCACCGACGACGCGGCGATGACGGCCGGCCTCGGCGTGCAGTTCGACCACCCCGCCGGCTTCGCCGGGCAGGCCGCCTTCGCCGGCGCCGCCCCCACGCCCGCGACCGGGTGGACGAACGTGCCCACCTCGTACAGCCCGGCCCAGGAGATGCGCCTGCGGGTGCTCGACTTCGGCGTCGACAAGTACGGCCTGAACGCCTACCTGTTCGACAGCCGTGACGACGGCAAGGTGCGCTACGACAAGGTGCTCTTCGCCACGGGCAAGGACGGCGCCGCCAACGTCGGCGTCCTGCGCGAGGGCGAGTGGGCCGATGTGAAGGTCACCATCGCCGACGGTGCACTGGCCGGCAAGACCGCCGGCTTCTACGTGAAGGTCGAGCAGCTCAGCAACGACCTGTCGAAGGTGCGCCTGTTCCACACCTCGGTCGCCCGTGCCAACGCGTCGTGGCCCGGGTGGACACCGCCCGCCGGCTTCACCGGTGACTTCGCCGAGTACGTCGCCCAGAAGTTCGCGTCGTCCACCGGCGCCGACTTCGCCGTCGTCGAAGCGGGCGTGGTGAGCGAGGAGACCTACGTCGAGCAGGGCCTGCAGATCGAGAAGACGAACAAGCCGCTCATGCGCTACATCGTCGACACGTACCAGCCCGACCTGCTCTTCGCCGGCTACCCGGTGACCGACGAGTTCCAGCACCAGTTCCTGGGCCTGGTCACCAAGACGCTGCCCAACGGCGCCGCCAACCCGGCCTACGACGACGCGAACCTCGACCACAAGGCCGACGGTCGGGTACGGGCCCGCGAGCACTTCATCCGCCGGGCCTACGAGGGCGCCGACGACACGCTGCACCTCGCCCGCAAGCTCATCGGCGAGGACCCCACCACGATGGTCGCGTCCGACCACGGCTTCGCCCCGCAGTTCCTCGGCATCGATGCCAGCAAGGTGCTGGTCGACCTCGGGCTGCTCTCGAAGCCGCAGACCTCGAACTGCCGTCCGGCCACCGGTGAGACCATCGGCAAGGCCAAGGCGTGCTGGGCCGGCGGCACCGTGCAGATCTACCTGAACCTCGCCGGCCGTGAGCCGGTGGTGGCCGGCCAGCAGCAGGTCGCCGCGGCCGACGAAGCAAAGACGGTGGCCGCCATCAAGGCGGCCTTCGGTGCCCTCGTCGACCCGACCGACTGGAGCGGCGACGGCCAGCCCGAGGGCTGGAAGCTCGTCGACCGCATGTTCACCAAGGCCGAAGCGGCGAGCATCCCCAACGGGGCCAACTCCACCGCCGACATGGCCCACCCGACGCGCACGGGCGACCTCGTGGTCTTCTCGTACCCGCCGTACCAGTTCGACGGGGCCACGCCCGGCACGCTCGCCGCCCCCTCGAAGTTCTTCGGCCAGCACGGCTACGTGCCCGACGTGCAGGACCTGGCGTCGAACACGAACATGCGGGCCACGTTCATCGCCGGTGGTCACGGCATCGGCAAGGGCAAGGTGGTGGCCGCGTCGATCGACCTGGCCCCCACCATGGCGTACCTGCTCGGCATCTCGGCCCCCATGCAGAGCCAGGGCCGGGTGCTGCTCGAAGCGGTGAAGGGCGCCAGGTCGGTGAAGCCGATCTCGATCGTCGGCCTCACCGACTTCCACGGTCAGCTCGACCCGACCACGCGGACCTTCGACGGCCGCAACATCTCGGTCGGCGGCGCGTCGTTCCTGGCCACGATGTTCGACGGCGAGCTCGCCAAGCTGCCCGGTCCGGGCCTGCTGCTCGCCTCCGGTGACAACGTGGGCGCCTCGCCGGCAAACTCGGGCCTGCTCGAGGACATGCCCACCATCGACGTCGAGAACGCGTGGGGCCTGAAGGCCACGTCGTACGGCAACCACGAGTTCGACTACGGCATCGCGCGCCTGCAGAAGCAGCAGGCGCGGGCCACCTTCCCGTTCCTGGCCGCCAACATCGTGGACGAGCTGACCGGCATCGCCCCCGACTGGATCAAGACCTCGGCCGTGTTCGAGGTGAACGGCACCAAGGTCGGCGTCATCGGCGCCGACGTGAAGAACACACCCGAGCTCGTGAGCGCAGCGGCCACGAAGGGCCTGCAGGTCCTGGAAGAGGCGCCCCGCATCAAGGCCGAGTCCGAGAAGCTGCGCCGGCTCGGGGTGAAGGTGCAGGTGCTGGTGATCCACCAGGGCGTCGCCAACGGCTCCAACGCGGTCGACGGCACACCGCCCAAGCCGTGGGACGGGCCCATCGTCGACATCGTGAGCCAGCTGCAGGACACCACCATCGACCTGGTCCTGGCCGGGCACACCCACACCATCGGCAACACGATGGTGGGCCACATCCCGGTGCTCGAGGGCCTGAACGCCGGCGCCAGCTACTCGGTGGCGCAGCTGATGGTGCAGGGCGGTGACGTCGACTGGGTCGGCGGCGCCACCCGCGTCGCCAAGAACCTGGGCGTCGCACCCCGCGGCGACGTGAAGGCGATCGTCGACGGTGCCAACGCCCAGACGGCGGTCTTGCGCAACAAGGTGGTCGGCACCCAGACCGCCGACATCAAGCGCGACCCCAACCGTCTGCTCGAGTCGGCCATGGGCAACCTGGTGGCCGACGCGCTCCGGGTGAAGTACCCGGGGGTGGAGGCGGTGCTCACCAACTCGGGCGGCCTGCGCGCCGACCTGAACTGCACGCCGCCGTCGGCCGGTGAGGCCCCGTGCGAGATCACGTGGGGCGAGGTGTTCTCGGTGCTGCCGTTCGGCAACGTCAACGTCATCGAGACCCTGACCGGCGCCCAGCTGCAGGCCGCGCTGGAGAACGGCTTCAAGCCCTCGTGTGGCGACAGCGCGGGCGGCACCGGCCGGTCTCCGCAGGTGTCGGGCATCAAGGTCACCTACACCTGCATCGCAGCGGCGCCCCAGGTGCTCACGATGGCCAAGACCCCGCAGGGCGTGAACGGACCGAGCACGCCCATCGGACCCACCGACACCGTCCGCATCGTCACCAACGACTTCATGTTCGGCGGGGGCGACGGCTACACGGTGCTGGCCGGCGGCACCAACGTGCTGCTGACCGGCCAGGCTCTGCTCGACGTGGTCGTCGACTCCATCACCGCCAACTCGCCGGTGAGCGCCGCGGTCGAGGGACGCCTGGTCAAGCAGTGACCTGAACCACCGCCGGCACCACGCCGGCGGCGACGACGAACGGTCGGCCCGGGCGGGAGCGTGTGCTCCCGCCCGGGCCGGTGCGCGTCACGGGCCGGGCCCGGTGGGGTCGACAGGGGACGTGAGCCCCGACGTCCTGATCGACCCTCCCCTCGCCGTCGCCCTCGCCCGCGTCACCGGTGCCACCGCTGGCGAGGCCGACCGCATCGCCAACGTCATGGCCGACGCCGCCGTGAGCGCCAGCCTCACGGCGCCCGCCATCGCCCTGGTGCTGCGCATCCACGAGACCATGCCTCTGGTGGCCCGCACCCTGCGTCTACGGGCCGAACTGGCCGACTCGTACCGCCTGCTGGCCAGCCCCGGGCTGCTGCACCTGAGCGACGAGCTCGGCCAGGTCCAGGCCGACCTCGACGCGCTGCTGTCGGGCCCGGCCGACAAGCGGGCCGACCGCCTCATCGGCCTGCTCGACGCCGTCGCCCCCGTCGAGCCCGACGATCTGTTCGTCCACAACGGGCTCGACAAGGCCGTCGTCCACGAGGCGGCGCTGGCCACGTTGCTGCGCGACCTCGACGCCCATCGGGACGACCCCGCCTACCTGGCCGACTTCTTCGCCCGGCTCGGCCCGGCCCGCGTCGCCCAGCTGCTCGAGCTCACCAACGCCCTCGGCTACGCATCCGACAGCGGCCGGTTGCCCACCGACGCGTACGCCGACGTGCTGCAGCCCCTGGCCCGCACCCTCGGCGCCGCCGACACCGCCGGGACGCTGACGCCCGACATCGAAGCCGCGCTGCTCGACTTCGGCGCGGGCGACCCGCTCGACCCCCGGTTCGAGCGCCTCGACGTGGGCGAGCAGGACCGGGCCCTGCACGTGCTCGAGGTGCGGCGCCGCACGCTCGCCCTGTTCATCGGGCAGGGCACCTTCTCGGCCGACCTCACCGCCACCGCCGCGGCCCAGATCCTGCGCACCGGACCCATCACCTCGTTCTGGCGGCACGAGGGCTTCCAGTCCGGCCACCCCGACCTCGCCCTCACCGACCTCGTCGCCCTGCGCGCCGTGACCCGTGACGACGCCACCATGCGGGCGTTCGTCGTCATCGACGCCGACGGCGACGGCTGGTACGAGAACGCGGCGATGCTCACGCAGATGGGCCGGTTCAACGACTTCGCCATCAACCAGGCCTCGGCCTGGACGGGCGACCGCGCTGCGCTGCGCGACGGGCTGATCACCACGTCGGCCACCATCCTCGACCGTGGCGTGGCGGTGGTGCCCCTGCGCGACGGCACCGTCTACGACGCCGAGCAGTTCGCCGTGGTCAGCACGGTGGTGCGCGCCGCCGGGTTCGGCGACGTCGACCACCGCCTGAAGCGGGTCACCGCCGGCATCGTGGCCCCCTACGGACGCGATCTGGCCGCCGCCTACGACCCGGGCGCCGAGTACGAGATCGGCGGTCCGTCCCGCCTGCCCGAGCTGTCCACGGACGAGGTCGTCGCCTTCACCAAGGAGCTCAGCTACGACGAGCAGAGCCTGGCCATGCTCACCGCCAACGGCCTCGCGCTCATGCTCACGTCCATGCAGCCCGACATCGCCCGCTACGTCGCCGGTGACGAGAACGCCTTCCAGGCCGAGGCCCGCGTCACCGGGCTCTACTTCGGCGCCCTCGGCGATGGCATCAACGAGGCGAACATCAGCAAGGTCGCCGAGCGGCAGGCCCTCGTCGGCGCCCTGCGCATGGTCTCCGACCCGCTGCTCGGCCTCGCCGTCGGCAAGGTGCCCGGTGCCGACCTGCCGGTGATCGGCGGCGTGGTCGACCAGGGCAGCGACTCGCTCAGCGATGTCATCTACGGCAAGCTCGTGCCCATGCCCCACCTCGAGGACCTCGAGGCGTGGAAGACCTCGCTCGAGCTGTCCAGCGGGCGCACGATGGCCGACATGGTGTGGCAGAGCTCGGCACTGCGGGTCGGCCTCGGCGGCCCGACCGATGCCGACATCGCCGACCTCCAGCGGGCCGACCCGCTCATCGCCGCGGCCGCGCGCGACCACTTCGTACAGAGCCGACCCGTGGCCGACTTCCTCACCGACACCACCTCGCAGCTGCGGGCTGCCCTGGTCGAGAGCAAGGTGTTCAGCTGGTCAACCCCACCAGGGTGAGCCGGTCGCCCGGCGGGGGCGGGCCGGGGGGACGCAAGCTCGCTCATGGGCGGGGCTGCAGGCCGCGGAGCACGAGATCGGCGTACGTGCGGGCCACCGTGTCGATGTCGATGTCGCGCTGCGGTCGGTACCAGAGGTACACGGTGTTCACCATGGTGAGCACGGCGTTGCCGACGATCCAGGGCTCCAGGTCGGATGCGAGCGATCCGTCGCGCCGTCCTTCGAGGAGCAGGTCCTGCACGAACGCCTCGTAGTCGCGGCGCTCCTGCATGATGTGGTGGCGCCGCTCGTCGGCCAGCGACGCGTACTCGGTGTAGAACACGCGGATCCACGTGAGGCGCCGACCGAACGATCGCACGTGGCCCTCCACGAGGGCCCGGAGCCGGTCGGCGGCGAGACCAGGCGTGGCGCGGGCAGCGTCGAGGTTGGCGTGGGCGTCGGCGTGGATGGCGATGGTGATCCGGTAGAGCAGATCCTCCTTGCCGTCGATGTAGTAGTAGAGCGAGCCCTTCAGGATGCCGACGGCATCGGCGATGTCCTGAAGGGTCGTCGCCGCGTAGCCCTTGCGGTGGAAGAGCTCGGCCGCCGTGTCGACGATCTCCTGCTCGCGCTCGACGGCGCGGGCGGTGGGCGGCCCCACCCGGCGACGCTGGGTGCCGTTCGTCGTCGGTGCTGATGCCATCGCTCGTGAGGTCGTCATCGTCGGTCCGCGGCGTGCTCCGTCCGCCCGGTCGGGCGGCGTCCTTGACTCATCTACCACATGTTTGATAGCCACACACCAGATGGCGGAGGGGGTCCGTCGTCGGCGACCACCACTGGGGGATGCACCGTGCTGACTGGCAAGGAGTACAAGGACTCGCTGTTCGACGGGCGGGCCACCTTCTTCGAGGGCAACCGGGTCGACGACCTCCCGGCGCACCCGCTGATCGGCCCTGCCGTCGACGTGGTGGCCGACCGCTACGACTGGCTGGCCGAACTGGCCGTCGACGGGATGAGCCCGCTCAACACCATCCCCACCAACGCCGCGGAGCTCAAGGCCAAGGTCCACCTCGTGCACGAGGCCGGCATGATGGCCCACGTCACCTACACGTCGATCATGACGCTGGCCACCGCGGCCGGCCGCATGCAGGAGGCCGCCCCGAAGTACATCGAGGGCATCCAGGCCTACATCGAGGACGCCCAGAAGCGGGACATCCGCATCACCCAGTGCATCACCGACGCCAAGGGCGACCGGTCGAGGGCGCCGGGCAAGCAGGAGGACCCCGACGCCTACCTGCACGTGGTCAGCCGCCAGCGCGACGGCGTGGTCATCCGCGGCGCCAAGCTGCACATCACGGGTGCGTCACTCGGCCACGAGCTGCTCACCATCCCCACCAAAGCGATGAAGGCCGGCGAAGAGGACTACGCCATCGCCGCCATGATCCCGGTGAACGCACCGGGGGTGAAGATCATCAACACCACCTACGCACCGCGGCATCACGACACCCGTGACTTCCCGGTGTCGAGCATCTCGTCGTCGCCCGAGGGCTTCGTGATCTTCGACGACGTGTTCGTGCCCAACGAGCGCATCTTCCTCAACGGCGAGACGTCGATGGCGTCGGTGTTCGCCCACTCGCTCGGCCTGTGGGAGCGCCTCGGCGGCCTGTCGGGCATGGCCGACGGCGCCGACATCCTCGTCGGCCTGGCCCACCTGGTGGCCGAGTCGAACGGCCTGGCCGGCGAGGCCCACATCAAGGAGAAGATCTCCGAGATGATCATCCACGCCACCGTCGTGCGAGCCTGCCTCGAGGCCGCCCTCATGCACTCGAGCACAGGTCCCTTCGGCGCCGCCTTCCCCGACGAGCTCTACACGAACGCCGGCAAGTACACCGGTGCGGCGAACTACAACCTGATGGTGCGTCACCTGCACGACATCGCCGGCGGCTCCGTGGTCACCGCCCCGTCGCGCGCCGATCTCGACAACCCCGAGACGGGCGCCCTGGTACGCAAGTACATGACGGCCAACACGTCCTTCGACGGCGAGTACCGCACCCGGCTGTTCCACGCCATCCGCGACCTCACCGCCGACGCCTACGGCGGCTGGAGCCTCGTCACCAACATCCAGGCCGGTGGCGGGCTCTACGCCCAGCGCATCGTGACGCGGAAGCACTACGACCTCGACAGCGCCCGCCAGAAGGCCCTGGAGGCCGCCGGGCTGGCCCCCGCCAACCACTGACGCCACCGACGCCACCGATGGGCGCCACGCCCGCGGCGCTGCTGGCCGAGCGCGTCGCCCACATCGACGACCGGCACCCCGGCGGCCTGCAGCGTGGCCGCGGCGTCGCCGGCGTCGCGCCCGCTCGTCGTGAAGCTGGAGGCCCCCGGGGGCGATCCGCTCCGTGGCGTCGGCCCGTTCGTGTGGGCGGCGTGACCCATACCGACGCCAGCCTGTTCACCTCGCCCACGCTCACCGCCCGCCGCTTCCTGCTCACCCCCGACCACCCCGAGGTCGGCGCACGGGCGATGGCCGGCGTGGCGTGGATGGCGGCGCGCGCACCGATGCGCGTGACCGTGCCGGCGCCGTGCCTGGGTGCCGACACCCGCTCGGTGCTGTGCGAGGTCCTGGGCTTCAGCGACGACGCCATCGACGCCCTCGCCGCCGACGACCTGCTCGCTGACGGACCCGCCTAGACGCGCCTAGACGCCGGCCACCGCCACGTCGAGCTCGTCGAGGCGCTGGGCCATCTCGACCCCGGCGGTGGCCGGGGCGATCAGGACCTCGCCGACCCCCAGCGGGGCCAGCGCGGCCACGTAGGCGCCCACCTCACCGAGATCGCCGGGCCAGGCCCGACCGACCTTGAGGCGCACGGTCGAGGGGTCCCGACCGGCGGTGGCCGCAGTCGTGCGGATCGTGGCGATCGACGTGCGCACCTGGTCGACGTCGAGGTTCCACCCGAACCAGCCGTCGCCCAGCCGGCCGGCCCGACGCAGCGCGGGCGGCGTGTTGCCCCCGACCCAGATCGGGAGGCCGCCGTCCTGCACCGGCTTGGGCCACGCCAGCGCACCGGTCAGGTGCACGAACTCGCCGTCGTGGTCGACCACGTCGTCGCGCCACAGGGCGCGCAGCACGCCGATGTACTCGTCGGTGCGGGCCCCGCGCCGTTCCCACGGCACGCCGAGCGTCTCGCACTCCTCCCGCAGCCAGCCGACGCCGATGCCGAGATCGATGCGACCCTGGGCGGCGTGGTCGAGGGCCACGAGCTGCTGGGCCAGCGTCACCGGTTCGCGTTGGGGCAGGATCAGCACACCGGTGCCCAGCCGGATCCGCTCGGTCACCGTGGCCGCCACCGTGAGACCGATGAGCGGGTCGTACATGCCGGGTCGCCGACCGAGGTTCAGCCCCTCGGTGCTGTAGGGGTACGGCGACGTGGCGCCCTGCACGAAGACCACGTGCTCGGGCAGCCACATCGACGTGAGCGTCGACGCGTCGAGTTGGCGGGCACACGCGGCCAACGCCTCCATGCCCCGGTTGCGCCCGCCATCGAAGTTGACCACCACGCCGACGTCCATGGCCGGCACCGTACCGCCCGACCTGTCGGCGGGGGCACACGCGACGGTGCCCGGGGTCGAGCCCCCGGGCACCGTCGGGACCCCGCCGAGATGGCAGCTCTCCCGCTGTCACGAATGGCCGGTCCCTGGGCCGGCCCCGCTCAGCTCAGCTGCAACCGCTGGTGGATCCACAGCTCGGGCAGGCATGACAGCTGCCGGCCCGCATCATCTGCACCCCGCACTGCATGCACATGGGCGCATCGCTGTGCCGCACATGGGTGGGGGCGTGCTCCACGGGCGCCGGCGGGGCCGTGCCCAGTTCCATCTGCATGGCCAGGTCACCGGCCGACGGGATGGACTTCGGGTCGGCGACGATGTCGTGACCGGTGTTGGTCTCGATGACCGACTCCTCCACGCCGGGCAGCGTGGGCTGGAGCCGCTCGTCGATGGAGAAGATGCCGAGCTCCGAGCGCTCCTCGTAGGTCAAGTACTCGAGAGCGAGGCGACGGAACAGGTAGTCGAGGATCGACGACGCGAAGCGGATGTCGGGATCGTCGGTCATGCCGGCCGGCTCGAAGCGCATGTTCGTGTACGCATCGACGAAGGCCCGCAGCGGCACGCCGTACTGGAGGCCGTGGCTCACCGAGATGGCGAAGGCGTCCATGATGCCGGCCAGGGTGGAACCCTGCTTCGACACCCGGATGAACAGCTCGCCGGGGCGCCCGTCGACGTACTCGCCGACCGTCACGAAGCCCTTGCAGTCGGCCACCCGGAACTCGAAGGTGCGCCCGACGCGCTGGCGCGGCAGCTTCTGGCGGATGGGCTGGTGGACGATCCTTTCGACGATGCGCTCGACCACTTCGACGGCCAGCACCGTGACCGCGCCGGCGACCGTGGCCGTCGGGTCGTCCTTCTTGGCGGTGGACAGGGGCTGACCGACCTTGCAGTTGTCACGGTAGATGGCGACGGCCTTCAGACCGAGCTCCCACGACAGCAGGTGCAGTGCCTCGATGTCTTCGACGGTGGCATCTTCAGGCATGTTGACCGTCTTGGAGATGGCTCCCGAGATGAACGGCTGCACGGCGCCCATCATGCGGACGTGGCCCTCGTAGTGGATGGTGTTGTCACCCATGGAGCAGGCGAACACGGGCAGGTGCGCGGCGGCCAGGTGGGGCGCACCGACGATGGTCTTGTGCTCGTCGATGTGGGCGACGATCTCGTCGATCTGCACCGCCGTGTAGCCGAGGCGGCGCAGGGCCCGCGGCACCGTCTGGTTCACGATGGACATGGAGCCACCGCCCACGAGCTTCTTGAACTTCACCAGGCCGAGATCGGGCTCGATGCCGGTGGTGTCGCAGTCCATCATCAGGCCGATGGTGCCCGTGGGCGCGAGCACGCTGGCCTGGCTGTTGCGCACGCCCCACTCCTCGCCGCCGAGGACGGCTTCGTCCCACGACTGGCGGGCGGCCACGAGCAGGTCGCCGGCGACGCCGAGCTCGGAGATGCGCTGCGCCTCGTCACGGTGCATGCGCAGCACGTTCAGCATGTAGCGCTCGTTCTCGGCGAAGCCGGCGAACGGGCCCATGCGGCTGGCGATGCGGGCGCTGGTGGCGTAGGCGTGGCCCGTCATGAGCGAGGTGAGAGCAGCGGCGAGGGCGCGGCCCCCGTCGCTGTCGTAGGGCAGGCCGAGGGCCATGAGCAGGGCGCCGAGGTTGGCGTAGCCGATGCCGAGCTGGCGGAACTTGCGGCTCGTGTCGCCGATGGACTCGGTGGGGTAGTCGGCCCGACCGACCAGGATCTCCTGGGCGGTGAAGATGACCTCGACCGTGTGCTTGTAGGCCTCGACGTCGAAGGTGTCGTCGTCGCGCAGGTACTTCAGCAGGTTGATCGAGGCGAGGTTGCAGGCCGAGTTGTCGAGGTGCATGTACTCGCTGCACGGGTTCGAGCCGTTGATGCGGCCCGTGGCGTGGGCGGTGTGCCACTTGTTGATCGTGGTGTCGAACTGCAGGCCCGGATCGGCGCACTCCCACGAGGCTTCGGCGATCTGGCGCCACAGATCGCGCGCTCGCATCGTCTTGAGCGATTCGCCCGTGGTCACGGCACGCAGGTGCCAGTCGCGGTCCTCGATCACGGCCCGCATGAAGTCGTCGGTGACGCGCACCGAGTTGTTGGCGTTCTGGTACTGGATGGAGTAGCTGTCGCTGCCGTCGAGATCCATGTCGAAGCCGTTGTCGCGCAAGACGCGCGCCTTGCGCTCTTCACGGGCCTTGCACCACACGAACTCGGGCACGTCGGGATGATCGACGTTGAGGATCACCATCTTGGCCGCCCGGCGAGTCTTGCCCCCGGACTTGATGGTGCCGGCCGACGCGTCGGCGCCGCGCATGAAGCTGACGGGCCCGGACGCCGTCCCGCCACCCTGCAGCGGCTCGAGGCTGGATCGGATCTTCGACAGGTTGACGCCCGAGCCGGAGCCACCCTTGAAGATGACGCCCTCTTCCCGATACCAGTTGAGGATCGAGTTCATCTTGTCGTCGACCGACAGGATGAAGCAGGCGCTGGCCTGCTGGGGCACACCCTGCACCCCGATGTTGAACCACACCGGGCTGTTGAACGCCGCCTTCTGCGTGACCAGCAGGTGCTTCAGCTCGGCGTTGAACGTCTCGGCCTCGTTGGCGTCGACGAAGTAGCCACCCTCGGTGCCCCACGCGCTGATGGTGTCGGCCACGCGGTCGATGACCTGGCGGAGCGACGATTCACGCTCGGGCAGGCCCAGCGTGCCGCGGAAGTACTTCTGGGCGACGATGTTGGTGGCGTTCACCGACCAGGTGACCGGGAATTCCACAGCCAGCTGTTCAAAAGCCACCGAGCCGTCGCGGTAGTTGGTGATGCGGGCATCACGTCGCTCCCACACCAGCTCGCCGTACGGGTGCACGCCGGGGCTGGTGAAGTGGCGCTTGATCCCGATGCCGATGCGCTCTGGTGCGAGGGACATGCCGTCTCCGTTCTGGTTGCTGGTCTCACTGGGGAAAGCCCGTTGTCCGGCCCGACACGCTGTGCTCAGTACCCGTCACCCACCGCTCGAGGCCCGCTGCCTCTGCCGCCGGTCGGTGGTTCGGGTCTCGCTCGTCCGGTGACCGCTCGACCGGGAGTGAGACACAACATGTTGTGCTGGAGACGCAGGAACCGTTCCGCCCCCTACAAGGTCTAGCTATTACAACACTGTAGTTACAGCCCTGTCAACGGTCGTCACCGGAACTCCTTGTCGCGATCGACCTCGCGCCTGCACACGGACCGTCACGGTACGTGCACACTGCGAGACCGTCGAGCGGCCGACGACCCGCCCCTTCGATTGGTCAGAGATGGCTGCGGTACGGAAGCGCAGGTTCGGAGCCGCGTCCGACTCCAAGGACAGAACCAAAGGATCGAGCCCCCCTCCAGTCCTCCCGTGCATCCGCCTACTCCCGCACCGCAGCCGATGCGTGAGAGACGCTACGGAAGCAGGGCTGTGGGAAGGAAGAGGACAACCATGTGAATTTCCCACCAATAGCTGTGGACGGCCTGTGGGTGACGGTCGCCGGTCGTCCCCAGGCCGGCTTCTCGCCCTCACGCTCCGAATTCGAGCCGTTTCCCTGCGTTGTGACGACTGGCACGCCGGCCGCCCGCGCCGAGAGTCTCAGCGGGGCGCCTTGGGCGCCGTGCCCTTGGCCAGCAGGTTGAGTTCACGCTGGAAGTCATCGGCCGCGTCGAACCCCTTGTACACGCTGGCGAAGCGCATGTAGGCAACCTCATCGATGGCCCGGAGCGACTCCAGCACCGCCGTGCCCACCTGGGCCACGCTGACCTCGAGGCCCTCGAGGCGCATGCGGTCCTCGACGTCGGACGCCAGCACCTCGACCTGCTCCGGGGCAACCGGTCGCCCCTTGGCTGCGGCCAGCACCCCCGACACGATCTTGTTCCGATCGAACGGCTCCTTGGCACCGGAGCGCTTCACCACGACGAGCGGCTGCTCTTCCATGCGCTCGTACGTGGTGAACCGAAACCCGCACAGCGGGCACGCACGGCGCCGACGGATAGACGCACCATCTTCGGTCGCCCGTGAGTCGACGACCTTGGTGTCATCGGTTCGACAGGACGGGCAACGCACGCCGCCAGGCTAGTGCGCCCACTCGGGTCTCAGCCTGCCGCGAACTGGTCGGGCAGCACCAGCCGCTGGCCGGCTTGCAGCGCCACGCCACCGTTCAGCTTGGCCAGCCGCTGCACGAGGACTCGTACGTCGCCTGAGGGCTGCAGCGAGTGCGCGATGGACCACAGGGTCTCGCCGGGCTGCACGATGTGGACGGCCGGGTGGCGCTCGATGCCGGAGGCAGGACCGGCACCGAACGCCGCCACGGCCTGCGCCGTGCCGAACAGCACGGCGACCGTGAGGACCACCAGCGCCACGACGCGGCGGCGGACGTAGAGCGAACGACCCGCAGGACGAGGACGGCCCGCGGCACGCACGGCGGTGCAGGCGACGGGGCGATGAGAGGTGACCATCGAAACGGCCATGGGTGGCTCCTCGGGAGAGTGCGGGTGGGTGGTGGAACAGACGCCGTGGTGGTGGCGAACGCCTGTTCGACCACGACTCCACCACGAACGTGCGTTCGCTGTCAAGGGCTGGCCCGGGACGCCGCGAGCGAACAGATGTTTGACCTGTCGGGCGAACACGCGTACGCTCACCTCATGGCAGACATCCAGCTCACCGGCCGCCAGCGCGACATCCTCGAGGTGATCGAGCGCCACATGCGCGATCGCGGCTACCCGCCGTCGGTCCGTGAGATCGGTGAGGCCGTGGGGCTCACCTCGCCGTCCACGGTGCACAACCACCTGGCGTCGCTGCAGCGTCTCGGGTTCCTGAAGCGCGACCCTTCCAAGCCGCGCGCCATCGAGGTGCGGTACGACCCGTCATCGGGCGCCGCCATGGAGCGCCGCCCGGTGCGCCACGTGCCCCTCGTGGGCGACGTCGCCGCCGGTACCAACGTGCTGGCCCAGGAGAACGTCGAAGAGGTCCTGCCCGTCCCGTCCGACTTCACCGGCACCGACGGCGATCTGTTCATGCTGCGGGTGCGGGGCGAGTCCATGATCGAGGCCGGCATCCTGCCCGGTGACTTCATCATCGCCCGCCAGCAGGCCGAGGCCCGCTCGGGCGACATCGTCGTGGCCGGCATCCCCGGCGAAGAGGCCACCGTGAAGACCTACGGCCGCAAGGCCAACAAGATCGTGCTCACCCCATCCAACGCCACCATGGTGCCCATGGTGTTCGATCCGGACCAGGTCACCATCTACGGCAAGGTCGTCACCGTGATGCGGCGGCTCTGAGCGCCACCCATGCCCGAGCCGTACGTCACGCGCCGCGCTGCAGCACGTCGGCCAGGGCCGCGTAGGTCTGCTCGATCGGGCCCCTTGCCACGTGCTCCTGCCGGGTGTGGGCCAGCGTGGCATCACCCGGCCCGAAGTTGGCCGCCGGGATGCCGTGGGCTGCGAAGCGGGCCACATCGGTCCAACCGAGCTTGGCCCGCACCGGCAGGTCGTTGCGGGCGATGAGCGCGGCCAGCACCGGATGGGTGAGCGATGGTGCCGCCCCGTTCGACAGGTCGGTCAGGGCGAACGTGTCGCCGTCGTCGAGGGCGCCGATCACCTCACGCACGTGGGCTTCCGCCTCGCTCGGCGTACGGTCGGGGGCGAATCGGTGGTTGATGACCAGCGTGCACCGGTCGGGCACCACGTTCCCGGCCACGCCTCCCTCGATCCGTACCGCCTGCAACGCTTCGCGGTACTCACATCCGTCGATGACCGGACGTCGCTCGCCGTAGGCAACCAGGCGCTGCAACACCTCACCGGCACGGTGGATGGCGTTGCGCCCCATCCACGGACGAGCGGTGTGAGCCCGCTCCCCTGTCAGCACGACCTCGACCCGCAGGGTGCCCTGGCAGCCCGCCTCGATGGCGCCATCGGTCGGCTCGCCGAGCAGGGCCACATCGCCGGCGACGAGGTCGGGACGCTCACGGAACAGGCGCCCCAGCCCGTTGTGTGCTGCCGCCACCTCTTCGGCCTCGTAGAACACGTAGGTCACGTCGAGGGCCGGCTCGGGCACCTGCAGGGCCAGGGCCACCATGACGGCCAGGCCCGACTTCATGTCGGACGTGCCACAACCGTGCAGCACGTCGCCGTCACGGCGCGACGGCAGGTTGTCGTTGACCGGGACCGTATCGGTGTGCCCGGCCAGCACCAGCCGGTGACGCCCGGTGCCCGTCGTGCGGGCGACGAGGTTCTCGCCGATCCGGGTCAGCTCCAGCCACGGCGCGCCGGTCGCGATCAGCCGCTCGAGGTGATCGGTGATGCGCCCTTCGTCATGGCTCTCGGAGCGGATGTCGACCAGTTCGGCCGTGAGGTCCAGCAGATCGAGCATGAACGACGACGCTAGCGAGTGGCCGGCGCCGGTGACCGGGTCAGCCGACGAAGACCTGCACGAGGTAGATGCGACCGTTGCGCTCCACCGCGCCCACACCGACCTTGCGGTAGCGGGGGTCGACCATGTTCTCGTAGTGGCTGGGCGAGTTCTTCAGCGCTTCCTGGATGGTGGCGATGGAACCGCCGACACCCACGTTCTCACCGATGACGCTCCAGCCGTCGGGCACGCCGAGCTTGAGGTCGCTGGAGTGGAAGATCGTCTCCTGCCGAGCCATGCGCACGGCCTGGGCCGAGGCCTTGCGGTCGAGGGCAGAGTCACGAACCAGCGCCGGGAGACCCTGCGAGCTGCGCAACGCGTTCAGTGCGGTGAGGTCAGCTTGTTCGAGGACCGGATTGCACGCCGAGAGGGCGAAAATGCCCACTACGAGTGCAATCAGTGCCACGAGCCGCCGCACTTGCTTCGTCGCCGTCATCCTCCACCCTTCGCCATAACGAGCACGTGACGGTGGACTGTAATCGATCCGACATCAACGATCAAACTAAACGTGACCGCAGTCACGACGATCGGCGCGGCGGGTGGCGGAGGTCTCGCGGGGCGCGACGTTCAGGCCGGCGGTGGCGGGGGCGGCGGGTCCCATGTACTGCCCGGAGCGGGCGCCGTCGAAGGGGCGTCCCATCCCCCCGGAGCAGGCAGCGGTGGCACCGGGGGTGCCGGTGATGGCGACGGCGACGGCGGGGGCACGGGCGGGGGTACCGCCACGGGCGGGGGTACCCCCACAGGCGGGGCGACCGGCGCCGGAGCCGGGCTCGGCGTCCAGGACGGTTCCGCCGCGGGCTCCGAGGTCCACGTGGGCGGCGCGCTCGGGGCCGGCGGCACGGGCGGCGCCGGCGCGGCATTCGGAGGCCAGGTCTGTGACGAGGCCGGCGCAGCCGGCCACGCCGGGGTGCCGCCCAGAGCCGGTGCACCGGCGCCGGAAAGCGCCAGGGTCCGCTTTGAGCGCCCGCGCCGCACACCGGTGACGATCAGGGTGACGAGTCCGAGCAGACCGAGCAACGCACCGATGCCGAAGGCCGCCAGCACCGTCGCGCCGATCTTGCTGACCAGCCCCTTACCGACGGCAACGTCGTAGGGCGCCACCGGGGCGCCACCGGTGACCTGGATGTCGTAGCGCCCGGGCGCCGGCACCGTGAACTGGCCGGCCGAGCGACCGGCGCGCTTGCCCGAGAACGAGAACGACGCCGACGCCGTGCCCGGCGTGATCGGGATGATCTTGCCCTCGGGCTTGGTCGTGATCTGCACGGCCAGATCGCTCGGGACCTCCCGACGAGCGTCGGATGCGCCGGCGGGGTACTCGTAGTAGAGGGTGTAGGTGCCGCTGCGCGACAGCGTGACCGTGGCGACCACGCCTTCCTTGGGCACGCGGAATCGGGCGAAGCGGTCGACCTCGTCGGACACGCGCTTCACGCCGCCCACGAGGATGACGACGAACGCGATGATGCCCAGCACGATGGCGAGGGCACCGATGAGGAACCAGGCCTTGCCGGGCTTCACCTTCGCGGGTTGGACAGACATCACGACACCCCCAGCCGACGAGCGACGACCTCGATGCGGTCGTCAGGTTGTACCACGGCCACTCTCACCGCTCGTGCTCCTTGTGCTCCGTAGAACTCGCCGGGACTGATCAGGGCGCCGCCCTCGGCGGCCAACTGCTCGGTGAACGACCAGCAGTCGCCGACCTCGGCCCAGAGGTAGAAGCCGCCGGCCGGCATCGGGAAGGCGACCCCCGACCACTGCTGCAGCACGTCGGCCATGCGCTCCAGCCGGCGGCGATACCGGTCGCGCTGGACCACGACATGGGCGTCGTCGTCGAGGGCGGCGATGCCGGCGGCCTGGGCCGGGCCGGGCACCATCATGCCGACGTGCTTTCGCACCTCGGAGAGGTAGTGCACGAGCTCGCGGTCACCGGCGTAGAAGCCGACGCGCACGCCGGCCAGGTTCGACCGCTTCGACAGCGAGTGCACCGCCACCAGACCCTCGGTGCCGTGCTCGAGGATGGTGCGGGGCGTGGCTTCCCACGTGAACTCGCAGTAGCACTCGTCGCTGAACACCGGCACGCTGTTGGCCCGTCCCCATGCAGCGGCGGCGCCGAGGTCGTCGATGGCCCCGGTGGGGTTGCTGGGCGAGTTGATCCACAGGCACAGGGCCCGGCGGGCGTCGTCGGCGCTGATGGAGCCGAGGTCCATGTGCCAGCCGGCGTCGACCGCCACCGGCACCGCCCGCAGGCCGGCGAGGATGGCGCCCATCTCGTAGGTCGGGTAGGCGACGGCCGGGTACAGCACGGTGTCGCGCTCGGGTGTGCGCAGCTTGAGGTACTGGGGCAGCGTGCCCACGAACTCCTTCGTGCCGATGCACGCGGCCACCTGGGTGGGCGTGACGTCGACGTCGAAGCGGCGCCCGATCCAGCCCACCATGGCGGCGCGCAGCCCCTCGCTGCCGATGCTCGGCGGGTAACCGCGCTCGGCGTTCGAGCCGGCGAGCGCGGTCAGCACCGCCGGGATGGGCGGATCGCAGGGTGTGCCGATGGAGAGATCGACCACGCCGCCTTCGTGCGCAGCCGCCTTGGCCTTGGCGCCGTCGAGGCGGTCATAGGGATACGGGGGCGGCACGAAGCCGGACGGAGCACTCATGACCCCCCAAGACTGTCACGCGAGGGCGAGCTGCGCCGAGAGCTTGCCGGCGGCGGCCGGATCGAGTCGGGCCCGCACGCGTACGCCGGTGTCTTCGTCAGCGGTGGAGATGACCTCGCCCTCACGGTGCACCGCGGCCAGCACGTCGCCCCGGTCGTAAGGGATGAACAGCTCGACCACGTTGGCCAACGCCCGCAGACGGTCGGCCAGCGCCTGCAGCAGATCGTCGATGCCGGCCCCGGTGGCGGCCGAGACGCCGACCGAACCGGGGTTGCGGCTCACGAACACCTTGGTCTCGGTGGGGTCGAGGTCGGCCTTGTTGAACACGATGAGCTCGGGGACCTGGTCGGCGCCGATCTCGGCCAGCACGAGGCGCACGGCGTCCATCTGGCCTTGCGGATCAGCGGCCGAGGAGTCGACGACGTGAACGAGCAGGTCGGCCTCGCCCGCCATCTCGAGGGTCGATTTGAACGCCTCCACCAGACCGTGGGGCAAGCGGCGCACGAACCCGACCGTGTCGGTGAGCAGCACGGGTTCGCCACCGGGCAGCGACAGACGGCGGGTGGTGGGGTCGAGCGTGGCGAACAGCCGATCTTCCACGAGCACGCCGGCGAGGGTGAGTCGGTTCAGCAGGGTGGACTTCCCCGCGTTCGTGTACCCGACGATGGTGACCTCGGCCAGACGGGTGCGCCGACGCGACTTGCGCTGCAGCTGGCGGGTCCGGCCCAGGTCCTTCAGGTCGTGTTCGAGCTGGGTGATGCGACGCATGATGCGACGGCGGTCGACCTCGAGCTTGGTCTCGCCGGGGCCCCGGGTACCGATGCGACCGGCCTGCTGGGTGAGGTTGGCGCCGCGACCGCGACGCAGGCGGGGCAGGCGGTAGCGCAGCAGCGCCAGCTCCACCTGGGCCTTGCCCTCGAGGGTGTGGGCGTTCTGGGCGAAGATGTCGAGGATGACCGCGGTGCGGTCGATGGCCGTACGGCCGAGCAGCTTCTCGAGGTTGAACTGCTGGGCCGGGGTCAGCTCGTTGTCGAACACCACGGTGTCGGCGTCGAGCTCGAGACACAGCTCCTTGAGCTCCTCGACCTTGCCCTTGCCGAGGAACGTGGCGGGGTCGGGCGACTGGCGGCGCTGCATAACACGGGCGACCGGGTCGGCACCCGCGGTGTCGACCAGCAGGGCCAGCTCGTCCAGGCTCGCCTCGGTGTCACCGTCGTGGTTCGGAGCGATGGTGACGCCGACCAGGACGATCTTCTCCCGGACGGAGCGCTCGATCAGGGTGCCGCCGAGCGCTTCGTTGTAGGGCATGGGCTACCTTCAGATCTGGACGTCGATGGCGGCGACGTACGTGGCCGGTCCAACCAGTGTTACCTCGCCGGGCGGGGTGTCGAGACGCACCTTGGCATCTCCCCCGTCCATGTGCACGGTGATTTCGGTGGTGCCCGCCGCCACCAGTCCCCAACGGGCGGCGGCGTGGGCGGTCGCACACGCGCCGGTGCCGCAGGCCATGGTGATGCCGGCGCCGCGCTCGTGCACGCGCATCGTGACGGCGTCGGGTTCGGGGCCGGCCTGCACGATCTCGAGGTTCACGTTCGGCACCTCGGCGCCGAGGGCGGCGAGATCGACCTCGTGCACGTCGTCGACCGCAACCACGCTGTGGGGGTTGCCGAGGCTCACGTGGGCGACGGGGCGCATCGGGTCGCAGCCGAGCGAGCCCCACGCCGACGGTGCGTCGATGGGCGACACCGGCCCCATCGACACCGAAGCGAGGATGGTGTCGGGATCGTCGGTGGGCGTGATCTGCACCGGGCGGAGGCCGGCGTCGGTGTGGATCACGATGGTGCCGTCGCGCTGGCCGCGCACCTCGGCCACGGCCTGGGCGAAGCAGCGGATGCCGTTGCCGCTCATCTCGGCCCGGCTGCCGTCGGCGTTGAACAGCACCATGCGGTCGTGGCGGACCTGACCGTCGACCTCGACACCGCCCCACATCTCGCCGTAGAGCAGGCCGTCGGCGCCGATGCCGCGGCGGCGGTCGCACAGGCGCACGGCGAGGTCGCGCACGACGTCGAGCAAGAGATCCTGGCCGGGCAGGTCGTCGTCGAGCCACACCAGGAAGTCGTTGCCCAGCCCGTGGTGCTTGGTGAGGCGGACGGAGGTGGTGCTCACGCCGCGGCCGCTTCGAGCACGGTGGCGATGGCCTCGGAGGGATCGGTGGTCACGTCGAACCAGCGTATGCGGGGGTCACGTCGGAACCAACGATCCTGGCGCACGGCGAACTGGCGGGTGCGGGTGACGATGGTGGCCACCGCCTCGGCGAGGTCGCATCGTCCCTCGAGGTGGTCGAGCAGCTCCTTGTAGCCGAGGGCCTGGCGAGCGGTGCGCGACAGCGGGCCGGCAGCGGCCAGACCCCGCACCTCGTCGAGCAGCCCGGCGGCCATCATCTGCTCGACCCGCGCCGCGACGCGCGCGGCCAACGCCGGGCGGGCCCACCGCAGACCCAGCAGCGCGATGTCGGTGGGTGGGTAGGCGTCGAGGCCAGGGCCGAACGACGAGAACGGCCGGCCGCTGCCCAGGCCCACCTCCAGCGCCCGCACGATGCGCCTCGTGTTGGTGGGTTCCATCTTCGCCGCCGCCGCCGGGTCGAGCTCGACGAGGCGGCGGTGCAGGGCGGCGACGTCGGCCTCGGCGGCCGTCTCGAGCTCGGCCCGCAGGGTCGGCCACTGGCCGGGGATGTCGAGGTCGTCGACCGCGGCGCGTAGGTACAGCCCGGTGCCACCCACCAGCACGGCGCGGCGACCGCGCTCGACGATGTCGGCGCGGGCGGCGCGGTAGGCCGACTGGAAGGCGGCCAGCGTGAACTCGTCGGCGGGCTCGACGAGGTCGATCAGGTGGTGGGGCACCTCGGCCTGTTCGGCCGGGCTCGGCTTGGCCGTGCCGATGTCCATGCCCCGGTACACCTGCATGGCGTCCACCGACACCAGCTCGGCGTCGCCGAGCGCCCGCGCCACGGCCAGGGCGACACCGCTCTTGCCCGACGCCGTGGGCCCGACGATGGCGACGGCGCGCCCCACGGCGTGCTCAGCCGGCCGACACGGGGATGCGGACCTTGTGGCTGGCGTCGGCCAGCTGCTCGACGAAGCGGCCCATGAGGTGGTGCGGCGCCGCGTCGACCACTTCGACGGCGGCGTACGAGCCGACCCGCAGGGGGCGCGCGGTGCGGAAGTGCACGAGCTTGTTCTGGCGGGTGCGGCCGGACGTGACGGCCGGGTCCTTCTTGGACGGCCCTTCCACGAGCACCTCCTCGATGCGACCGATGCGGGCCTGGTGCTTGGCCAGCGCGCTGCGCTCGATGACGATGCGCAGGCGGGCGAAGCGTTCGGCGGCCACGGCGGGGGCGACGAACCGGTCGGTGAGCTCGGCCGCCTCCGTGCCGGGACGGGGCGAGAAGATGAACGTGTAGGCGTAGTCGTACTCGGCCGCGGCGGCGACCTCGAGCGTGCGGGCGAAGTCGTCGTCGGTCTCGCCGGGGAACCCGACGATGATGTCGGTGGACACGGCGAGGTCGGGCACCGCGGCCCGGGCGGCGGCCAGCTTGTCGAGGTAACGCTCGGCGGTGTAGCCGCGGTGCATGAGCGCCAGCACGCGGTCGGAGCCCGACTGCAACGGGTAGTGCAGGTGTTCGCACACGGTGGCCGTCTCGGCCATGGCCGCGATGGTGTCGGGGCGCAGGTCCTTGGGGTGCGGGCTCGTGTATCGCACCCGTCGCATGCCGGGCACGGCGCCGACGGCGCGCAGCAGCTCGGCGAACAGGGGCTGGATGCGCACGTCGCCGTCGCCGGCCTGGCGGGCGGCGAGGGTGAGGTCACGGCCGTAGCTGTTCACGTTCTGGCCGAGCAGGGTGATCTCGGTGACGCCCTCGGCGGCCAGCTTGCGGACCTCGGCGACGATGTCGTCGAAGGGCCGGCTGATCTCCACCCCGCGCACCGCCGGCACGATGCAGAACGCGCAGTTGTTGTCGCACCCGATCTGAATGGTGACCCACGCGTTGTACGACGTCTCGCGACGGGCGGGCAGCGCGCTCGGGAACCGCGCGTGGTCCTCGAGCACGGCCTCGTCGAGGATCTCGGTGACGGGGCCGCTGGTGCGGGCCTGGGCCACCAGCTCGGCCGAGCGGTGCACGTTGTGGGTGCCGAGCACCACGTCCACGTAGGGCGCCCTGCCCCGCACGAGGTCGCGGTCCTTCTGGGCCAGGCAACCGGCGACGACGATCTGGCGGCCATCGGCCCGGTCCTTCCAGGTCTTCAGGTGGCCGAGCGTGCCGTAGAGCTTGTTGTCGGCGTTCTCACGGATGCAGCAGGTGTTGAGCACGACGACGTCGGCGTCGGCCTCGGAGTCGGCCGGGACGAGCCCGTCAGCCTCCAGCAGGCCGGCGATGCGCTCGGAGTCGTGTTCGTTCATCTGACACCCGAAGGTGCGCACCACGTAACGGCGGGTCACAGGGTCGCCATCCTACGGCCGGAGCGCGGCCGAGGGTCAGCCGGTTGGGCCGTCGCCGCGGCGCACGAGCCGCTCGGGTGTCACGGCGACGGCGAACGGACCGACGGTGGTCGCCGTCTGGCCCGGCCCGATCGTCTGCACCGGCTCGAGCTGACCGCGCGGTCCGACGGCGAAGACCGTGAGCGACGGGGCGTCGGGGTCGACGACCCAGTACCACTCGAGCCCGGCGACGGCGTAGTGCTCCCGCTTCACCGCCAGGTCGACGCGCCGCGTCGACGGCGACAAGACCTCCACCACCAGCAGCGGCGTACCGGTGAGGTACGGATCGCCGGGTGCGTCCTCGTGGCAGACCAGAAGGTCGGGGATGAAGAACCCGAGCGCCGTCGTCCACGCCGCTTCGGCCATCACGGTCATCTCTGTGCCGACGGCCCCCAGGAGCACCCGAAAGAGCTCACTGACCGCGAGCGAGTGCCGCCGGACCGGGCTGGTCACGATGCACAGCCCGTCGTACCACTCGACCTTGTAGGGCAGGTCGGCGTGTTCGTGCCAGCGGACGAACTCGTCCCGCGCCATCGGCCAGGCGAGCTGACCGTCGGCCGGCACCCGCACATCGAGCATGACATCCACGGTACCTCCCATCAGCGGTGAGAGGCGCCGAATGCGCGGCGCCATAGGGGCGGGCTCGCTGGCCGGCTCGGGCGCATGGCTCCGAACCGGCCGGCCACACACCGATCGATCAGACTTCGATGGGCTCGTCGTCGGACGGGCTGAACTCCTCGACGGCATCGCCGAGGCCGGCCTGGTTCCGCACGCGCTCGGAGATCTCCATCATCACTTCGGGGTTCTCCATGAGGAAGTTCTTGGCGTTCTCACGGCCCTGGCCGAGCTGCTCGCCGTCGTAGGTGAACCAGGCACCCGACTTCTTCACGATGCCCATCTCGACCGACATGTCGAGCAGGGAGCCTTCACGGCTGATGCCCTTGCCGTACATGATGTCGAACTCGGCCTGCTTGAAGGGCGGGGCCACCTTGTTCTTGACGACCTTGACCCGGGTGCGGCTGCCCACGATCTCGACGCCGTCCTTGATGGACTCGATGCGGCGGATGTCGAGACGGACCGACGAGTAGAACTTCAGCGCCCGACCGCCCGGTGTGGTCTCGGGCGAGCCGAACATGACGCCGATCTTCTCTCGCAGCTGGTTGATGAAGATGGCGATGGTGTTCGTCTTGTTGAGGTTGGCGGTGAGCTTGCGCAGCGCCTGGCTCATGAGGCGGGCCTGCAGGCCGACGTGGCTGTCGCCCATCTCGCCTTCGATCTCGGCCCGGGGCGTGAGGGCGGCCACCGAGTCGATGACGACGACGTCGAGGGCGCCGGAGCGCACGAGCATGTCGACGATCTCGAGTGCCTGCTCACCCGTGTCGGGCTGAGAGATGAGGAGCTGGTCGACGTCGACCCCGATGGCCCGGGCGTAGATCGGGTCCATGGCGTGTTCGGCATCGACGTAGGCGCAGATGCCGCCATTGCGCTGGGCCTCGGCCACGACGTGCATGGCGAGGGTGGACTTGCCCGACGACTCCGGGCCGAAGATCTCGGTGACGCGCCCCCGAGGGAGGCCACCGACGCCGAGGGCGAGGTCGAGCGCCAAGGCACCCGTGGGGATCGTGTCGATGACGAGCGAGCCCTTCTCCCCCATCCGCATGATGGAGCCCTTGCCGAACTGCTTGTCGATCTGCGCCAGTGCCAGATCGAGCGCCTTCTCGCGTTCCACAGTCATGTGTCCGTCTCCGTTCTGTGCCCACCGGTCCGACCCGGTGGGGTTCGTGCCTGCCTTGCGGAGAGGCCGGATCGCACGGCCCCGAATCTCCTGCAGACGACGGTACGGAGGGGGTGTGACAGGGTTGCTCAGCGACCCCGCTGACCCTCCTGCCGACCCGCTCCGACGGGCGCCCGGCGGAGAGAACGACAGCAGCGTAACTTCGAACGCATGTTCGGGTCAAGCATTCTGGATCACGGCGAACGGCGGGCCTGGGCTGCGAGCCAGGCGGGGTCGGCGTGGGCCTCGGCATCGGCCACTTCCTCGGGCTCGAGCGGGTGCATGAGCAGGTCGACAGCGGCCCACAGGGTGTAGGTGTTCGGGTAGAAGAAGAACGGCCACACGATGGCGACGGCGAGGCCGACCGTGATCATCACGGCGACGTTCAGATCGGGGTAGCTGACCACCGTGCCGATGATGATCACCAGCGCCAGCAGGAAGAACGTGATGATCACGTTCATCGTCATGGCGCCGAGCATGTAGCCGTCCTGCCGCTCGGCCTTGTAGCCGCACCCGGGGCAGCGTTCCTTGCGGTGGAACCAGCGCCGGAACCATCCGTGGCTGCCGCAGCGGGGGCACCCTCCCGTCACACCCCGCAGGGCCATGTGGAAGAACGACGTCGTGAGGCGATGGCGAGCCATACCCGTTAGGGTATCGGGCCGATCAGGAGACCAGCGCCTCCACGAAGCTGCGGTACACGTCGGTGGCGAAGGCGATGTCGTCGTCGGTGTGCATGACCGACACCAACCACTGCTCGTCGAGACCGGGTGGTAGCAGGATGCCGCGATTGATGCCCCAGATCCAGTGGGCGAAGGCCAGGTCGAAGTCGGTGGCCTTGTAGTCGCGATAGTTGCGGACCGGCGTCACCGAATACGTGATGCACCCCTTGGCACCGAGTTGCACGGTGTGGGCCGGCAGCGAGTGGCGAGTGATGAGCTCGTCGCAGTTGGCCAGGAAGCGGGCGTTGCGGTCGGCCGCTTCCCGGGTGGCCTCCGGCGTGCACACCTCGGCCAGCACGGCGCGGGCGGCGGCCATGACGAGTGGGTTGCCGTTGTAGGTGCCCAGGTGCAGCACCCGACCCGACGACACGCCGTCCATGACCTCACGCGTACCACCGAAGGCGCCCACGGGCAGGCCGCCGCCGATCGACTTGGCCAGGCACACCAGGTCGGGCGTCACCCCGAAGTAGCCGGTCGCGCCGTGGTAGCCGGCGGTGATGCCGGTCTTCACCTCGTCGAAGATGAGCATGGTGCCGTAGCGGTTGGTGATCTCGCGCACCGCCTGCAGGTAGCCGTCCTTCGGCAGGCAGATGCCGATGTTCTCCATGGCCGGCTCCACGATGAAGGCGGCGACGTCGCCCCGGGCCAGCACCCGCTCGAGCGCATCGGCGTCGTTGTAGGGGATGACCAGGGTGTCCATCAGGACGTGCGATGTGAGGCCCGCGGTGGCGGGCACCGGCGTGGGGTTGTCGGCCGGACCGGCCTTGTCGAGGGGCGGCTTCATGGAGACCATGACCTCGTCGTGGTGGCCGTGGTATCCGCCCTCGACCTTCACGATCTTGTCGCGGCCGGTGGCGGCGCGGGCCACGCGGATGGCGTCCATCGTGGCCTCGGTGCCCGAGTTCGTGAACCGCCACATGGGCAGCCCGTAGCGCTCGGCCAGGAGCTCGGCGACGACGGCGTTGTCCTCGCAGGGCGTGACGAACAGGGTGCCGTGGTCGAGTTGGGCCTCGATCGCCCGGCGCACGGCCGGATGCATGTGCCCGGCGAACAGGGCGCCGTAGCCCATGTTGAAGTCGAGGTAACGGTTGCCGTCGACGTCGACGAGCCACGAGCCCTGGGCCGATGCGGCCACGACCGGATGCGGGTCGTAGGCCTGGAAGGACGAGGGCACCCCCATGGGCAGGCTGCGGCGGGCGCGCTCGGTCGCCGCCTGCGAGCGCTGCGTGCGCCCGGTGTAGGTGGCGAGCTCGACGGCCGTGATGGCGCGTGCCCGTCGGGCGAGATCGGCGGTGGACAGGGATTCTGTTGTCATCATGGCAATTCCTCGCGGGATTCCGTTGTCGAGAGCCTACTCGACAACGGAATCCGGCGGAACACCCGTCTGCGGAGGTGTTTGGAACCGATTCGGACGGACCTGGCCGGGTGTGCGTAAGATTGGATCTCCCTGGTGGCCGTAGCTCAGTTGGTTAGAGCGACAGGTTGTGGCCCTGTAGGTCGGGGGTTCAATTCCCCTCGGTCACCCCAGGTCGCCTTTGGCGGGAGCGCAGTGCGCTCTCTACACTCGGCGGCCCTGCGCCTCTAGCTCAATGGCAGAGCAACGGACTCTTAATCCGCAGGTTCTGGGTTCGACTCCCAGGGGGCGCACAAAAGACCTGGTCAGCGGGGGTGGCCGAGAGACCATCCCGTTCCACTGAGCAGCACAGCCAAGATTTCGTCGACGAAGTGCTTGAAATCGGGCCTGTGAGCCGGGACGATGCGTTCGCCGCTCATCCAAGATTCTTGTTGGTACTCGTTGGTACCAGTCGGACAGAGCGCAACGGATGCCCGCCGGCACGACGTTTGCGCAGGTCACCGGGGTGCGAGGGTCACGCGCCGATCCAAGATTCTGTCCAAGAATCCGTTGCTCGCCAACCGACGACGAGCGCCGAGGCGCGCGAAATACTGCGCTCGACCCTTCGAGGCGCGCGGCCGAGCCGGCCGCTGGGTTCGACTCGAGGGGCGACCGCATCGATTGCTCGACCGCTGTGCGTAGCGGCCCGGGCTCCTACGTCACGCCGCCCGCCTGGACCGTTGATCGCAGACGCGGTCGCCTGTTGGCGTCGGC
>JANMAT010000132.1:0-10688 GCA_031359995.1 Actinomycetes bacterium
CTACTTGTCGCGGACCGCCCGGGCGTCCTTCTTCGAGGCCTGCTTGGCGTTCTTGGCGGCCCGCTTCTCCATCAGCGACTTGCCCGTCTTCTTCGCCTCGGTCGAACCCTTGGATTTCTCTGCCATGGGCCACCGTACCCGGGTTCAGGTGACGGCGCCCCCTTGGGCGCGGTGGCAGGGTCGGCTCCCTCACGCGGGTGGGGCCACGCTGAGGCCGTCGACCGCATGGGCGGCGATGCGGTCGGCCACGAAACCCGTCGCCTTCATCTCCTCCACGAACGAGCGCAGGTACCGGAAGCCGGCCTCGTTGCGCCCCAGCGGGGTGCCCATGGCCTGCTGCACCGACGTGAACTGGCCATCGAGCACCCGCGAGCCGGGCTGCTGGGCGGCGTTGTCGATGAGCGCGGGGCGCAGACCGGCCAGCGCGTCCAGACCCTGCGAGACGAACAGCTCGAACGAGCCGGCCAGGTTCTCGGAACGGACGAGCTCGGCGTGGCGGATGTTGCGCTCGAGCCACAGGTCGTAGGCGGCCCGGGGCGCCGATGCGATGCGCACACCGGCGCGGTCGACCTGGTCGATCGAGGTGAGCGGCGAGTCGGCCGGCACGAGGTAGGTGCACTCGATCTCGCAGTACGCCGCGGTGAAGGCGATGGTCTCCGCCCGGGCGGGTTCGGCGCCGATGTTGCCCACGTCCCACATGTCGCTGGCCGCGTCGTCGGCCAGGTCGCCCGGCGACTTGTAGCGGCGCAGCTCGATGCCGACGCCGAGCCGGCGGGCCAGTTCCCGCGCCATGTCGGGCGACACGCCGATCGGGGTGCCGTCGTCCTCGCGGCCGGTCACGAGCAGGAAGTTGCTCAGGTTGATGGCGGCGCGCAGCACGCCGGTGGGGGCGAGTGCGGCGACCGCAGCGGGCGACGGAGCAGGCAGCGACATGCGGGCCAGCATAGGGACGTCGTCTGGCGCGCTTCGCCGGCACGGGGCCATGAGGTACGGTCGTAGGCACGAGGGGTACGGCCGGGGGTGGGCTGGACATGACGGACATGGTGCGGCTCGACGGGCCGGTCGACATCCTGGTGACGCTGGGGCTCACGCTGCCGAGCATCACCGACGAGCAGCTCGCCAGCATCCGCGCCGCCGCCCCGGCCGGCTCCACGGTGCGCGTGGCCGAGAAGATGAAGGACGCCGTCGGCATAGCGGGCGACGCCGCCGTGATCCTCGGCTTCATCCCGAAGCCCTTGTTCGACGCGGCACCGAAGCTGCGCTGGGTGCACTGCATCGCCTCGGGCATGGACACGTTCCTGTATCCCGAGATGAAGGCCAGCCCGGTCGTGCTGACCGGTGAGAAGGGGCTCGTCGGTGGCCACCTGGCCGACACGGGCTTCGGGCTGCTGCTCGCGCTGACGCGCCAGATCGGCACGGCCATCAGGCTCGGCGCCGAAGGGTGGAACCGGCGCGAAGCCATGCGCATGGTCGAGGTCGAGCTCGAGGGTCTCACCATGGGCGTGGTCGGGTTCGGTGGCACCGGTCGGGCCATGGCCCGGCGCGCCGTGGCGTTCGGCATGCAGGTGATCGCGTGCGACGTGATGGCGGTGGCGCCGTCCGATGGCGTGGTCGAGGTGTGGACGATGGACCGACTCGACCACCTGCTGGCGGCCAGTGACGTGGTGGCCATCGGCGCGCCACTCACCGACGAGACCCGTCAGCTGTTCGACGACGCCCGCTTCGCCGCCATGAAGCCGGGCGCGCTGCTGGTGAACGTGACGCGCGGCGAGATCGTGGACGGCGAGGCGCTCGTGCGGGCGCTGACCGACGGGCACCTCGGCGGTGCCGCGCTCGACGTCGCACCGGTCGAGCCGCTGCCGGCCGACCACCCGCTGTGGACGCTCGACAACGTCGTGATGACCCCGCACACAGCGGGGGCCTCGCAGCTGCGCGGCCCCCGCAACATCGCCCGCTTCTGCGACAACCTGGGGCGGGCCCAGGCCGGTGAACCGCTCGTCGGCATCGTCGACAAGCATCTGGGCTACTGATCCTTCGAGGAGGAACCATGCGCTACTACTCCTGCGACTCCCACGTGGTGGAGCCGGCGTCGGTCTTCGACGGCTTCGAGAAGGAGTTCGGCTCCCGAGCGCCGCGCATCGACAGCGTCCCCGGCAAGGGTGAGTTCATCGTGCTGCCCAAGGCCGGTCGCATCCCGGTCGGTCGGCTCGGCATCGCCGGGAACCGTCTCGACGACCCGGCCACCGACGCCCGCATCGCCCGGGGCTACGCCGGTCTGAACCCGGGGGTGCTCGACCCGGTGGCCCGCCTCGACGAGCAGGTCGTCGACGGCATCGTCGGCGAGGTCATGTATCCGAGCCTCAACATGTTCTCCTTCGCCGGGCTCGACGTCGATGTGTCCGCATCGGTGTTCGCCAAGCACAACGACTACATCGTCGACTACTGCTCGGTCGCCCCCGAGCGTCTGGTCGGCATCGGTTGCCTGCCGATCCCCGATGTCGACGCCGCGCTCGCCGAGTTGGAACGGGCCGCCGGCCGCGGGGTGCGTGGGTTCATGGTGCCGGCCCACGTCGATCCCGAGCGTCCGTACCACCACCCCGACTACGACCGCTTCTGGGCCGCGCTGCAGGAGACGGGCGCGCCGCTCACCATGCACATCTTCACCGGCACCGATTGGCTCACCGGCCTGGCCGAGCACTGGGGCGCGCCCGGGTCCACCATCAAGGGCTACACGTTGGCCCACACGTCGGTCGCCAACACGTTGATCGACCTGATCTGCGGCGGCGTGTTCGAGCGGTTCCCCGACGTGCGCGTGGTGGTGTCCGAGTTCGAGACGGGCTGGGCCTCCCACTTCCTGCGCCGCCTCGACCATGCGATCTACCGCACGCCGAAGCTGGCGGCCGACTACCTGACGATGAAGCCGAGCGACTACTTCCATCGCAACGTGTCGATCACGTTCGAGGACGATCCCGATGGCATCGCTACCCGCCACTCGATCGGCGTGAGCAACCTGTGCTGGGGCAACGACTACCCGCACCACGATTCCATCTGGCCGAACTCGATGACCGTGCTGCAGAAGATCATGGCCGGCGTGCCCGAGGACGAGATCGAGCGCATGTGCTTCTCGAACGCGGTCGAGCTCTACAAGATCGACGTGTCCAAGCTGCCGGCCTAGCGCGACGCCCCGGTCGGGGTCGCTGGTCAGCCGTGCACGCCGACCGGCAGGCCGGTGCCGCGCAGATGGGCGACTTCGTTGATGGCGATCACCGTGCGCCGGCCTGCCCGTCCCACGAGGACCCGGTGGACCGACGTGTAGCCGGGCAGGAAGAAGCCGGCGGTGTCCTTGTCGCGGAGATCGAGCACGTCGATCAGATAGGCGTTGATGACACCACCGTGGCAGACGACGGCGACCTTCTCGCCGGGGTGGGCGGCGGCGATCGCCCCCATCGAGTCGAGGACCCGCTGGCGGAATGCGGTGCGCTCGTCAGGGCTGTAGTCGGCGAGCGACTCGACCAGGCTCGGGTCGTTGCGCATCTCTTCCACCGGGATGTAGCGGTCGCTGTGCACGTCGTACTCGGCCACGCCGTCGACGACCACCGCGGGCAGCTCGAGCAGACGGGTCAGCGGCTCGGCGGTCTGGATGGCTCGCCGCTGGGGGCTGCTGTACACCGCCGCGACACCCTCGCCCGCGAGGTAGTCGGCGAGGTGCTGGGCCTGAGCATGACCAGCGTCGGACAGCTCGGGGTCGGCCGGTGTACCCGAGCCGCCGTCGACGCGTCTGGGGAGGGCGTGGCGGATGATCACGAGCTGCATCGGCGGCACGATAGTCAGGCCGGACGCCGATCAACCCAGGCCACGTGGAAACCGGAGGCCCGCACGTGATTGGCTGGTGGTGTCCGTCAGCGAGGGGGAACTGTGGACTACGAGGACATCACCTACGTCGAGGAGCGCGGTCGGGCCACGATCACGCTCAACCGGCCCGAGAAGCTCAACGCCATCTCGCGACGCATGCCGACCGAGCTGCACGACGCGTTCTGGCGGGCCGACGAGTCGAACGCCGTGCACTGCGTGGTCCTGCGGGGTGAGGGCCGGAGCTTCTGTTCGGGGTTCGACCTGGGCGGCGTGCCCGGCTCGGGCATCGGTCGAGGGCCCGGCGGCGAGACGCGCCCGCAGCGCGGTTCACGTGAGCTCGACGACGACGCCTGGCAGCTGGAGCGCACGAACCGGTTGCTGATGGCGCCGTTCGACATGCACAAGCCGGTCATCGCCCAGGTGCACGGGCACTGCCTGGCCGGCGGCACCATGCTGGCGCTGGTGTGCGATCTCGTGATCGTGGCCGACGATGCGCGCATCGGGTTCCCGCCGGCGCGCGACCTGGGCGCCCTGCCCATCAGCCTGTGGCTCTACCACGTGGGTCCGCAGTGGTCGAAGCGGCTGCTGCTCACCGGCGACACCATCACCGGCAAGGAGGCGGCCCAGCTCGGCTTCGCCCTCAAGTCGGTGCCGGCCGCCGAGCTCGAGGCCGAGGTCGACCAGCTCGCCGACCGTCTGGCCCGCATCGACCACCACCTGCTGTCGGCCAACAAGCGCGAGGTCAACCTGGGACTCGAGCTCATGGGCGCCCGTACCCTGCAGCGGCTCACGGCCGAGATCGACGCCCGGGCGCACAACGCACCGGGCGCCCGGGGCTTCGGGCCGCGGGTGGCCGAGCTCGGCCTGCGCGAGGCGCTGCACACCCGCGACGCCCAGTTCGGTGACGGACGGGCCCGGGTGAACGGCCCCGAGCGCCGCGACGAGAAGGGTTGGCTCCTCGACGGCGACTGATCGTGAAGAGCCAACTCGTAAGTTACCTACTTGCGAGTATGGTAGCGGCGTGGACCCGCACCTCTACCGATGGCCGTTGGTCGGCGAGTTCCGAAATCGAACAGCGGAGCTCGACCGACTGAACCAGTGGTGGGCGAGCGATCAGCGCGAGCCGCTGGCCGTCCTGGGCCGGCGCCGGGTGGGGAAGTCGTGGTTGTTTCGACGGTTCGCCCACGGCAAGGACGCGATCGTGCTCGTCGCCGAGCAGCTTCCTGCGCACGCCCAGCTGTCGCGGTTCTCCGCTGATCTGGAGCCGCTCACCGGCGTCCGGCCCCACCTGCCCGACGTGGCCGCGTTGTTCCGGGTGCTCTACCGGACGGCCCGAGACCGCAAGCTGCTCGTCGTCATCGACGAGTTCCCCTGGTTGCTGTCGCCGGTGGCGGCTGAGGCATTCCGCGAGCTGACGACGATCCAAGCGGTGATGGAGGACGAGCGCGACCACTCCCGGATCAAGCTGGTCTTGTGCGGATCGCAGGTCGGGCAGATGGAGTCCCTGTTCGGCGAGAAGAACCCGATGCACGGCCGCCTCCAGCGGGTGCCCGTACGACCGCTCGGGTTCGCGGAGTCGGCGCCCTTTCTCACGGGACTGACCCCGATCGCGGCGTTCGAGCGCTACGCGGTGTCCGGCGGCATGCCGATGTACCTGACCAAGCTCTCGCAGGATGCGTTGCGGGACGCGGTCTGTCGTAACGTGCTCGATCGGGATGCGCCGCTGTGGAACGAAGGTCGGGTGATCGTCGACCAGGAGCTACGGGAACCGCGCGTGTACTTCGCCCTCCTGGAACGGCTGGCCACCGGCGCGAAGGCGTTGAACGAGATGGCGCAACCCCTGGACATGAGTTCCGGCGCCGTCGCCAAGTATCTGAGCACGCTCGTCGATCTCCGGCTGGTGTCGAAGAAGGAACCCTTCGGTGCCGAGCCGGGCTCGCGATCCGGTCGATGGCAGCTCGACGACGCGTTTCTGCGGTTCTGGTTCCGGTTCGTGTTCCCGTTCCAGGCGGACCTCGAAGCCGGTCTGCCACCCGGAACGCTGTTCGACGACGAGGTGGCGCCGGCGCTCGCGGACCACGTGGCGCCCGTGTTCGAGAGCTGGGTGCTCGGGTGGCTCCGAGCCAACCGGGCCGACCTGGCGACGCGGTGGGGCACGTGGTGGGGCAACGCGGCCAATGAGTTCCGTCGGACGAAGGAGCGCAGCACCGAGGAGATCGATGCGGTCGGGTCCCAGCGTGGTCGGATCACGGTGGTCGCAGAGGCGAAGTGGACGAACAGCCCGCTCACCGCGGCCATCGTGGACGATCTGGAGCGCTACAAGATACCCGCGCTGCGGCAGAGCGGTCTCAAGGTGATCGCCCATCCGCGGATCGTGCTGCTGTCCAAGGCGGGGTACGCCAAGAGCCTCGTCGCTCTCGCGTCCGAGAACGATCGCATCGAGCTCGTCGATGTCGGTGAGGCTCTGCGGGCTCCCGAGACCCACGAGGTCGACGCCGGATGATTCGTCGGGGCCGGCGGTTGGACAGACTGGCGTGCCACGGGCCGCGCGGCTGACAATGGCGGCCGCGACTGCGGCGAGAGGACACGGCATGAGCGTGGGGGAACGCGATCTCGACTTCGACCGGGAGGCGCTGCGCGAGAAGTACCGCATCGAGCGCGACAAGCGCCTGCGCGAAGACGGTGAGGCGCAGTACCTCGAGCTGAAGGGTCGATGGGCGAAGTTCGTCGACGAGGACCCCTACGTGGAGCCCGGCTTCACCCGTGAGCCGGTCGCGGCCGAGGTCGATGTGGCCATCATCGGTGGCGGCTTCAGCGGCATGCTGGCCGCCGCCCGGCTGCAGGAGCGGGGCATCACCGACATCAAGATCATCGAAGCCGGTGGTGACTTCGGTGGCACCTGGTACTGGAACCGCTACCCCGGCGCGCAGTGCGACATCGACTCCTACTGCTACCTGCCCCTGCTCGAGGAGCTCAACTTCGTCCCGAAGGAGAAGTACTCGTTCTCCGACGAGATCTTCGAGCACTCGCAGCGCATCGGCCACGCCTACGGCCTGTACGAGCGCACGCTGTTCCAGACCCGTGTTCGCGCCATCGAGTGGGACCAGGCCTCGTCCCGCTGGCAGCTGCGCACCAACCACGACGATCGGTTGCGGGCCCGCTTCGTGGTGATGGCGCTCGGCTCGGCCAGCCGCCCCAAGCTGCCGGGCATCCCGGGCATCGACGAGTTCGAGGGTGTGGCTTTCCACACCAGCCGCTGGGACTACGGCTACACCGGCGGGAACCTGCACGGTGGCATGACCGGGCTGGCCGACCAGCGCGTCGCCATCATCGGCACGGGTGCCACGGGCATCCAGGCCATTCCGCGCGTCGCCCAGTACGCCCAGCACCTCTACGTGTTCCAGCGCACGCCATCGTCGGTCGACCTGCGCCGCAACGCGCCCACGGACCCCGAGTGGGCCGCGTCGTTGCCGCCGGGCTGGCAGCGCGAGCGGCGCGAGAACTTCGGCGCCATCGCCATCGGCCACTCGGTCGAGAAGGATCTGGTCGACGACTCGTGGACGCGCATCTTCCGTGACGTGCTCACGGTGCCCAAGACCGGCCGGCGCTACAGCAACGAGGAGAAGGCCGAGCTGCTCGAGCTGGGTGACTTCCGCAAGATGGAGGAGATCCGCCGGCGGGTCGACGAGACGGTGATGGACTCAGCTACGGCCGAGGCGCTGAAGCCCTGGTACCGCCAGATGTGCAAGCGGCCCACGTTCAACGACGAGTACCTGCCGGCGTTCAACCGCGAGAACGTCACGTTGGTCGACGTGAGCGCGAGCAAGGGCGTGGAGCGCATCACCAGCAGGGGTGTCGTGGCCAACGGGGTCGAGTACGAGGTCGACTGCATCGTGTACGCGTCGGGTTTCGAGATCGCCACCGACTTCCGCCGTCGGGTCGACATGGCGATCGAGGGCCGCGATGGCGTGTCGCTGTTCGACCACTGGGCCGACGGCTGGAAGACGCTGCACGGCTTCTCGTCGCGCGGCTTTCCGAACTGGTTCTACATCGGCGTGTCGCAGAACGCGTTCAGCACGAACATGACGGCGATGTTCGACGATCAGTCGCAGCACATCGCCTACATCGTCGACGAGACGTTGCGTCGGGGGCACGCCACCGTCGAGCCCGCGCAGGACGCCCAGGACGCGTGGGTGGCCGAGATCGTGGGCATGCAGGCGGCCAACCGGAGCTTCATGGAGTCGTGCACGCCGGGCTACTACAACAACGAGGGCTCGCCCCGCAGCGCCGTGTTCGGCGGCTACACGAAGGGCATCAACGCCTTCAACCAGATGTTGGAGGACTGGCGCGACGCCGGCGACCTGAAGGGCATGGAGTTCGACCGCCCGTGAGCGCGCCCGAACTGTTCGAGCCGACCGGGGTGCAGCCCCGGCCCGGCCGGCCGGTCGGCCGGATCATCATCGCCGCCGACCACGACCCGGCGGAACCGGCGTTCTTCGAGTGGGAGCTGCGCGGCCAGGAGTGGTCGGACGAACACCCGCACGACGAGTACGCCTACGTGCTCGAAGGTGAGCTGCACGTCACCGTCGATGGCACCACCGTCATCGCCGCGGCCAGCGCGCTGGTACGCGTGCCGGCCGGCGCCCGCGGCCACTACGCCGCGCCCGTGTTCGCCCGCATCCTGTCGGTCTACGGTCCTCGCCCGGCCGGCCCCCACGATCCACGAGGCCTGCTGCGCGCTCTCGACGCGAGCATCTGAACGAGCGCGTCTCAGCCCGGTCGAGGCGCGAGACTGTGGGTCGTGGGCAACGTGCTCCTCGACGCGCTTCCGCCCACCGAGCGGGGTCTCGTGGAGGCGCGCCTGCGACCTCGTCGCTACAAGCGTGGACAGGCGGTGTTCAACGACGGCGACGTCGGCGACTGCCTCCATCTGGTGGTGACCGGCCGCTTCGACGTGCAGGCGAGCACGCCCGCCGGCGTCACCGTGATGTTCCGGGTGATCCACCCGGGCGAGTTCTTCGGTGAGCTGGGCCTGGTGCACGCCGATAGCCGTCGCACCGGGCGGGTCACCGCGCTGGAGGCGGGCGAGACGCTGGCGCTCTACCGGCTGGACTTCGAGGAGCTCCGGGCTCGCCATCCGGCGGTCGATCGGCTGTTGGTGTCGGCGTTGGCCGAGCGACTCGTGCGCACCAGCGAGCTCGTGGTCGAGCAGCTGATGCCGCCCGAAGTGCGCCTGTGGCGTCGACTGCTGGTGCTGAGCGATGCCTACGGCGCCGAGCCGATCCGGATGAGCCAGGACGACCTGGGCCACGCCGCCGGCACGGTGCGCCAGACGGTGAACCGGGCATTGCGCCAGGCGTCGGCCGACGGGGTGGTCGAGGTGACGCGGGGCGCCGTGCGGGTGCTCGACCGCGCCGCCCTCGAGCGCCTCGCTCGCGGCTGAAGGGCCGCACCCACCCGGTGCGGCCCTTCGTGCTCTGGGGTGAGCTCGTCACGCCGCCGCGGACACCGCGGACGCCGTCGGGTCGGCCATGGTGATGGGCAGCTGCACCACCGGCGCCACGGGCGTCGTCCGACGGGCGCGGGCCACGAGCCGGGCCCACAGGCCGGGGCGCATCGGCATGGCCGCGCCGAACGCTTGGGCGCAGGCGATGGCCTGGTTGCGCTCGATGCGGGCCGCTTCGGTCGTCATGGGATCGAACATGGTGTCCACCTCCGTCGTCAGGATGATGGGGTCACCATGACGGAATCGCGGCGCCGCCTCCGTCGCACGGCCGACACTCCCGGTGTGTCAGTCGCCACGCCGCCGAGATGACCCGCGTTCAGTGGAGCATGGAAGACCCGAGCCGCGCGAGGACGGGTACCGCCGCGAGCTGTTCCCGACGGGGCTGGTGGCCGGGCAGGACGGTTGCGACGAGCGGCCCCTGATGCTGGGGCGCGATCCTGCCGGCCCTCATGGCGGGCCGGCAGGACGTCATCGTTGGCGATCGGGTCAGTCGGCGGATGTCGCGGCCGGCGGCGGCCAGGCGGCGAACTGCGGGATGCGGGCCCGCGCCGATCGCCTGATGGCGGCGCCGGCCACGACCGCGACCGATCCGAGCAGGGTCACCACACTCCCGAGCTCCATCATCCGGAACCCCGAACCCACGCCGTGCTGTTCGAGCTCCATCGTCAGCAGCATGAGGCCGATCGTCAACGACCAACCGGCGAGCACGCTCGGTGTCGACAGCCGGCGTCGTTGGGCGAGCGCGGCCAGCGGCAGCCAGAGAGACAGGAACGTTCCCAGCGCGAAGGCGACGATGAACAGCCTCACGTACGCGACGTCGTCGGTGTTCACCGGCGGCGAAGGGATGCCCCAGTTCCAGAACGTCTGTCCGAACTCGGATTTCCGCCACGGGAGCAGGGACCCGGCCAGCATGACGAAGCTTCCGATCACCATCCACGCGGCTGCCATCGGTGGGTTGCGGGCGGCATCGTCGCTCGCCATCTCGCGGACCGATGACGGGCTGGCGATCCATCCGGCGACGACGGTCACGGCGAGCGCGATGCCGAGACCCTGGGCCACCCAGTAGCCGGTGCCGACATCAACGCGGGCGTGTCCGTAGGCGAGGCCCATGAGGCTCTGCATCCCCACCGCAAGGCCGATGCCGACGAGGAGGCCGGTAGCGAGCGCCCGGGCGCGACGGCTGGCGGCCAGGGCCAGCACGATACCCGCGAGGTAGGCGGCGGCCGACGGAAGGAGGAACTGCACGATGGTCGGTGACCAGATCGCGTCGTGCTCGACGCCCAGGTTCGTCGGCGTGGCGACGCATCGGGCGATGGCCATGGTGCTGACG
>JANMAT010000137.1:0-4431 GCA_031359995.1 Actinomycetes bacterium
CACGCGGGCCTGGCGCTGCGTTCTCCGACGGACCTCGCGTCACCCGCACACTTCGCTCATGCACCATGACAGCTGACGTCACCCGGGATCCGGCGAACCTTCGCGCGGGCGGCGCGCTGGATCGCCGCTCGTATCTCGTCCACGCACGGCAACGACGACTGCGTCGTCGGCCGCTTGAGCCGACGGGGACGACGGTGAGCGACTGGTTCGCTGGGTCGGTGTGACCAAGCAGTCGATGGCACAGACCATCGCCGGGTTCGAGGCGCTCGGCCTCGTCGAGCGTCGCGTCGATCCCGAGGATCGCCGGGCCCAGCTCGTGACGCTCACCCCCGCAGGCTGGGAGGCGCTGCACACCGGGCTCGCCGTCGTTCAGGCCATCCATGACCGTTGGAGCGCGTTGTTCGGCCACGAGCGCATGAACACCCTCGTCGTGCTGCTCGACGACCTCGACCACACCCTCACCGAGAACCCGGTGATACCGCCGTGAGTTAGCGGATGCCGTGTTCGAGCGCGAACAGCGCGGCGGCGCCCCGGGTGGAAACACCGATCTTTGTGTAGATGTGCTGTACGTGATGGTCGGCGGTCTTGGGGGTGATGACCAACCGGTCGGCGATCTGGCGGGTGGTGAGGCCGAGGGCGAGGAGACGCAGCACGTCGGCTTCGCGGGGGCTGAGTCCGGCGGGTAGGGCGGGACGTTGGCTGCGCTTGTGCCCGGCGGCAGCGAGGACTCGTTCGACGGCTTCCGCGTCGAGCCGCCCGCTGGCGCCCATGGCGCGTAACTCGCCGGCGGCGTCGGTGGGTTCGAGCGCTGGTCGCTGGGGACGCTCCGAGATCATGGCCTGGTAGCAGTCCGCGGCGGCGACGACCCGTTGGGCTAGGTCGAGCTGGCCGCCGGGTACCCGCCGGTGGTAGCCGGCACCGTCGAGGCGTTCGTGGGCTGCGCCGGCAACGGCCGCCAGCGTCGCCGTGTACGGCGTGCGGCGCAGGAGTTGCTCGGTGACCAGTGCGTGGGTTTCGGCCCGGTCGCGTTCGTCGCGGGTGAGCGGGCCCGGTTTATCCCAGATGGTGTTGGGCACGGCCACCCGCCCGAGGTCGTGGACCAGCGCCGATGCCTGCGCGAGTGGCCCGGCGGCCGCCAGCGCGAGCGCGGCGACGCCTCGCGAGTGGCCGCTGGTCCAGGGCGACTTCAGGTCGGCGAAGTCGGCCAGGACGACGAGCGCGGCCTGAGCGTCATCGTCGCTCAGGGGCGGGCCGGCCGGCGCGAGGGCGAGCGCCGCGTCCCACGGGTCGATCGCGTCCACCTCGGTCCACCAGCTATCGGCTTGGGTCAACACGATGTCGGTGAGCGCCGGGTCGTAGGCGCGACCGCGCCGCGATCGGATGGTGTCGAGCGCGGCGTCGATGCCATCGAGGCGGGCCAGCACCTCGAGCTCCTGGGCCAGTTGCGCGATGCGCATCGGACGCGGGATCGCCGTGCCCTTCAGCCCGTTCGGCAGGCCCCGACCGTTCCACCGTTCGAAGTTCGCGGTCAACGCGTCGCGGACCGCCTGGTCGAGACCGAGCCGGACCGCGAACCGGTCGGCGACCTCGCACGCCGTCCGGAAGTTCATCTCGGCGGCTTTCTTGCCGGTGGCCAGGACCGCCAGGATCGACCGCATCCGCGCCGGGCCCTCACGCCCCGGTCCCGCCAGAGCGACCATCAGCCGCACGAACTCGACCGGGTTCGCGCTGTCGGCGTGGAGCGAGCGCGACCGCAGATCGATCTCGTCGCCGAACACCACCGCAGATTCGAACGCGTGACCGGTACACCCGAGGAACCGCAACGCCGATGTCCACCACACGTCGGCCCGCTCGACCGGCCCTGCACCCGCCCCACCCGCCAGTCGCTGACCCAACACGACACTGCGCAACTGGGCCCCGGGCGGCTGCCCGAAGGCGTGATCCTGCGCCACCGCCAACAAGGCGGCGACCTCCACCCGGGTCAGCGACGGGCCCACGACACGATTGTAGATGGGGTGTTCTCCCGATGCGCCCACCCCGCCGTGCGGCGCATCCTCCACACCATGACCAACACCAACACCGAACACATCGACCCCAAGATCGCCGCCGTCGGGCGCATGTACCAGGCCCTCGGCCGCGGGGACATCGACGCCATCCTCACCGAGGTCGCCGACGACGTCGACTGGGTCTCCGTCACCCCCAACGGCAGCCCCACCGTGCCCTGGTACGGCAGCTACCAAGGACGCAGCGACGTGCCCCGCTTCTTCAAGGAGATCACCACCAACGCGACGATCACCGAGTTCTCCCCGCTCTCGTTCACCTCCAACGACACCGACGTCATGGTCGCACTCGTCTGGGGCATCACCATCCACACCACCGGCAAGCAGATCACCCTGCCCATGCAACACTGGTTCCGCTTCGCGAACGGCAAGGTCACGGTGGTCCGCACCGCCGAGGACTCCGAGCAGACCGCCGCCGCGTTCACCTGACCCCCGACCAGGACACCCTCTACCAACCAGCCGGGCCCACCAGCACCACGCTCCGCAACCGGCGATCCCCGGACCGGCCGGTACGGTGCTGGTGGGCCACACATCCCGACAGTCGTGGCTCCGCCTCCCGGATCCCGAGCGCTCGTGCGCCGGTTCCTGCCCGAGCGCACCCGCGCCACGACTGCAGGCGCGTCTGGCCCGAACACATCCACGACACCGGCGGTGTCGTCGTCGCGTCTACCGGGTAGCGGCGGGACTGACGACTACACACCACCAGTACGCCAGCTCCCGAAGCCGCTCGATATCGTTCGCCACGAGCCACCGAGCAGGCCGCTCGGGTCCCGGCGGAGACTTGCGCCGGCGGCGCTCGGTGTTGCCGACCAAGGGTGGGTTGCTGCGGTGGCCACGAGGACCCTCAGTCAGGTGTTGTGCTGGGCATCGAGGGGGTTGGAGACGTCGAGCTGCTTTCGTCGTGCGGCTGCGAGAAGTTTGGTGTCGGCGGTGGCGAACACCGTGGCTAGGCCGGTGAGCGCGGCGGCGAGGTGGACGGCGTCGTAGCCGCGCAGTCCTTCGGCTTCGGCCAGATCACCGGCGGCGAGCACGAGAGCGTTGGTGACCGGCACGACGTCGACCTGTGCCCACAGGGCATTGAGTTCGTCCTTGGCGATCGACAATCCGGCAGCATCCAACCTGCCGGCGCGCCGAGCCGCCGCGAGCGCGGCGCGCGCCTCGGCGTAGCCGATCTCAGCGCACACCACGAAGTCCGACTCGAGCCACAACCGCTGGGCAGCGTCCCCACCGGCTTCGTCGTCAACGAGCAGCTTGAGCAGCACCGAGGTGTCGATGTAGGTGATCACATTCGCTGCTGTGCGACGAGCGTCTCGATCGGGTCGCCCGGCGTGAGCTTCACTCGCCGGGACGGCAGGCGTCGACGGGTCGCCGGTGCCGGGCGCACGATCCCGGCCTCGATAAGGGCTGCTCGCCGGTCGACGTCAGGGGCCAGCGCCGTGAGCCGAGCGATGGCCCGGCCGTGCTCGGTGACCGTGATCTCCTCGCCCGCCTTGACCCGATCGAGATAGCTGCTCAGCTGGTTCTTCAGCTCACGCACGCCGACGGACACCGCACCCCTGGTTGTAGCTTCACTCATGGCCATATTGTAGCCCCATCAATCCGCTCGCGTGGCCCCAATGGAGCTGCCGACTCGTTTGCGGGAGCGCCGGCGGATCGGCCCGTGGGACGCCGGCCCTCGCGTCTGAGCCGGTCGGCTCGGGGCAAACGAGCGTGCGTCCGCGCTCGGAAAGCCGGTGAGGTCGACGAGGCGATGTCGGGGGCGTAGTCGCAGCGTCACGGCGAGTTGGGTGTGCGTTGGGCGCTCGGCCTCGGAGCCGATGGCCGCGCGATCGATCCTCCGAACGGCGCGCAGGCACAGGACCAGCGCGCTTCTCGCCAGGTCGCGGGTGATCACGCACAGTGGCAGCATCCGCGGCCGACCGGTGCCGGTTCACGTAGCCAGGTTGATGTGGACGACCAACGCGGCCGCGGTCGGGCTTCGTGTCGACGCGCCCGTCTGGGCGAGCGGTGCCCAGTCGTTCGGCCGCGTTGGCTGTGGTGACGGGGAGGCATCGGCCAACTCCTCGCCGACGATGAGCACCTTGGTGCCACTGAGGAGGGGCCTCGCCCGGTGGGTCGGTCGGGACGGGCAGGGGGCTGCGGGGCCGAACGACTTGGTCGAACTCTCGTTCGTTCGCGGGGGTGGCAGGTCGGGTCCGCAGGTTCCTCGAAGAGGAACCTGCAAAGGTGCATGCCCCGGAGAGGCCGCTCCAACGACGCCCAGACCCGGTTTCAACGACGCGTTCAACGACGCGCCGGGCGGGCCCTCAACCGGGCGGTCGGACCGCACCGCTCGGGCCGAACGCGGCCCGCCGCGAGCGCGACCGGAGCC
>JANMAT010000153.1:0-46093 GCA_031359995.1 Actinomycetes bacterium
GCGATCATCACCTCGAGCGTGGCGACCGTCTGCGCCACCAACCCGGGAGCGAGGGGCCCCCACGGCCGCGAGGTCGTCGAGGGCCGGTCGCTGGAGCGTGGCGAGATCGACCGGCGCATCTACAGCGACGACGAGAGCTTCGAACTCGGGCGGCGGCGTCATCCGAGAGTGCGAGCCCCTGGTGAGTCTGGACCATCTCGAGCACAAGGCCGACGACCCCATGACCCCCATCGCGACGGAGCGGTCACGGGGCCTGCAGCTCGCGGTGGGTGAACGTGACGAGGCAGAACACGCCGTAGGCGGCGAAGCCGGCACCGACCACGACCACCACGGCGAGACCCCAACGCTCAGCGGCCAGGCGGCGCAGGGCACCGTCCAGCCCGGTGGCTTGGCTGGCGTCATAGGTGATCGCGGCGCGGACGAGGAAGAAGCCGATGAGCCCGATGCCCACGCCCCGCCCGAACTCCCCGACCGCACCGATCCGCCTCGTCCAGGCCCGCCGCGGCGCGGACCAGCCGGTCAGATCGAGTTCGTCGGTGACGTCTTCGCGTGCTCCTTTGACGATCCGGTAGAGACCGGCGCCGATGGCGATCGCTCCCACCACGCCGATCAGGAGACGGCCGCCACCATGAGCCATGATCCGACTCGACAGCGAGCTCACCTTTGCATTGCCGTCAGGACGGGTCGACGCGGCCCGGGCAAGCGAGAGCGCGGTCAACGCGAACGTGACGTAGATGACCGCGCTCACCAGGTAACCGACGCGGGTCACCCACGCCTTGACGTCCGAGCCACCGGGGAGCAACGCCGAGACCAGCCGCCAGCCCGCGTAGAGCAGCATCCCCGCGGCCAGCACCCACATCAGCAGCTTCCCACCCGAGATCTGGGCGATCGTCTTCAACGCTCCGGTCGGACTCGCCTCCTGCCCACCACCCGAGGTCGCCCGCGACCAACCCGTCGCCTTGGCCGCGACCAGCAACGCCAGCACCCCCGCGCCCACGTAGACGATGCCTTTCGCGAACCAGCCGGCACGACCGACCTTCACGAGCCCTGGATGGTCACCAGTGACACGACCGACCGGGTTGTGCGGCAACGAATGAGCTCTCGACATGTGCACACTCCCTCGACAGGGGCGTGGTGCCCATCCACTCGCGTCGGCAAACCCCGCCGCTCCTACGCCAGCGCCAGGTACAGGCACTCTTGCCATCGCGCTGATGATGGTTCCAGAGCGGCGGATGGCCGGCACCGGAGTGCAGAGGGCGACCTGACTCCGGTGCCGTACGCCGCGAGCTTCGACCCGATCCAGCGCGCCGGACCGAGCACGACGGAGCGGGCCGGCTACGACTTGAGGAGCGCGGCGACCGGGAATGCAGTCATGGCGAGGCCGGCGACGGTCGTGGCGAGCACGGAAGCCCAACCTGATCGGAACTCGCCGAGCACGTGTTCGGAGCGGGCAAGGATGATGATGAGCAGGATGAGTGGTGGCGCGGTGATGCCGTTGAACACGGCGGAGAGGTAGAGGGCGCGGATGGGGTTGACGCCGATGCCGACGAGGGCGAGGCCGATGACCATCGACGCGACGATGATGGCGTAGAAGCCGGGAGCGTCGCGAAGCTTGCGGCTGAGGCCTTCGTGCCAGTGGAGCGCTTCGGCGACGGCATAGGCGCTGGAGCCGGCGAGGACGGGTACGGCGAGAAGTCCGAGGCCGACGATCCCGACGGAGAACAGGAGCTTGGCGAAGCTGCCAGCGAGGGGCTCGAGGGCTCGGGCGGCTTGCTCGGCGGTTCCGATGTTCACCGCCCCCGAGGCACCGATGGTGACGGCGGCGGTGCACATGATGGCGAACATGGTGACGACCCCCGAGAGCATGCCGGTCCACACGTCGACCCTCATGGCCACGAGGTGGGGCCGGTCGACGGGGTCTTCGGGGCCGTCGTCGCGTTCTTCGACCTCTTCGGAGGCTTGCCAGAAGAACAGGTAGGGCGACACGGTGGTGCCGGCGATGGCGGTGAGGGCGATCATGTTGGCGGCGTCGAAGTGGAAGCGCGGGAGGAACGTGCGGGCGGCCACGGTGCCCCAGTTGACGTGGACGACGGCGAGGACGGCCACGTAGGCGACGAGCGAGAGGGCGAACCAGCGCAGGATGCGCGAGTAGCGGTGGTAGGGCACGAGCACTTCGGCCACGGCCATGAGCACGGCGAAGAGCACGACACCGATCCCGGCGGGAACCGGTACGAGGAGGTGAAGGGCGGCGCCCATGGAGGCGAGGTCGGCGGCGATGTTGAGGGTGTTGGCCGACACGAGCAGCACGACGGCACCGATGAGGACCGAGCGGTGGAACCGCTCGCGCATCAGCGTGCCGAGCCCCTTGCCGGTGACGAGTCCGAGGCGGGCGGTGGCTTCTTGAACGCCGACGGCGAGCGGGAGCAGGAACGGGGCCATCCACAGCAGCGAGAGGCCTTGGGCGGCGCCGACCTGGGAGTACGTACCGATGCCGGACGGGTCGTCGTCGGCGGCACCGGTGACGATGCCGGGGCCGAGCCGCTTGAAGTAGCCGTGGCCCCGCAGCGAGCCTCGACGGCGGTGGTGCCGGATCGGTACCGGACGGGTTGGCGATGGCACCGGCCGAGTCTGACATGCCGACCCGGCCGTGAATCGCCTGGAGCGTCGCGCCGCCACTGGACCGGCCCACTGGCCGCTGATCCAGGTTCATCCGAGGTCGAGGCGACCGGTGTCGGCCCGACGCGGGATTCCTCGTCCAACGGAGTCGGAGGCATCCAAGAACAAGCGTCGGGCCGCCTCGAGCGTGGCGGTCACATCGTCCACCGGTGAGGCCCGGGATCAGGTTCTGACGGAGACGGGCGGCCGGTCGATCACCCAACTCGGCCCGAAGGCGCTCGTCGCGTGCTCGAGCCCGCCCGACGTCGAGCTCGCAGATGACCTGCCCGAGGAACTTCTCGGTCTCGCTGGTGGCACGCACGTGCGGCTTGCGCTCGACCTCGTAGCTGTCGAGCATCGCCGACGAAGCCCCCTCTAGTCGACATCATCCTCGGTGGCGCGTTCATCGTGACCAAGCTCGTGGCCACCTCCATGATCGAACACGGGGTGCGCGGTTCGATCATCAACGTGCTCTCGACCGCAGCATGGCAGGGCCAAGCCGGCAACGTCGGCTACTGCTCCGCCAAGTCCGCCCTCCTCAACTTCACCCGGTCGGTCGCCATGGAGCTCGCACCCCACGGCATCCGCGTCACCGGAATCACCCCGACGGCCACCATGCGACGACCCCACGCTCGCCGCCGCGTTCACCGGCGCGGCCGAGAAGATGCGTGACGCGGGCCTCATGGACTTCGCCGGGCAGAACCCATGGGAACGCCTGCCGACACCCGGCGACTACGTCCGCCCCCTCGTGTTCCTCGCCTCTGACGATGCCGCGCTCATGACCGGGAGCAACCTGACCATCGACGGCGGCGCCACCGCCAAGTACCGGTCACAGTCACCCCGACGTCGACACGAGGCGGCGCCGAACGACGGCCTTGTAGACCTCGAACCACGCCACGCCCAAGCATCCAGCGGCGGTGACGAAGAGCCAGTCGAGTGCGCGGAGCGGACCGAAGTGGAACGCGTTGCGCAGCCACGGCACGGTGAGGAGCACGACGAGCAGCACGGTCGCGAGGGAAAGGATCCACTTCAGGGTGGGGTTCCTGCGCTCACGGAACGTCTGCCAGACCGAGAGTCGCCACGATCGGTTGACGAGGATCAAGGCGACGTTGCCGATCACCAGGGCGGCGAAGGTGACCGAGCGGACCTCGACGTCGGGCCGGTCGCCGAGCACCGTCCACAGGTACACCCCGAGCACGGCGAGCAGCGCCGACAGGCCCTGACAGGCGGCGATCGTCAGGACTCGCGTGCCGAACATGGCCTCGCCGGGCCGGCGTGGTGGGCGCTCCATGATGTTCGGGTCGATCTCGTCGGCCTCGTAGACGATCGAGCAGGCCGGGTCGATGATCAACTGGAGGAACGCGACCTGCACCGGGAGCAGCACCAGCGGCCAGTGCGCCGCGAAGACCGGGATCAGCGACATTCCGAATATCGGGACGTGAACGGCGATGATGTACGACATCGCCTTGCGCAGGTTGTCGAAGATCCCCCGACCCTGGCGGATGCCTCCGGCGATCGACGCGAAGTCGTCATCGGTGATGACGAGCGCGGCTGACTCGCGGGCGACGTCGGTGCCACGTTGACCCATGGCGATCCCGATGTCGGCGGCGCGCAACGCCGGGGCGTCGTTCACCCCGTCGCCGGTCATGGCCACGACCTCGCCGTTGGCCTTCAACGCGCGGATCAGCTGCAGCTTCTGTTCGGGCACCATCCGTGCGTAGACGCTGACGTTCCGGGTTCGCTCGGCGAGCTCGCCCTCGCTCATCGCGGCAAGCTCGGGTCCGGTGATGCAGACGTCGGCATGTTCGAGGCCGATCTGCCGGGCGATGGCCAACGCGGTACCGGGGTAGTCGCCGGTGATCATCATCACCCGCACGCCCGCTCGCCCGCACTCGGCAACCGCATCGGCCACTCCTGGCCGGACGGGATCGTGCAGCCCGATCAGCCCGAGGCACTCGAACGGGAAGTCGTGCTGCTCGTGCGGCAGGCGCGATGTCTCGTCGAACCCTGCCCGCGCGACCGCCAGGACCCGCAACCCCCGCGAGGTCGCGGTCTCGACCTGATCGAGCAACCGGGTCCGTCCGGCGACGTCGAGGTGGCACAAGTCCGCGATCGCTTCCGGCGCCCCTTTCGCGGCGACGACGAAGTCGCGGAGGTCCGGTGAGCGCCAAACATGCGACAACGCCAACAACTGGTCAGACAGCGGGTACTCGCGCACCAGCTCCCAGTCTGTGTGCACGTGCTCGGTGTCGGCGAGGCGCGCCACAGCCAAGGTCCTGAACGCCCGGTCCATCGGATCGAACGGATCGACGGGCGAGGCCAACGCCGCGAACTCGGCGAGGGAGTGGAACGCGTCGGGTAGCGGCTGGTCGTCGAGCACGTGGACGGTGCCGTCCACGACGAGCTCGCGGACCGTCATCTGGTTCATGGTCAACGTCCCGGTCTTGTCGACGCAGACCACGGTGGCCGAACCGAGCGTCTCGATGACCGGCGAACGTCGGGTGAGCACGTGCCGTTGCGACATCCGCCATGCACCCAACGCCAGGAACACCGTCATCACGACCGGGAACTCCTCCGGCAGCATCGACATCGCCGTGGCGATCCCGGCCAGGAACCCTTCCAGCCACCGGCCCCTCGTCAGGCCGAACACGACGACGACCAAAGCAGCGGCGACCGCGCTCACGATCGCGATCGCCCGCACCATCCGGCGGACCTCGGCCTGCAACGGCGTACGACCAGGTTCGATCGTGCGCAGCGCCGTCCCGATCCGACCCAGCTCCGTGCGCCCGCCGGTCGCGGTCACCACACAGACCCCGCGACCCTTCACCACCAACGTGCCCGAGAACACCCACGGGGTGCCATCACCACCCGGCCGGCCCGGCTCCGCCGAGCCCGTGTGAGCGACGGTCGACTTGCGCACGGGCACCGACTCACCGGTCAGTGCGGACTCGTCGACCGAAAAGTTCATGCACTCCAGGAGCGTCGCGTCTGCCGGCACCCGATCACCCTCGCCCAGCACGACGACATCACCGACCACGACGTCACGACCGGCGATCCTCACTCGTTCCCCATCACGCACGACCAGCGCGCGTGGTGACGACAGATCGCGCAGCGCGACGAGCGCGTTCTCGGTCTTGTGCTCCTGATAGATCGAAATCGCGATCACCAGCAGCACGAACGACAGCATCACGGCGCCATCGAGCGGTTCGGACAACAGGAAGTTCACGGTCCCCGCGCCCAGCAACAACAGCAGCATCGGCTCGCGCACGACATCCCACGCCAGCCGTACGACGTTGCGCTGCTTCGCCGTCGGCAGCTCGTTCGGACCGTCGACCGCATGACGTCGAGCGACTTCGGCCGCACCCAGGCCCGAGTCGACACGAGCGCGAAACGACTCGACCCCGCTGACCATCAGACCTCACCCAGCGTCGTGCGCCCGCGCTCGATCCGAGGCAACGCCCACGGAGGCAGCGGTGTAGCGACGGTCTCCATGGGCGGACTCCCTGAGGTGGGCGATCGACGATCGCGCTACCGAGGTTCGTAACGCACGAGTTGCATGCACCGCTGCGATCGGCTGACACCGCCCGCACAGCGCGCGCTCACGCACTGTACCACCAGGGGGTCCGTGCTCCCTCGGACTGCCACGCCGGTGGGATGTCGGGGCTCGAACGCCGCCTTGGATCTCGGGGGCGCATGCGACAGACTCCGAGCATCGGGACTGTTTCGATTGGCGCCCTCGTACGTTCGATCGGATGACCCGACCGTCCGAGCCGAAGGCGAGGTCCCCGTGACCGGATCAGTCCCCGATGCCCGCAGCGTCGTCGTTGCGTATCTGGACGTGCTCTACAACCAGCGCCGTCTCGACCTCATCCCGGAACTGATCGCCGACCCGACGTGGCGACACAAGGCGGGCGAGGTCAAGGCCCTCACGATGTCGGAGTCGGTCGAGCGGCTCCAGGACACCCTCGACCTCTGCCCTGAGCTCCAGTTCGACACGGTGGTGCTGCACGACGACGCAACGATGGTCACCGTGAACTGGAACGGCCGCAGCACCCAACGTGACGGCCGCTCGTACGAGTACTGCGGCATAGAGGTGTTCCGCGTCGTCAACGGCAAGATCGTGGAGATCTGGAACAGCCGCGAGACCGGCGGCCACTGGCAGCCGTCACAGACGTTCTGACGTGGCGGGCGCTGACATCTCCGTCGACCGGCGCGCGCTGGCCGCGTGGCTGACCGACGCGCTCGGCCGCGACATCGCCACCGACACGCTCGCCATCTCCCGGCCGTCGGGCGGCGGCTGGTCGAACGACACGCTGTTCGTCGATGTCCGAGGCGCCCCGGTCGATCGGGTCGTCGTGCGACTCGCGCCGTCGGGGCCCGCGATGTTCCCGTTCTACGACTTGGCGCATCAGATCGAGGTCATGCGACGGGTGGCGAGCTCCGGCCACGTCGCGGTGCCTGCCGTACTGGCTGACGACACGGGCGGCGCGCGCCTCGGGCGGCCCGCGTTCGTGATGTCGTTCGTCCCTGGCCGCGTGCCCGTGGACGACCGCCCGTCGTTCGCGGAGGCGGGCTTCCTCCACGACGCCGACCCCGCCGATCAGCGAACGTTCCACACCGGCCTCCTGGACGCGATCGTCAGGGTGCACCAGACCGACACCCGCGCGTTCGCTCCGGCCCGCGACAGCGGCGACTCCACCGTGCAGGCCGCGCTCGACGACCTGCAGGCGACGTGGCGATTCGACCCGGGCGACCGGTGGTCGGACACGGTCGACCACGCGTTTGCCGCGCTCGCCGAGGGCGTACCGGAGCCCGGCGAGGACCTGTTGCTCTGGGGGGACGCCCGGCCCGCGAACGTGATCGTGGACAACGAAGGGTTCCGCCCGATCGCGCTCCTCGACTGGGAGCTCGCCACGATCGGGCCGCCGGAGCTCGAGCTGACGTGGCTCGCCGAGATGAACCGCATGCGCATGCAGGGCTCCGGCGTCGCTCCACTCCCCGGGTTCCTCAGCGACGAAGGCGCGATCGACTACTACGAGGCCCGCACGGGCCGAACCCTCGGGCACCTGGCGTGGTTCACGCTGTTCTCCGCCACCCGGGTCGCCGCGCTCATGCACCGGCACCTGCGCGTGATGGTCCACCTGGGCCGCCTACCGGCCGATCACCGCCTCCTCACCCGCACGATCGCTTCCGATCGCGTCGCCGACCTGTTGGGCGACGACCGGGGCCGGAGGATCGGGTCATGACCGACCTCCGACCCGTTTGACCACCGCCATGACTCCCCGGTCACAGCCGGACACCGCTCATCGGGTGCCCGGTACGGCCTTCCCGCTGAAAGGGACCTTGAGCAACGGGGCGATGAAGCACACGTTGAGGACCCCTGCGACGAGCGGTACCAGGCCGACGATGGCCAGGATGACACCACCGGTGCCGCCGATGGCGAGACCGATGACGATCAGCGCGAGACCGGCGATGACGCGCAGAGCGCGGCCGGCGGTGGTGGCCATGAATCGAGCGAACGACATGTCGGTTCTCCTTGTTGCAGACGGCGAGGTGGTCGCCGCCAGACGGTGCGCCCGATCAGCGCAGGGCGAGACCTGATCGGCCAGCGGTGTAGACGGCGACGAGCACGAGGAGCCCCACGAACCAGCGCTGCAGCGATCCGGAGTCTCGAGTGCTGGCGAGGCGGCTGCCGACGACCACACCGATGAGGCTGGCGACCGTGAACGGGACGACGGTCCCCCACTCGATGGCGCCCCCCTGGAGCCGGGTGGCCATGGCGACGGCGGAGTTGACGGTGATGACCAGCAGGCTGGTGCCGACGGCTTCGGGCATGGTGAACCCGAGGGCGAGCACGAGAGCGGGCACGATCACGAAGCCGCCGCCGACGCCGAAGAACCCGGTGAGGAGCCCGACGAGGGTGCCGGCCACGACGACCTTGACCGAAGTCAGGGGGTCGAGCTGCACGCGGGTCGGGGCGACCCCGGCAGGGATCGGTACGGCGGCGGCGCCCACCGAACGCGCCGTGCGGGGCACCGCGGCCGGCCGGCGGGTTCGGCGCCCCATGGCGTAGGCGGCGACCAGCATGAGTCCGGAGAACGCGAGGAGCAGCACGTTGGGGTCGGCGGCCTTGTTCCAGTGCGAACCGAGCAGCGAACCGCCGACCCCCGCCAGTCCGAACACCGTGCCGGCCACGACCCGGACGCGTCCGGCCCGCAGGTGGGGCACGATGCCGATGAGGGCGGTGATGGCGACCAGGAGCAGCGACGTGGTGGTGGCGTGCTTCGGTGTCTGCCCGGCCGCGTACACGAGCGCCGGCACCGCGAGGATGGAGCCGCCACCGCCGAGCGCGCCGAGGGACACGCCGATCAGGAAGCCGAGGGGGGAGGACAGCAGGGCACGCATCGTCGTCTCAGCGGACCAGGTCGAGGTGGCCGTGGTGGTTCACGAGGGGCAGTTCCACGGTGCTCATGCCGCCGCGGTTGTCGTGGTCGCCCAGGCCGTGTAGCCGCCGAGCAGGTCGGAGATGTCGACAAAGCCGTGGGCCCGAAGGAGGCTGGCTGCGATGGCCGACCGATACCCACCTGCGCAATGCACGACCGTAGGCGCCATGCGATCGAGCTCGTCGATGCGCCCGAGAAGGGCGGGCAGGGCGATGTGCCGCGCGCCGGGGATCACGCCCGTAGCGAGCTCGCCCGCATTGCGCACGTCGATCACGACCAGGTTCGGCACCGCGGCCATACGGTCGGCCAGGCTGCGGGCGGACAGCCGCGAGAGCGGTTCGACGAGTTCGGGACGGGCCATGAACGCAGCCTCCGGCTCGACGAGCGCACCGAGCACGTCGTCGAAGCCGATGCGCGCCAGCCGGACCGTGGCCTCGGGCTCGTGGCCGGGGGCGGTCACGAGCACGATCGGAGTCCCAGGCCGCATGACCTCGCCCGCGTACTCGGCGAAGCGACCGCCCAGCCCGACGTTGATGGATCCCCGCAGGTGCCCGGCGGCGAAGGCAGTGTCGTCGCGGGCGTCGAGCACCACCGCCCCCTCGTGCTGGTGCTGAAGCACCTGCTCGACCGACAGCGGAGCCACACGAACGTCCTCGTCGAACAGCGGGCGCTCCTGGCGGTTCCTCACCGCGACGAACGGGAAGTACAGCGGCGCGGCGGTCTGCCCGTCGGTGACGGCGGCGACGAACTGCTCCTCGGTCATCGGGGCCAAGGCGTAGTTGGTGCGCCGCTGCTCCCCGATGGTCGACACCGTCTCGGTCGACAGGTTCTTGCCGCACGCACTGCCCGCGCCGTGCGCAGGGAGCACCCGGGTCGCATCGGGCAACGTCAGCAAGCGCTCCTGCAGCGAGTGGTACAGCTGCCGGGCGAGCTCGTCGGCGGTGACGCCGAACGACGCCAGCAGGTCGGGACGGCCGACGTCGCCGATGAACAGCGTGTCGCCCGTGAGCACGCCGTAGGGCTCGCCGCGCTCGCCGTCCGGCCAGATCACGATGCTGATCGACTCCGGGGTGTGCCCGGGCGTCTCGCGCACCTCCAGCTCGATCGCGCCGAGGCGGATCACGTCGCCGTCGGCGAACGTCTCGATCGGGAACTCGGCCCGACCCTGCGCGGCGCGGCCGTAACCGATCGTCGCGCCGGTGCGAGCGGCCAGCTCCAGATGTCCCGACAGGAAGTCGGCGTGGAAGTGCGTCTCGAGCACCTTGACGATCCGCAAACCGTGCGCCTCGGCGTCGGCCAGGTACTCGGCCACATCGCGCTGAGGGTCCACCACCACGGCCTCACCGGTGACGGTGTCACCGATCAGGTAGCTCGCGTGTGACAGGCAACCCAGGTAGTACTGACGGAAGAACACGGGCTCACTCCCTCGTCCGAATCTTTCACCACTATACCCTCGGGGGTATCAGACGCAAGGGTCGGACGGCCCTTACGCAATGCCCCGGCCGCCACGAGTCCGACGAACCCACCGCTGAGGTGCGGCGCCTTTGCCGTCGAGGCTCTGGTCCGGTGGGGTCACGCTTCACAGCGTGGCGCACGCCGTCTGCTGCGTCGACCGCCCAAGGACCCTTGATGCGCCCAGATCGGACGAATCTCACGCAAGAAGGACCCAGCGAGACACCACCTTTGCGGTGTCCGCCGTCACTCATCCTGGTCGAACCGCGCCCACGACGTTGCGGCCGTTGAGCGGACTGATCTTGACGACGTCGCCGGTACGGGGCGCCTGCACGATGTTGCCGTTGCCGATGTACATGCCCATGTGGCCAAGATCAACATTGAAGAAGACGAGGTCGCCGGGCTGTAGCTGATCGAGCGACACGTGGGGAAACGCGTTGAACTGCGACACCGTGTAGTGCGCCATGCGTACACCGGCGCGATCCCACGCCCACTGGGTCAGCCCGGAGCAGTCGAACGTGTCCGGCCCGTTCGTTCCAAACACGTACCGCTTCCCGAGCTGACGCAGAGCCTCGCCCACTGCCACGGACGCCGCGGGTGAGGTGGGAGGGATCGGGAGGCTCTCGATGGCCTGGGGGCTCGTCGCGCCGTTGGGTCGGTTACGGCCCGGGCTGGGAGCCTCAGTCGGGGCGACACGACTCGCGGCCGCGGCGCGAGCGCTGGACTCGGCGCGCTTTGCCTGCTCGGCGCGCTGGCGAGCCGCGAGCTCGGCAGCCTTCTTGGCCTGCTCGGCGCGCTGACGGGCGGCTGCGGCCGCTTCGGCCACGGCCGCTTGACGAGCCTGTTCGGCAGCCACCGCGGCGGCGAGGTCGCGACCGACGGAGGCAGCGAGGGTGGCGAGCTTGGTCTGGGTGCGTTCGATCTCAGCGCGGTCTGCAGCGATCGAAGCAACCAACTGCCGTTGGCGATCACGTCGCGCCTCGAGCTCGCCGGTGGCTCGATCGATGTCCTGCTGCGCCGCCCGGAGCTGGTCGAGTACATCGGTCCGGTCCCCCAGGACGACTGGTGCGTAGCCCCGACGGAGACCGGCTTCGTTGGGGCCGTCGGCGGCAACCATTGCTGACAGAACGCCGATGTCGTCCCCACGGATGTACGAATTGACCGCAAGCGTGGCCAGGCGCAGCCGCAAGGCACCAACCGACGTCCGTTGGCTGTCAAGGGTCTGGGTGCTCGCGGCGAGCTGCTGCTCCAACACGGCGAGCTCATCGCTGGCGCGCTTCGAGCGCTCGTTGAGTTGCTCCGCCTGCACGGTCAGCCGCTCACGCTCCGTTGCGATGCGCTTCGCCTCGGCCTGCTTGTCGCTGACAGGATCGGCGACCGCGGGAAGACCTCGGTTAGCGATGACACCGAGCAGCACGAGAGCGATGCAGAGTCGGCGCCTCATGCGACGTCGACCGTGAACGCGGCGGTGTGCACCGTCTCGCCCGTTGCGAACTGCAGGAAGAGTCGATGTCGCCCGGCCTGCGGGGCTCGGGCGGTGAACGACGGCTCGGGCCTAGGACCATCCTCGGGGTGGAGGTAGGTGAAGCCAAGGGTCTGCTCTTGGAGCGCGACGAGGTGACCACCTGCACCGAGGTACCCGGTGATGCCAGTCGCCGGCTGACCAGCATGGCTGACCGTGAAGGTCAGCGTTTGCGCGGCGGTTGCACTCCGCGATCCGTCCAGAGTGACGTCGTAGCCGTCGACGTCGACCCCGAGCGCGACGCGGGCAGATGCGCCTCCAGGAACCATCGGCGTGACGTCGGCGATCAGGTGCCAGCGTCCTGGGGTAGAGAAGTCGACATCGACAGACCACGTGCCGTCCGCCGCGAGCTTCATCCCTGCCATCGGGTCCGGCGTAGTGAGCGACGAACCCGCTGCCGCCGTGGTGCTCGAAGGCGCTGCGCTCGAGCGACCGCGCTGCCCACACGCACTCACCGCGTTGGCGACAAGCAACCCGGCGGCGACGCGCGCAACCGTCATCCAACGATTCGACACACCAAGACTCCTGACTCGAGACGAGATCGACGACACCAACCGGGAACCGGCGGTGGATCTACGTCCTCGAGATGCAGAGCGCGGTGAGGGCCGGTGCAACCGACAGCGTTGGCGGGGCGAGGCCCCAAGCCCCTCGCCAGGTGCGGCGCACCGTGCGGACCCGCCCGACCGTCACGAGCGCGACCGCGACCAACGCCAGCAGCACCAGACCGACGAACGGACTCGCCGAAACCCGCACGCAGGCGACGAGCTCGGACATCGAGCACTGGTCGCCGCTTGCCGGTTCGGGCACGGTCGAACCCGGTCGGCTCACCGTCGCGCTGGTCGAGCTCCCGTGGGCCACTGCGACACTGCCACCCTCATGGTGAACGAGCGACACGCAGACCAGCACCAGCCCGACCACGGCGGCCGCCATGGCGACGCAGAGCACGCGCCGGAGCCGGGTGGACATGTCGACAACGTTACCATTGTGTCGCGTTCGTGCGCCGACCATGCGCAAGAAGCGGTGGTGTCCACGTCGAGCATCATCCACCGAGCGGGTTCGTGGGGAGGGTCACGACGAAGGTGGCGCCCGGTGCCGCGTCGTCGATGGTGATGGTGCCGCCGTGGGCGGTGACGAGCTGGTGAACGACGGCGAGCCCGATGCCGCTGCCCGCGATGTGGCGGGTGGGTCCGGCGCGGTAGAAGCGCTCGAAGACGTGCGGGCGATCTGCGGGGTCGATGCCGGGTCCGTTGTCGCGCGCCGTGAGGAGCGCTCTCGTGCCGTCGGTCACGGGTCGCACGTCGAGGTCGATGCGGCCGCCGGCTGGGGTGAACTTGATGGCGTTCGTGAGCAGGTTGGCGACGACCTGCGCCAGTCGAGCGGGGTCGCCGCGCACCTCGACCGACTCGAGGTGGCGGTTCAGCGTGTGCTGGTGCGCGTCGAGGAGCGGCGCGAGCGAATCGGCGACCTGCGCCGCGACGGCGGCGAGGTCGCAGCGGACGTGGTGCAGCCGGGGTTCTGTGGCGGCGGCGTCGGCGTCGGCGAGCGTTCCGAGATCGTCGACGAGTCGGCGGAGTCGCAGGATGTCGTCGTGGAGCTGCACGAACCGATCGAGGTCGGGCGCGGCAATGCCGTCGATGACCTCCTCGCAGCTGCCCTGCAACAAGGTGAGCGGTGTGCGGAGCTCGTGGGCCACGTCGGCCGCGACGTTGCGGCGGGTCGTCTCGTGGGCCTCCAGGCGCTCGGCCATCTCGTCGAACGTGCGGGCCAGCGTGCCGAGCTCGCCTGGCGCGTCGTGGTCGTCGACGCGGGCGCTGGCATCGCCATCGCCGAGCCGCCGCGCAGTGGTGGTCATGCGGCTCAGCGGGCGGACGACGCGGCCGGCCAGCGGGACTGCGACCGCGAGTGCCACGAGCGCAGCGGACACCGCACCGATCAACACGGCGCCCGAGAGCGCATCCCGCACGTGCCGCTCGGCCTGCCCGAGCTCTCCCCGGGTGAAGGTGACGACGGCAGTGCCGACCGGTCGACCGTCGGCGACGACAGGAGCCCGGCGGGCGACGCCGTCGACCACGGTGCCGATCACCGGCAGGTTGCCCATGCGGCTGCGCAGCAGGAGCGGGCTGCCCTGGGCGTCGAGCACGGTCAGCGAGGCCCCCGCCTGGACGGCGACCATCATGGCAGGGTGCGGGTCGGTGCCGTCCCAACCGCCGTCCTGCTGGTAGCCGAGGGCGAGGGTCTGGGCGATGGCGTCGGCCGTAGCCTGCTGACGCTCGTCGGCCAGGCGGCCGACGGTGTGCCGGGTGCGCCACAAGGTCAGCCCGGCGAGCACGAACACGGCGGCGACGGCGACGGCCACGAACGCGGCGACGAGGCGGAGGGCGAGAGGGCTGCGAACGATCGGGCGATGGTCAGCGATCACGGTCGACTCCGAGCCGGTAGCCGATGCCGGTCACGGTCTGTACGAGGGTCGGACTGGCGGGATCGGTCTCGATCTTGCGGCGCAGGTTCTTCACATGCGAGTCGACGGTGCGTTCGTAGCCGTCGAACTCGTAGCCCCGAACCCGGTTGATGAGCTCATAGCGCGAGCACACCCGGCCCGGTTGCGCGGCGAGCGTGGTGAGGATGCCCCACTCGGTCGGCGTCAGTTCCACCGGGTGGCCGTGGGCCAGCACGCGCCGGGTGAGCTCGTCGATGCTCAACGAACCGTTCCCGTAGGATACGGGTACGTCCGCCGTGGGCGCGTCGGCGCGGCCGCGTCGCAGGATGGCGCCGATGCGGAGCACGAGCTCGCGCGGGCTGAACGGCTTGGTGACGTAGTCGTCGGCCCCGACCTCGAGGCCATGGATGCGGTCGCGTTCGTCGATCTTGGCGGTGAGCATCAGGATCGGCACGTCGGAGCGCCGGCGCAACTCCAGCGCTACCTCCTCGCCGGGGACGTCGGGGAGACGCAGGTCGAGCACGACCAGGTCGACGTCGGTGTGGGTGGCGACGTCCAGGGCCTCGGCCCCGCTGGCCGCGGTGATCACCTGGTGGCCCTCGTGTTCGAGGTAGCGCCGGACGAGCTCACGGATGCGGGGCTCGTCGTCCACCACGAGCACCACGGCCACTCAGCTCACCTCCGTGCGATCGACCATGGCCGCGACGGTAGCGGGCCCGGTCAGGCCCGGTACGAGAGCACCGTCGCCATGCCGGTCTCCAAGTGGTACGTGTTGTGGCAGTGGAGCATCCACTGGCCCGGGTTGTCGGCCTGCACATCGACGGCCACCGTGGACATCGGCAGCACGTTCACCGTGTCCTTGCGGGCGCTGCCCGCGCCCACGAGCGCGAACGTGTGGCCGTGCAGGTGGATCGGGTGGAACATCATCGTGGCGTTCACGATCTGCAGGCGCAGGCGCTCGCCCTCGCGGACCGTGATCGGCGTGGCGTTCGGGTAGCTCCTGCCGTCGATGCCGTGGGTGTAGCCGTTCGTGCCCGCCGTCAACGTGATCGTCTCGGTCCGGTCCGGAGTCTTCGTCGGCAGGCGCACCGCGTCGGTCGCGGTGAGGTCGGTGTACGCGAGCGTGCGGCCGGTGAGCTCGGTCGGGAGCGTTCCCACCGCAGGCGCGGTCGACGCGTCGCTGGTGACGAGCAGGGCCTCGGCGGCCGGATCGGACTTCCCGATCGGACGGGCCACGATGGCGAACGCGCCCGACTGGGTCGTGACGATCACGTCGTAGCGCTCGCCCATGCCCAGCTCGACGTTGTCGACCTCGACCGGGTTCACTGCGAACCCGTCGGCGTGGGTCACGGTCAGCCGATGGCCGGACACCGCGATGCGATACGCCGTGTCGGACCCTGCGTTGATGAGGCGCAGACGCACGCGTTGACCCGGAGCGCACCTCACCACGTCACGCTCCATCGGCGCTCGCCCGTTGATCAGGTGCAGCGGGTAGGCGACATCACCGGACAGGCCGCCCATGTTGGAGCCCATGCCCGACGACGCCGACCCGCTCCCCATGCCACCGTGACCAGACATGCCGCCCATGCCTCCCGTGGACGCGTCGGTACCACCCATCATCCCGGAGTGCCCCCCGTACTGCTGGAGCGACTGGAGCACCTCGTCCTGCGTGCGGCCGTACCCGTCGAGCCAGTCATCGAGCATCAGGGTGGCATCCACGTCGTAGGCGAGCGGCTCGCGCCGATCCTCCACGATCAACGGCGCGTACAGGCCGCGGTCGAGCTCGAGACCCATGTGCGGGTGGAACCAGTACGTACCCGGGTCCGGAACGGTGAACCGGTACGCGAACCGGCCCCCAGGCTCGACCACCGACTGGGTGAGATCGTGGACGCCGTCCATGTCGTTGCGCAGCGCGATGCCGTGCCAGTGGACGGTGTTGGCGGCCGTGAGGTCGTTGACGAACGTCGCTTCGAGCAGATCGCCGGCGCTGGCCCGGATGCCGCCCTGACCCGGCCGCTCACCGAACGCCCACGTAGCCACCTCGCGTCCACCGATCGTGGTGGTGACCGGTTCCGCTCGCACCGTGGCCGTCACCGTCCTGGCACCGGCGGCCCGGCGCAACGCATCACGGCGATCGACCGACGGATCAAGAGAGCCGACGGCAGCACCGCCGACCGGAGCCGGCGTGTTCCTGCACGCTGCGAGCACCAACGCGCCGGCGCCCGTCAGCAGCAGTTCTCGTCGTGACCAGCTCCGCATCGTTCCTCCAACCATGACCGCCGGCGCGCCATGACCGGCGTCCGTCAGCCACCACCATGGCGACCGGGTGTGGAGACGGTGTGAAGACTCGGTGAAGCCGATCCGGAGTTCGAGCCGCCCACCGGTCCATCGGGAACGCGCGCCTGTACCGTGGGTTCTACAAGGCAACACGGAGGTGCACCATGCACAACGGATACATGCACGATGGATGGGGCGGAGGCTCGTGGGGGTGGATCGCCATGGCCGCCTTCATGGTCCTGTTCTGGGGCGGCGTGATCTGGGTGGGCATCAGCCTCATACGTCGTACCGCTCAGGTGGCCCCGTCCCACGCCGGCGCCACCACACCCACGCCGGTAGCAACGCCTCCGCCTCCGAACCCACAGGACGTGCTCGCCGAGCGGCTCGCCCGTGGCGATATCGACCTCGAGGACTACCGGCAGCGGCTCGAGGCACTGCGTCAAGGTCGATCCGGTTGAGGCGCCCCGCCATGGCTGCAAACGCCGGCGTCGGGCCGAACCAGCGGTTCTCGGCCTGACGCCAGCAGCATCTATCCGGCGATGATGCCCTTCATCTGGGCGATCTCGGCCTGCTGGGCAGTGATGATGTTCTCGGCGAGGGCACGAAGCTCGCCGTCGGCGCCCTTGGCCTTGACGGTGGTTGACATCTCGATGGCGCCGGTGTGGTGAGCGATCATCATGGTCAGCCAGGCTGCGTCGAAGCCGCCGCCAGTCTTGGTGGCAAGACCGTCCATGTCGCCCGCGCTCATCATGCCGGGCATCGACGCCATGTTGTGGCTGTCGTCCATCGCCATCTCGACCGTCTTGTTGTGGGCCTTGAGCCACGCCGTCATCTGCTGGATCTCGGGGTCCTGGGCCGCCTTGATTCGGGTGGCGAGGTTCTTCACTGCCGTGCCTGCGGCCGCCTTCGGATCGAGGGCCATCTCGGACATCTCGATCGCCTGCTCGTGGTGGGCGATCATGCCTTGCGCGAACTCGACATCGGCGTCGTCGACGGCAGGGTCGGTCATCGTCGACGCCGTGGACGCGACAACGGTGGTGGTGACCGACGATGAGCCGGCCGAGGATCCGCCGCTGCTCCCGCAGGCGCCGAGCGCCAGGCCCAGGCTGGCAATGATCAGTGATGCGCGCATCTGTCGCATGGTGATGCTCCGTTCCGAGGGCTTTCTACACAGTGTAGTAGCCGCTGCTCATGGCGTGGGGTCGCGCAGGACTCCTACAGCGACGTCGCTGGCGGCGACACGACCATGGCGGCGGTGAGGGCGATCACCACGAGGCCCAACCCGAACTCGACGACCATCGCCCGCCGGAGGTGTTCGATCGTGACGGGGCGATCGCGACCCGAACGGCCGAAGGTGAGGGCGACGCGTCGGCGGTTGGCGTTGGCGATGACGAGCATCGCGGCGAGCCCGACGACTTTGCCCACGAGCAGCCGACCGTGCGCTCCGCGGAGTACGTCGGTCGGGTAGCCGACGAGGCGGACCGATTGCACGATACCGGTGAGCACGATGGCGGTGACTGCGGTGGCAGCACGGCGCCCAAGGGCGGGCACGACGGTGGCGAGGTCGTCGTGGGGTAGGCGGCGGAGTGCGCCGAAGCCGACGATGGCGAGGGCGCCGATCCACAGCGCAGCGGCCGCGTGATGGACGACGTCGAGCGGGACGCCCAGCTGCGGCCAGCGTTGGGAGGCGGAGTGGCCGGCGAACGACCAGGTGGCCAGGAGGCCCATGCCGGTGAGCCCCAGCAGGCTCCAGCGGATGTCGGGTGGGCCGGGTTCGCGGCGGTGGAGCAGGACCGCGGCGCAGGGCACGAGCACGAGGGCGCGCAGTAGCAGCGCGGTGCCGGCCGGGGTCTGGCCGGCGCGGTCGAGTGCGTCGAGGGATGCCCACGGGGCATCGCCGGAGATGTCGGATGCGAGCACGATGAGCTGGAGAACGGCCGTCCCGGCGACGGTGGCGAGGGCACGGGTTTGCACGCGTCGGAGCATGGGGAGCTCGGCGATGCCCGGCCAGATCAGCGCGCCGGTGAGCACGATGCCCACCAGCGTCATGATGGCCAGGTACGAGACGTACCGCAGCAGCCACCGGACCAGGGACGGTACGGAGGACTCGCCGGCGGCGCCACCACCGTCGCCGGGCGAGGTGACCGCGGGCGGAGGTGCACCACTGGTGGTCGGTGTGGAGGTCGTCGCCGCGCCGACCGTCACCCTCGCGGTGGACGCAATGGGCGCGGCGACGGTGAAGGCGATGCGCCCGGTGAGCGGATGGCCGTCGGGACCGACAAGTCGCCACCGCACGGTGACGTCTCCGGCCGCCAGGGCGGAGGAGAGCTGGGCGACCACCTCGGTCTCCCCCGCCGGCCCGTGAGCCAAGGCCGCCGCTTCGGTCCGTGCCCCGGTGGCGTCGATCGCCTGCACCGTGGCGGTGTCGAGCGGCACAGCCGATCCGAAGATCATGGAGATCTGCGCTGGTGCGCTCGACAAGCTGGCACCATCGGACGGCTCGCTCGACACGAACGTGTTGTGGGCCGACGCGGCCCGAGGGGCCACGAGCGTCCCGACCGAGACGAGGAGCAGCGCGATGAGGCAACGAAGGAGACGGTGGGCGGGGGGCGCGAGCATGATGGCGGGGTCAGAGCGACGCCGTTCCGCTCGAACGGCCAACTACACGATGTAGCAGTATAGTGGTGTTGCGCGGCGGCCCCGCAGCGGGCTCACAACAGGTACGAGAGTGATGACCCGTCGACCAGATGGTGCTTTGGAGCACGACATCCTCGAGGTGCTGTGGCGTGCCGATCGACCGTTCCAGCCCGCCGAGGTCAACGATCGGCTACCGCAGCCCTTGGCCTACACCACGGTCGCCACCATCCTCACCCGTCTCCACGGCAAGGGCCTGGTGGAGCGCGAGCCCGTCGGTCGGGCGTTCGCCTACCGTGCCGTGCTCGACGAGTCCGAGCTGGCCGCCCAGCGGATCGACGCCGTCCTCGCCGATGCCAGCGATCGCAGCAAGGTCCTCGTGCGGTTCGTCGACGGGCTCTCCAAGCGCGACGCCCGCCTGCTCCGACGCCTCCTCGACAGCGACGGCACCTGATGGGCGCCGCGCTGCTGTACCCGTTGGCGGTGGCCGTCGCCATCACCGTCGCCAGCTCGACGGCACACCGGCGCCTGCCCCCACCCGTCGCCGCCCGGTACGTGACCGCGAGCCTCGTGCTGATCGGTGTGGCCGCCCTCCCCACGCTCGGGCTCGTGGCGCTCGGCTTCCTCGCCCACTTGCCCCTGCTCGGCTTCGGGCTCCGCTGGTGTGCCCAGGCGTTCGGGCTCCACGGCACTGTGCCCGCCTGGGTAGGTGTTCCCGCCATCGTCCTGTTGGCTCACGGCTCCTGGCGGGCCAGGGGACTTCTCGGTGAGCACCATCAGCTTCGCGCCGACCTTCCCGGCCCCGTCGAAGTGAGCACCGACGAGCGCCCGTTCGCCATCACGAGGCCTGGACGGGGCGGCCGCATCATCATCTCCCAGGGTCTCGTCGACCTCCTCGATGAGCGCGAGACCGACGTCGTGCTGGCGCACGAGCGCGCCCACGCCCGCCACCGCCACGACCGCTACCTGCTCGTTGCCGAGCTCGCCGGCGCCATCCTGCCCCCGCTCCGATGGCTCACCCGCCGCGTCCGCTACTCGCTGGAGCGGTGGGCCGACGAGAGCGCCGTACGAGCCTGCGGCGATCGCCGCCTGGTCGCCGACACGCTCGGCAAGGTCGCGCTGTTCGGTCACACGCCTGTCGTCGCGGCCGGGTTCACCGGGTTGGGTGTGATCGGCCGGGTCGAGGCCCTCATCGGGCCAGCGCCGACGCCCACGCACCGCACGCTCACCGCGGCATTGTGGATGTCGCTCCTGATCGCCACCGGGTTCGCGGCGTTCCAGCTCCACCACCTCGAGCGTCTCGCCGCCGCCCTCTGCCCGCACTGACCGCGTTCCGACCGGCCAGTGATCGGGTACGGGCCGAAGACAGCGGTGACGGGAGTCCTAGCCCAGGCCTCGGGCAGCCGGGCTCGCGGCCCGGTGCTGACGGCATCCTGGTGAAGGACCGGCTGGCCCTGGAACGGATGCGCAGCGTGGACGCCGTCCTGTTCGACAAGACCGGTACCCCCACCACCATCGTGGGCGCCGTGGCCGAACCGCGGCGTCGAAGGCCGTGAGGTGGCAGCCGAGGTCGGCGCCGACCTCGGCGTCAACGCTCCCGCACTGGCCCGCGCCGCGGACTCCAATCGGGACCGTTCGCCCACTACCTCCGAGCTGCGCCGCGTCGTGCCCACGACGGAAATCGGCCATCGCTACCGAGCGCCGCACCGACGAGGAGGTAGAGCGCCACACCGAGCAGACCGAGAAGCACGCCATACCTAGTCAGCTTGAGCATGGCTGCCTCCAGGACATCGGTCGCTCATTCTACTACACCATGTCGTACACGACCAACGTCTATCGGTCACTGAGGATGCGCGGGATCAACCGCCGTACGCGCCAGAACGTGTCTTCCATCAGAATGTGATCGAACTCGCCGTTCCGTCCGATGCTGTACAGGCCCGCCACACCCGTACCGTTCGCGGCGAGGTCGGCACGGTCGTCCTCGTAGTCCAGGGCGAACACGGGGTAGCCGAGCGGCTGGCGCAGTACTCTGGCACCGATCACTCGGGAACTGATATCTCCGACCAGGGGGCCAATCGTCGTCACGCATCGATCGACGAGGTCGTCATCGGAGAGGTTCCACACGTCGTCGCCGGGTTGGGCACCGAGCTCGCACAGGATCATGGTCTTGCCCTCTGGAGCGGTCCACGGCATCGACAGCGGTGTCTCGGTGACCCGGAAGTACGGGAACCCGTGTGGCGTCCACACCACGACGTCGGGCAACAGATCACGACCGAGGAGCTTGAGGTTCACCAGCACGAGACCGCGGAACCGGAACCGGCCGAAACGCTCCAGCCGATCGCTGCCCTGCACGAGGTCCGGCAGCCGATGCACCGGCAGCGTCGAGATGACCGTGTCGGTATCGATGTCGCGCCCGTTCACCCGCGCACCGACGACCCGACCATCGTCGACATAGACCGCTTGAGCGGGCTGGTCGACCTGGACCCTCCGGGGCAGCTGGCTGGCGACGTGGTCGCAGATGGCGCCGACGCCTGCAGCTGGTGACACGTGGTGGACGCCCGTGGCGGACGGCTCCTCCTTGCAATAGCCAATCATGACTGCGCGACGGGTCAGGCGCTGCGCCGCCCGCAGCCAGATCGTCTGAGCCAGCCCCGTCGGGATCTTGTCGATCACGCTGGCCGAGAGCTGCTCTGCCGGCAGACCGGACCACGCTTCCAACAACGGCAGGGCGACCTCCTCGGCGAGCGCCGCGCCGTAGTCGTGACGGAACCGATCCGCCGCCACCCGCAGATCCCGATCAGGCCGACGCACCCGCTCAGCCAGCGCGCTCGTGACGTAGCGGGGTACGCCGAGTAGCCCGACCGGATAGTGCGGGTGGCGCCGTGCACTCAGGTGCACCACCTCGCCATAGCGGGGCAACACGTGGAACGGACCGGGCATGCCGAGCGCAGCCACGAACCTGTTCGTCACGAAGTGTGCACCGACGTCGTAGCTGAAGCCGTCCGCGTCGACGTGGCTGGCGGCCATGCCAGCCAGGCGGGAGCCCGCCTCGTAGACGTCGGCGTCCACGCCGTGCCTGGTGAGTTCGTGAGCGGCGACGAGACCGGCGATGCCGCCGCCGATCACCACCACCGGCGGACGTGCAGCACTCATACCCGCCTCCGAAGGACCACGCGCAGCAGAGCGCCCCGACCCGCAGCGGTGAGCACGCCGTCGAGGACTGTGAACACGGCGAGCGCTGGCGCGTCGGACAACGAGAACCGATCGACGATCCAACGCGGTGCGCCCCAATCGTCCAACCAGTTGCGCACGCTGTAGGTCCAGTTCACGGGGCTCGTGGCGGTGCCCAACTCGTCGATCTCAAGTCCGCCTCGCTCGGCCAGCAAGCGCATCGAGCCCTTGTTGAACAGGTTCCAGTGCCGCGGGAAGTGATAGCCGCCCCAATGGCGGCCCTTCGCCAGTGCGAAGTCGGGCGAGTCGGTCGAGTCCGTGATCAAGTAGAGGCGTCCCCCCGGACGCAGCACACGGGCGATCGCCTGGAGCAGCACGACGGGATCGGCAACGTGCTCCACGGTCTGAATGCACAGGGCCATGTCGACGGACCCTGGCTCGATCTCGGCGCATTCGATCGTCGTGAGGTCGACCGCCAGCCCCTTGCGACGAGCGGCAGCCACGGCGCGGTCGTCGGTATCGACGCCTCGGAGCCGCCAGCCCGGCGGACCGTGACGGCGGAGGAGGTCCAGGTGAAAGCCGTCGCCGCACCCGACGTCGAGGACGGAGGCGTCATGGGGCAGCCCGCGTCCGACTCGGAGCAAGCGGCGAGCCTCGAGTCGACTCCTCACGCGGTGCACGATCCCGAACTGCGCCGCATCGAATGCGAACGCGTGGTAGCTATCGGGATAGATGCGGCCGAGCTCGGACAAGGCCGGACGCGGGTCGAGGTAGACCAGACGGCACCGGGGGCACTGGACGGCCAGGAACGACTGGTCGGATGTCCGATACTCGAAGTCCTCCCCCACGCCGACGGGCACCCCATCCTGGCCCCCGCACAGGCAGCAGCCGACGGGCTCCATCACCACTCCTGCTGTCGCCGGAACCGCCGACTGTTCTGCACTCACGTTCACTTACGCCTCCCCTTGATGTCGAGTGACCTCGATCCAGATACAGAAGTCGAGCGACCACCAGGCTCAGGGGCCGATGATCGGGGCGGTGTCGGACCGTCGGGGGCTCGTCGATGTGACCTCAGGGAGCCCGAACCCTGGACAGCACGGCACCATCGATCTGCGCGGAACCGCTTGCTCTACGTCAGCGAGATGCAGAGTGCGGCGAGTGCGGGCGCGTTGCTCCGCCGGGATCGGCTCGGCGACGCGATGCCGAACCCGACGAGTCGCTGACTGACGCCCCCGAACGTACCCAGCAGCCCCAGGAGGGCCACCGCCAGGACCATCGGGATCGACGACGAGCCGTGAGGACCGGGAAGACCGATCGCCGCGACCACATCGGCGAGTGCGCACCCACTGCTGCTACGGCCGTCTTCATGAGACGAACCATGATCGTGACTTGCCAGGTCGCTAGAAGCGCGGGCCGAGACTGCGACTGTCGAGGTGACCGACGAGGCCTCGGGCCCGTGGTGGTCAGCGAGCACGACGCAGAGCAGTAACAGCAGCGAAAGGACGACGGCGGTCGCCGCAACGACCACGCGAACGAACCGACCGGCCATGCATCGAACCTATCAGCGCCGCGGGGCCACTGACACTGGGGGTGGCACTCGCCGGTAGCGACCTGCCGGAATTCGGACGTCCGGACGACTGGCTCCGGTACCTGCACCCTACGGTGGCCGCGAGGCGAGCGCTCAGCCCTCACCAGCGGCACACGTCTGTGGCCACGCTTGGGTCGGGGTCATAGGGGGCGCCCGACACCGATCCGGTCTACGGCCGGCCCTGTTCGATCCAGGCCTGGTAGCCGCCGGCGAGATCGGTTGCGCGGTGCAGGCCGATCTCGCGCAGCATGGCCGCCGCGAGACTGGAGCTGTACCCCTCGTTGCAGACCACGATCACGCGCACGTCGTAGTTGGTGACCTGGGCGATGTGATGATCGCACGCGGGGTCGAGACGCCACTCGAGGACGTTCCGATCGATCACGACCGCGCCAGGCAGCTCGCCGTCACGCTGGCGTTGCTGGACGGGGCGCGTGTCGACGATGAGCGCCCCCGCGAGTCGCTCCGTCTCCAGGGCGTACGGCTCGACACGATCCAGGCGCGCGCGTGCAGCAGCGAGGATCTCATCGATCGGGTGGATCTCACCGCCATGACTGGTCATCGTGGGTGCGTCTCGTACATGCGGACGGCGACGACCAGACCGGACAGGGCAGTGAGCGCGGCGACCGCGTAGATGGCGGCGGGGATGGAGACGAGGTCGGCGAGCACCCCGGCGAGGAGCGCGCCGATGGCGAACCCGCCGTCGCGCCACAGCCGATAGACGCCGACGGATCGGGCACGCCAGGCGGGGTGGGCGACGTCGCCGACGGCGGCGAGCAGGGTCGGGTAGACCATGGCGGTCCCGGCACCGAGCACCATCGCCCCGACGGCCCAGGTCACGAAGCTGCCCGAGGCGGCGATCCAGGCGATGGCGGCGGCCTGGGTGAGCATCCCACCGGCGATGAGGGGCTTGCGCCCGACGCGATCGGAAAGGCCGCCGGTGTAGAGCTGCCCGAGCCCCCACACCGCAGGGTAGAGCGCCGCGAGCACACCGACGCGAGCGATGGAGAGGCCGGAGGCGGCGAAGAAGATGGGGAACAGACCCCAGGCGAGCCCGTCGTTGAGGTTGTTGACCAGCCCGGCCTGCGAGCACGACGACAACGCCTTGTCCCGGAACGAGGTGAGTCGGAAGATCTCGGCGGTGCTGAGCCCGTCGGCATGGCCGGACGGGGACGCCACGTGGGTGGCCGCCTCGTGACGGGCGTGGGCATGGGTCTCGCGCACGAGGAACACCGACAGGCCGAGGCCGAGGCCGGCGTAGGCGATGCCGAGGAAGAACGGTTCGGGGCGCAGGCCGGCGTGTTGGGCGATGTAGCCGGTCACGAGTGCGGTGACGGCGACGGCGCCGTAGCCGGCAGCCTCGTTGAGCCCCATGGCGAACCCCCGACGGGCCGGTCCGACGAGGTCGATCTTCATGATCACCGTGGTCGACCAGGTCAGGCCCTGGTTCACACCCAGGAGCACGTTGGCGAACACCACCCAGCCCCACGTCGGCGCCCAGATGAGCAGCAGCGGCACCGGCAGCGCGAACAACCAGCCGGCGACGAGCACGGGCTTGCGGCCGTGGCGATCGGAGAGGGTCCCGGCAAAGAAGTTCGTCGCCGCCTTGACCGCGCCGAACGCCACGATGAACGTGAGCGTCGCCGTGAACGCAGTGAGACCGAACGCCTGCTTGGCGAGCAGGGGCAGCACGGTGCGTTCCTGACCGATCATCCCGCCGACGAGCGCGTTGACCCCGACGAGGAGCGAGAACTGGGCGATGTTCTGCCTCAACCCCAGCCGCAGCGGCACCTCCCCCGCCGGCGCGCTCATCGTCCCGTCGCCAGCGGCCGCCCGGTCTCGGCTGACCAGGACTCGGGCCCGCCATCGAGGACGACCACCTCGGTGTGCCCGTTCGCCACCAGGATGCTCGCCCCCGACATGGCGCGCTCGCCGTGGCCGCACATCACCGTGACCGGGCCGCCCGGCAACCCTGCGCCCTGAACGGCGCCGAGCTCGATGTTCTCGGCCGCCGGGAGGTGACCGGAGGCGTACTCGTTGGCCTGGCGGACATCGACGATCCGCCCGACCACGCCGGCGGTGTCGACCAGTGGGATGGTGCTCAGCGGGCGACCTGCGGCGCCCCAGGAGTCGATGCCGCCAGCCACCACGCCGACGAGGTTCTCGTGGCCGACGTCGAGACACTGACGCACCAGCTCGTCTCGGTCCTGGCCCTCGTCCAGCACGAACGCGAGCGGTCGATCGGCCTCGACCAGCCACCCGAGCCAACTGGCGAAGACCGGGCGCAACGCATTGGACAGCGACCCCGGTACATGAGCGGCTGCGAACGAGGCGATCGGCCGGGCATCGACCACCACGCCCCCTCCGCTCATGTGGCGATCGACGCGGTCATGGTCGAGCTCAGCCAATCGTGGGATCGAGTCGTAGCGAGCCGGACCCCGACGGTTCAGCTCCGGGAGGCGGGCGAAGTAGCTCGGGAACGTGCCGAAACCAGCGACGAGCTGCTCGACGAAGCGGTCCTCGTCGAGGATCGAGAACAGCGGGTTCGTCGCCCGCTCACGGGCCAACGTCGACGTCCGCCGCGACGCGCCCGGCGCAGAGCAGAACGAGCCGGCTCCGTGGGTCGGGTACACCGGCAGATCCCCGGGAAGGTCATCGAAACGCCGCAGCCCGGCGAACATCTCGTGCGCCAGCGGCACGGCGAGATCCGGGCCGCACAGGTCGGTCCGGCCCACGGTACCCACCATCAGCGACCCGCCGGAGAACAGTGCCAGCGGTGCCCCGTGCCCCAGCAGCACGTACGCGTGATGGTCGGGCGTGTGGCCGGGTGTCGCCACCGCCACGAGCTCGACCCCATCCGCCAGACCGACGTGCTCCCCATCACGTACCGGGCGATGGCGCGAGTCGAGGCGCGACGCGGCCGGCGCGACGAACGCCGCCCCCGCCCGGGCGGCGAGCGCCGGGCTGCCGGTCACGTAGTCGGCGTGGGAGTGGGTGTCGAGCGTCCACGCCACCGTCAATCCGAGGGATCGGGCCATGCGCTCGTGTGCCGTCGGGAAGCGCGGCGGATCGACGACAGCGGCGGTGCCGTCGCCGAGGTCGATCAGGTACGACGAATGGCCGAGGCCCTCATCGACGAACGGATGGACACGCACACGACCTCCTCAAACAACTGCTTGAATGCTCGCGACGAGGGGGGTAGATTGTCAAGCAGGTCTTTGAGCATGGTGGTGATGGTGGGCGATCGCGAAAAGAAGGACGCGCTGTTCGACGGCTTCGCCGAGGTCGCCAGAGCGCTCGGCAACGGCCGACGGGCGGAGCTCGTCGATGTCCTCGCCCAGGGCGAACGCCACGTCGACGAGCTCGCCGCCGAGATCGGCCAGAGCGTCGCCAACACCTCGTTCCACCTCCGCGCGCTCGCCACGGTCGGCCTCGTCACGACCCGACGCGACGGCACCCGCATCTACTACCGACTCGCCTCGGACCAGGTCGCCGCGCTGTGGGCCGCACTGCGGTCTGTCGCAGCCTCCCACCACGCCACCATCGACGACCTGGCCGCCGCCTACCTCGGCCATCGTGACGACCTCGAGCAGATCCCGCGCGATGAACTGGTCCGCCGGATCGCCGACGGGGACGTCATCGTCATCGACGTCCGACCCGACACCGAGTACGCCGCCGGCCACGTGGCCGGCGCGCTCTCGATCCCCATCGCGCGCCTCGCCGAACAGATCCGCAACCTGCCCTCCGACATCGAGATCATCGCGTACTGCCGCGGCCCGTACTGCGTGTTCGCCGATGATGCCGTCCAACTCCTCCGCCGCCGCGGACGGCGTGCGCGACGCCTCGTGGACGGCTATCCCGAGTGGCGCAACGCCCGCCTGCCCACCGAACCCCACCCGACCGAGGAGATCGCCTCATGACTGGAGGCACGGACATGACCGATCGCATCCGCCACCGCTTCGGGCTCGTGCTCGACTGCGCCGACCCCGACCGCCTCGCCCCGTTCTGGTCCGCCGCACTCGACTACGTCGTCGCCGGCGCCGCCGGCGCCTACGTCGCGCTCTCCCCGCGCGCCGGGAACGGACCGAAGCTCCTCCTCCAGCGCGTCACCGAACCCCGGAGTGGGAAGAACCGGATGCACCTCGACATCGACGCCGACGACATCCGGGCCGAGGCAGCCCGGCTCCAAGCCCTCGGCGGAAGCATCGTCGGCACCGAACCGTGCCACGAACACGGCAACACGTGGCTCGTCATGGCCGATCCGGAAGGCAACGAGTTCTGCGTCTGCGACGGGGGCCGAAGCAGCCGCCCATCCGCCTGAGCTACGCCGATCGCCGCTCGAGGTCACCGCTGAACCAGTGGGTGTCGTGGGTTGCTGCGCTCCCGGGATGATGGGCGATCTCGGTGAAGCCGGCGCCCTCGAGCAGGGAGCGGATCCGGGCGATGGTCGGGATCCGGTAGACGGCGCCGTCCATCCATGCCGGCATGGGGTCGTCGCCGACCCGGCAGGCCACGACGAAGCGGCCGCCCGGTCGGAGGACCCGGGCAACCTCGGCGATCGTCGCTGACGCATCGGCCATGAAGTAGACGGTGTGCACGGTGAGCGCCGCGTCGGCGCTCCCGTCAGGGAATGCGACGGTGGTGCCGTCCGAGTGCACGAGTTGCGCCCGCCCGTCGACGCACGCCCGACGATTCCGGGCGGTCGCCTGCGCGACCATCGTGGCCGAGGCGTCAGCGCCGAGCACTCGGTGACCGGCGGCGACGAGCGCGCCGACGGTGCGGCCCTGGCCGAACCCGATCTCGAGAACCGTGGAAGGTTCGGTGAGGTGGAGCAAGGCGATGGCACGGTCGTTGGCCGCGGCGGTGTCCTTCACCATGACGCGCCCGATGATCCGCCCGAGCCAGCCCGAAGGGTGGCCCGCCTGACGGGATCGGACGCGATTGACGGCGCCAGGCCGGGTCGGGTCAGGCGAACTGCCGGGAGTGGTCGGGATGCGGGTGGTCAAGGGGTGCCTCCGGTGACGAGCGCTCGGATCATTGCGGCGCACGCTTCGCCGAGGTCGTGCGGGTACGGACGGGGGGCGGGGTCCCAGGGCATCTTGACGGCCCACAGGGTGATGATCTCGACGATCGTGCGGGCGAGCACGTCATGCTCGACCGCGGTGGAGATGTGCTCGCGGCGCAGGTCGAGGTAGCGAGCCCACAGATCGACGAGCGCGTAGCGTCCGTGGTCGTACCAACCGACGGTGATGCCGGGGATCTCCGATGCACACCGATCCAGAACCATCACCGCGACCCGCCGTTCGGCCATCATCGAGTACGCGCCCCGGGTCAGCGCCGCGATCTCCTCACCGATGTCGCCGACGAAGGGGCGGGTCGATCTGGTCCGTGACGCGACCGTCGACGCAAGACCGAGGGACTGGACCCTCCTGGCGAGCTCGTCACGCAGCAGCACCGACAGGTCCGACCACTCGACGGGGTCGAGCGCACCGACGCCACTCAAGGGCGCTGGGTCATCGGCGTGGATGAGCACCGCGGCGAAGAGGGCCTCCTTCGATGCGACCGACCGGTAGATCGTGCCCTTCGAGACGCCGAGGCGATTGGCGATGTCGTCCATCTGGGTGCGCTCGAAGCCGTGCTCCACGAACGCCGCGGCCGCCGCTGCGATCAGCTGCTCCAACCGATCCGACGGGGCGATGCGAGCCATGCCGAGCATGATAACTGACTAAGTCAGTTATTACAACGATGGCGTGTCCGTCCGCCCTGCTCGATTGGTGGTGCAACCCTCGTTCCACCACAGAATGGGGCGAACACGGAACCGGAGGCATCTCGAATGGACTTTGAAGCACTCGTCGCGGCTCGGCGCAGCACCCGCGGATTCACGCCGGATCCCGTGTCTCAGGAGCTGATGAGCGAGATCATCGCCATCGCCAAGCGGGCACCGTCCTCGATGAACACCCAACCCTGGAACTTCCACGCCATCACGGGCGCTCCGCTCGAACGGATCCGCTCGGGCAACACCGAGCGGATGCTGGCGGGCGCGTCGGTGGATCGCGAGATCAAGATGAGTGGCCACGGCTACCAAGGGGTGCACCGGGCGCGCCAGGTCGAGATCGCGGTGCAGCTCTTCGAGGCCATGGGCATCGAGCGGGACGACAAGGCCGGGCGCCAGGACTGGGTCATGCGTGGCTTCCGGCAGTTCGACGCGCCGGTGTCGGTGGTGATCACCATCGACCGGGAGCTCGCCGACGACACCGTGGCTCACTTCGACTGCGGCGCCGCCACCTACGGTCTCGTGCTGGCCGCCACATCGAAGGGGCTGGGTTGTGTGATCAACGGTCAGGGGATCATGCAGTCCTCGGTGGTCCGCGAGCACGCGAACATCCCCGAGGACGAAGTGATCATGACCTGCGTGGCGATGGGCTGGCCGGACGACGAGTTCGTGGCGAACCACGTCGTGTCGCGACGGTCGGCCGACGACGACGACGTCAGGTTCGTCGGGTTCGACGCTTCATAGCCCCCGGTGCGTCGGCGCGACCACCGGGGGCATCGAGCGTCAGGACCCGGTGACGTCACCCGTCGGATCGATTGGTCGATGGCGGCGGGGTGTGGCGGCGAAGTGGAGACGCCGCGGTCGGCTCGGCTACCAGGAGTACGCCTCGGGGGCGGGGCCACCGGGACCCGGGAAGATGGCGTCGATGCGGGTCAGCACGTCGGCGCTCAGCTCGACATCGAGCGCCCGCAGCGAGGCGCCGTCGAACTGGTCCATGGTGCGCGGTCCGATGATGGGGCACGTGACGCCGTCCTGGTGCAGCAGCCATGCCAGCGCCACTGCGGCGGGCGGCTCGCCGAGCTCGGCGCACAGCGCCTCCCATCGCTCCAGCTTTGGACGGAGCTTCTCGATGCGGCGCAGCGCCTGCGGTGAGCGGCGGCGAGCCGTCGCCTCGTCGCCGAGGACACCGCCGAGGATGCCACCCGACAGCGGGCTCCACGGAATGACCCCGACGCCGTAGTGACGACACGCCGGGAGGACTTCGAGCTCCACGGTGCGCACCGCCAGGTTGTAGTGGCTCTGCTCGCTCACGAGGCCCAGGAAGCCGCGCTGGCGGGCCGTCTCGTTGGCCTGGGTGATGTGCCAGCCGGCGAAGTTGCTACTGCCGACGTAGATGATCTTGCCCTGGTTCACAAGGGTCTCCATCGCCGGCCAGATCTCGTCCCACGGGGCGGTGCGGTCGACGTGGTGCATCTGGTACAGATCGATGTGGTCGGTCTGCATGCGACGCAGGCTGGCGTCGCACGCAGCTCGGATGTGGCGCGCCGACAGGCGGCCGTCGTTGGGCCAGTCGCTCATCGCCCCGTAGGCCTTGGTGGCCAGCACGACCTTCTCGCGCCTCCCGCCGCCCTGGGCGAACCAGCGCCCCACGATCTCCTCGGTGGCGCCGTACCCTTGGCTGCCGCCGTAGCGGTTCGCCGTGTCGAAGAAGTTGATGCCGAGCTCGAGCGCTCGATCCATGATCTGACCCGATTCGGGCTCGGGGGTTTCCGGCCCGAAGTTCATCGTGCCCAGGCAGAGCTCACTCACCTGCAGGGCGGTACGCCCCAGTCGCCGATACCTCATCTGCGTTCCTTCCCTGGCGGCGCCGAGCCGCGGTGTCGATTGCATCCCCGGGCGACGTGGGCTCTTCGGCCCACCGCACGTCGGCCGACCGTAGGCGACGAACGGGACCAACGACTCACGCGCGACCGCGCCGGACCCGGCCCACACCGACCTTCGGCGGAACCGATGAGTTCCGGCGGCCCACCCGGTCTGTACATCCATGACTGACGACAAGCTCACGAAGACGACCATGGCCGACATCGGTGTCGCCATGTTCACGGTCGCCGACCAGGACGCCGCGCTCGCCTTCTACACCCAGAAGCTCGGCTTCGAAGTGCGCTCCGACACCCGCTTCGGCGAGAACGGCGAGCACCGTTGGGTCGAGGTCGCCCCGCCCGGGTCGCACGCACGGTTGGCCCTCAACCCTCCTATGGGTGGCGCACCGGGCGGGAGCGGGATCGGCGTGGAGACGCCGGACGTGCTCGGCGAGCATCGCCGGCTCAGCGCCATCGGCGGCATCGATCTGGATCCCGAGCCGATGCAGACGCCGGGTGCGCCGCTGCTGTTCATGATGCGGGACCCCGATGGCAACCACATCGCGGTCGTGGAACCCGGTCCGAGCTGACGATCACTCGACACGGGCCACGACCCGGGACCGCTGGGCGAACTCTGGACGGCCGTGCCCGCCTGGGTCATCACCGACGCCGGCTACCACTGCGCCGACCGGTGTGAGCCACGACCGGAGCGGCGACCCCGGATCAGGGGACGTGCACCGGAGTCAGGTCACGACCCGGATGAAGTTCCCGGCGGCGAACTCGGGCTCGCCGACCTCGATGCCGGGCACACGTGTGAGCAGCTCGCCCATCCTGGCCCGCAACTGTGACTTGGCCAGTCCCCGCCGTGTCGAGCTGCATGACCATCCTGCACGCCTGTGACTACGCGACCGGCGAGATCCTGTCGGCCGTGCCGAACGAGTCGATCGCCGCCCGCTTCGGGCTGCCGTCGCTGGCCGTGCACCGCGCCGATGTGCACAGCGTCCTGCTGGCGGCCGTGCGCGGCAACGACCCGCACGCGGTGCACGCGGCGCACGAGTTCACGGCCCTGGAGCAGGACGCCGACCGGGTCAGCGTGCGGTTCGCCAACGGGGTGACCGACCGCGCCGGCGTGGTGGTGGGCGCTGACGGCAACGGGTCGGCCGTGCGCTCGTTCGTGCTCCCCGGCGAACCGGCGCGCTTCAACGGGCAGGTGGCGTTCCGGGCGGTCCTACCCGACGCACTGGTGCCCGACATCGTGCGCCGGCGCGAGCTAGCGATGCACCGGGGTCCCGACCGCTACCTGCTCCACTACCCACTGCGCGGCGGGCAGTTGATGAACCTGATCGGCTGCGGGCGCACCGATACCTGGGAGGAGGAGGGATGGTCGATCCCGGCCACCAGCGACCAGTTCCTCGACGCCTACGCCGACTTCGCACCGCACCTGCTCGATCTGATCCGCGCCGTCCCCGACGGCGCGCTGTTCAAGTGGGGCCTCTCCGACCGGGCACCGTTGGCCCGGTGGACGATCGGCCGCGTGGCGATGCTCGGTGACGCCGCCCACCCGATGACGCCGTTCCTCGGCCAGGGGGCGGCGATGGCCGTGGAGGACGCCGTGGTGCTGGCCCGCTCGCTCACCGCGGCGGGGACCGTGCCGGACGCGTTCGGGCGCTACGCGGCGGCCCGCCGGGAGCGGGGCAACAACGTGGCGCGCTGGTCGCTGGAGGAAGGGCGCGCCCTCCAGGACCCGACCATCCCCAACAAGGGCGCGGCCGGGTACGGCCTGCTCGACTACGACCCGGCGACGGTGCCGGTCTGAGCCGGCGCCGGTGCGCCCGCGCCTGAACCGACCTGGCTCACACCCCGTACAGCCCGCGCCCCTGCTCCAGCAGGTCGTCGCGGAAGTCGGGGTGGGCGATGTCGCAGAGGGCGTGCACCCGCTGGCCTATGGTCCGACCGCGCAGCTCGGCGATCCCGAACTCGGTGACGACGAAGTCGACGTAGGTGCGCGGCACGGTCACCGGTGTCCCTGGCGGCAGCACCGGCACGATCCTGCTGATCCGGGCGCCACCGCCGCTCGGCACCGTGCTCGACGGCAGCACCGAGATCGACTTGCCGTTCGGCGAGTACGCGCCGGCGAGCATGAAGACGGTCTGCCCGCCCACACCGGTGTACGGGCGATGGTCGAACGACTCGGCCGCGACCTGCCCGGTCAGGTCGACGGCCAAGGCGTTGTTCACGGCGACGAAGGGGTCGAGATGGATGAGCCGGCGCAGATCGTCGGTGTAGCCGAAGTCGTAGAGCTCGAACATCGGGTTCCCGTTGACCAGCTCGAGCTCCTCCTTCGAGAGCGCGGCGATCGCGCTGGCGACGACCTTGCCCCGATGGATCGTCTTGCGGGCGCCGGTGATGACCCCGCGCACCGCGAGCTCGGCGATGCCGCCGGTGAGCAACTCGGTCTGCACGCCGAGGTCGTTGCGGACGTCCAGGAACTGACCGAGCGCCGCCGACACGGTGCCGACGCCGATCTGGATGGTGTCGCCGTCGTTGATGAGGTCGACCGCGACCTGGGTGCAGATCGCGTCGACCTGCTCGCGCTCCTCGACCGATGGCTGCGGCGCGGCCGGGCCGGGCGGCGACGGGTGCCACTCGACGAACAGGTCGATCTCGTCGACGTGGATGTAGTTCTCACCACCGGTGCGGATGAAGTCCTCGTGCACCTCGGCGATGACGCACTTGGCCGACCGGGCCACCGTCTTCGAGAGCCAGACCCCCGGGCCGAAGCTGCAGTAGCCGTGGGCATCGGGCGGCGAGACGGGCACGAGGAACACGTCGGGCTCGGCGGTGAGGCCGTAGGGCACCTCGTGGCTGCGCCACAGCCCGATCGGCAGGTAGTCGGTCTGCCCGGCGTGCACGGCTGACCGGTTCGGCGGCGTGGCGTAGTTGTCGAACAGCCGGAACGTCGACCGCACCTCCTCGCTGTCGGTCCACGACACGAAGGCGGCGAGGTGCTCGATGCGCACCTCGGTGAGCCCGGCGCGGGCGCCGTGCGCCTTGAGCGCCTCACAGAGCATGACCGGCGTGCAGCTGTACGGCGCGACGTTGACGACCGCTCGCGAGCGGATGCCGGCGACCGCGGTGTCGAGCTCCACGAGCTTGGTGCCCAGACGACTGCGCCAGTCCATCGTGCTCCTCCCCAGGACGCCACGCTCGGCGCCACCCCCGTGGCCGGCACCACCCCGGGCCGGCACCGGTGAGGGAACGTACCAGACCCCCCCGCTGCTGCCTCGCGACCAGACTCCGCGCCAGGAGGTCGCCGGGCGACGCTGCGTCCCGAGAAGCGACGCATCGGGCTGCTACTCCAGCGCTCCGGCGACGATGAGCTCGGTGATCCGCTCGTCGTCGTAGCCGAGGATGTCGGTGAGGACCTCGTGGAGGTGTTGATTGAGCATCGGCCCGCCCCAGGCCGCGTGGGCGGGTGTTCGGGAGAGCCGGAACGGACTCGCTTCGATCCAGGTGGTACCGCACAGCGGGTGGGGAACCTGCAGGAAGTGGCCACGGTGGGCGAGCTGGGGGTCCTCGACGCAGTGCCTGGAGTTCTGCACGCGGTGCGCCGGAACGCCGATGGCTTGCAGCTCGGTTTGGAGCTCGGTCGCGTCCTGACCCGACGCCCAGCCAGCGAGCAGCGAGTCCAGCTCCTCCCGGCGGCCCAGACGGTCGACGGTGCGAAGCCGAGCGAGCGCCGGCCAGCCGGCGAGCGCACACAGCGCGTGCCACTGTGCGTCGGTTTCGACCGCGATGGCGATCCAGCAGTCGTGGCCGTCGGTCGCATAGATCGCGTGCGGCGCGCAGGAGCGATCGTGGTTGCCGCATCTGCCGGCAACCCGCCCGTTGACCGCGTCGTCGAGCAGTTCGGGCGCAAGGAGGTGCAGGCAGGCTTCCAACTGCGAGAAGTCGATGTACTGGCCCCGGCCCGTGCGCCTGCGCCAGTCGATCGCGGCGAGAAGCACGGCCGCGGCGAGCCGGGGCGACGTGTAGTCCGTGTAGGCCGTGAACGGTCCACACGGCGACCGATCGGGCCACCCGACCACTGGGTAGAACCCTGCCACCGCCGCGGCCATGGTCCCGAACCCTGCATAGCGGTGGAGGGGCCCGGTTTGTCCCATCAGACAACTCGACAGCATGATCAGTCCGGGGTTGACGGCACTGAGCTGGTCGTAGCCGAGCCCCCAGTTGCGCATCGCCTTCGGCGAGAAGGACTCCGTGACCACATCGGCCCAACTGGTCAGATCGCGCACGACGTCGCGTGCCTCGGGCGTGTTGAGGTTCAACGCGAGCCCGAGCTTGCCGGCGTTCAACGAGTGGTACTGCAGCGCCGACTCGGAACCGCGCGACGCGTCGATGAAGGGCGTCACGTTGCGCATGACATCGGACTTGAGCGCAGTCTCGATCTTCACGACGGTCGCGCCGTAGTCGGCGAGAACGCGGGTCACGTAGGGGCCGGCGAACGCCCACATGAAGTCGAGCACCTTGAGGCCAGACAATGGCAGGTCCGGCACCACCCGCTCGATGGCGACGTCACGGGCTGGTCGTCGTGGCTCTGCGAAGACCGCCGCGGTGTGCTCACCGCTGCGTGGTGGGGTTCCGAGCGCGCGCAGCGGCGACGCCGACAACTTGGCCATCGCTCCCGGGAACCGAATGCCATCCACGTCCTGCCAGTAGGAGCGTGCCTCGAGCTGGTCGAGGGCGAGCACGTCGGTCGTGGTCGTCACGGGTGCGATCAGCAGGCTGCGATGCAGCGCAGCCCCGAGCAGCTCGGCCTTCGTCTTCGTCGCCACGAACCGGCGGATCGCGTCGGTGCCCCGCGCCAGCTCCGACGCGGGCTCCGTGCCGTCGGCGACTCGGGCGAAGAACCCGATCCAGTCCTTGGCAGCGAGGGACTCGTCGCAGGCACCTTCCTCGAACATCCACTGGAACAGGCGAGTGGTGAACGGGCCGATCATCTGACCGAACAAGAAGGTCACGGTGACCTGACCGTCGAGACATGCGTGCACGTACTGCACCTCGAACGGTCCCAGTTCCACTCCACCGGCAATCCGTCGGATCTCGGGACTGTCGACGAGCGCGTGCATCATCTGGAACTGCGTGCAAACCATCATCGACTGCTGCGCCGACACGTCGATGATCTGGCCGAGCCCGGACCGTGCGCGCTCGTGCAGCGCAACGAGACACGCGAGGGCCGCATCAAGCGACGCGTTCAACCAGGACTGCCTGTTCGACATGCGTACCGGAGGTCGATCGCGATCGCCGTTGATCGCAGCATGGCCACTCGCGGCGGCGATCGTCAGGTCGGTTGCGCGCCACGCCGCCTTCGGACCGTCGCGCCCGAACGGCGTGATCGTCGCGATCACGAGCGTGGGATGGTGGCGGGCGATCTCGTCGACGTCGATCGCGAAGGCGGCGCACTCGAGGAGCACGTCGGCCCCCGCGAGAAGCGGGGACAGCTCGTGAGAGCCCTCGACGACGACCGAGCGCTTGCCCCGGTTGAACGCCCAGTGCTGCAGTGACATCTCGGGATCGACGCGATCGCCCGCGAATGGCCCCTCATGTCGGGATCGCTGACCACCAGGTGGTTCCACCGCGATGACGTCGGCGCCGAGGTGGGCGAGGACGTGGCCAGCCAGATGCCCGCGGTCATCGCACAGGTCGAGCACGCGATACGGCGACAACATCATCGAACCCCTGATCGACGGTCCCGGCGTCACGCTACTCCACGACGACGCCGGCCCCGGTCGAGACACGCACCGCAGCTTCGTCACGAAAGTGGCGATCGCTAGAGTCACCGCCGACCACGAGAGCAAAGGGACCCTTCATGAGCGAGGCCTGGATCATCGACGCGTGCCGCACACCGCGCGGCATCGGTAAAGTGGGCAAGGGGGCCCTGGCCGACATCCACCCGCAGCAGCTGGGGGCCACGGTGCTCGCCGCCATCCGTGACCGCAACGACGTCGACACCGCCAAGGTCGACGACGTCATCTTCGGCACCAGCATGCAGGTCGGCACCCAAGGCGGCGACCTTGCCCGCATGGCCCTGCTCGACGCCGGCTTCGACACCCAGGCCTCCGGCGTCACCCTCGACCGCTTCTGCGGCTCGGGCATCACCACCACGAACCTCGGCGCCGCCTCGATCATGGCCGGCCTGGAAGACATCGTGATCTCGGGCGGCTGCGAGATGATGTCGCTGCACCCGGCCCTCGGCGTCGCCCAGATGGGCGTGCGCGGCCCCCTCATGGACGCCGGCAACGAGCGCCTCCGGGCCCGCCACCCCCAGACCCATCAGGGCGTGGCCGCCGACGCCATCGCCACGCTCCAGGGCATCCCGCGCGAGGCACTCGACGACCTGGCGCTGGTGTCGCAGCAGCGCGCCGCCCGTGCCATCAGCGAGGGCCGCTTCGATCGCAGCCTCGTACCGGTCTACAGGGAGGACGGAACACTGGCGCTCGACCGTGAGGAGTTCCCGCGGCCGAACACGACGCGCGAGGGCCTGGCCCAACTGGCCCCCTCGTTCAAGGCCATGGCCGACGTGCCGCTCGACGACCAGGGCACGACGCTGCGTTCGTTGGTGCTGGCCCGCTACCCGGACCTCGACATCGAGTTCGTGCACCACGCCGGCAACAGCTCCGGCGTCGTCGACGGCGCGGCGGCGATCCTGCTGGCCAGCCCCGAGGCGGCCAAAGCCAACGGGTGGACGCCGCGGGCGCGCATCGTCGCCGCCGTCAACATGGGCGACGATCCCACCCTGATGCTCAACGCACCGGTGCCGGCGGCCAAGAAGGCGCTCAACCGCGCCGGCCTCACGATCGACGACATCGACCTGTTCGAGATCAACGAGGCGTTCTCGGTGGTCGCCGAGAAGTTCATCCGCGACCTCGGGCTCGATCGCGACAAGGTGAACGTGAACGGTGGCGCCATGGCCCTCGGCCATCCCATCGCCGCGACCGGCGCCATGCTCATCGGCACCGTGCTCGACGAGCTCGAGCGCAACGGCGGCCGCTACGGCCTGGTCACCATGTGCGCCGCCGGCGGCATGGCCCCTGCCATCATCATCGAGCGCGTCTGACCCTCGCGACATGGCACCCCGCCCGATGGCGGGGTGCGCTACCGCTGCTTGCCGGCCAGGAACAGGGCCACGGTCTTCTCGATGCGACGGGCCCGCGTGTCGCTGGACTTCGCCCCGTTGACGTTGTCGACGTGGTAGCGCTGCAGACTGTTGGACAGCTTGGCGAAGAACGCCGATGTGCCGGGCACGGCGTCGAGTGCCGCCCGCAGATCGGCGGGCACGTCGAGCGGAACTCGTGGCCGTTCACGATCACGACGACCGGAGGGCGCTTGCCTGCGCCGAGGTGGGCGATGACGTCGTCGGGCACCGCGACGCCATCCTGTCCGGCTTCGGCCACCCCGCTACCGCCTTCCAAACCGCGGCCGTCGCCCACCCCGGCCGAGTTCAGACGCGCTGGCAGGCGAGCGTGGCGATGTCATCGCGCTGCGGATCACCGCCGGCGAGGCAGTCGCCGATCAGCTCGTCCGGCCATGACGGCTGCTCCTGGTCCGCGACCTCGAACGCCTGCGTGAGGCGCAGGATGCCCTTGTCGAGCCGCTCGCCGCGTCGTTCGACGAGACCATCGGTGTAGAGCAGCACGGTGTCGCCGGCCATGAGCGTCCCTGAGGTGTCCGAGCGCGGGCCACGTACGCCCAGAGGCGGTCCCGGTGCCACGCCGAAGACCTCGGCCGTCCCCGCCGAGCGACGGATGACCGGCGGCGGGTGCCCTGCGAGCGCGACGTCGAACCGACCCGTCTCCGGCTCCAGTCGCAAGCAGGCGGCCGTCGCCCCGAAGCCGCCCGAGACCGCGTCGACGAAGGCATCCATCTGCATGAGGATCTCGCACGGGGCGAGCCGGGGGGCGATGGCGCGCATGCCGCTGCGCAACTGGGCCATCGTGACGCCGGCCGACAGCCCGCCGCCCACGACGTCGCCGACGACGAGCACGAGCGCACCTGACGGCAGCTCGACCACGTCGTACCAATCCCCACCGAGTGCGAACAGGTCCTGCGCGGGACGGTAGCGAGCGAAGGTGCGGACACCGGGGAACTCATGGCGGTCGGGCAGGAGGACGCTGTCCCGAAGGAGCTCGAGTGCACCGTGTTCTGCTTCGCCCCGCGCCACCCGTTCACGGATCCGCTCCCGTTCGCGTGCACCGATGAGGAAGAACCACGCGACCAGGAGCGTGGTCGCGAGGAAGAGCTTGGCCGCGGTCAACTTGGCCTGGTCGGAGGCGTCGACGATGGCGGCGAACGGCCCTCGGGCGTGTGCGGTGGCGACGATCGCTACGACGGCGACGACGAGACCATCGATCGCCAGCTTCAACGCGTCCATCCGGAACGCAGCCCAGACGAGAGGGAGCAGCACGAGGTACATGACCGGGAGGCGGACGAACCAGAACACGACCACGCTGGCGGCGACGGTCACCGAGACGTTGAACGACGCCTCCACCGGACGTTGGCGGAGCTGGCGCCACCGCCACCTCGACGCCAGCAACAGGGGCGCGCCGACGACGAGGACGCCGAGCCCGTCACCGGCCCAGAAGCTGAGCGCCGACACCCACCACGACGCCGAGGGATCGTCGAGCACCTTCACCGAGGCGCCGAGAAGCGACGCCACGACCGGCCCGGCGAACAGGCCACCGACCACGAAGCCGCCCATCCCCCGGCGGTCATCGAGATGACGCAGCGCATCGGCGCCGACCGCCCGAAGCGCGACCGTCGCTCCCACCAGTGGCTCGACGACGTTGGCTGCAGCGTACCCGATGGCAGTCAGCGGGCGCAGACCGTGCCGCACGTCGACGGCATACTCCACCGCCATCACCAACGCAACCAGCACCAGCCGTCGGCGACCGCGCACGAGCACGAAGCCGGCGAAGGTGATGCCCGCCGGCGGGAAGAAGGCGAGACCTACCGTCGCGCCGAACAGTCCCCAAGCCAGTTCGGCTCCGATGGCGTAGCCGATGGTCGCGGCCAACGCGAGCCACGCCGTGCGCGACACGCGGATTGCTGTTGATGGGCGACTCGGGCCTGATGCCATCGCACCTCCCTCTGGAACGTCCACGTGGCGCCAGACGCTATCGGTTTCGAACGTTCCCGGTCACGGCCGAGGGGCGTCAGGTGGCCGCGGCGGCCTGGATGGCTCGCCAGACCCGCTCGGCGGTGAGCGGCATGTCGACGTGGCGCACGCCCAGGTGGGCCAGCGCGTCGACCACGGCGTTCTGCACAGCCGGCGTGGCCCCGACGGTGCCCGACTCGCCGATGCCCTTCGCTCCGAGCTCGTTGCGGGGCGTCGGTGTCTCCATCGGGATCCGTTCGAACATCGGCAGCTCGGCCGCCGAGATCACCGCGAAGTCAGCGAAGTTGCCGGTCAGCGGGTTGCCGTCGGCATCGTGCGCCACGCCCTCGATCAAAGCCTGGGCCGCGCCCTGGGCCAGGCCGCCGTGGATCTGTCCGTCGGCCAGCAACGGGTTCAGGATCGTGCCGGCATCGTCCACCGCGACCAATCGCCGCAGCGTGACCCGACCCGTCTCCACATCGACGTCGACCACGGCCACGTGGGTGCCGAACGGGAACGTGGGGCCGATGGCCGCGAAGTCGGTCTCCACGTGCAGCAGCCGGTGGTCGTTCCCCGCCGAACCGTCGTCCTCTTCGCCAACACGACGCTCGGCCAGCGCACTGGCCACCCGCAGCCAGTCGACCGGCACCGCCGGCGCCCCGGCCACGTGGAACTGACCGCGGTCGGTGTCGAGCACCACATCGGCCGGGTCGGCCTCGAGCAGCTCGGCCACGATGCGACGGGCTTCGTCCACCAGCAGGCCGGCCGCCTGCCACATGGCGACACCGTTCGTCTGCACCGAGCGGCTGCCGCCGGTGATGCCACCGCGAGGCACGACATCGGTGTCGCCATGGACGATCTCGATACGATCGATCGGTACCCCGGTGCGATCGGCGATGAGCATGGCCCAGCTCGTGTGGTGACCTTGGCCATACGGCGACGAGCCGGTCATGGCCAGCAGGCTCCCGTCGGGGCGAAGCTCGACCGAGCCGTACTCCGGTCGCAGGATGCCGGCGGTGCGCTCCACGTACGTGGCCAAGCCGATGCCGAGCAGCGTCGTCGCCCCCTCGGCCCGGCGCCGGGCCTGCTCGGCGCGCAGCTCGTCGTAGCGGGCCGAGACCAGTGCGAGGTCGAGCGCCTTGGCGTACTCACCGCTGTCGTAGGGCATGCCCGACAGCGTGGTGAGCGGGAACCGCTCGGGCGGGATCACGTTGCGCCGGCGCACCTCGGCCGGATCCATCCCGATGGCGGCGGCGAACACATCGACGGCACGCTCGATGGCGGCGGCCGCCTCGGGCCGTCCGGCACCGCGGTACGCGCCGGTGGGCGTCGTGTTGGTGACGACCGAGTCGGAGCGGAAGCCGGCCGTGGGGATGTCGTAGCAGCCGGTGAGCATGGCCTTCGTGTTCGACGGCAGCCCGGTGGCGCCGGCCGGGTAGGCACCCGAGTCCTGGATCACGTAGGCCTCGTAGGCGTGGATGCGCCCGTCCCGGCTGCCACCGATCTTCAGGTACTGCACCTGGCCGCGCCCGTGGTGCAGCCCGTTCATGTCGTTGCTGCGCGACGGAACCCACATGACCGGCCGGCCCACCCGCTGGGCGATGAACGGCAGCAGCAGCTCCTCGGGATGGGGCGCCGCCTTGGCTCCGAAGCTGCCGCCCACGTCCTGCGACACCACACGGATCAGCGCCGGGTCGAGCTTGTACGTGCGGGCCAGCGCGGCGCGCACCGGATGCGCCCCCTGACCGGCGTTGTAGTGCACGAGGCGACCGTCGACCCACGACGACGCCGCCGTGCGCGGCTCCATCGGTGCGGGCGCCAGCCGGTTGTTGATCACGCGCACCTCGGTGACGACCTCGCATCCGTCCCAGTCGGGCACCAGGTCGGGCGCCTCCAGGTGCAGGGCCACGTTCGACGCCGCGCCGGCGTGCAGCCGCACAACGCTGCGCATCGCCTCCTCGGGATCCACCAGCACCGGGAGCGCCTCGTATCCGACGTCGACCAGGTCGACCGCGTCGGCGGCCTGGTATGCGGTCTCGGCCACCACCGCGGCGATGGCCTCGCCCACGAAGCGCACGGTCTCGGTGGGCAGCAACGGTCGCACCATGCCCTTGTCGACATCGGTGTTGGCCACCGCGAACGGCGCCAGGTGCGCGGTGTCGGCCCCGGTGATCACCGCCAGCACGCCGGGCGCCGCCAGCGCCGCAGCCGTGTCGATCGAGAGGAGGCGCGCATGGGCATAGGGCGACACCACGTAGGCCACGTGCACGCAGCCGGGCAGGCGCCGGTCGGCCACGAACATGCCCCCGGTGGTGAGCAGGGCGTGGTCCTCGCGACGGAGGACCGGGGTGCCGCGAAGTGCCATCGCCCGGTCTCAGCTGCTCGCCGGGTTCGGCGCCAGCGCCTCCCACAGATCCCAGGCCGACGCGAAGTTCCCGCGCCCGTTGGGCAAGAAGCTCATCAGCCGACCTTGGGGTCCCAGGTGCGGGCAGCCTTGAGCACCTCGCTGAACGGCTTGTTGCTGTCGAAGCTCGGTTCGCGCGGCAGGCCGAGCACCCGCTCGCCGATGCCGTTGCGTTGCATCTCGTTGGTGCCCGCGGCGATCGAGGTGACGCGACCGTTCAGGTAGTTCAACGCCGGGCGGCCGCCATCGTGGTCGGCGGCCGACCACGCCAACGCCGCCGGGCCGCCGACCTCCATGGCCAGGCGGGCGCGGATCGGCGCCAGCACGCCCGAGGCCAGCTTGCCGTAGGCCGCCACCGCCGGATCGGGAGTGGCCGAGGCGCGCAGTCGATCGGCGATGCGCCGACCGAGGTGGTACTGCGCGTAGTCGTTCATGTGGGCCTTGGCGATGGCCTGGCGCGCCGCCGGGTCGGCGGTGCGTCCGACCCGACGGGCCAGCTCCACCAGGTCGGGCGCGAGGCTCCGCGGCTCACGGGTGGCGGCGCCCATCTCGCCGGCGCCGCGCTCGTACACCAGCATCGTCTGGGTGACCGACCAGCCCCGGTGCACCTCGCCGATGATGTCCTCGTCGGTGACCTCGACCTCGTCGAGGAACTCCTCGCAGAACCCGGTGTCGCCGTTGATCTGGCGGATCGGGCGGATGGTCACGCCCTTGGCGTCGGTGGGCATGGCGAACCACGTGAGGCCGCGATGCTTGGGCGCGCTCCAGTCGGTGCGGGCCAGGCACATGGCCCAGTCGGCCAGGTGGGCGCCGCTGCTCCAGATCTTCGAGCCACTGATGATCCAGCGGTCGCCGTCGCGCACGGCCCGCGTCCGGATGCCGGCGAGGTCGGAGCCCGCTTCGGGCTCCGAGTAGAACTGGCACCACAGCTCCTCGCCGGAGAGGATCCTGGGGAGGTGGCGCTGCAGGAACTCAGGCGTGCAGTGGGCCAGCAGTGAGCGCCCGATGGCGCCGAACGTGACCCCGCCGGCGGCGCCGAAGTCGGGTGTCTCGTGGCCGAGTGCCTCCTCCCGGAAGGCTCGCTCGTGCAGGCCGGTCAGCCCGCGGCCGCCGTACTCGACCGGGTACGAGATGCCGGCGAAACCGCCGTCGAACAGCTTGCGTTGCAGGACGCGGGCGACGGCGACGTCGTCGGGCGTGACCGACTCGCGCTCGACGCGACCCGACGTGACCGCCTTCTGGCGCGGCTCCAGGTTCGCCTCGATCCAGGCCCGTGCTTCCAGCCGGAACGTCTCGACATCGCTCGGTGTCGTGCTCATCTCGATCCCCGATTCCCTAGATCCCGGCCAGCTGGCAGAGGCGCTCACGGTGCCACGCGGCATCGCCGTACAACCCGGCGTCGGTGGTGAGCCGGCGCAGGTACAGGTGCTGATCGTGCTCCCACGTGTAGCCGATGCCGCCGAACACCTGGAAGCAGTTCTGGGCCAGTTCGATGGCGGCCTCGCCCACGAGGGCCTTGGCGATGCTGGCCGCCTCCACCCCGTAGCCGTCGTCGTCACCGAGCGAGCGGGCGGCGGCCAGCACCACCGACTTGCTCATCTCGATGGCCAGGCTGGTGTCGGCCAGCAGGTGCTTCACCGCCTGGAACGAGCCGATCGGTCGGCCGAAGGCGATGCGATCCTTGGCGTACTGCAACGTCATGGCGAACTCGTGGTCCATGGCGCCCACCGACTCCGCCGCGGTCAGCGTGACGGCGATGGCCAGCTGCCGGTCGAGCAGCGCACCGATCGATCCGGGGGTGCCCACCACTGCGACGGCCGCCGCCGGGGTGTCGTCGAAGCGGACCTCGGCGAAGCGCCGGCTGAGGTCGAGCGACTCGAGCGGCATCACCGTGACGCCAGGGGCGTCGGCCCGGACGAGGACCTGGGCGGCGCCGGCGGGCGAGTCGCACGTGACCAGCAGCCACGACGAGGTCTCTACGTCCTGCACCGCGGTCTTGGTGCCCGAGAGCACCAGGTCGCCGTCGCCCGAGGGTCGAGCGGTGACGCCACCTTCGAGGCGGCTGTCGCCGGTGGCGGCCACCGCCCACGAGGCCGATGCCTCGCCCGCCACCAGGGCCGACAGCACGCCGACACGCCGCTCGTCGCTGCCGGCTGTGGCCAGCGCGAACGCGGCCACGTTCGTGCCGACGAACGAGCCAGGTTGCAGCCGGGCGCCCCGGGCGTAGGCGATCAGCGCCGCGTCGAGGACGCCGTTGTCGGAGATGCTGCCGCCGCCGAGCGCCTCGGGCACGAGCATCGAGAACCACCCGAACTCGCCGGCCTGGCGCCGGTAAGCGGCGGCGAAGGCGTCGTCGCGCGCGGCGGCGTCGCGTACGGTCGCCACCGGGCAGCTCTGCTCCATGAAGTGCGTGGACGCGTCGAGCAACGCCCGCTGGTCCTCGGTGACATCGGTGTCCACCAGTCCCCTTTCGTCCCGGCACCGCCCATGCAGTCAACGGCCCCGAACCCCGGCCCCATCCTGCCCCCACGGGGGCGGCCCGGCACAAGTCGACGCGGCGACCGACGGGTCAGCTGCGCCGGCGGCCGCCCATCTCGGCGAGCGCGGCGGCGACCGCCAGCCGCGGGCTGCTCAGCAACGGCGTCGCCATCGTGACCCGGTCGGCCGCCGCCGCCATCGACGCCTGGGCCAGCACGACCACGTCGACGGCGCCGTCGAGCGCGGCGC
>JANMAT010000189.1:0-43002 GCA_031359995.1 Actinomycetes bacterium
CGAGGGCTTCCGCGACAACCTGCTCGAGTTCTGAGACCGCCGGCGATCAGCAGCCGGTGTCGCTGAACGCCTGGCCGATGGGGGCCTGCTTGGTCAGCGACTCCACCAGGTTGGTGCCGAGGTAGCTCTTCAATGACGCGATGGCGCTCTCGTCGCCGCCGAGACCCTTCTGCACGATGTCGTTGGCGCCGCGCATGTAGGTGACCGAGTCGGCCGCGCCCGTACTGCCGCCGAACGCCGCCTGCAGCGCATCGAGGTTCTCGGCGAACTTGGGCAGCGAGCCGATCACCTTGGCCCGCTCGTTCCACTCGCTGACCTTGGTGGCGTTCACGAGCTGCACCAGCACCTGCCAGTTGACCGACATCGTGGCGATGGTCTTCCGCAGGCCCTCGCACTCGCTCTTGGCCACGGTGCCGGTGCTGCCGGCCGCGGTGCTCCCGCTGGTGCCCGAGGAGGTGGTGGCCGTCGTCGCGCCACCGGAGGCGACGCTGGTCGCCGACGAACCGGCCTTGGTCGCGCTGCTGGAGCAGCCGGCGGCCAGGGCGAGGGCGAGGGGGAGCAGGAGGGTGCGGGCGGTGCGACGGATCATCGCCACACCGTATGGGACGCAGGGGGTTGCCAACTGTGACACCATGACAGTAATGTTGTCCCCATGGTGTCAGCATCTCCGACCAGCGAACGCACGACCGGGCCGGCGGCGGAGCGGCTGGCCCTGGCCGACGTCGCCGCGCTGGTCAACGCCCGCCTCGACGAGCTCGAGACGCGCCAGCCCACCCGCCGCGCCGTCGAGCGCGTCGACGGGCGCACGGTGCGCTTCTACACCGCCAAGGGCATCGTCGAGCCACCCGAGCGCCACGGCCGCAACGCCTGGTACGCTCCGCGCCACGTGCTCGCCCTGCTGGCGGTCAAGGCGTGCCAGGCTCGTGGCCTCTCGCTCACCCAGATCGGCACCCTCGTGCGCGACGCCTCCGACGACTCGCTGCGACGTCTGGTCGAAGCGGGCAACGCGCCGTCGCCGTCATCGCCCGCCCCCGAGGTCGTCGCCTCGTTCCGCATCCCCGTCACCGACGGCGTGGCCCTCGAGCTCGCCGTCCGCCCCCGCGCCGACCAGCTGGCCGAGCTCGCTCCCGTGCTCGCCCGGCTGGCTGCGGTGCTGTGCCCCCACCCCACCTCTCCGCAAAGGAAGCCATGACCACCGTCGCCCTCCTGCCGGCCGTCCTCCTCGATGGCGCACCCACCACTCCCCGCACGTGCGACGTCGTCGCCCGCGCCACCGGCCTCGACGTCGAGCTGCGCATCAGCCAGACCGTGGGCAACACCACTGCCCGCCCGGCCGAGCTCGTGGTGCACGTGCCCGTCACCGCCACCGGCGCGGTCCGCCACGTGGAGGCCACCATCGGCGGCACCACCATCGTGGCCACGCTGGAGGACAAGCACCAGGCCCGCGCCGCCTACCACATGGCCGTGGCCGCCAACCGCACCGCGGCGCTGGCCGAGGACCTCGGTGGCGACGTCGTGGTGCTCTCGTTCGGCAACGTGCCGGCGGGTGACGTGGCGTCGTGCACCGTGGTGCTCGATGACGCGCTGGCCATCGAAGCCATCGGCGCCCGCCTCGTGGCCCGGCTGATGCTGCCCACCTCCATCGGCGATCGCTACGGCGCGGTGAGCGGGCCGACCACTGCGCAGGTGGGCCTGCGCACCTGGTTCAGCGGTCTACCGACGACGTCACGCAGTTCGCTGCAGCCCGGGCCCGTGGCCCTCGACATCGAGCGGTCGACCACCGTCGCCTCCGGCGCCGCGGTGACGTTCGAGTTCGACCTCGATGTCGACCACACGCTGCCGGCGGTGGCGCGGCTGACCCCCGACGCACCGCTCGGTCGCCCGCGGCTGCCCGGCGACGACCGGTTCGCCCACGATGCCACCGTCGCCGTGCCGGTGGTGACCGGTCGTGAGGTCGTGGGTGGCCCGGTCGAGCTCGTGGTGGTGGTCGACCGCTCCGGCTCGATGGAGGGGTGGCAGCAGACGCTGGCCAACGACCTGGCCGCCCGCCTGGTGGAGCGGCTGGGCGACGCCGACCGTGTGGCCGCGTTCGTGTTCGACGACCAGATCGATGAGCTCCGCGGGAGCGACGACGCACGAGCCGCGCTGGCATCGTTGCCGGCCGGCCACGGTCGCCGCCACGAGCTGGCCCGCCTCTTACGGGCCACCACGGCCCGGGGCGGCACCGAGCTGGCTGCCGCCCTCACCCACGTGGTCAACGCCATCGGCCCGGCCGCGACGCGGCGCGTCACGGTGCTGCTCACCGACGGTCAGGTGGGCGACGACCGCGGCGTCATGGCCGCCGCCGCCCACCTCGGCGACCTGCACGTGGTGGCCATCGGCCAGGGCGCCCACGAGTCGCTGCTGGCCACGCTGGGCCATGCCATCCGCGTCGAGAGCCCGCAGCGCCTGGCCGACGTCGCCGAGCAGCTCGAGGCCGTGGTGCGCGCACCGGTCTTCACCGATGTGCGCGTCACCGTGCCCGGCCGCGACGGGGTGCTGCCGGCGGCGGTGTCGAACCCGCTCGTGGCGGGCACGTGCGCCACCGTGTACGCCCGTGTGCCGGCCACCACCGACGCCGTGCAGGTCGAGCTGCACCGGGCCGATGGCACCATGGTGCGCCAGCTCCTGGCCGTGCAGCGCCAGGAGCCGGCGCTCACGCTGCGGGCCCGCTACGCCCGCCTGGCGATCCGCGGCGCCGAGCGGCGGGTGGCCCTCGGGCTCATCGGCCGCGAAGAGCTGGTGCAGCTGTCGCTGGCCGCGTCGGTGCTGTGCTCGGAGACGGCGTTCGTGGCCATCGGCCGCGAGCTCACGCGCGCGGAGCGCGAACCAGGCCGAGTCTTTGCGCCCGCCGGCGCCCGCCTCGCCGCGATGCCGAGCATGGTGTCAGCTGCCGCACGGCCGTTGTCCGCCCGCCGGCGGACGGCGATGGTGCTCCAGAACGAGGATGCGGCCGCGTACGGCGGCGCCGCGCCGGCGCCACTCGCCGCGCCGTCGCCACTCGCCGAGTCGGCGGCTCTGCTCCCGGTGTGGCGTGACCGCCTGACCAAGATCGTCGATCGGGTGGCCGCCGAGTTGGCGGCCGGCCGTGGTGGTCTCGACCCCGCGCTGGTCGACGAGCTCGACCGGCTCGTCACCGCGCTCGACCCCGCGTCGGCGCTGCACGTCGCAGTCGTGGCCCTGGTGCGGGCGCTGCGCCAGGGGGCTGCCGCGGCCACGGCGCTCGGCCTGGTGGCCGCGGTGCGGCGGGAGTTCGCCTCACTCGTGTGAACATGGGGTCGATGAGCATCGACCTGACGTCGCTGCGCGCCGAGGCCGCCGAGCTCGACCGGACCGATCCCGCCCCCATGCGAGATCGGTTCGAGCTCCTCCCGGCGCAGGCCGCCACGGGCTTCCCGACCCGCGCCTACTTCGCCGGGAACTCGCTGGGCCTGTTGCCCTCGGCCACCCGCGACGCGCTCGACGAGGTGCTGGGCAGCTGGAGCACGCGCGCCGTGGAGGGCCACTTCCGGGGCGACCACCCGTGGACGACGCTGGTCGAGCGCATGGCCGTGCCCATGGCCCGCATCGTCGGCGCGCAGCCCCACGAGACGATCGTCAGCAACACCCTCACGGTGAACGTGCACCTGCTGCTGCTCGCCTTCTACCGCCCGGCGGGCCGGCGCACGGTGCTGCTCACCGAGCAGGGTGCGTTCCCGTCCGACGGGTACGCCGCCGCCAGCCAGGCCCGCCTGCATGGGCTCGACCCGGCCGACGCCGTCGTGAAGCTGGCCCCGCGCGACGGCGAGCACCTGCTGCGCACCGACGATGTGCTCGCGACCATCGAACGGCAGGGCGACACGCTCGCCTGCGTGCTGCTGCCCGGCGTCGCCTTTCGCACCGGTCAGCTGCTCGACATGCCCGCCATCACCGCTGCGGCGCACGCGATGGGAGCCAACGTGGTGTGGGATCTGGCCCATGCCGCCGGCAACGTGCCCCTGGCCCTGCACGACTGGGACGCCGACGGCGCCGCCTGGTGCACGTACAAGTACCTGAACTCGGGTCCTGGGGCTGCCGCCGGGCTGTTCGTGCACGAGCGCCACGTGCACCGCACCGACCTGGTGCGCCTGGACGGGTGGTGGGGCAACGCGCCCGACACGCGCTTCGAGATGCGCGACGAGATCGACCGTGGGGCGGGCGCGCTCGGTTGGCAGATCTCGTGCCCGCCGGTGCTGGCCATGGCCCCCGTGGCCGCCTCGCTGGCCGTGTTCGACGAGGCCGGCGGCATGGCCGTGCTGCGGGCGCGGTCGGTGCGGCTCACCGCCTACCTGGAGCGGGTGCTCGACGCGGTGGCGCTCGAGCGGGCCATGGGTGTCGCCACCTCGCGCGACCCCGCCGAGCGTGGCGCCCAACTGTCGGTCGTCGTCGATGACGCCAAGGGCGTGGCCGACGCGCTCATCGAGCGGCACGACGTGGTGCCCGACGAACGCCCACCCAACATCGTGCGCTTCGCCCCGACGCCCCTGTACTCGACCTACGAGGAGTGCTGGCGGGCCGGCGCCGCCCTGGCCGCCGTGCTCCCACCGGTCACCCCTTGATCGAAGCCCGACTCGACCGTCACCGTCGTATCGCGGCAACCCTCGCGGCCGCGACACCTGACGAGCTCGGTGCCCGGGTGATGGAGGCGCCCGTCGCCGGCGTCGGCATCGGCGGGACCCGCTCGGTGGTCGAGGTCGCCGGACACCCGGTGTTCGTGAAGCGGGTGCCGCTCACCGACCTCGAACGGCAGCCCGAGCACTGGCGATCGACGGCGAACGTGTTCCGGATGCCGTCGGGATGCCAGTACGGGGTGGGCTCGCCGTCGTTCGGGGTCTGGCGCGAGCTGGCCGCCAACGAGCGGGCCACGGCATGGGTCGAGGCCGGGCGTACCGCCGCCTTCGCCCTGCTGCACCACTGGTTCGTGCTCCACGCACCCGCGTTCCCCGGACCCCTGACCGACGAGCTGGGCGCCATCGACGCGGCCGTCGACCACTGGCACGGCGATGCCGGCGTGCGCCGCCGGCTCGAGGCCATCGGCGCGTCGACGGCGTCGGTGGTGCTGTTCCTGGAACATCTGCCCGGACCCTTCGGGCCGTGGCTCACCGACCGGTTACGTGGGCCCGACGCCGATCGTGACGCGGCGATCGCCATGGCCGAGCACGACCTGCGCGTCGAGGTGGCAGCCATGAACGGGCGGGGGTTGTTCCACTTCGACGCCCACCTCGACAACGTGCTCACCGACGGCGACCAGCTCCAGCTGGTCGACTTCGGCCTGGCCACGTCGCCCGGTTTCGACCTGACCGAGAGCGAGCGCGCCTTCCTGCACGCCAACCGCAGTCACGACGTCACCCACACGCTCACGCGCCTCGTGGACCACGTGGTCAGCCGTCTCACCGACACGGCCGACTGGCGGGAGCGCGACGCGCTGGTGGCGGCGTGGGCCGCGGGGGAGCGGCCGGCGACGCTGCCGCCCGCGGTCGACGCGCTGGTGACCCGCTACGCACCCATGGCCGCGCTGGTCAACCGGTTCTACGCCCGGCTGCACCTGGAGGACCGGCGCACGCCGTACCCGGCCGCGGCGATCGAGGCGGCCGCCGCCGCCGCCGGCCTCGGCCCGTGGTGAAGACATCACCCGCGCCGGTCGGTCGGCGCACGGTGTGGAGCCCGTCCCGACCTCAGCCGCGCGTCGTGTCGGGCGCCGGTGACCGACGCCGCGCACCCACCAGGTCGACCACCGCGTCCATGCGACCCCACGTGATGCAGTAGTGCGTGCCGTGGGGCGGCCGGTGGTGCACGTCGTGGTGCCCGGGCGACAGGATGACGCCGAGACGTTGGGCCCGCGCCACGAAGGCCGGCACGGTGGGCGTGTGGCACCACTTGTGGATCTGGTTGGTGGCCACGATGCCGGCGAGCAGCGCGAGCACGAAGGCGCCCACGATCGGGTGGTCGCGCTCGTCGAGCAGCCACGCGGTGGGGGCGAGCAGGAGCAGCGACGCGAACACGTTGTCGGCGTTCACCGCGATCGGATCACCGTGGGTCATGGCCAGCGGATCGTCGTGGTGGTCGCGGAACGGTTTCACGAACTTCTGACCGATGATCGGTGTGTCGGGCGAACCCAGGGTGTCGAAGGCGCGGTGCACGAGCCCCGACAGCACGTCCGACAGCGCATAGGCGGCGACCACCGCGGCGAGCAGCGGTGCGAGCGACCACCATCGCCACTCGTCGGCCACGCCCGCGCCGACGCGCCAGGTGAAGCGCCAGCCGACCGTGGCGAACATGCCCACCACGAGCAGTTCGAACACGCGGTGGTGCATGGGGTAGTGGTAGTGGCCGAGCAGCCACCGTTGCCGGGCGGGAGTGAGGACCGCGTTCATGACCTTCCATCCGATGGTAGTGAACGTTTGGATGAGCCTCGCGCCGCGTCGTGACCCCGGCGGAAAGGGCGTCGCGGCGTAGTGGTGAACTCGCTCAGAGCGTCGGCCGATCGGGAATGGAGCCCGGTCGGGTGGGCGACGGGGCCGTCAGTCGCCGGTGGCCATCGGTGCCGCGGGATCGGCGGTCCACGCCGACAGCGAGCCGTCGTACACGGCGACGTCGTCACGGCCCAGCATCGTCAGCACGAACGCGTCGGCGGTGGCGGCGATGCCACCACCGCAATAGGTGACGATCGGTGTGTCCGAGGCGAGCGGCGCGGCGAAGTGGGCGCGCAGCTCGCCCTCGCTCAGGAAGCGGCCGGTGTCGGGGTCGACCAGGTGCCGGGCGGGCACGTTGATGGCGCCGGGGATGTGGCCGGCACGGGCGTAGCCCTGCACGTCGCCCCGGTACTGCTCGGGCGTCAGCGAGTCGATGAGGCAGGCGTGACCGTCGGCCACGATGGCGGCCACCGCGGCGGTGTCGACGAACACGTCGTCGCGCGGTGACGCGGTGAAGCGGCCACCGGTGGGTCGCGGCGTCACCTCGGCCGTGGTGGGTGCACCGGCCGCGGCCCACGCCTTCCATCCGCCGTCGACCACGAACGCCCGTTCGAAGCCGAACGAGTGCAGCAGCCACCACACGCGCGTCGCCCACATGGCGTCGCGCGAGTCGTACAGCACGACCGTGCTGTCGTCGCCGACGCCCAGGGCCTCCATGGCGCTGGCGAACCGGGCCGCGCTCGGGCGCATGAACGACAGCGCGCTGTCGGGGTCGGACAGGTCGTGGATGAGGTCGGCGAACATCGAGCCCGGCACGTGGGCCTTCTCCCAATCGGTGCGGCCCGAGCGCCGCTCGTAGCCGGTGCCGTCGTCGGAGCGCACCAGGTGCACCGTGCAGTCGAGGACCCGCAGCTGGGGATCGCCCAGGTGATCACGGAGCCAGTCGACCGACATGAGTGCGCGCATGGGAGCAGGCTAGGCGAGCGCAGCGCGCTTCCTACCCAGCGTGGCGAACCGTCACGGCGAAACCCGACAGGATGGGCATGCCGTTGCGTACGTCGACCTCGGCGGGCGAGGTGAGCACGTTCACGTTCGTGGTCGCGAACGCGTGGGGCAACGAGACCACGCCGGGCGTCATCACGTCGGTCACCTGCACGACGGCCGTGCACGAACCGTGAGCCGTGCTGATGGTGGCGGGGGCGCCGTCGCGCAGCGACAGGCGGTAGGCGTCGGCGGGGTGCACGAGCAGCGTGGGCTCCACCGGGGCGAGCGTGGTCGTGAAGGAGTTGTACTGCTTCGGGGTGCGCCTGTTCACCAGCACCAGCCGGTCGGGCGGCGGTAGGGCTGCCAGCCACGCCTGCTCGAACTGCTCCACCAGCTCCGCGGGCGCCAGGTCGAGGGGCCGGGGTAGGCGCGCCGGCATCATCCAACCGGGCGTCAGCACGTCGTCGCGGACGCCGTAGGGCTCGGCCCGCACCTCGGCCCACGGTCGCCGGGCGGCCCGGGCCAGCGCGCCCGCCACCAGCTCGTCGTCGAGCTGGCGGTCGGCGAGCTGGGCGTCGACGCGGCTGCTGCCGAACAAGGGCAGACCGAGCCGGCGCGACAGCTCGGCGAACACCCACCACTGGGGCCGGCGCTGCCCGACCGGTTCGACGACCGCGGGCGACCAGCGCAGGAACGGCACCGCCTGGAGGTACCCGCTGAGCACGTCACCGCGTTCGAGATGGTCGGCCATGGGCAGCACGTGGGTGGCCTGTTCGGCCGTGGCCGTGCGGTGGGCGTCGATCACCACGAGCAGGTCGAGCGCCGCCAGCGCGGCGCGCACGCGGTCGGTGTCGGGCACGGCCATGGCCGGGTTGCCCACCCGCACGATGAGGGCGCGTACGTGGCCGGCTTCGATCTGGTCGGGCAGCGCCGCGCACGGCATCTCGCCCGTGACGATGCGGGGCAGATCGGGTCGGCTGACGGGGCCGGGCAGCCGATCGCCGCGGCCGCCGGGCAGGGCGTCCTCGATGGGGCGGAGGAAGCCCGGGTTGAAGCGGGCGCCACCGGGCCGGTCGAGGCTGCCCGTGACGGCCGACAGGGCCCACACGAGCCATTCGGTGAGGTTGGCCGAGCGCCCCATCGACACGCCCGTGCCGGTCTCGATGGCCACCCGGCCGGCCGTCGTCACCATGGCGGCCAGCGCGTCGAGCGTGGCGGGCTCGACGCCACAGGTCGCGGCGGCGCGATCGAGGTCGTAGGGGTCGACCAGGCGGGTCAGGCGGGCCACGCTGTCGGCGGCGGCGCAGGCGGCCAGGAAGGCGCGGTCGGGGCCGGTGCGCAGCACGTGACGCACCAGGTAGGCCAGCAGCGCCGGGTCGGTGCCGGGTCGGGGTGCCACGTGCAGGTCGGCGTGGTGGGCCGTCTCGCTGCGACGGGGATCGACCACCACCAGCCGGGCACCGCGGTCGCGCAGGGCCCGCAGGTGGCCGAGCGGGTTCGGCATCATCACGCCGTGGCCGTGGGACACCACCGTGTTCACGCCGATGGCGATGAGCAGCGTGCAGGCGTCGAGGTCGGGGTGGAACGGCAGCTGCACGCCGGCGACCAGCTCGGGCACCAGGAACTTGCCCGCGCAGTCGACGCTGAGCGCGCTGTAGTTCTGCTCGGTGCCGAGGGAGCGGAAGAAGCCGTGGGCCATGGCGTAGCCGCTCGGGTCGAGCGGCCCGCCGGTGCCGGTGTAGTGGGCGACGGACTGCGGGCCGTGCGTGTCGAGCAGGTCGCGCAGGCGCGCCGCGATGTCGTCGAGGGCGTCGTCCCACGACGTGGGCACCAGCTCGCCGCCGCGTCGCACGAGCGGCACGTCGAGCCGGTCGGGATGGTGGTGGAACTCGGGGGCGTGGCGACCGAACGCGCAGGTGTAGCCGAGCGACCAGGGGTCGTCGGGGTCGCCCATGATCTTCACGACCCGGTCGCCGTCGAGCTCGACCAGGGTGCCGCACCCCACCGCACACACGCGGCACGTGGTGGGCACGGTGCGGGTCATGGTCAGGCCGGCGCGGTCGCCGCGCCGCGCTGCAGACCGCCGGGTCGCTCGCCGGTGAGCTCACCGTGCTCGGCCACCGTGACGCCCCGCTTGATGGTGGCCACGTAGCCCGATGCCGATTGCAGCAGACGGGTGCCGCCGGCGGGCAGGTCGGCCACGAGGTGGGGTGGGCGCAGCGCGAGCTTGTCGTGGTCGATGATGTTCAGGTCGGCCAGGTAGCCGGGTGCCACCACGCCGCGGTCGAGCCAACCGACGTGGGCGGCGGTGCGCTGCGTCTGCTGGTGCACGATGAACTCCACGCCGAGCTTCTCACCCCGGGTGCGGTCACGCGTCCAGAAGGCCAGCGCCGTGGTCGGGAAGGTGGCGTCGGAGATGGCGTTGCAGTGGGCGCCGGCGTCGGACAGGCCCAGGATCGAGTGGGGCGAGGTGATCATCTCGCGCACGTCGTCGAGGTTGCCGTTGGCGTAGTTCATGAGCGGCAGGTACAGCAGGCGCGTGCCGCCATCGTCGAGCAGCATGTCGTAGAGCACGTCGCGCGGGTCGCGGCCGGTGGCGCGGGCGATGCCGGCGACGCTCTGCTCGGGCGTGGGCTCGTAGTTCGGCGGATCGGTGAGCGGGTACATGCGGTCGAACCCGCCGTGGATGAGGGCGGGGAAGTCGGCGACCCGCACCTGGGCGTGCTCGGCCAGCAGTCGGGCCCGCACCGAGGGGTCGCGCAGCGCGGCCATGCGCTCGGTGAAGGGCAGCGCGTGCAGCGGGCGGTAGCTCGGGCAGCGCAGCAGCGGATGAGCGGTGACGCTCAGGCCGAGCAGCACACCGATGGGGCGCACGCCAACCTGGGCGCGGGCGGTGGCGCCGGCGGCGTTCCACTCGGCGATGCCGGCCAGCAGCTCGCGGAAGCGGTTCGGCGTGCGGTCGTTCTGCTGCACCGTGAAGCTCATGGGCCGGCCGAGCTCGAGGGCGATGCGCTTCAGCAGCGCCAGTTCGGAGGCGACCAGTTCGTCGTCGGGCGACTGGTAGGCGTCGGAGATGAGCTGCACCACGCCCGTGCCGGCCCGGCGCAGCGCCGAGGCGATGCCGAGGACCTCGTCGGTCGACGCGTTGAGCGTGCCGATCTGCTCGCCCAGGCTCGTGCGGTGCACCCACGTGCGCGATGTGGTGAAACCGAGGGCACCGGCTCGCACCGCCGACTCGGCCAATGCCGACATGGTGGCGATCTCGTCGGCCGAGGCGACCTGGCTGTTGTCGGCCCCCCGCTCACCCATCACGTAGGTGCGCAGCGCGGCGTGGGGCACCTGGGTGCCGATGTCGAGCGGCCAGCGCATGCGGTCGAGCACGTCGAGGTACTCCTCGAAGCTCTCCCACCCCCACGTCATCCCCTCGTTGAGGGCGGTGCCGGGGATGTCTTCGACGCCTTCGAGGAGCGAGATGAGCCAGCCGTGCTTGTCGGGCCGGGCCGGGGCGAAGCCCACGCCGCAGTTGCCCATGAGCAGCGAGGTGACGCCGTTGGTGGACGATGGCGCCATGTCGGGGTCCCACGTGGCCTGGCCGTCGTAGTGGGTGTGGATGTCGACCCAGCCCGGTGTGACCAGCATGCCGTCGGCGTCGATGGTGCGGTGGGCGGTGCCCACGTCGTCACCCACCGCCACGATGCGCCCGTCGGTGACCGCAAGGTCGGCTCGGCGCGCCGGAGCGCCCGTACCGTCGACCACGGTGCCGTTCCTGATGATGAGATCGGCCATCGCTGCCCCCAGTGACCCCGTCGTGCCCATGCCGGCACGCACACCGGGCATGGTACCGGCGCGACCCTGGTTGCGGTAGCGCTTCTAAACGCGCATAGAATTTGCCGGTCCGAGGACAGGGGGCCCGCGAATGCGACACGAGCGGCAAGTGGAGCTCTTGCACCGTCTGCACGGGGCCGACGTGCCCCGGCCGGGGCCGCTCGGTACGGCCAGCATGCACAACCCCGCCAGCGCCTACACCGCGCCCGAGCGGTTCGAGGCCGAGATGCGGGCGCTGTTCGGTGCGCTGCCCCAGCTCGCCGGGCTCTCGTGCGAGGCCCGCCACCCGGGGGCGTACTTCACCACCACGATCGGCCGCGTGCCGGTGATGGTCGTGCGCCAGGACGACGGCTCGGTGCAGGCGTTCGTGAACGCCTGCCGCCACCGCGGCGCCACCGTCCTGCGCGACGCCATGGGCGACGGTCTGCGCCGCATCGCCTGCCCGTACCACGCGTGGACCTACGGGCTCGACGGGTGCCTGCGCAGCTTCCCGGGCGCCGAGGCCGGCTTCGACGACATCGACAAGGCCACCCACGGGCTGGTGGAGCTACCGGTGGCCGAGGGCCACGGGCTGGTGTTCGTTCGACCGGTGCCCGGTGGCGAGCGCTTCACGATCGACGAGGCGCTGCACGGCGCCCAGGAGGAACTGGCCGACTACGACCTCGGCAACTACGTGCACGTCGACACGCGACGCCACGAGTGGGACATGAACTGGAAGCTCGTGATGGACACCTTCACCGAGCCCTACCACATCCCCTGGTTGCACAAGGACTCGATCGCGCCGTACTACCTGTTCGACCGGTGGATCTTCGACACCTACGGGCCATACCCGCGCTTCATCGGCACCCGCAAGAGCGTGGCCGACGAGTTCGAGAAGCCGAACGAGGACGACTGGTCGCTGCTGCCCCACGGCACCATCCAGTACCTGCTCATCCCGAACGCGATCCTCGTGCACCAGGTGGATCACATCGAGCTGTGGCGGCTCGTGCCGGTGGCCGCCGATCGCACCATCTGCGTCACGTCGATCTATGGCCCGGGTCCCACGCTCACCGAGAAGGCGCACCGCTACTTCGTCAAGAACCTCGACGTGCTCCTGGGCGTCACCAACGTCGAGGACTTCCCGGCCCAGGAGGGCGTGCAGCGCAACCTTGCGTCGGGCGCGCTCCCCGAGGTGGTCTACGGGAAGATGGAGCCGGCGCTCGTGCACTACCACACGGCCGTCAACAAGTTCCTCGCCGACGCCGGCGAGCTCGCGTGACGCTCGGGCCGTGACCCCTCGGACGTCGACCGTCTGGCGCGGCCCCGCCGGCCGGGTTCGTCGTAGGTGACGGGATCGATCCGGCCACCGACCTCGCCACCCTGACGCGCACCGTTCGCGCGAGGATGCGACATGTACCGCATTCGGGTCCTCGTGGCCGCCGCCCTCCTGCTGGCCGCGTGTGGCTCGTCGAGCGGGCCGCGGGCCGTGCCGTCCACCGTCGTGGCCACCACGGTGGCGCCGTCGAGCACCGCCGCACTCGCCAGCAGCACGGCGCCCGCCAGTACGACGTCGGTGCCCGCCACCACGCTCGCCGCGTCGTCGACCACGGCTCCCGCCGCGGCCGCCGTCGTCGTACCCGAGGTGCTCTGCATCGTGCCGATCGCCGACCGCTCCGATCCCAACCCTGACGACGCAGTCTGGTTCTCGTACACGAACCAGGGCACCGTGCCCGTCGCCGTGCCGCTCGGGCCGAGGAACTTCCTCGTGAACCCACCCGACTTCGACGGCCCGCTCGTGCCCACCGTCTTCGCTCCCGGTCACGTCGTCGCCGCCTTCGCCACCGCTCAGCACAGCAACGGCGCGCCGGTGGCCTGGACGGTCGTCGGGAGCGACGGGGTGGCCCGCACGGCGGCGGCCACGGCGGCGACGCCGGACTGTCAGGACACCGCGCTGGCCTCGCTCCAGGCCCAGGACACTCGCGTGGCGAGGTTGGTGGCCGTCACCGCGAAAGCACTGCCGGAGGGTGCCGCCACCCCCACCGGCGTCGAGGTCACGGCGACCTTCGACGTGACCGGGCTGACGAGCAGGTGCCCGGCCGGGCTCGACGCCGGTGAGCCCGTCGTGTGGGTGACCGGCCCCGGCGGCCTCAGTACGAAGGGGCCAGTGGCCCGGGGCAACGTGGGTCTGGGGACCCAGACGGACATCACCAACGGCACGACGTACCCGGGGGTCTTCGCCGCGGTCACGCTCCATGTCGTCGACCGGTGTGCGGGCGCCGGTGCGGTGAGCCAGACGTGGCCGCTCGGCGTCGGGCTGGATGCCGAGCTCAGCGGCACGGTCAGGTACTGCGTGGAGGCGCAGGGTGCCACGCTCACCGAGCATCCGTGCCCGGGGCTGCCCTTGACGGGAGGCGCCAAGTTGCACCGGGCCAACACCGTGCCGTGAGGCCGGACTTCGCCTCCCGGCTGGCCATCGGCTGGCTGGCCGACGCCGAGCCGGTGCCGTGGCGGGAACTGCACGGCACGGCGGTGCTGGCCGACCTGTCGGGCTTCACCGGCCTCACCGAGGCCCTCGCCGTGCGCGGTGCCGAAGGGGCCGAGGTGCTGCACCGTGCCCTCACGGTGTGCTTCGCATCGCTGCTCGAGCCGAGCGTACGGGCCGGTGGCGACATCATCGGTTTCGCGGGTGACGCCGCGCTCGTCTGGTTCGACGGCGACGGTCACCACGAGCGCGCGCTCAGCTCGGCACTGGCCATGCCGGCTCGCCTCGCCCAACTGCCGGCCGCGGTCACCGGGGGCAAGCGCCTGCGCGTGAGCGTCGGGGCCCACACGGGCACCATGACGGCCGTGCTGGCGGGCTCCGACCAGCGCATGATGGTGCTGTGCGGCCCGGCCATGAGGACCCTCGTCGGCCTCGAATCGGCGGCGGCGCCGGGTCAGGTGCTGGTGAGCCGAGCGCTGGCCGACCGTCTCACCACCGGCTGGCGCACGGAGGCGAGCGGCCCGGGGTTCGTCGCCCGTCGACGCGGCGCCGCCCCGACCCCGCCCCCGCCCCCGGCTCCCGCGACGACCATCGCCGCGGTCGACGACCGCGGCGGCGCCGTGGAGCGCGCGGCGACGTTGCTCAGCCCGGCCGTGCGCGCGTTGATGAACGACGACGTGGCGATAGCCGATCACCGGGCCGTCTCGGTCGGGTTTCTCGCCGTTCCCGGACTCGACGAGCTCCTCGCGACCGGTGGACCGGCGGCCCTGCACGCCGCGCTCGAGCACGTGGCCGACGTGGTCTCCCACATCACCCGCGAGCTCGGGGTGTCGTGGCTCGACGTCGACTCCGGTGCCGGCGCCGTCAAGTTCCTCCTGGCCAGTGGGGCACCCCACGCGGTGGACGACGACGAGGGCCGTCTGCTCGTGGCGCTGCGGCGCATCCTCGACACGTCGGAGGTGCCGTTGCGTGCCGGCGCGCAACGGGGCCGTCTGTTCGCTGGGTCCCTCGGCGTGCCCGGGAGACGCGGCTTCACGCTGCTGGGCGACGCCGCCAACGTGGCCGCCCGCGCCCTCGGGCTGGCCGGTGAACGTGAGCTGGTCGTGGCCGACGGCCTCGGCGTGGCCACGCGTCCGACGGTGCACGCCGTCGCCCTTGGCGCCATCGAGCTGAAGAACCGGCGTGAACCGGTGGCCATGTGGCGCGTCGCCGAGGTGCACGTGCGTCACGGTGGGCCGGCGGCGGTGGCCGTCGCTGCCGGTCGGGGCGAGGAGCGGGACCGGATCGTCGGCGCGTGGAAGCGCACGGTCGATGGCGGGCCCGGACGTGAGATCGTGGTGGTGGGTGAGCCGGGCATGGGCGGCACCGAGCTGCTCGCCGAGGTGGCCGACCTCGCCGGCGGTGCGGCCAGCGTCGTGGCGCCCGACACCTACCGACAGCAGCTCCCCTACGGCACGATCGTCACGGTCGTCGAGCACCTCTGGGCGACCGCCGGGGCGCCGACCGGTCCCTCGGCGGGCGGCTCGACCAGCTCGGACGCGGTGGCTTGGCTGCTGTCGTTCGTCGCCGCGATCCCTGCAGAGATGATCGGGTGGCTCGCCGACGCCGACGCCGCGCTGCGCCAGCAGGTGCGCGCCGACGACATCGACCCCACGTCGACGGTGCGCCGCTCGCGCCTCGCTCTCGCCGCGCTGATCGAAGCGGCCGCGCCCACGCCGTGGATCCTGGTCGTCGACGGGATCGACTCGGTCGACGACGCCTCGCGAGCGATCATCCAGCAACTGGGCGCTCGCGCCGGTGAGCGCCGGTGGCTGGTGCTGGTGGCCACTGCTGCCCGCCCCGACGCCGCCGCAGCGGCGTCCGGCGGCACGCAGGACCTCGTCGTGCTGAGCCCGCTCGACGACGCCGCCGCCACCCATCTCGTGCTCGAGATCCAGCCGCGGTTGCGCGCCGACCAGGTGGGGCGAATCGTCGCCGCGGGGAAGGGCAACCCGTTCGTGCTGCGGGAGCTGGCGCGACACCCCGACGACCCGCACCTGCCCGACACGCTCGAGCGGGCCGCGGTCGCCCAGCTCGACGCGTTGCCCACGGGCATGCGCGGGCTGGTCCGCGATGCGTCGACGTTCGGCAGCACGATCCCGCTGACGCTGGCGGCGATGGTGCTCGGGCGTCCCGAGCTCGCAGAGCCGGACTCGTGGGAGGCGGCGCGGGCGGTGCTGCGTCCCGGCCCGCCGGGCACGGTCGTCTTCCGCCACGACGCCCTCCGCGAGGCCGCCCACCGCGCCCTCCTCTTCGAGCGGCGACGCCGCCTGCACAGCGCCATCGCCGACGCCCTCGCCGGTACGCCCGATGGTGACCCGGCCGTTCTGGCGCGCCACCTGGAGGAGGCGGGGCGCACGCGGGAGGCCTTCCCGCTGGCGGCGGCGGCCGGTCGGGCCGCCCTCGCCGCCGGCGCGCTGGTGGAGGCGCACGACCTGCTGGCTCGGGCGGCCCGCATGGCCCGGATCGTCGATCGACCCGCGAGGGGTGGGCTGCTGATGGACCAGGGCGACGCGCTCCTGCGCCTCGGCGACCTGCCGGCGGCGGAACGGGCCTTCGCCGCCGCGGCGCGGGCGTTGGACGATCCACTGGACCACGGCCGCCTGTGCAGCCACCGGGCCGACGTGGCGCTGCGAGGGGCGCGGTGGCGCTCGGCGCGGACGTGGGTCCGCAAGGGCCTGACGCTCACGGCGCCGCTCGGCGATGCCGCCGCCGCGGTGCGCGTGGCGCTCCTCGTGGCCGACGTGACGGCGCTGCTGCCCCTCGCCAAGGTCGCCGAGGCCCGGCGGGTGGCCGACGATGCGCTCGCCGCCGCCCTGGTGACGGGCGACCGCTACCTCGAGGGTCGGGCCCATCAGCACCTCGAGATGGTGTGCAGCACCGTGGCCCCACTGGAGGCCCGGCGGCACGCGGAGGCGGCCATCGCCGCGTTCGAGGCCGTCGGCCACGACCACTCCCTCGGTGTGGCGCTCGTGAACCACGCGATCACGCTGATGCACGGCGGTGACTGGGATGGCTCCCTCGCGCTCTACTCGCGCGCCGCCGGCGTGCTGGCCCGCACCGGCGATGCGGTGGCGGTCGCCATCGCCGAGCTGAACCCTGGGTTCCTCCTGCTACGTCAGGGCCGCCCGGCCGAGGCCGACGCGCTCGCGGTGCGCGCACTGCAGGTGCTCGATGCCGCCGGGAGCGTCGGTCTCGCCGGCTACGCCCGTCAGCTCCGGGGTCGGGTGGCGGCCGCCGAGGGACGCTTCGCCGACGCAACCGAGCTGATGGCGCTGGCCCGCGAGGCGTTCGTCGCCGTCGACGACGAGATGATGGCGGTCGACTGCGACATCGCGGCCCTCGAACAGCTGCTGTGGGAAGGTCGGGCCGACGACGCCGCGACCTTGGTGATCATGTTGCGGGCGCGGGTGCGGGCCAAAGCCGAGACCACGGAGGTCGTCATGTTCGGGCTTCTCGCCGGTCTGGCCGCGGCGCGCACCGGTCGGATGACGGCGGCGGTGACCGAGGTCGGCGATGCGCTCGCCGCCGCTTGCGACCACGGGCTGCCGTACCAGGAGCTGAGGTGCCTCGACGCGCTCCTGGAGATCGAGCGGGCGGGCGGACCACCGGCGCCGGCCGACAGCGGGGCGCGGCGTGCCGTGCTGGCGCGCCGGCTCGGACTGGTCGAGCCCGGCGATGCCGGCCCAGGGGATGCGTAGGGCGCGCCGCTGAGCGGACGGCGCTCAGACGGCGAGGCCGTGCAGCACCATCGCCACCGCCTGGTCGGCCACCGCGTCGGCGGTGAAGCCGCGGCCGGCCTGGTACCACTCGGCGGTCCAGTTGAGGGCACCGAGCACGAGCATGCGGGCCACGAACGGGTCGATGCCGGCGCGCAGCTCGCCGGCGTCGACGGCGGCGCCGATGAGGTCGTTCCAATAGGCGCCGTAGGAGCGCTGCTCGACCAGGTGCTCCTTGAACACCTCGGGCGGCACCTGGCCCACGATGCGGGCCTGGGCCGAGGAGTAGTCGCTGATCTCGAGCACGGCGGTGGTGTGGGCGCGGATCGCCGCGGCCAGCCGGTCGAGCGGTGTGGTGGCCGCCGGCAGGGCGTCGACCGAGGCGCGCACGTGGTCCCATGCCCGCTGGATGCCGAGGTGCAGGATCTCGGCCACCAGTTCCTCGCGCCCGGCGAAGTGGTAGTAGAGGCTGCCGGTCTGGATGCCGGCCAGCTCGGCGATGTCGCTGAGGCGGGCGTTGGCGTACCCCTGCTCGCGGAACACCTTGGCCGCCGCGTCGAGGATGCGCTGGCGCGTGCGCTCCGACTTCGTCTGCGGTTCGGCCATCGCCGCCATCTTGCCACCCGCGCCGCCCGACACCCGAGCCTGTTGTGGCACTTGTTGCGCGGGCCGGCGCCGGCGCGTGGTTCGCGCGAACAGAGCGCGGCGGGCGGTGGCACGGCGGCGCGCCGGCCGCGTCTTGTTGCGCGGGCCGGCGCCCGTGCGGGTTTCGCGCAAACAGAGCGACCGGCGAGCGAGCGACCGACGGGCGGCGCGGGTCGGCTTGCGCGGGCCGGCGGTCGCGGTGGTTGGGACGCGGGCCGCGATCGCTCAGACCGGCAGGTCGCCCGTGGCCGTGCGTGTGGTGCCGTGGCTGGTGAACGCCTTGATGGTGTTCTCGGCGATGCGCATCTGGTGGATCTCGTCGGCGCCGTCGGCGAAGCGGGCCCAGCGGGCGTGCTGCATCATGCTGGCCAGCGGCGTGTCGGTCGAGTAGCCGAGCGCACCGTGCACCTGGATGGAGCGGTCGATGATGCGGTTCAGGCTGTTGGCCACGAAGTGCTTGGCCATCGACACCTCGGTGCGGAAGTCGTCGCCCCGGTCGATCTTGTAGGCGGCGTGCAGCACCATGAGCTTGCACTGGTAGAGCTCCATGGCCGAATCGGCGATGAGCCACTGGATGCCCTGCTTCTCGGCCAGCAGCGAGCCGTGGCTGAAGCGCTTGAGCGACCGGTCGACCATCATGTCGAGGGCGGTCTCGGCCTGGGCGATCCAGCGCATGCAGTGGGCCAGGCGGGCCGGGCCGAGCCGGTACTGGCCGAGCCGGTGGCCGTTGCCGCGCCCACCGAGGACCTGGCTGTCGTTCACCCGCAGGTCGGTGATCACGATCTCGCTGTGGCCGGCGGGGCCGTGCATGGTGGCGACCTCGCGGACGTTGTTCCAGCCGTCGGTGGGCAGGTCGATGATGAACGCCGTGTTGGCGCCGCGCGACCCTTCGGGCACATCCGCCTCGGTGCGGGCGATGAGGATGGCGAACCGGGCCCGGTCGGCGTTCGAGATGAACCACTTGTGGCCGTTGATCACCCACTCGTCGCCGTCCTTCACCGCGTGGGTCTTGATGAGGGTGGGGTCGGAGCCGGCCACCTCGGGCTCGGTCATCGCGAAGCACGACGACGCGCGGCCCTCGCACAGGGGCTCGAGGTACTTCTTCTTCTGCTCGTCGGTGGCCCAGTGCAGCAGCGTGTGCATGTTGCCTTCGTCGGGCGCCTGGCAGTTGAGCACCCAGGGGCCCACGCGGGCCTTGGCCGCTTCGGCCTGAACCATGGCCAGCGCCACGTGGCCGAGGCCCATGCCGCCCCACTCCTTCGGCATGTGGGGGAGCCACAGGCCCGCCTCGTATGCGGCTTTGCGCAGGCCGACCAGCGTGCCGATGTAGTCCTTGCGCTCCTCGCCGGTCATCTCGTCGCGGTGACCGAACGGTTCCATGGCCGGCTTGATCGTGCCGTCCACGAAGTCGCGGACGCGCTCACGGATCTCCTGGTGCTCGGGTGCGAGTGTGAAGTCGATGGCCATGACGAGCGTCCCCCAGACGGTGCAGGGTCCCGAATGTACGGGCTCGGCGCGGGTCGTGCGAGCGGTGCGGTGTCGCGCACGCGATGATGCGCCGATGAGGATCGCCATCGTGGGGGCGGGCATCGGCGGGCTGGCGGCCGCGGTGGCCCTGCAGCGCGTCGGGGCCGAGGTCGTCGTGTTCGAGCAGGCGTCCGCCCTGGGCGAGGTCGGCGCCGGCATCCAGATGACGCCGAACGCGGTGCGGGTCCTCGACCGGCTCGGGCTCGGTGCCGGGCTCCACGCCGTGGGCGTGCAGCCCGCGCGCACCGACAGCCGGCGGTGGCGCGACTTCTCGGTGATCGGGAGCCAACCGCTCGACGAGGCGTTCGTAGCCAGGTTCGGCCACCCGTGGTACACGGTGCACCGGGCCGAGCTGCACGCGCTGCTCGTCGGTTCGCTCGACGGCGGCGTCGTGCAGACCGATCGCCGTCTCACCGGGCTCGACGACACCGGACCCGCCGTGCGGCTCACCTTCGCCGACGGCCGCACGGCCACGGCCGACGCCGTGCTCGGCGCCGATGGCATCCACTCACAGGTGCAGGCCGAGCTGTTCGGCCCGTCCCGCCCCCATTTCACGGGCAACACGGCGTTCCGGGGGCTCGTGCCGGCCGACGAGGTCGCCGACCTCGGCATCCCGGTCACCACCAACGGCGTGCTCGGTCCCGATCGCCACTTCGTGTGCTACTACGTGGCGTCCGGCCAGCTGTTGAACTGGGTTGCCATCGCGCCGAGCAAATCGTGGACGGTGGAGTCGTGGACCGCTCCGGCCAGTGTGGACGATGCCCTCGCCGAGTACGACGGCTGGGCGCCGGTGGTGCGCCGGCTGATCTCGATGGCGGGGCATGCCGGGCGCACCGTGTACCGCTGGGCGCTCAACGACCGGGACCCGCTCCCCGAGTGGGGCCGTGGCCGGGTCACGCTCCTGGGCGACGCCGCCCATCCGATGCTGCCGTTCCTGGCTCAGGGCGCGGCCCAGGCGATCGAGGACGCCGCGGTGCTGGCCCGCTGCGTCGAACGAGTCGCCGACCTGCCCACCGCGCTGCGCACGTACGAAAGCCTGCGGCGTGAGCGGACGGCGCGCGTGCAACTGGGGGCGCGCCGCAACAGCGTCGTGTTCCACCTGCCCGACGGGCCAGAGCAGGCCGCCCGTGATGCCCGCCTGGCCGAACCCGCCGACATCCATCCGAACGCGTGGATCTTCGGCTACGACGCCGACGAGGCCACGGCCCATCTGTAGGAGCGCGGTGGCCGACATCGAGGTCGTGGAGACCGAGTGGATCACGCTGCCCGACGGCACCCGGCTGGCGGCGCGCCTGTGGCTACCGGCGAACGCACGCCGTGAGCCGGTCCCCGCGGTGCTCGAGTACCTGCCCTACCGGCGGCGTGACGGGACGGCGGCGCGCGACGAGTCGACCTACCCGGTGTTCGCCCGGGCGGGCTACGCCGGGGTGCGGGTCGACCTGCGCGGCAGCGGCGACTCCGACGGCATCTACGACGACGAGTACTCCGAGACCGAGTTGCGCGACGCGTGCGACGTGATCGCGTGGATCGCCGCCCAACCGTGGTGCAGCGGTGCCGTGGGCATGATGGGCATCAGCTGGGGTGGCTTCAACGCGCTGCAGGTCGCGGCCAAGCGCCCACCGGCACTGAAGGCGGTGATCTCGCTGGCGTCGTCGGTCGACCGCTACAACGACGACATCCACTACCGCGACGGCTGCCACCTGGGCGCCCATCTGTCGTGGGCCACCACCGTGCTCGGCTACATCGCCCGTCCGCCCGATGCGGCCGTGGTGGGGGAGCGGTGGCGGGCCATGTGGCACGCGCGCCTCGACGCTCTGGAGCCGGCCAGCCTGCGGTGGATGGCCCACCAGCGCCGTGATGCCTTCTGGCAGCGCGGGTCCATCGGCGACGACTTCGCCGCGGTGCAGGTGCCGGCACTGGTGATCGCCGGCTGGGCCGACGGCTACCGCAACACGCCGGGCAAGGCGGTCGATGGGCTCGGTCCGCCGAGCACGGCGCTGACCGGTCCGTGGATCCACAAGTACCCGCACGTCGCGTTGCCCCGACCCCGCGTCGACTTCCACGCCGAAGCGATCCGGTGGTGGGACCGTTGGCTGGGCGGCATCGACAACGGCGCCGACGCCGTGCCCGAGCAGCGGGCGTACCTCAGCGAGGGCGTGCGGCCGGGCGAGCGGGCCGAGCGGGAGCAGGGCCGGTGGGTGGCTCGATCGCGCCGCCACGGCGATGCGAGTGAACTTCGGTTGTACCTCGGCTCCGACGCCAGCCTGGGGCGGGCACCGGCGGCCGGGCGAACCGTGGTCGTCGACACGTCGGCCACGTGCGGGGCCGACGGTGGCGTGTTCTTCGTGGTCGACCCCGAGTACGAGTTGCCGGGCGACCAGCGCACCGACGACGCCGCGTCGGTGGTGTTCGAGACCGCGCCGCTCGCCGAACATGTCGACGTGCTCGGGAGGTCGTGCCTGCGCGTCACCGTGGCCCTCGACCAACCCCAGGGCAACCTGTTCGCCCGCCTCGTCGATGTGCACCCCGACGGGGTCGGCGAGCGCGTGGCACTGGGAATGCTGAACCTGTCGCACCGCGATGGCAACGCCGCACCGGTACCGATGGCACCGGGCGTGGCCGAGCCGATCGAGCTGTGGCTCGACGACGTCGGCTACCGCTTCCTCGCCGGCCACCGCATCCGCCTGGCGGTGTCCACCGCCTACTTCCCGACGGTGCTCCCACCCCCGGTGCCGGCGCGGGCCACGCTCGTCGTGGGCGACGCCACGCTGAGCCTGCCCACGCCGACCGATCTCGTACGGGTCGACCTGCCGGAGCCGCCCGACGGTCTGCTGCCGGTGTACGAGCAGCACCTGGCGGGCGGTGCGTCGCACGACGTGGTGCGCTTGGCCGACGGGCGCACCGTCACCACGCGGCGCCACCGCGACACCGGTGAGGTCGTGCACCCGACCAACGCCATGGTGTGGCGCGAGGTGCACGACAGCACCGCGACCATCAGCGACCACGACCCCACCGGCTTCGAATGCGTGGAGGAGCTCACGGTGATGCGCCGGCGCGACGGTGTGGAGACGCGCGCCGTCGCCCGCGGTCGGCTCACGGCCACACCCGACGTGTGGCGGGTGGAGGCGTCGATCGTGGCCCACGAGGGCGACGCCCTCGTCTTCGAGCGTCGATGGCAGCAGGACATCGCCCGCGACCACATGTGAACGCTCAGCGGTGCGGCCGGCGCGGTCATCCGGTGGCGGCGGCGGGTCCCAACCGGGGGGTGCGCACCACCTGGGCGGCGAAGGCGAACCCGCCGCCGAAGCCGAACAGCAGGGCGTGACGGTCGGCCGGCAACCGGCCGGCGTTCCACCACTTGGCGAACCCGAGCGGGATGCTGGCGGCCGAGGTGTTGCCCGACTCGATCACATCGGTGACGACGATGCGGTCGGTGAGCCCGAGCTGTTCGGCGATGGGCTCGATGATGCGCAGGTTGGCCTGGTGGGTGATGAGCACCGCGATGTCGTCGAGGGAGAGCCCGGCCAGCGCCACGGCGCGGCGCGCGTGCTCGGCGCCGCGGCTCAGCGCCCACCGGTACACGGCGCGACCCTCTTGGGCGAACGTGTTGGAAGGTGGCTGGATGCGCACGGCGTTGACCAGGTCGGGCGCCGAGCCCCATGCCACGGGGCCGATGTCGGCGGTGTCGGAGCGCTCGATCACCATGGCGCCGGCGCCGTCGGCGGTGAGCACGCACGTGGTGCGGTCGTTCCAGTCGGTGAACGCGGTGAGCTTCTCGGCGCCGATGACGAGCGCCCGGTGGGCGGTGCCGGCCTTGATGGTCATGTCGGCCAGGGCCAGGGCGTGGACGAACCCGGAGCAGGCGACGTTGATGTCGATGATCGCCGGGCCGCTCATGCCGAGCGTGGCCGACACCGTGCCGGCCACGTTGGGGGAGCGCTGCTCGGCCGTGGTGCTGGCCACGATCACGAAGTCGATGGTGTCCGGCGCGGCACCGGCGTGGGCCAGGGCGTCACGGGCGGCGGCGATGGCCAGGGTCGGCACCGTCTCGTCGTCGCCGGCGACGCGGCGGGTGACGATGCCGGTGCGGGACCGGATCCACTCGTCGCTGGTATCGACCTTCTCGGCGATCTCGTCGTTGGTGACCACCCGCGCGGGTTGGGCGTGGCCGAGCCCGATGATCGTCGATCCGGCTGCGGCATGTTCGGCGGCAGGCATCGCTCTCCGACGCTAGTCCGGCCGCCAGCGGGCACGGTTCCGTTTTCGCACCCTGCCTCGGCGGTCGGGAGCACGGTTTCGCACCAACGGCGCCTTCGGGAAGGATCGGGCCATGATCCGGCCGATCACCGGCTCGTCTCGACGGGCACGGCCAACGGCCCGCCCGGGCGCCGGACCGGACCGGCACCTGCTTGAACCGGGCAGCGAAAGCGTTGCTGGAGAACGTGTGCGCTGCCCAGAAAACTGGCGCCGGCCCCGGGAGGCCCGATGGGCGGGCATGTGGGAAGCGCCGGATCACCAGGGGAGGCGGGCGACCCTGCCGTCGGGCGCGAGCGCCCGCACGGCGGCCTCGAAGGTGGCGCGGGCCGACGCGCTGTCGGCCGCCGGCACGACCGCCCGCTCGGCGGCCCAGGCCGCCCAGTCCTCGTAGCCCTTCACGTGGTGGCCGCGCCCGGTGTGGATGTCGGTCACGTGCACCAGCAGACGCCGCTCGAGCAGTTCGGCCGCCTTGCGCTGGGCCTTGTCGACCACGACCGGGCCCGACCCGCTCGTGATGGTGGCCAGCAGCTCCTGGGTGTGCTCGTCGAGCCCGCTCAGCTGCCACGGGTCGCCGGCGGCGCCCACGGCGACGAGTTCGGGCCACAGGCGGCGGGCCACCAACGTCTGCTTACCGGCGATCAGCTTCACCGTCACCACCTGCTCCTCGATGGCGCCGAGCGCGTTGTAGATCGCCTTGCCCATCGGGTGTGACCACCACGACCCCTTCACCGGCTCGCCGGCCACCAACGATGTCACCGACACCAGCACCTGGTCGTGGACCAGCAGCACCCCATGGCGGTCGACGGCGTCGAGGATCGTGGTGGCCGTCGGGTCCGTCATCACCGCAGCGTGGCACGTCGGCCACGCCAGCGGGTGCGAAGGGGCATGGCAACGTTCCTGTACTCGGTGGCGATGTCCCTCAGCGTGGTGCGCGACGGCGCCGTTGCTGACGCCCACCCCGGGCGGGTGCTGCGCCGCGCCCTGGCCGATTGTCGGCGGGGGCCCGTTCGCGAGGCAGTATCTGCCCATGAAGATCTCCACCACACTCGGCTTCAACGGTGATCCTGCCCGCTACGCCCGTCAGGCCAAGGACCTGGAGTCGGCCGGCGTCGACCTGGTGTGGTCGGGCGAGATCTACGGCTTCGATCTGGTGTCGTCGCTGGCCTACCTGGCCGGCCAGACCACCACGCTCGAGCTCATGACCGGCATCATCCCGGTGTACTCCCGCACGCCGGCCCTCATCGCCCAGACGGCGGCCACCATCGATGCTCTGTCGAACGGGCGCTTCCACCTGGGCCTCGGCACCTCGGGCCCGCAGGTGATCGAAGGCTGGCACGGCGTGCCCTTCGCCAAGCCGCTCCAGCGCACGCGCGAGACCATCGAGGTGTGCCGCAAGGTGTGGTCGCGCGAGAACCTCACCTACGAGGGCAAGACGATCACGCTGCCGCTGCCGGCCGAGCAGGGCACCGGCTTCGGCAAACCGCTGAAGTTCATGAACAAGCCGCTGCGCCCGGACATCCCGGTGTGGATCGCCGCCATCGGCCCCAAGAACGTCGAGCTGGCCGCCGAGGTCGCCCAGGGCTGGCAGCCGATCCACTTCGTGCCCGACCGCTTCCATCAGGTGTGGGGCGACGCGCTGAAGGCCGGCGCGGCCAAGCGGGCACCCGAGCTGGGTCCGTTGCAGATCATGGCCGGTGGCAACGTGGCGCTCGGCGACGGCGCCAACGTACGCGAGGCGCGCGACGCCACCCGAAACCTGATCGGGTTCTACGTGGGCGGCATGGGCGCTCGCGAGAAGAACTTCTACAACGAGCTGTTCCAGCGCTACGGCTGGGTCGACGAGGCCAAGACGATCCAGGACCTGTTCCTGTCGGGCCAGCGCGAGGAAGCGATCGCCGCGGTGCCCGAGGAGTACGTCGACCTGGCCACGCTGGCCGGCGATCCGGGCTTCGTCAAGGAGCGCCTCGCCGTCTACAAGTCGATCGGGGTGACCTACCTGAACATCAACGTGTTCGGCGAGGAGCCGCTCAAGACCTTCGAGCAGATCAAGGCCTGGGCCGAGTAGCGCTAGGTTCGTACCTGGCGGGCTTTGGGGAGCCCGCCGGGACGAACAGGGGAGACACCACATGGTCACCACGAACGGCGCCGCACTCATCGCCCGCAGCCTCAAGCAGCAGGGCGTCGACCACATGTTCGGCATCGTCGGGTTCCCCGTCGTGCCCATCGCCGTGGCCGCCCAGAAGGCGGGCATCACCTTCACCGGCATGCGCAACGAGCAGGCCGCGTCCTACGCCGCACAGGCGGCGGGCTACCTGACGGGTCGCCCGCAGGCGTGCCTGGTGGTCAGCGGCCCGGGTGTGATCCACGCCCTGTCGGGCCTGGCCAACGCCCAGCAGAACGCGTGGCCGATGGTGCTGCTCGGCGGGGCCAGCGGTGTCGACCAGAACGGTCGGGGTGCGTTCCAGGAGGAACGCCAGGTGCAGGTGACCACGCCGTTCACCAAGTACAGCCACCAGGTCGAGCGGGTCGACCGCATCCCGTTCTACGTGGAGCAGGCGGTGCGCACGGCGTGGTACGGCCGGCCCGGCGCCAGCTACCTCGACCTGCCCGACGACATCATCCTCGGCCGCGTCGACGACGACGAGGTCCGCATGGCCGCCACCGTCGCACTGCCGCCCCGCAGCCAGGCCGCCGATGCCGACGTGGCCGCCGCCCTAGCCGCGCTGCGCAGCGCCGAGCGTCCGCTGGTGATCGTGGGCAAGGGCATGGCCTGGTCGCGTGCCGAGCACGAGGTGCGCTCGTTCATCGAGACGACGCAGCTGCCCTTCCTGGCTTCGCCCATGGGCAAGGGCGTGGTGTCCGACGACCACGCGCTGTCGGTCGGCGCCGCCCGCTCGCATGCGCTGAAGGAAGCCGACGTGATCATGGTGCTCGGTGCCCGCTTGAACTGGATCATGCACTTCGGTCTGCCGCCGCGCTTCAACCCCGACGTGCGCGTCATCCAGCTCGACATCTCGCCCGAGCAGCTGTCCACCAACGTGCCGGCCGAGGTCGGTCTGGTGGGTGATGGCCAGGCGGTGATGGCCCAGCTGAACCGGGCGCTGGCCGCCGAACCGTTCACGTATGCGGCCGACACGACGTGGCGTCGTTCCATCGCGGCCAAGATCGAGGGCAACCGCGGCGCCATGGACGGCATGGCCGCCGACGACTCGGTCCCCATGAACTACTACCGGGCGTTCCGCGACATCCGCGAAGCCATCCCGCGCAACGCCATCATCGTGAGCGAGGGCGCCAACACCATGGACATCGGGCGCACCCAACTGAACAACGCCGAGCCCCGTACGCGCCTCGACGCCGGCAGCTACGGCACCATGGGCGTCGGGTTCGGCTTCGCCGTGGCCGCCGCCACCGTGCAGCGCGAACGTCCGGTGGTGTCGGTGTCGGGCGACTCGGCGTTCGGCTTCTCGGGCATGGAGCTGGAGACGATCTGCCGCTACGACCTGCCCATCACCACCGTCGTGCTGAACAACGGCGGCATCGGGGGCGGCTTCGAGGACTGGCCGGCCGACAAGCCGCTGCCGCCCTCGGCGCTGTCGCGCACGGCTCGCTACGAGAAGGTCATCGAGGCCTTCGGCGGCACCGGCTACTACGTGGAGGACCCGGCCGATCTGCGGCCCACGCTCGACAAGGCCATCTCGTCGGGCAAGCCCAGCGTGGTGCACGTGCTCATCGCCGCCCAGGCCGACCGCAAGCCCCAGGAGTTCCACTGGAAGACGTGAGGCGGGCATGTTTGCCCCGCCGGGCGTCAGTCCAGTCGGTACGACGTCATCGACAGCGAGCCCATGGCGTAGCCGTCGATGACCACGCTCGTGGTCGTGCCGGCCGCGTCGGCCAGGCCGGCGACGTAGGCCAGGGGCAGCAGGTGGTCGGGCGTGGGCGCGGCAAGCCGGAACGCCTCGTGGGCCTGCAGGTCGGCCACGTCGCCCGGCGCCGTGGTCATGAGCTCCACCGCCCGCTCGTCGAACGAGCGGGCCCAGTCGTAGGCGGCGTCGGGCTTGTTCCCGTCGATCATGCGCAGGTTGTGCACCACGTTGCCGCTGGCCAACACCAGCACGCCGTGTTCCCGCAGCGGCGCCAGCTGGGCGCCCAGGGCCACGTGGTCGTCGAACGGCTTGGACGCGTCGACCGAGAGCTGCACGACGGGCACGTCGGCGGCGGGGAACATGTGGGCCAGCACCGACCACGTGCCGTGGTCCAGCCCCCAGCTGTCGAGGTCGCGGCCGACCCAGGTGGGCTGCACCGTGTCGATGATCTCCTCGGCCACGGCGGGGTCCCCCGGTGCCGGGTACTCGAATGCGAACAGCTCGTCGGGGAAGCCGAAGAAGTCGTGGATGGTCTTCGGCGTGGCCATGGCAGTGACCGCGGTCGCGTTGACGTACCAGTGGGCCGACACGGCGAGGATCGCCCGCGGCCGGGGGATCGACTCGCCGAACGCGCGCCATGCCCCGGTGTAGCGGTTGTGCTGCAGGGTGTTCATGGGGCTGCCGTGCCCGATGAACACCGCGGGCATCGTGGTGGTGGTCATGTCATCGACCTCGGTAGGGGCGCAGACCGTCGGCGGGCACGGTGCCGAGCCGGCCGGCCTGGAAGTCCTCCAGGGCCTGCTGGATCTCGGCGCGGGTGTTCATCACGAACGGACCATACGTCGCGATCGGCTCGCGGATGGGTTGCCCGCCGAGCAGCACCACCTCGAGCGGTGCGGCACCCGTGCCGCGCAGTGAGACGTGGTCACCGGCGCCGAACACGACGAGCTGCCCGCTCTGCACCGGCTGCTCGCCGGACCCCACGGTTCCTGTCCCGGACAGCACGTAGGCGAGGGCGTTGAACGCCTTGGGCCACGGCACCTCCAGCACGGCGCCGGGAGCAAGCGTGGCGTGGGCCACCGTGATGGGCGTGTGGGTACCGCCGGGCCCGCGGTGGCCGTCCACGTCGCCGGCGATGAGGCGCACCAGCACGCCACCGTCGGGCGACGACAACAGCGTGACCTGGTCGGCCTCGATGTTCTGGTAGGCGGGGGCGATCATCTTGTCCTTGCCGGGCAGGTTCACCCACAGCTGCACGCCGTGGAACAGCCCGCCGCTCACCACCAGCTCCTCGGGCGGGGTCTCGATGTGCAGGATGCCGCCGCCGGCGGTCATCCACTGGGTCCCGCCGTTGGTGATGGTGCCCCCACCGCCGTGCGAGTCCTGGTGAAGGAACGTGCCGTCGATGATGTACGTGACGGTCTCGAAGCCGCGGTGCGGGTGCCAGTCGGTGCCGCGCGGCTCATGGGGCGCGTAGTCGACCTCGCCCATCTGGTCCATGTGGATGAACGGGTCCAGGTCGGCGGCGCTGACGCCGGCGAAGGCCCGGCGGACGGGGAAGCCCTCGCCCTCGAACCCCTTCGGCGCCGTGGTGACGGACCGCACGGCGCGAGCCCGGCTGTCGAGGGGGAGGGTGACCTTCGGAAGGGTGAGGGTGTCGGCGGTGACCGCGGGCATGGTGAGCTCCTTCGTCGCACAGTTCCTTGCGTGCGCAACCATCTGAACGCTCGGCCGCCCGCGGTATTCCCGCCCGCTCACTACCATGGTCGATCCGAGGCGATGCGGCCGTCGTCCGGGAGGAGGACCGCCATGACCGAAGCGACCACGCTCAGCCGGCACGAGCTCGAAGCGCAGTTCGGCCAGCACCGCGCCGCGCTCACCGGCTTCTGCTACCGCATGCTCGGCTCGGCCTTCGAGGCCGAAGACGCCGTGCAGGAGACCCTCGTGCGGGCGTGGCGGTTCGCCGATCGGTTCGAGGGGCGATCGTCGGTGCGCAGCTGGCTGCACCGCATCGCCACCAACGTGTGCTTCGACCACCTGAACGGCCGGCAGCGGCGGGCCCGCCCCATGGACATGGGTCCGGCCTCCATGAAGCCGACCGCGGTCAGCGACGCGCTGCCCGAGGCGGCGTGGCTGCAGCCCGTGCCCGACGACCGCGTGCTGCCGATGTCGGCCGATCTGGCCGACCCGGCCGAGCAGCTCGTGGCGCGCGAGAGCATCCGCCTGGCCTTCGTGGCTGCGCTGCAGTACCTGCCGCCGCGCCAGCGGGCCGTGCTCATCCTGCGCGACGTGCTGCGCTGGAAGGCCGACGAGGTCGCCTCGCTGCTCGAGACCAGCGTCGCCTCGGTGAACAGCGCGCTGCAGCGGGCCCGGGCCACGCTGGCCAGCAAGGACATCGACACCAGCCTGCTCGGGACCCGCCACTCGCCCCACGATGCCGCCCTGCTGGAGCGCTACGTGGAGGCGTTCGAGCGTTACGACATGGACGCGCTCGTGCGCCTGCTGCACACCGACGCCACCATGTCGATGCCACCGTTCAACATGTGGCTGCAGGGCGCCGACGAGGTCGCCCGCTGGATGTCAGGACCCGGCGCCGAGTGCGCCGGGTCGAAGGTCGTGGCGGTCCGAGCCAACGGGCTGCCGGCGTTCGCCCAGTACCGCGCGGCCGGCCCCGGCCGGTGGCACGCCTGGGCCATCACCGTGCTCGAACCCGAGGGCGAGCTCATCGCCGGCGTGCACGCCTTCCTGGACGTGGAGGCCCTGTTCCCCCTGTTCGGCCTCCCGCTCGACATCGAGGGGTAGGCCCGCCGCCGGCCCGTGCGAAGCTGGGCTTGGCGCGCCGTCACCGCTGACGGCGCGTTGAGGGGGATCTGTGGCCGCGCCGCTCGACGACGTCAGGGTGATCGAGATCGACAACTGGATGGCGGCGCCGAGCTGCGCGGCGCTGCTGGCCGACCTGGGCGCCGACGTGGTGAAGGTGGAGCCGCTCGGCGGTGACCCCATGCGCACCATGGGGCGTCCGGCCAAGGTCACCGGCGCGCTCAAGGGCTACGACTTCACCTTCGATGTCGACAACCGCGGCAAGCGCTCCATCGCCGTGGCCCTGGACACCGACGAAGGGGCCGACATCGTGCGCCGCCTGTGCCGCACGGCCGACGTGTTCCTCTGCAACCTGATCGCCCCCCGCCAGCAGAAGTTCGGTCTCGATCCGGCCACGCTGCTGCGCGAGAACCCCCGCCTCGTGCACGCCACCCTTACGGGCTACGGCACCACCGGCCCCGAGGCCTGGCGTCCTGGCTACGACGTGACCGCGTTCTTCGGTCGCTCGGGCCTGTACGACGCCATGCGCGAGGGCGACGACGGCGACGTGCCGATGGCCCGACCCGCCCAGGGCGACCACACCACCGGTCTGGCCCTGCTGGGGGCCGTGCTCGCCGCGTTGCGCATGGCCGAGCGCACCGGCGAGGGGCAGGTGGTGGAGACCTCGCTGTTCGAAGCGGCCATCTGGACCCAGGCGTCCGACTTCGCGGTGACCGCGGTCGATCATGCCCCGGTGCGCCGGCGGGCCCGCCACGAGATGATCTCGCCGCTGTCGAACCGCTACCCGTGCGGCGATGGGCGCTGGGTCGTGTTCAACATGCCCGACGAGGCGTCGTGGGTGAAGTTCGCCCGCATCGTCGACCGGGAGGAGTGGCTGCGCGACGAGCGCTACGCCACGGTGAAGGGCCGCTTCGACCACATGAACGAGCTCGTGGGCGCCATCGACGAGGCCCTGCGGGTCAAGCGGCGCGACGAGTGGGGCGAGCTGTTCGACGCCAACGGGCTCATCTGGGGTCCGGCCCTGTCGCTCGACGAGGTCGCCCGGGACAGCCAGGCCGCGGCGTTGGGCACGTTCCCCGTGCTGCACCACCCCGAACGGGGTGACTACCGCACGGTCGCCGGCCCCATGCGGTTCCACACCGCGCAGGTCGGCCCGCGCGGTCCGTCGCCCACGGTCGGGGCCCACACGCGCCAGGTGCTGGCGGACGCCGGCTGGGCCGACGCCGAGATCGACGACCTGGCGGCGCGGCGCGTCATCGGCGGCTGATGCTCACTCCGGGTCGTTGTCGAACCGGATGAGGCCACCGCCGTCGAGCACGAGCGTCTGCCCGGTCATCCACGACGCGCCGGCCGTCAGGTACAGCGCGGCCTCACCGATGTCGGACGGCTCGCCCAGGCGCTGCAGCGGGTAGGTCTTGGCCGTGGCCACGCCCCGCTCGCCCTCCCACAGGATGCGGGCGAAGTCGGTCTTGATGACGGCGGGCGCCAGCGCGTTGACGCGCACGTTGGGGGCCAGCTCGGCGGCGAGCTGCTTGGTCATGTGGATCAGCGCCGCCTTCAGGATGGCGTACACCCCGAGCGCGGACGAGGTCTTGTAGCCCCCGACCGACGCGATGTTGATGATGCTGCAGCCGCTGTGGTCCTTCATGTACTGGTGCCAGGCGATCTGCGACCACGCCAGCGGCCCGCGCAGGTTCACCTCGACCGTCTTGTCCCACGCCGACAGCGGCGCGTCGATCACCGGGCCGGCCCACGGGTTCGTGGCCGCGTTGTTCACCAGGATGTCGCAGGCGCCGTATCGCTCGAGGGCGGCGGCGACCACCGCCTCACCGTCCTCGGGACGACCGGTGTGGCCCACGATCCACGACACGTTGGGGCCGAGCTCGGCCGCCGTTGCTTCGAGGGCGTCGGACTTGCGGGCGGTGATGAGCACGTTGGCCCCGGCGTCGGCGTAGGCCTTGGCGATGCCCTTGCCGATGCCCTTCGAGCCACCGGTGACGATGGCGGTCTTGCCGTCGAGACGAAGTTCCATGGGCCGACGGTACCCGCGGCCGTCGCCTCATTCGGAAACGGGCCGGCCGAGCTGGATGACGCGGCGCTCAGCCCATCACGCTGTGCGAGGTGGCCAGCGGCACCCGCCGCCGCGAGAAGTGGCCCACGTCGATGACGTTGCCGGTGACCGGGCCGCGCACGTGCACCGGCGCCGCGTCGTGGTCGTGGCCCGACTCGCACGCCTCGATCAGCTCGCCCATCAGCAGGCCCACCATCGGCGCGTTCTTGAACTGGTTCCCGCTGGTGCCGATGGCCTGGTAGTAGCCGTCGAGATCGGAGCGGTCGTACACCGGCACCCAGTCGGACGTCACGTCGTACAGGGCAGCCAGCCCCACGGGCCTGCCGGGCACACCGAGCTCGGGGATGCGCCGGGCCAGACGCCACGTCTGGGCCTGGAACGCGTGCACGGATGGCCGTTCGTCGAAGTGGTCGGGGTCGTCGACCCACACCAGCGGATCGCACTCGGGCTCGATGCCTCCGACCAGGATGGTGCCGCCGACCTGGGGTCGGAAGTAGGTGCCCAGGTCGGTGTCGCCCACGCAGGGCACGCCGTCGCCCTGCAGCAGGCCGGTGCCCGCCGGCACCACGTGCACCTCCTGGCGCAGCGGCCGGGTGCGGATCGACTGCGAGTCCTCGACACCGGCCAGGCGGTTCAGCATCGACGAGTGGGGTCCGGCCGCGTTCACGACGACACCGGCGCGCACGGTGCTGCCATCGGCCAGGTGCACGGCGCCCACGCGGTCACCGTCGTGGTCGATGGCGACGACCTCGCTGTGGAAGCAGAAGCGGGCACCATGGCGCCGCGCCGCGTCCATCAGGTTCCGGGCGGCCAGCGAGGGGTCGTCGACGTAGCCACCGTCGGGGGTGAAGTACCCCGACACCTCGCCATGGGCGTCGGCGAAGAAGTCGTCGTCGTCGACCCGCTTCGGCGGGAAGTAGCGGCCGAGGTCGAGGGCGGGGAACCGGCGCCCGATGGTGGCGGGGTCCATCGTCTCGTAGGGCACCCCGACCTTGTCGAAGAGCCGGTGGATCGGGCCGGCGTCGGCGCCCGGGGTGTCGAGCACGAGCATGCCCGTGCGGTGGAAGCGGGCGAGCTCGGTGCGGTCGGTGGCGCCCAGGTGCTCGGCCCACCGCTGCCACAGCTGGGCCGACTCCCAGGAGAGCGCGACGCCGTCGAGCGTGGAGTAGTGGAACCGCACGATGGCCGACGACGCGCTGGTGGACCCGCAGGCCACTGTCGGCCCCTTGTCCACCACGAGCACGCGCCAGCCGCGCCGGCTCAGGTCGTGGGCGATGGAGCAGCCGACCACGCCGGCCCCCACGACGAGGGCGTCGACGCCAGGCCCTGGGGGCGGCGAGACCGATGTCATGGGAGCATGGTGCCGGTCGGGGCGACCCGCTGAGTAGGGCCGAACGTCCGCGTCCGCTCATTCGACCGTCAAGTGCTTGTCGTCGGCAAGTGGTGGGCCGATAGCATCGCTGCTGATGTCTCGATGAGCGCCCAGGGCAACCCCTTCCGCACCCTGGCCCACCATCGTGATCTGCGGCTGCTGTTCATCGCCGGCGTGGCGTCCGACGTGGGGACGTGGATGCAGGCCGTGACCGTGGGCACGCTCGTGGCGACCACCAGCCGGTCGGCGGGCGCGACGGCGCTGGTGATGTCGGTCATGTTCCTGCCGCAGGGCGTGTGCTCGCCGCTCGGCGGGCTCCTGGCCGACCGCTACGACCGGCGGCGCATGGCCATGGTCCTGCTCAGCTTCCAGACCGTGCTGGCCGCGTGCCTGGCCCTGTTGATCCGCAGCGGCGTGACCTCGGCACTTGCGCTGGCCGGCGTGATCCTGGTGCAGGGGTGCGTCAACGCATTGGCCATGCCGGCCATGCAGGCGCTCACCCCGCAACTCGTGCCTCGCGAAGATCTGCTCAGCGCACTGAGCCTCGGCTCGATCAGCTGGAACAGCGGCCGCATCTTCGGACCCACGCTCGCGGCGGTGTGCACGGCGGCGTTCGGATCGTCGACCACCGTGATGATGAACGCCGCCAGCTTCCTGGTGCCGATCGCCGCGCTGGCGTCGATCCGGCGGCCGTTCCACAGCGGCACGCACGTGGCCATGCGGCGCTTCGTCGCCGAGTTGAAGGCCGGCGCCACCCTGGCTCGCCGGACACCGAGCATCCGGGTCCTGCTGCCGTCGGCCGTCGTCGTGCAGCTCATGCTGTCGTCGCTGCTGCCGGCGGTGCCGTACTACGCCCGCAACGTGCTGCACGGCTCCACGGCCCTCGTGACGGTGATGTTCACGGCCTGCGGTGCCGGGGCCATGCTCTCGGCCGCGTTCACACCGGGCCTCACCCTGCGCCTCGGGCGCAGCCGCTTGGCCCGGCTGAGCCTGGGTGGGCTCATCTCGGGCGTGGCCCTGGCCGCCGTGGCCCACAACGCCGTGTTCGGCACCGCGGCCGTTGCCCTGTACGGCGCCGGGCTCAGCGGCTTCTTCGTGTCGACCGGCACCGTCGTGCAGCGCGATGCGCCCGAGAGCCACCGCGGCCGGCTCGTGTCGATCTACACCGCCGTCGTCGGCATGGCCTACGGCATCGGCGCCCCGTTGAACGGTTGGATCGCCGACCGCTTCTGGGGTTTCCGCACCCACCTGCTCGTGTGGGCCTGCGTGCTCGCCGTCGCCGCCCTCGCCGTGCAGCTGCGGCGCCCCGAGTGGTACGGCATGCTCGACGGCACCGACCCCGAGCCCCGCTGGCGGCGGACCCGGGCCCTCGCGCTCGACGCCTGAACGCCGCCACCCGACCGGCCCCGGACGCGGTGGTGCCCCGGCCGGAGGCCGGGGCACCGTGAGTCGAAGCGTCGCCCGGGGGCAGTGGGCGTCAGCTCCGAGAACCGCCACACAGCGTCACTGCACGATGACGGCGGTGACCATGCCGGTCATGCCCTGGGGCGTCTCGGCGTGGGTGAGGATGTGGCAGTGCCAGGCCCACACGCCCTTGTCGACGGCCGTGTACAGCACGGTGTAGCGCTCACCGGGTGCCACGGCGATGGTGTCGGCTTGGTAGGGAGCCACCAGCGGCTTGCCATCCTTGGCGATGACCCAACCGTGGGGCTGGTGCATGTGCATCGGATGGATCTGGAGGCCCTCGTTGTAGTAGTTGACCTCCATCGTCTCGCCCACGTTCATCACGTAGGGCTCGGTGGCCGGGAACGACTTGCCGTTCAGCGAAAGGCCGATCGTGCCGGCGTCGTTGAGCACCATGTTCACGTGCTGGGTGATGTTGACCGGACCGACTTCCTTCGGGATGGTCATCTCACCGATGAGCAGCGCGCCGGCCATGCCGTTCGGGACCTGCACCTGGGCGTTGTGGTGGGAGTGGAACATGCCCACCGCGGGCTCCTTGGCCTCGAAGTCGTAGGTGAACGTCTCGCCCGGCTTGGTCGCCGGCTGCGTGTAGGGGTCGACGCCGTCCATGGAGTTGGGCACCCGCACGCCGTGCAGGTGGAGCGAGGTGGACTCGGGCAGATCGTTCTTCAGCACGATGCGGACCTTGTCGCCCACGTTGACCTTGATCTGCGGGCCCGGGACGACGCCGTTGTAGGTCCAGGCCTTCACGATCTTGCCCGGCTCGACCTCCCAGTCGACGACCTTGGCGGTCAGGTCGAACTCCTTGGTGCCGTCGGCGAGGACCTTGGGCTCCAGGTTCTCGCCACCGTGGCCGGCGGTCTTGGCCGGGAACTTCTTGGCGACGTCCTCCATGAGCTTGTCCATCGTCTCGTTGCTCATGACCGTGCCGGTGTCGGCGCCGGTGGAGCCGCTCGCGCCCTCCTGCACCATGAGGGTGGCCGTCATGCCCGAGCCGGCGTGGCCGTTGACGGTGCACTTGGCGTCGTACTGGCCTTCCTTCACCACGCCCAGGTCCAGCACCTTGGTGTCACCCGGCTTCATCAGGGGGAGCTTCGGGAAGCCGGTGACCTCGAAGTCGTGCTCGAGCGATCCGGCGTTCGTGACGCGGATGGCGACCGGGCCGGGGGGCGCCATCAAGTGGTTCGGCGAGACGCTGAACTCCTTGAGGGTCACGTCGATCACGGTCTTGCCGGCACCATCGCTGGACGCCGAACCGCTCGACTTCGTCCCGAGTGCCACCGCCGCCAGGAGCAGACCGAGCACGGCCAACCCTGCGGCGACGAATGACACGAGCAGTGATTCGTTTTTGCGCATGACGTCATCCTGCTGGTCACCCACCCCGGGTCGGCAGGGACGCACGTTGGCGGGTTCCCGTCAGAGGTCCCATGATCATGGGACCAAAGTCCCGGGTTTCGGCGCGTCAGCGGGCCGCCGTGCGTGCTACGCGGTCCTCATGTGGCGAACGTCGCGGTGGGCTTGCCGTCGGCGCCGAAGATGGCGTCCTCGGCGTCCACCCGGTACTTGCGCATGTCGCTGCCGGTCACCCGGAAGCCGCCGATGACCTTGCGGGCGGCGGCGAAGTTCGGGTGCACGAAGTGGGCCTCCAGGGCCGCGGCGTCGGCCCAGCGCTCGAAGATGAGCACCTTGCTGTCGTCGAGCGGGTCGGCGCTGAACGCGTAGGCCAGGCAGCCGGGCTCGTCGGCGCACGTGGAGGCGACGCGGGGCCCCATGGCTTCGAGCATGGAAGCGCGGTCCGCGGGGTCGATGGACATGGTGCCGGCGATCACGATCATGGCCGGCATCCTGGCACGTGCCCGGTGGGCATCGGGCAGAATCCCGGCCGTGCTCACGGTCGACGTCCTCATTGCCGGAGGGGCCGTGACCGGCAGCTCGGTTGCGTACCACCTCACCGCCCATCCCGGCTTCGACGGCGACGTGCTCGTGGTGGAGGCCGACCCGACCTACGCCAAGGCGGCCACCACGCTGTCGGCCGGGTCCATCCGCCAGCAGTTCTCCACCGCCGTGAACGTGGCGGTGTCGCTGCACGGCATCGCCTTCCTGCGCGCCATCGGCGACCACCTGGCCGTCGACGGCGAGCGACCCGACATCGGCCTCCACGAGGGCGGTTACCTCTTCCTGGCCACGCCACCGGGGCGGGCCGTCCTTGCGGCCAACCATGCGTTGCAGACGTCGCTCGGTGCCGACATCGTGTGGCTCGTGGGTGACGCGCTGCGCGCCCGGTTCCCGTGGCTCACGGTCGACGACGTGGCCGCCGGGTGCTGGGGACGCACCGGCGAGGGCTGGTTCGACGGCTACGGGCTGATGACGGCGTTCAAGCGGGCGGCCACCGCCCTGGGCGCGACGTACCGCACGGGCCGGGTGGCCCACCTCACGCGCACGGCCGACGGAGCGGTCACCGGCGCCGTGCTCGACGACGGCACGGAGATCGCCGCCGGCACCGTGGTGATCGCCGCCGGCGCCGGGGCGCGCGACCTGGCGGCGTCGGCCGGCGTGGTGCTCCCGGTGCACATGGGCCGGCGGCAGGTGTTCGCCTTCACGTGCCCGACGCCGTTGGCCGGCTTCCCGCTGCTGGTGGACCCCAGCGGTGTGTGGTGCCGGCCCGAGGGCCCGGGTTTCATCTGCGGGCTGTCGCCGGCTGCCCGCGAGGACCCGGACGCGCCCGATGACTTCACGGTGGAGCGGGCCTTCTTCGACGAGCAGATCTGGCCGGCGCTGGCGGCGCGGGTGCCGGCGTTCGACCAGGTGCGCGTGACCCACTCGTGGGCCGGGCACTACGACATGAACCACTTCGACCACAACGTGCTGCTCGGATCGGTGCCTGCCGTGCCCGGCCTGCTGGTGGCCAGTGGGTTTTCGGGCCACGGGTTGCAGCAGAGCCCCGCCGTCGGCCGCGGCCTCGCCGAGCTGATCGTGGACGGCCGCTACACGACCCTCGACCTGTCGCCCCTCGCCTACGAGCGCTTCCTGCGCGACGAGCCCCTCGTCGAACGCAACGTCGTCTGAGCCGGCCGCCGGTCCTCGCGCCTGTCCCTGCCGTCCCCTCCCCTTCCCTGCGCTTTGTTTGCGCGAGCCGGCGCCGGCGGGTGCGTGGCGCAACCAGAGCGCGTGGCCGGGGGCACCGCGGCGGCGTGGCCCGGGCGGCGGGCGGTCAGAAGGTGGCGACGTCGAGGGCGGCGGCGACGATGTCGGCCACCTGGGGGAGGATGGCCTGCTCGAGCGAGGGCTCGTAGGCGACCCACGTGTCCTTGGCGCCCACCCGGCGCACGGGGGCGTCGAGCTCGGTGAAGCAGTGCTCACCGACCCACGCGGCGATCTCGGCACCGAACCCGCCGGTGAGCACGTCCTCGTGCACCACCAGCAACCGGTGGGTGGTGGCCAGCGACGTCGCCACGATGTCGTGATCCCACGGGGCCAGCGTGCGCAGGTCGATCACCTCGATCTCGATGCCGTCACGCTCGGCCAGCAGCGCGGCGGCGTCGAGCGACTTCTGCACGGTGGCCCCCCACGACACGATGGTGAGGTCGTCGCCGGGCCGACGCACCTCGCCCCGGCCGAAGGGGATGCGGTAGCCGTCCACCGGGAACGGGTCGATCGTGTAGGGCTGGCGCAGCAGGTGCTTGTGCTCCAGGAACAGCACGGGGTCCTCGGCGGCGGTGAACGCCGTGCGCAGCAGGCCCACGGCGTCACGGGCGCGCGACGGGAACGCCACCAGCAACCCGGGGATGTGAGTGAAGATCGCCTCGCCACACTGGCTGTGCCAGATGGAGCCGCCCGTCAGGTAGCCACCGATCGGCACCCGCACGACCATCGGCAGGTGGTAGGCGCCGTTCGAACGCCACCGGGTGGTGGCCGCCTCGCTGCGCAGTTGCTGCATGGCCGGCCAGATGTAGTCGAAGAACTGGATCTCGGGTGCCGGCCGCAGGCCGCGCAGGGCCTGCCCCACGGCGCGCCCGATGATGTTCGCCTCGGCGAGGGGCGTGTTGTAGCAGCGGGCCTGGCCGAAGGCGCGCTGCAGGCCGTGGGTGGTGCCGAACACGCCGCCCTTGCCCTCCACGTTGGCCAGCACCGCCTCGCGGGCGTCGGCCACGTCCTCGCCGAACACGCGGATGCGCTCGTCGGCGGCCATGCGCTCGTGCAGCGTGCGCTTGATCGCCTCGCCGAACGCCACGGGCTCACCGTCGGTGCCGGCGTCGCCCTCGGCGCCGACGTCGGGCACGACCCACAGGTGGTCGAGCACGGTGGCCGGGTCGGGCCGCGGTGCGGCCATGGCCGCCGCCGCCGCCTCGGCGACCAGTCGGCGGGCCTCGGCCCGCACCGCGGCAGCGTCCTGCACGGTGAGCACGCCGGCGTCCACCAGCAGTCGCTCCATGCGGTCGACGGGGTCGCGCGCCGCGTCGACCGCGAGCTCGTCGGGCGAGCGGTACTTGGTCTGGGTGTCGGCCGCCGAGTGCGAGTACGGCCGCGTCACCGTGGCGTGCAGCAGCACCGGACCCACACCGGCACGGGCGTAGGCGACGGCGCGGGCGCCCTTGTCGCGCACCTCGGTGTAGTCGGTTCCGTCCACCTTCACCACGTACAGGCCGCGGAACCCGCGCACGAGCTCGCTGATCGGCGCGGGCGACTGGTCGGTGGACGGCACCGAGATGGCGTAGCCGTTGTCGGCCACCACGAACAGCACCGGCAGGTGCAGCGTGGCCGCGGTGTTCAGGCTCTCCCAGAACTCGCCCTCGCTGGTGGCGCCCTCGCCGAGCGACACGTAGGTGACCTCGTCGCCGTGGGCGGTGCAGCCGGGCAGCTCCGGATGGCGTCCGATGTAGCGGGCGGCCTCGGCGCAGCCGACGGCGGGAAGGCACTGGCTGCCGGTGGGGCTCGACTGGGTCACGATGTTGCGGGCGGCGTCGCCCCAGTGCGACGGCATCTGACGGCCGCCCGAGGCCACGTCGTCGGCCGAGCCCAAGGCCTGCAACAGCACCTGCTCGGCGGGCACGCCCAGACCGAGCACGAGGGCCAGGTCGCGGTAGTAGGGGAAGAACCAGTCGTAGCCGGGCCGCAGCGAACGGGCCAGGCCGAGGCCGAGGGCCTCGTGGCCGGCACCCGAGATCTGGAAGAAGACCCGGCTCTGCTTCTGCAGCGAGATCTCGCGGTCGTCGACGGAGCGCGACACGCAGGCGAGCCGGAAGTCGGCCAGCACCTCGTCGGCCGGCAGCCCGGCGACGGTGGTGACCCTGTCGTTGCTCATGGGCCCACCTCGGTCGACCAGTCGCGTTGCTCGAGAACGTCGCGCACGTGGGCCAGGAACGCGGCGGCATACGCGCCGTCGACGGCGCGGTGGTCGAACGTGAGCGACAGGTTGCCGACCGGGTGCACGGCGATGGCGTGATCGCCCTGCGGTGTGGGCACCGCCACCGGGGTCATGCGCACGCCGTCCATCGACAGGATGGCGATCTGGGGCTGGTTGATGACCGGGGCCGTCACCACCGTGCCGTAGCGGCCGACGTTGGTGATGGTGAACGTGCCCCCGCTCAGGTCGTCGGCGCCGAGTCGTTTGGCGCGCGCCCGCGCCGCCAGGTCGGCCACGGCTGCGCTCAGCGCCGTCATGCGCAACTGGTGGGCGTCGTGCACCACCGGCACGACGAGGGCCTGGTGGTCGACGTCGACGGCGATGCCCAGGTGCACGCGCCGGTGCACGATGAGCTCGTCGTCGCCCACGCTGGCGTTCAGGTGAGGGAAGGCCCGCAGCCCGTCGAGCACGGCCCGGGCCACGAACGGCAGGTACGAGAGCTTGGCCGCCGTTCGCACGGGTTCCAGGTGGTGGTAGTCGACCTGGGTGCCCACCAGCGTGTGGGCGCTGGTGCGCAACGAGCGCACCATGTGCTCGGCCGTGGCCCGGCGGGCCTTGGTGAACTCGATGACGTCGTCGTCGGGCCCGGCGACCGGCACGGGGCCCGGTGCGGCCGGCATCATGGGCGGCAGCGGCGTGGAGCCCGTCATGCCCGTGCCCATGGTGAACGCGAACGGGACCGGCTGGGGCCGGCCCTGGTTGGCCGCCGCGGCCAACACGTCGGCACGCGTGATGCGGCCGTCGCGCCCGCTGCCGATGACGTCGCCGGCGTCCAGGCCGTGCTCGGCCAGCAGGGCACGCACGACGGGGGAGAGGAACCCGTTCGCCGCGGCCGGCACGATCGCCGCCGAGCGGGCCGCGGGCGCGGGCACCGGCCGGGCTGCCGGTGCAGGCCGCGCGGCGGGCGCCGCGGCATGGGGCGAAGGCGGTAGCACGGCGGTGCTCACGTCGTAGGGCTCATCGGCGGTGGCGGTGATGACGGCGAGGGGGGTGCCGATGGCCACGGTGGCGCCCTCGGGCACCAGCAGCTCGCGCAGCACGCCTCCGCCGGCGGCGGGAACCTCGGTGTCGACCTTCTCGGTGGACACCTCGAACAGGGCGTCGTCGGGCGCGATCGTGTCACCGGGCTGCTTGAGCCACGCGGTGATGGTGCCCTCGGTGACGGTCTCGCCGAGCTGGGGCATCACCACGATCTCCACGGAACCACCCTAGGCACGGGTCGAGGCCGTACGGTGACCGTCATGGTGGTTCCCTCAGCACCCGTCCGGCTCACCGTGGTCGGCAGTGTCAACCTCGATCTGGTCGCCCGCTGCGCCGAGCTCCCCCGTGCGGGCGAGACGCTCACCGCGGCGTCGTTCGCCCTCGTGCCCGGCGGGAAGGGCGCCAACCAGGCGCTGGCCGCCGCCCGCATGGGCGGCCACGTGCGCATGGTGGGCAAGGTGGGCGACGACAGCTACGCCGTGCTCGCCCTGGCCGAGCTGCGCGCCGGCGGTGTCGACCTGACCGGTGTGACCTCCCGACCGGGGCCTACCGGCATCGCCATGATCGTGGTCGACGACCACGGCGAGAACCAGATCGTGGTGGTGCCCGGCGCCAACGGTGACCTCGGGGCGTCCGATGTGGACGTGCCGGCGGGCGATGCCGTGCTGGTGCAGCTCGAGATCCCCGACGCCGCACTGGTGGCGGCGGCCGAGCGGGCCACCGGGCTGTTCGCCCTGAACGCGGCGCCGGCCCGGCCGTTGCCCGACGTGGTGCGGCAGCGGGCCGACCTGGTGATCGTGAACCGCCTCGAGGCCGAGGCGCTCGGCCCGGTGCGGCCCGACGCCCTCGTGGCCGTCACGTTCGGGGCCGAGGGCGCGCTGCTGCGCTGGGGCGACGGCACCGAGCTGGCGCGGGCCACGCCACCCCCGGTGGTGGCCGTCGACGGCACGGGTGCGGGCGACTCGTTCTGCGGCGCGCTCATCGTGTCGCTGCTCGAAGGCCGTTCGCCGGCCGACGCGCTGCGCCGGGCCTGTGCTGCTGGCGCGCTGGCGGCGTCGCGGGCCGGGGCCCAGCCGTCGCTGCCTCTGGCCGCCGCGGTC
>JANMAT010000204.1:0-8584 GCA_031359995.1 Actinomycetes bacterium
ACCTTCACGCGGCCGAGCACGTCGTCGGACTTGATGGTGAGCAGCTCCTGCAGGCAGTAAGCCGCGCCGTACGCCTCGAGCGCCCACACCTCCATCTCACCGAAGCGCTGGCCGCCGAACTGGGCCTTTCCGCCCAGGGGCTGCTGCGTGATCATCGAGTACGGGCCGGTGGACCGGGCGTGGATCTTGTCGTCCACGAGGTGGGCCAACTTCAGGATGTACATGAAGCCGACGGTGACCGGGCGGTCGTAGGGCTCGCCCGTGCGGCCGTTGTACAGGATGACCTTGCCGGTCTGCTCGATGAGGCGGCGACCGTCGATGGCCTCGGGGTTGAGGTTGGCGAAGATCTGCTGGATCGTCGGGTGCTTGCCGGCGTCCTCTTCCTCGTCCCAGTGCGCGCCGTCGAACACCGGCGTGGCGATGAACGTGGCCGGCGGCGTGTTCGGACGGGTCTTGGTCTCGGTGCCCCGGACCGGCGGGCGGCCGATGGTCTGGCCGTTGTGGGCCCAGCCCCAGCGGGCGGCGTAGCCCAGGTGCGCTTCGAGCACCTGACCCACGTTCATGCGGCTCGGCACACCGAGCGGGTTGAGGATGATGTCGACGGCGGTGCCGTCGGCCAGGTACGGCATGTCCTCGAGGGGCAGCACCTTGGAGATGACGCCCTTGTTGCCGTGGCGGCCGGCGAGCTTGTCGCCCACCGAGATCTTGCGCTTCTGGGCCACGTACACCCGCACCAGCTGGTTCACGCCGGGCGGCAGTTCGTGGTGCTCGTCCCGGCTGAACACCTTGACGTCGATGACCTTGCCCGACTCGCCGTGGGGCACCTTCAGGCTGGTGTCACGGACCTCACGGGCCTTCTCGCCGAAGATGGCGCGCAGCAGGCGCTCCTCGGGGGTGAGCTCGGTCTCGCCCTTGGGCGTGACCTTGCCGACGAGCACGTCGCCGGGGCCGACCTCGGCACCGACGCGGATGATGCCGCGCTCGTCGAGGTCGCGGAGGATGTCCTCGCTCAGGTTCGGGATGTCACGGGTGATCTCTTCCGGACCGAGCTTGGTGTCGCGGGCGTCGACCTCGTACTCGTGGATGTGGATCGACGTGAGCACGTCGTCGCGCACCACGCGCTCGGACAGGATGATGGCGTCCTCGAAGTTGTAGCCCTCCCACGGGATCAGGGCCACGAGGAGGTTCTTGCCCAGGGCGAGCTCGCCCTCGTCGGTCGAGGGACCGTCGGCGAGCACGTCGCCCTTGGTGACCTGCTGGCCTTCGTACACCCGCGGCTTCTGGTTGATGCAGGTGTCCTGGTTCGACCGACGGAACTTGGCCAGGCGGTACACCTTGCGGCCGCCCTGCTTGTACTCCACGACGATCTGATCGCCCGACACCTCGGTCACGGTGCCCTCGCCGGTGGCGACGACCATGTCGGCGGCGTCACGGGCGGCGCGGGCCTCGATGCCGGTGCCGATGTAGGGGGCTTCGGCCCGCACCAACGGCACGGCCTGACGCTGCATGTTGGCGCCCATGAGGGCGCGGTTGGCGTCGTCGTGCTCGAGGAAGGGGATGAGGGCGGTGGCCACCGAGACGATCTGCTTCGGCGACACGTCCATGAAGTCGACCTCCTTCGGCGGCACGAACCCGATGTCGGTCGTGGCACCGAAGAAGCTGTCCTGCTCCAGTTGGAGCTTGAGGTCGGCGAGGCTGGCGGCCTGCGGCGAACGGCGCACGAGGACGCGGTCCTCGCGGAACGTGCCGTCGTCGTTCAGCGGAGCGTTGGCCTGGGCGACCACGTACTCCTCTTCCTCGTCGGCGGGCATGTAGCGGATCTCGTTGGTCACGCGACCGTCGATGACCCGACGGTACGGGCTCTCGATGAAGCCGAACTCGTTGACCCGGGCGTAGGTGCTGAGCGCACCGATGAGGCCGATGTTCGGGCCTTCCGGCGTCTCGATGGGGCACATGCGGCCGTAGTGGCTGAAGTGCACGTCACGAACCTCGAAGCCGGCCCGCTCACGCGACAGACCGCCGGGGCCGAGGGCCGACAGACGGCGACGGTGGGTGAGGCCCGACAGCGGGTTCACCTGGTCCATGAACTGCGACAGCTGGCTGGTGCCGAAGAACTCCTTGATGGCGGCGACCACCGGCCGGATGTTGATGAGCGTCTGAGGCGTGATGGCCTCGACGTCCTGGGTGGTCATGCGCTCGCGGACGACGCGCTCCATGCGAGACAGGCCGATGCGGACCTGGTTCTGGATCAGCTCGCCCACCGAGCGGATGCGGCGGTTGGCGAAGTGGTCCTGGTCGTCCAGGCGGTAGCCCGGCTCGTGCTTGGCCAGGTGCAGCATGTAGCTGACCGCGGCGAGCACCTCGCAGCGGCTCAGCACTTCCTGGTCGTCGGCCGGCGTGTCGAGCAGGGCCAGGCCGTGCACGAGGCCCTCGGTGGCGTCCAGGCCGAACAGGTCGTGCAGCCGGCCCACCTCGGCGCCGAGCTTGCGGTTCAGCTTGTAGCGACCGACCCGGCTCAGGTCGTAGCGACGGCTCTCGAAGAAGGCGTTGCGGAAGTAGGCGCGGGCCGACTCCACGGTCGGGGGCTCACCCGGGCGGGCGCGCTTGTAGATCTCGACGAGCGCTTCGTCCTGAGTGGGGGCGAGGTGGCGGTCCTTCTCCCACTGACCCTCGAGGAAGTCGAAGTGACCGACGAAGCGTTCGAGGAACCCGGGAGCGTTGGCCTCGTCGTAGCCGAGGGCGCGCAGGAGGGTGAACACGCTCATGCGGCGCTTGCGGGCCACGCGGGTGCCGGCGGTGACGTCCTTGCCCGGCTTCTGCTCGACGTCGAACTCGACCCACTCACCGCGGTAGGGGTGGATCGTGCCCTTCACGAGCTGGTGCTTGGCCAGGTTGCGGAGGCGGAACCGCTCGCCCGGCTCGAAGATGACGCCGGGGCTGCGCACGAGCTGGGACACGACGACACGCTCGGTGCCGTTGCTGATGAACGTGCCCTTCTCGGTCATCATCGGGAAGTCCCCCATGAAGACCGTCTGCTCCTTGATCTCGCCCGTGTTCCGGTTCATGAACCGGGCGCGGACGAAGATCGGCGCGGAGTAGGTGATGTCCTTTTCCTTGCACTCCTCGACGGAGAACTTGGGAGGCGGACGCAGATCCTCGTCGTCGGGATCGAACTCCAGCTCGAGCTGGAGGGTTTCGGTGAAGTCCTTGATCGGTGAAATGTCGCGAAACGTCTCGGCGAGGCCCTGGTTGAGGAACCACTCGAAGCTCTCGCGCTGGATCGCGATCAGATCGGGTAGTTCAAGGGGCTCGGCGAGGTTGGCGAACGAGTACCGCTCACGGACAGGCGAACGAGAGGGCACGGCTACTCCTCGGCACGGGTCGGCACGAATGCGCGGGCGCGCCAAAGCGACCTCGAAAGGGAGGAGGCAACGGGGGTGCGCACGGCAACCGGGGAGCCTACCGCGACACTGGGGGGACGTCAACCAGTGGGCGCGACGTCAACCAGTCCGGCAGAGCCGGACGAAGGAGTCGATGGCGAAAGGGTAAAGGTGGCACACGGCGGGCGTCAAGGATCCCGTCGGCCCTGCGGCCGCCGAGTTGAGGCGTCGACCCGTCATCGGCGCCGCTCAGCGGTCGGGCACCACGCCGACGGCGACCGCCTGGTCGCGCTGGGCGGCGAGCACCAGACCCCGCTCGAGGAACGCGCTCACCATGCCGAAGGCCGCCGGTACCCCGATCACCACGATGTCGCCGCCGAGCGGCAGCCAGGCGCTGGCGATGGCGCCAGCCAGCCCACCGATGCTCGACACCAGGTAGCAGGCCCACCACGGGCCCACCCGCCGCCGGGCCGGGTCGTCGGCGGCGAACAGGGCGACCATGCCCTGGTACGGCCACCAGAAGTTGACGATCGGGATGATCCACCCGGCGCAGGTGAGCCCCGGTTCACGGCGCAGCGGGTGCCCCAGCGCCTGCGCGGCCTGGGACGCGCGGTAGAGCCACACCATCCGCAGCACCAGCACCACCAGGCTCAGCAACGACAGCACCTGCCCGAGCTGCAGCCAGCCGTTCGTCGCCCCCAACGTGGACCGGGCCGCCTCGGGGTCGTTGATCGTCTCGAGCGCGTCGCGCAGCCCGTTGGCCGACGACGCCAGGCTGACGATCTGGAACACCGGGGTGACCAGCACGGCCCGGCTCAGCCAGCGGGTGACGCCACGGTTGCCGGTGACGAGATGGGCGGCGTCCTCCCCACCGGCGGGCAGGTGATACAGGTCGTCGGTGTAGCCGGTCCACACCCCACCGTCCCAGTAGCGACGGCGGCGCTCGTCCCAGGGGTCGTCGTACCAGCCCGCCGGCAGGGGCGGGGTGGGCGGACTCGGGGGCGGCAACGTGGGCGGCGGCAGGCTCACCCCACCCATGATGGTGCACCGGACGCGACCGTGCCCGGGACCGTCACCGGTCCCGGGCACTGGTCATGGTCCGTCAGCGGCCCGAAGGGCCGGGGATCACTTCACCTCGACGGTGGCGCCAGCCTCTTCGAGGGCCGCCTTCGCCTTCTCGGCGTCGGACTTGTTGGCCTTCTCGAGCACGGCCTTGGGCGCGCTGTCGACCACGTCCTTGGCTTCCTTCAGACCCAGGCTGGTCAGCTCGCGCACGACCTTGATGACCTGGATCTTCTTCTCGCCGGCGGAGACGAGGACGACGTCGAACTCGTCCTTCTCCTCCTCGACGGGGGCGGCGGTGGCGGCGCCACCGGCGGCCATCATCGCGACCGGGGCGGCCGCGGTGACGTCGAAGCGCTCTTCGAACTTCTTCTTCAGCTCGACCAGTTCGAGCACGGTCATGCCCGAGATGCTGTCGAGGATCTCGTCAATGGAAACAGCCATGGTGTGGAACTCCTACGAAGTGCAGAAACGATGAGTGGAAAGGGGTGGGGCGATCAGGCGGCAGCCTGTTCGCCGCCGTTCTTGTCGATCAGGGCCTGGATGCCATGTGCGAACGTGCGGGGTACCGCCTCGAGCAGCGAAGCCATCTGGCTGAGCGGGGCTTCGAACAGTCCGGCGAGCTGGCTGAGCACGACCTCACGGGGAGGCAGATCAGCCAGCACGTCGATGTCGGCGGCTGTGATGACCTTGCCTGCGAGCAGACCGCCCTTGAGCACGAGGCTCGGGTTGATCTTGGCGTAGTCACGCAGGGCCTTGGCCGCGCCGGCAACATCACCGCGCACGAACGCGATGGCCGTCGGACCGGTCAGGATGTCATCGGCACCGTCGACGCCAGCGTTGCGGGCGGCGAAGCGCACGAGCGTGTTCTTGTAGACCTTGTACTCGGCACCGGCCGGGCGCAACGCCCGACGGAGCTCGGACATCGCCTTCACGCTCATGCCTCGGTAGTCGGTGAGCAGCACGGCGTCGGCGCCCGCGATCTTCTCGGTCACCTCGGCCACCACTGCCACCTTTTCGGGCCTGGGGTTCTCCATCGTCACCTCCTCTCGGGGTCATCGGGCTCGCTTGGGAGCGAACACCGCGACGACGCCTCGAGAGGCACTTCGTGGAGTCCACCTGCGCTGGCGGGTTCAGCACCCATTGTCCGGACGGACCAGCGGTCTGCGGCGAGCAGTGATCAGTTGTCGAAGGCACAAGGCTAGCGGTGAGCGAACCCACCGACCAACCGTCGTCCGCAGACCGTCAGACGACCTCGGGCCGGAGGCGGTTCGTGTCGACCCGGATGCCGGGGCCCATGGTCGAGCTGACGGCGATCTTGCGGAAGTAGCGGCCCTTGGCCGAGGCAGGCTTCGCCCGCTGCAACTCGTCGACGACGGCCAGGAAGTTGACGGTGAGCGCGTCCATCTCGAAGCTCACCCGACCCAGCGGCACGTGCACGTTGCCGTAGCGGTCCGTGCGGTACTCGACCTTTCCGCCCTTGAACTCGGTGACGGCGCGGCCCACGTCGGTGGTCACCGTGCCCGTCTTCGGGTTCGGCATGAGGCCACGAGGGCCGAGCACGCGGCCGAGCCGACCGACGAGCGGCATGAGGTCGGGCGTGGCGATGGCCACGTCGAAGTCCATCTTGCCGGCCTGGATGTCGGCGGCGAGATCGTCGACACCGACGATGTCGGCGCCGGCCTTGCGGGCCTCCTCGGCGGCGGCGCCGGCGGCGAACACGGCGACGCGGACGTCCTTGCCGGTACCCGACGGCAGCCCGACGGTGCCGCGCACCATCTGGTCGGACTTGCGCGGATCGACGCCGAGGCGGACGGCGAGCTCGACGGTCTCGTCGAACTTCGCCGACGCCAGGCTCTTCACGAGCTCCAGCGCCTCGAGCGAGCTGAACAGCTGGTCACGGTCGAACCGCTTGGCGGCGTCGACGTACTTCTTCCCTTGCGCCATGACGGCTCCCTCTCAGGTCGGCCGGCCGGGTGAGGTGACACCGGACGCGGCAGTGATGGTGTGCTACTGGACCTTGAGGCCCATGGAGCGTGCGGTACCCCGCACCTGCTCCTTGGCCGCGTCCAGGTCGTAGGCGTTCAGGTCGGGCATCTTGATCTTGGCGATCTCTTCGATCGCCGTCTCGCTGATGGTGCCGGCCGACGCCTTGCCCGGCGTGGTCGAACCCTTGGCGATGCCCGCCTTCTCGCGGAGCAGCACGGGCGTGGGCGGCGTCTTCAACACGAAGGTGAAGCTGCGGTCCTCGAACACGGTGATCTCCACCGGGATGACCGTGCCGACCTGGCTCTCGGTCGCCGCGTTGTACTGCTTCACGAACTCCATGATCGGCACACCGTGCGGGCCGAGCGCGGTGCCCACCGGCGGTGCCGGTGTGGCCTTTCCGGCCGGGATCTGGATCTTGACGATGGCCGCAACCTTCTTCTTGGCCATGGGGTTCCTCTCAACGTGCGCGTACAGCGAGCGATCTAGTCTGGTCGATGGGGGTGACCGGACGCCAGCGGGCGCCGGTCAGGGGGGATCAGAGCTTGGCCACCTGGCCGAAGTCCATCTCCACGGGGGTCTCACGGCCGAAGATGTTCACGATCACCTTCATCTTCATGTGATCGGGGTTGATCTCGGCGATGGTGCCGGTGAAGTCCGCGAACGGACCTTCCTTCACCCGCACGTTCTCGCCCACCTCGTACTCGAGCTTGGGCTTGGCGCGGGTGGGCACGCCAGGCTCACCATCGGCCTTGGCGGCGAGGAACGTCTCGACCTCGCGACGGGCGAGCGGCGTGGGCTTCTGGCCCAGCCGGCCCTGGCCGACGAAACCGGTGACACCGGGGGTGTTGCGGATGACGTACCAGGAGTCGTCGTCCATGCGGCACCGCACGAGCAGGTAGCCGGGGAAGACCTTCTTCTGGACGGTGACCTTGCGGCCGCCCTTGAACTCGACGACGTCCTCCATGGGGATGACGATCTCGAAGATCTTCTCCTCCATGTTCATGGACGAGGTGCGGGCCTCCAGGTTGGACTTGACCTTCTTCTCGTAGCCCGACTGGGTGTGGACGACGAACCACTGGCCCGGACGGTCGTACGGGCTCTCCGAGACGTAGATCTCGACCTCGTCGGCCGCGTCAGCCGGGGTGTCGTCGGCCGCGTCACCGGCGAGGTCGTCGCTCGTGACCGCAAGGTCATCGCTGTCTTCGGGGAGGTGGTCGGGATCGACGAGGTCGGTCATTTGTCGAACAGTCTGAGCAGGAACTTGCCGGCCGCGAAATCGAGGCCGAACACGAGGAGGGTGAACAGGATCACGGTGACCAGCACCACGATGGAGTAGAGGCGGACCTCCTGCTTGGTGGGCCATGCCACCTTGCGGAGCTCGCCCCGGACCTCACGGACGAACTCGGTCGGGGTGGTACGAGCCTCCGTGGGGACCTTGCCCGGCGCGGTGCGCGGCGTGCGAACGGGCGCGCCCTGTTCGTTCACCGCGCCCATCTTGCGCAGCATCCGCCGCTGCTCGCGGCTCATACCTTCGATCGACATCGGTTGCACCGTTCGTGAGTTCACGTGAGATGAAGAGCAGGGCAGGAGGGACTCGAACCCACAACCTGCGGTTTTGGAGACCGCTGCTCTGCCAGTTGAGCTACTGCCCTAAGGGTTCGTTGCGACCATCGAGCCTACCAGTGCCCCTCGGAACCCGTCTCAACGGGTTCGGCGGCACCGGCGGCCCGGGACCTCAGCGGGTCTCTTTGTGGTTGGTGTGGGCGCGGTCGTGCTTGCAGTACTTCTTCATCTCCAAGCGCTCACGGTCGTTCATCTTGTTCTTGGTGGTGATGTAGTTGCGGTTCTTGCACACCTGGCACTCCAGGGTGATCTTGACCCGCTTGTCGTTCTTCGCCATCGCTGGTCCCTTCGGGACGGGTTCGGGCCGCCGGGGCGGCCAGTTCAGAGTGCGGCCCCGGTGAGGGGCCGGTGTGCGGTCCGGCGCTGGTGCCCGGACCGCGGGCGGGACTACTTGAGGATCTTGGTGACGCGGCCGGCGCCCACGGTACGGCCGCCCTCGCGGATGGCGAAACGCAGACCCTCATCCATCGCGATCGGCTTCCCCAACTCGACCGTCATCACGATGTTGTCACCCGGCATCACCATCTCCG
>JANMAT010000226.1:0-3291 GCA_031359995.1 Actinomycetes bacterium
CGAGCCCTATCGGGGCGGAGGTCTGACCCTGCTTTCGCTCTTACCCCGCGGGTCGTGGCGCGCGACTGGGACGGGCCCCGACCAGCGAGATCAACACCCGCGCCAGCTCGGCGTTGTTGTCGGCCCGGCCGATGACGCCGTCAGGGCCGTGCACGGTGGCCACGTGGCGGTCGTTCCCGTGGTCGAGCTGGGTGAGGTCGTTGTGCACTACGGCTCCCACGCCGCCGGTGGCGAGCTGGCGGGCCACTGCGTCGGCCACCTCGGCCGGGGTGGCGCCGTTGGTGAGCTTGAAGCCCACCACCACGACGTCGTCGTGGCCGGCGTAGCCGCGCAGGCGGGGCAGGATCTTGGCGGAGGGCACCAGCTCGAGCGAGAGCGACGTGGCCGAGTCGAGCTTGCCTACCAACGGCGCAGGGTGGCGCACCCCGTCGACCACCACCGCCCCGACCACGAAGTCGCTCACCGCGGCGGCGTGCACAACCGCGTCGTAGCGCTGAGCACCGAGCAGGTCGTGGCACGCGGCATCGAGCTCGGCGACGGTGGCGAAGGTGGCCTCGGTGATGCGGTCGGTGCGGTTCGGGCGGCGGGCGTCGCGAGCGCGCAGCAGGGTGACGTCCCAGCCGGCGTCGGCAAAGGCGTCGGCCAGCGCGGCGCCGGTGGTGCCGGAGGAGAAGTTGGTGATGGACCGGACGCCGTCGATCGGCTCGCGCGTGCCGCCCGAGGTGATCAGCACCCTCATGCCGCCCCGCTCTTCAGCCGGTCCAGCAGCAGCGCCACGATGCCGTCGGGGTCGGCCAGCCGGCCGTCGCCGACTTCACGGCACGCCAGCGCACCGCTGTCCGGTGTCACGATCTCGATGCCCATGGCGGTGAGCCGGGCCGCGGAGGCGACCGTGGTGGGGTGCTGCCACATCCGGGTGTTCATGGCCGGTGCCACCAGGAACGGCTTGGTGAAGTCGTGCGTCAGGAACAGGTTGCCGAGGAGGTCGTCGGCCACGCCGGCCGCCATCTTGTTGAGCCGGTTGGCCGTCGCCGGGCACACGATGGTGAGGTCGGCCCAGCGGGGGAGCTCGATGTGGTCCATCCACCGCCCCGACTCGAACGTCTCGGTGGCGACGGGGTTGCCGCTCAGCCCTTCCAGGGTGGCCGCGCCCACGAACTGCAACGCGCTGGGCGACGCGGCGCAGCGCACGTCGTGGCCGGCCTGGGTGATGCGCGACACCACGTGGGCCGCCTTGTAGCAGGCGATCGAGCCCGACAGCTGGAACAGGACGTTCACGAGGCGGTACCGGGGCGGGGCACGTTGTCGATGAGGCGCACATCGGGACCGCCCTCGACGGCGGGCACGTGCACGGCGGCGAGGCGGCGGTCCCACCTGTCGGCGACGTAGTCGACCGTGAAGCCGAGCTGCGCGAGAGTGGCGCTGACGTCGCTGGCCGGGCGGCCGACGTCGGCCAGCAGCGCGGCCCAGTGCCCGGCGAGATCGCGCTGGGCCGGGTTCAGGCGGCGGTTGCGGCTGCTCATGGCCAGACCGTCGTGCTCACGGATGGTGGGGCAGCCGACGATCTTCGTCGGGTGGAACAGGGCCGAGGTCATGGTGCGCACGAGGCGCAGCTGCTGGAAGTCCTTCTCGCCGAAGTAGGCGTGGTGGGCCCCGGCGATGTTCAGCAGCTTGAGCACCACGGTGAGCATGCCGTCGAAGTGACCGGGGCGGTGCTCGCCCTCGAGCACGTTGGCGTCCTGGTGCTCGGACACCCGCACGGCGTAGCCGTCGGCGTACATGACATCGGCGGTGGGGGCGAGCACGAACGGCGCGCCCAGAGAGGCGAGCAGGGCGCAGTCGTCGTCGAACGTCTTCGGATAGGCGGCCAGGTCGCCGGCGTCGTCGAACTGGGTCGGGTTCACGAAGATGCTGACCGCGCAGTGGTCGTTCTCCGCGAGGGCGCGGCGCACGAGCGACAGGTGGCCCTCGTGCAGCGCGCCCATGGTGGGGACGAAGCCCAGGGTTCCCGAGCGGGGCCGCAGCCGCCGCCAGGACGCGAGGTCGCGGGCGACGGGCAGGGTGGCAGCCGCGGTCACGCGTAGCTCTCGTCGCTGGACGGGAACGAGCCGTTGCGCACCGAGGCGGTGTAGTCGGCGATGGCGTGCTGCACCATGGCCGCCCCGTCGCCGAAACGGCGCACGAAGCGGGGCACCCGCTGGGTGAGGCCCAGCAGGTCGTGCAGCACCAGGATCTGGCCGTCACACGCGGCGCCGGCACCGATGCCGATGGTGGGCACGGCCACCGAGCGGGTGATCTTCGTGGCCAGCTCGGCGGGCACGCCCTCGATCACGATGGCGAACACGCCGGCGTGCTCGAGCGTCTTGGCGTCGCGCAGGACGTGGTCGGCGGCCTCGTGGCCGCGGCCCTGCACCTTGAACCCGCCGAAGGCGTTCACGAACTGCGGGGTGAGGCCCACGTGCCCCATGACGGGGATGCCGGACTCCACCAGATGGGTGACGAGCTCGCCGTTCCCGGCGGCGCCCTCGAGCTTCACCGCGTGGGCGCCGGCCCGCAGGAGCGCACCGGCGGCGTCGACCGCGTCTCGCTGTCCGCGCCGGTGGGCCAGGAACGGCAGATCGGCCACGACCAGCTTGTCGCCGATGCCCCGGGCCACCGCCGCGGTGTGCATGACCATCATGTCGAGGTCGGCGGGCAGGGTGGTCGGGTGACCGTGCACCACCATCGCCACGCTGTCCCCGACCAGCACGGCGTCCACGTCGGTGTCGGCCAGCAGGCGGGCGAAGGTCGTGTCGTAGCAGGTCACCATGGTCAGGGGCTGCTCGCCGCCCTTGCGTGACCGGAACGTCACCACACTGGTGCTCATGATTCCTCCCGAGGGTGGGGGGACGCGATCGGAGCGTTCGCTCCGATCATTCGGCTTGGATCACCGATGCGTCAACGGTGACACGCGAACAGGCGGGCGTGCCAGCCGGCCGTGACGGCGTTCGCGTGTGTCACGTGACACAGGGGGTCGCGGCTGCTCTGACGTGGGAACCGGCATACCGTGGGGTCTCCGTCGGGGACTCCGTAGCGCCACATGGCGGCGGCGAACTTCGCTTGCTCGTGGAGCACCCGACTGGGACGGCCTCGCTTTCGTGGGCCGTCCAGAACTGATGCGGGCGGAACCTCATCAGCGGGCGGAGAAACGAAAAGGAGCATCCTCATGATGCCGAACTCAACATCGACCCGCATGCGCCGGGCCGTCATCGGCGCGGTCGGCGTTGCTGCCGCCCTCGCCGCCACCGCCAG
>JANMAT010000231.1:0-3750 GCA_031359995.1 Actinomycetes bacterium
CGCATCATCTGGCAGTTCATCAAGGACAAGCTGATCCTGCCGTACCTCGACATCGACCTGAAGTACTTCGATCTCGGCATCGAGCACCGTGACGCCACCGACGACCAGGTCACCATCGACTCGGCCGAGGCCACCAAGAAGTACGGCGTCGCCGTGAAGTGCGCCACCATCACCCCCGACGAGGCCCGCGTCGAAGAGTTCGGCCTGAAGAAGATGTGGAGGTCGCCCAACGGCACCATCCGCAACATCCTCGGTGGCGTCATCTTCCGCGAGCCCATCATCTGCTCGAACATCCCGCGCTACGTGCCGGGCTGGACCAAGCCGATCATCATCGGCCGTCACGCCCACGGCGACCAGTACAAGGCCACCGACTTCAAGGTGCGCCAGGCCGGCACCGTCACCATGACCTTCACGCCGGCCGACGGCTCGGCGCCCGAGGTGCGCGAGGTCGCGGTGTACCCCGAGAGCGGCGGCGTCGCCATGGGCATGTACAACTACACGGAGAGCATCCGTGACTTCGCCCACGCATCGTTCCGCTACGCCCTCGACCGCGGCTACCCGCTCTACATGTCCACGAAGAACACGATCCTGAAGGCCTACGACGGTGACTTCAAGGACATCTTCGAAGAGATCTACCAGGCCGAGTACAAGGCCCGGTTCGAGGCCAAGGGCCTGTGGTACGAGCACCGCCTCATCGACGACATGGTGGCCCAGGCCATCAAGGGCGACGGCGGCTACGTGTGGGCGTGCAAGAACTACGACGGCGACGTGCAGTCCGACATCGTGGCCCAGGGCTTCGGCTCGCTCGGGCTCATGACCTCGGTGCTGCTCACGCCCGACGGGCAGACCTGCGAGGCCGAGGCGGCCCACGGCACGGTCACGCGCCACTACCGCCAGCACCAGAAGGGCGAGAAGACCTCGACCAACCCGATCGCCTCGATCTTCGCCTGGACCCAGGGTCTGAAGTTCCGCGGCAAGAAGGACGACACCCCCGAGGTGGTCGCGTTCGCCGACACGCTCGAGCGGGTGTGCGTCGAGGCCGTCGAGGCCGGCGAGATGACCAAGGACCTCGCCCTGCTCATCGCCAAGGACGCGCCGTTCCTGAGCACCGAGGACTTCCTGGACGCCCTCGACCGGCGTCTGCAGGCCAAGATGGCCTGAGGCGTGGCGCCCCACCCCCTGGAGCCCGTTCGAGCGGTCCTGTTCGACTTCGGGCACACGCTGTTCGACACCGCCGACAGCGTCGAGTTCATCGTGCGGGCATCGGCCGCCCTCGGGAGGCCGGTTCCGCGCCATGCGGCCGACGCCCTGTGGCACGACGGGCGCAGCCGATCGCGCACGCCCGAGGAGATGGCCAAGGGGCGCGACCTCGGACCGGCCGAGCACCGCGCCTGCTGGCTCGCCATCTGGGGCGAGCTCGAAGCGCTGTGTCCCGGGCTCACCGGGAAGCTCTACGAGTTCGAGACCACGGCCGACGGTTGGGCACCGTTCGTCGACACCCGCGCCGTGCTCGCCGCGCTCAACCGAGCGCGGCGTGCCCATGGCGGTGGTGAGCGACACCGGCTGGGACCTGCGCCCCACGTTCGAGCACCACGACCTGGCCCGGTACTTCACGACGTTCGTGATGAGCTACCAGCACGGCGTCACCAAGCCGGCGCCGCTGCTGTTCCACACCGCGTGCGAGCGCCTCGGTGTGACACCCAGCGAAGCGTTGATGGTGGGCGACAACCACCGCAACGACGGCGGCGCCATCGACACCGGGGTGCGCACGCTGTTGCTGCCCCTCGTGCCCAGCGGTACGCCGCGCGGCCTCGACGCCGTGCTGGCCATCGTCGACGGACCAGCCGCCGCCGATCGCTTGTAACGTCGGGCCGATGACCGAGCTCCGTTACGACCCCCTCGCGCAGTTCCGCGAGAACGGGGAAGCGCTCCTGGCCACGGCCGAACGCGCCGGCCTCGACACGCCGGTGCCGTGGTGCCCCGGCTGGGCGGTGCGCGACCTCGTGTACCACGTGGGTGAGGTCTGGCACTTCTGGACGCAGGTGGTCGACCACCGCATCACGCCCGAGACGGCCGAGCAGCTGGAGGACTACACCGACCCCGCGCAGCCGCCCGATCACGAGCTGCTCCCGTGGGCCCGGGCGGAACATCGCCGGGCGTGGCAGGTCTTCGGCTGGGGCGATCCGGACCAGCCGCTGTGGACGTGGGTGCGGGCGCCCGGCAGCGTGGCGTGGGTGCGCCGACGCATGGCCCAGGAGACCGCGGTGCACCGCTGGGACGCCGAGGGGGCCGCCGGCACCGGTTGGCGCATCGACCCGCTGGTCGCCGCCGATGGCATCGACGAGTACCTGCAGCACATGATGGCCGGAACCGACAAGGGCGCCGACGTGGGTGGCACCGTCCACCTGCACTGCACCGACGAGGGCCTCGCCGCAGGCTCGGGGGAGTGGATCGTGCACGAGATCACCGACGGCGGGGCCCGATTCGACCGGGCCCACACGAAGGGCGACTGCGCCGTGCGGGGCCCGGCCCACGACCTGTTGCTGTGGTTGTGGCGGCGACCGGCGATGGTCGAGGTCATCGGCGACGCCGGCGTGGCCGACCGCTTCGTGCACGTGGCGGGCCTGGCATGAGGGCGGTGGTGCTGCGCGAGCACGGCGGACCCGAGGTGCTCCACGTCGAGGACGTCCCCGATCCGGTGCCCGGTGCCGAGCAGGTGCTCGTGCAGGTGGCGGCCACGGCCCTGAACCGCGCCGATCTGCTGCAGCGTCAGGGCCGCTACCCGTCGCCCGAGCCGATGCCGCTCGAGATCCCCGGCCTCGAGTTCGCCGGGCGCGTCGTCGCGGTGGGCGACAAGGTGCGGTTGTGGAAGGTCGGCGACGCGGTCATGGGCATCCTGGCCGGCGGCGGCTACGCCGAGCAGGTCGTGATCCACGAGCGTCAGGCCATCGGCGTGCCCGCCAACGTCGACGTGGTCGACGCCGCCGCCATCCCCGAGGTCTTTCTGACGGCGTGGGACGCCATCGTGCTGCAGGGCGGCCTCACCCCGGGCCGCTGGGCGCTCATCCACGCCGGTGCGTCGGGTGTGGGCACCGCCGGCATCCAGCTGGCCAAGGCCATGGGGGCGCGCGTCGCCGTCACGTGCTCGGCGGGCAAGGTGGCGGCGTGCACCGCGCTCGGCGCCGACCACGTGTTCGAGCGCAGCCCGCACGACTGGTCAGCCGACGCCAAGGCGGCGGTGCCGGGCGGGTTCGACGTGATCCTCGACGTCATCGGTGGCGACGAGACGAACCGCTCGCTCGACGCGCTGGCGCTGCGGGGTCGGCTCGTGCAGGTGGGCACCATGGCCGGCGCGTCGCCGGCGGTGAACCTGGGCGTGCTCATGTTCAAGCGGGCCCAGCTGATCGGCACCGTGCTGCGGGCCCGCCCGCTCGGGGAGAAGATCTCGCTGGCCCGCCGGTTCGGCGCCGAGGTCGTGCCCCTGTTCGAGTCGGGCGCCATGCGCCCGGTCATCGACTCGCGCTTCGCGCTCGACCGGGTCGCCGAGGCCCACGAGCGCATGGCGGCCGACGCCAACGTCGGCAAGATCCTGCTGACCATGTAGCCGTCCGGCGCGCTCGTCGCGGTCTGGGTGCGATGTGTGTCACCCGGGAGGCACAACGCACCCAGAAGCTCAGGCGCGGTCGCCGCCGGCGGGGTTGTTCCGCTCGGGTACGCCCGTGTAATGCTGGCGCGGACGCGAGATCTTCT